>NZ_JAMXXK010000139.1 GCF_024129735.1 Acinetobacter lwoffii | reverse complement strand
CTAGGAGAGTCGAACTCCTGACCTCCTGCGTGCAAAGCAGGCGCTCTACCAACTAAGCTAAGTCCCCAGCTTATCAATAAGTCAATGTATCTTTTCTTCTGTAGTCAGATAGTGGTGGGTCTGACAAGACTTGAACTTGTGACCCCACGCTTATCAAGCGTGTGCTCTAACCAACTGAGCTACAGACCCTCAGATACATCGTA
>NZ_JAMXXK010000138.1 GCF_024129735.1 Acinetobacter lwoffii | reverse complement strand
GTTTGAAGCAATGTACTATGATAAGATTAACCCGTTAGGTCAGGTGGCCTAACTTAAATAAAAAAGTCTCCGACAAACCCGGTACGGTTCACTGAGTTTATCTCCTAATAATTTAATGCAGTGCATCTTAGTTTCAACCAAACTTCGCCGATGATAGCTTGACCATTTTGTTCATAGTGTCCTGCCTAAACGTGCAACTGTTCGAAGTA
>NZ_JAMXXK010000137.1 GCF_024129735.1 Acinetobacter lwoffii | reverse complement strand
AGGATCGATTGATTCGATATTAAACAAAGTGACTTGATTTAGTTACGCTAAACGAACAAACTACTGCAACTCAGATATACCTGTTAATGAATTCTATTTGGTAGAAAGCAAGGCAAAACGTAAGACCTAGCAAGTATCCATAAACAGTTGTGCTGGCGACCATAGCAAGAGTGAACCACCTGATCCCTTCCCGAACTCAGAAGTGAAACCT
>NZ_JAMXXK010000136.1 GCF_024129735.1 Acinetobacter lwoffii | reverse complement strand
CAGTGCATCTTAGTTTCAACCAAACTTCGCCGATGATAGCTTGACCATTTTGTTCATAGTGTCCTGCCTAAACGTGCAACTGTTCGAAGTAATTCATTTCGCTCTAGCGAGCTACTCTTTGTATCTTTCCACGGTTTCGCATTTTTTCTAGGTGGAATCACCGCATACGCTTGCCGATCTGCAATGACCTGACGGCATTGCTTGGTGTCATAAGCT
>NZ_JAMXXK010000135.1 GCF_024129735.1 Acinetobacter lwoffii | reverse complement strand
TTTGAACAAATTATTTCAACTCAAATATATTCTGTTAATGATTTTTCCAGCCTTCGTCAGGTCAGGAAACTGTGATAAATCACAGAGGTTATCAAGTGCGCGTATCATAACGCTTGTACTTGTTAATCTCTAGGATCTAATCACTTGATCGCTTAAGGACTAAACTAACAATCAACTGATTGTCTATTTATTAGCTTTTGTCTTTATACATTCCGTAGGAATGTATGGTGGA
>NZ_JAMXXK010000134.1 GCF_024129735.1 Acinetobacter lwoffii | reverse complement strand
AAATTATTTCAACTCAAATATATTCTGTTAATGATTTTTCCAGCCTTCGTCAGGTCAGGAAACTGTGATAAATCACAGAGGTTAATAACAATGCCGCGCATTATACGCTGCTTTATCACTAAGCTCTATAAGCTATCTGATCGTTTGCTTATTACGTATCCGAAGGATACGTGGTGGAGACTAGGAGAGTCGAACTCCTGACCTCCTGCGTGCAAAGCAGGCGCTCTACCAACTAAGCTAAGTCCCCAGCTTATCAATAAGT
>NZ_JAMXXK010000133.1 GCF_024129735.1 Acinetobacter lwoffii | reverse complement strand
AGGATCGATTGATTCGATATTAAACAAAGTGACTTGATTTAGTTACGCTAAACGAACAAACTACTGCAACTCAGATATACCTGTTAATGAACGATGTTCAAAACACTGTTTTGAACGAGTGCAAGATTTGGAAAAAGCATTGGCATACACTGAAAAGTGACTAAATAAGACCAAAGCAAGTATCCATAAACAGTTGTGCTGGCGACCATAGCAAGAGTGAACCACCTGATCCCTTCCCGAACTCAGAAGTGAAACCTCTTAGCGC
>NZ_JAMXXK010000132.1 GCF_024129735.1 Acinetobacter lwoffii | reverse complement strand
CTTATTGATAAGCTGGGGACTTAGCTTAGTTGGTAGAGCGCCTGCTTTGCACGCAGGAGGTCAGGAGTTCGACTCTCCTAGTCTCCACCATCACTTACATTGATCTTGAAATGATCAAGCAAACGTAAGATGAGCTAAGAAACATACAAACAGCTAGATAGCTTATAGAGCTTAGTAAGAAAGAGGCGTATGATTCGCTTCGTTGTTATTAACCTCTGTGATTTATCACAGTTTCCTGACCTGACGAAGGCTGGAAAAATCATTAACAGAATATATTTGAGTTGAAATAATTT
>NZ_JAMXXK010000131.1 GCF_024129735.1 Acinetobacter lwoffii | reverse complement strand
TAACAGAATATATTTGAGTTGAAATAATTTGTTCAAACTCGTTTTTAAGATCAACACTAACAGTGATTTATTACTGTGATGTGAAGATTAAGGAAATGAGTTCTAGTGAAATTAACTGAATCAAGCGTTTTGGTATATGAATCTAATTGAAGCTGTACAGTAGTTAAATCTACGAAACGCCAACTGTATGAGTAAGTCGCAAGACGAACTCTGTTGCTTATCCTACTTGTAAGGATAAACGACTGTTTGGGGTTGTATAGTCAAGTAATTAAGTGCATGTGGTGGATGCCTTGGCAGTCA
>NZ_JAMXXK010000130.1 GCF_024129735.1 Acinetobacter lwoffii | reverse complement strand
ACTTATTGATAAGCTGGGGACTTAGCTTAGTTGGTAGAGCGCCTGCTTTGCACGCAGGAGGTCAGGAGTTCGACTCTCCTAGTCTCCACCAAATTTCAAGATCATAAAAGCACTGCTTTTCCTTGAAATTTAAGCAAGAAGCTACGCTTCGCGCAGTATGTAAGCATACAGTGATGAAGTTGTTTAGTTCCTAAGCGATCAAGTGTTTAGATCCTAGAGATTAACAAGTACAAGCGTTATGATACGCGCACTTGATAATCTCTGTGATTTATCACAGTTTCCTGACCTGACGAAGGCTGGAAAAATCATTAACAG
>NZ_JAMXXK010000129.1 GCF_024129735.1 Acinetobacter lwoffii | reverse complement strand
CTTCCGTCAATGAATACCCATTCTTGATCCAAGACGCCTCGTAATCTAAAAAAAATTTATTCCACAATCCCTTGCTTGCCCAACGATTAAAACGATTATAAGCAGTTTGCCAAGGACAAAATTCTTGAGGAATATCACGCCATGTGGCGCCTGTACGCAGTTTCCATAAGATCGCTTCCATGATATTTCTACTATTCTTTGAACGGTAGCAACCATGTAATCGCATAGTATCTTGAATTTGCTGCCAGATATCATCGGTAAGAAGAGTACGTGCCATTGAAAATATAGAAATAAAAATAACTCAAAGGAGGATTTTAAGTATTTAAAACCAATTCTTCAAATGAGGACACGCCCTA
>NZ_JAMXXK010000128.1 GCF_024129735.1 Acinetobacter lwoffii | reverse complement strand
GGTTGGATGTGGAAGCATAGTGATATGTGAAGCTGACCAATACTAATTGCTCGTGAGGCTTGACTATACAACACCCAAACAGTTGTTGTATTAAGCATCAATCGATTCGATATTAAACAAAACAGCTTGATTTAGTTACGCTAAACGAACAAAATACACAACTCAGATATATCTGTTAATGAACGATGTTCAAAGCACTGCTTTGAACAGAGTGCAAGATTTGAAGAAAGCTAAGGCAACTATAAGACCTCAGTAAGTAATCATACCAGTTGTGCTGGCGACCATAGCAAGAGTGAACCACCTGATCCCTTCCCGAACTCAGAAGTGAAACCTCTTAGCGCTGATGGTAGTGTGGGG
>NZ_JAMXXK010000127.1 GCF_024129735.1 Acinetobacter lwoffii | reverse complement strand
TATGTGAAGCTGACCAATACTAATTGCTCGTGAGGCTTGACTATACAACACCCAAACAGTTGTTGTACGAACTTCGAAAGAAGTGAGGATCAATTGATTCGATATTCAGCAAAACAGCTTGATTTAGTGAACGCTAAAGATGAACGAAGAATAAGCAAACGCGAAAGCGTTTGCCTGAGTGCAAGGCATAAAGCTACGCTTTATGTTACACTCACAACTCAGATATACCTGTTAATGAATTCTATTTGACCAAGCATTGGCATCTAAATAAGACCAAATGCAAAGTCATAAACAGTTGTGCTGGCGACCATAGCAAGAGTGAACCACCTGATCCCTTCCCGAACTCAGAAGTGAAACCTCTTAGCGCTGATGGTAGT
>NZ_JAMXXK010000126.1 GCF_024129735.1 Acinetobacter lwoffii | reverse complement strand
CATATACCCCTGATGGAAATCGCCGGTCACAGGCTCTGTAAATTGTGTGCCAAAGAAACCGTCCATCACTCACATGCAGCCTATGCAGATGAGTTGCAACAGCGATTGCTACAACAGAAAATCAAAAACTCAGGGCTCAATAAACGCTACCTGGATCGTGGCTTCAAGAATTATGTAGTTGCATGTCCTGCACAAGACAATGCCATCAAACTATGTCAGGCTTTTGCACAGCAGATTATTTCTGACCATTATCCAAACCTACTGCTCATTGGTACACCGGGTACAGGAAAGACTCATCTGAGTGCGTCAATCATTCGCAACATTCTGCATAACAGTACAAAATCTGCACGCTACCATACCAGCGCAGAAATTGCTCAAAAAATGATGGATACCTGGTCAGATGCTTCACG
>NZ_JAMXXK010000125.1 GCF_024129735.1 Acinetobacter lwoffii | reverse complement strand
TTATCAAATCGGGTTGCAATCGCTCGGAAATGCTTCAATCTCGCAAACACATTTTCAACTAAATGTCTTAATTTATATAGATATTTATCAAACTCCTTATTCGATCTTTTACTATTTGATCTCATTGGAATGATGGGAATCATATCCTTGTTCTGGGCATATATTCTAATGTGCTCAGCATCATACCCCTTATCAGCAATGAGATAAGTTGCCTCGCCTACAGTATCAATCAGTTGTTTTGCAACTTGACTGTCGTGGACGCCACCCCCAGTGATTTTAAAATCAATCGGTAATCCATTCGCGTCGGTTGCAAGATGTATTTTTGTTGTTCGTCCACCACGTGATTGTCCAATTGCTCTTTCGAAACCATTCCGAGCTCCACTTGCATGTTGATGCACGCGTATGTAGCTTCCGTCAATGAATACCCATTCTTGATCCAAGACGCCTCGTAATCTAAAAAAAATTTATTCCACAATCCCTTGCTTGCCCAACGATTAAA
>NZ_JAMXXK010000124.1 GCF_024129735.1 Acinetobacter lwoffii | reverse complement strand
ACCAGCGCACAGCCCAAAGAATGATTTCGCCCTGAAAATGCCGACCATGGAAAGGATTCATATGCTGCACCTTTAGCTAAAACAGTCTTCAGCTTACCATTCGTGGTTATTTGCAACAGTGCCTTTAAGTTCACTCTACTGACTCGTGGTCAAAGCAAATACCTGACTGATCGTTATTCTGAACGCAAGGAATCGGCTGAAGAGTTGTCCAAGCGTGTAAATCAGCGCAGTTTATAAATGCTGGATGGTATTAAATACTGCGCCTCATTGCCAGGTCAGTAACACTTTTATGCTGTACCGATGAAGTGCTGTTAAAGGTACAATGAATATTGTAAAAACCCAGTCTTCATGATTGGGTTTTTACATTAAAGAAGTCAGAGATAAATAAGGAAAAGGTGAAGGCTTTGAACCAGAAACGGCACTGTTGCAAATAGGCTGACATGATAAGCTAAATATCTTATTTATTTCGAGATACAGCAGATGAATCCCTTCCACGGTCGGCAC
>NZ_JAMXXK010000123.1 GCF_024129735.1 Acinetobacter lwoffii | reverse complement strand
AATTTTCAAATGAAGAAGCCTACACACAAAATCTACCGCACTACCAATTGGCCCGCATATAACCGAGCACTCATGAGTCGCGGAAATATTGCCCTTTGGTTGGATCCTGCTACGCAATGGTATGCTCCATCAAAAGGCAAACAAGGGCGAAATCAAATCTACTCCGACGTAGCCATCCAATGCTGCTTAATGATTAAATCCTTATTCCGTCTGTCTTTACGTATGGTTACTGGCTTTGTGCAAAGTCTGATTAAGCTTTGCGGCTGAGCAGCCCCGAATATCAGTGATATTCGTATTCCACCATTTGTAGAAAACAAAAGCATATTGATATTGCAAGCAGCTACCAAAAAAGTAGCGATGGGCTGCATCTACTCGTAGACTCTACAGGCATGAAGCTTCTAGGTGAGGGCGAATGGAAACGCAAGAAACATGGAC
Source organism: Acinetobacter lwoffii (assembly GCF_024129735.1). Taxonomy (GTDB): domain Bacteria; phylum Pseudomonadota; class Gammaproteobacteria; order Pseudomonadales; family Moraxellaceae; genus Acinetobacter; species Acinetobacter lwoffii_H. The sequence goes on along the minus strand of NZ_JAMXXK010000123.1, from coordinate 168 downwards.
CTGAATATCGTCGCAAATGGCGTAAACTACATATTGGTATCGATGCTAAAACCCTACAAATACGCGTTATTCGGCTCACAACCAATAATGTCAGTGATTCACAGGTGCTTGGTGATTTACTTAATTAGATTCCACAAGATGAGCAGATTGACTCTGTTTATACCGATG
>NZ_JAMXXK010000122.1 GCF_024129735.1 Acinetobacter lwoffii | reverse complement strand
GCTTGCCGATCTGCAATGACCTGACGGCATTGCTTGGTGTCATAAGCTCCATCGGTATAAACAGAGTCAATCTGCTCATCTTGTGGAATCTGATCAAGTAAATCACCAAGCACCTGTGAATCACTGACATTATTGGTTGTAAGCTGAACTGCTCGTATTTGTAGGGTTTTAGCATCTATATCAATATGAAGTTTACGCCATTGGCGACGATATTCAGGTCCATGTTTCTTGCGTTTCCATTCGCCCTCACCTAGAAACTTCATGCCTGTAGAGTCCATGAGTAGATGCAGCCCATCGCTACTTTTTTGGTAGCTGATTACAATATCAATATGCTTTTGTCTTCTACAAAGCGTGGTGTAATCTGGAGCTATCCAATTTAATCCGCAAAGTTTAATCAGACTTTGCACAAAGCCAGTAACCATACGTAAAGACAGACGGAATAAGGATTTAATCATTAAGCAGCATTGGATGGCTGCGTCGGAGTAGGTTTGATTTCGCCCTTGTTTGCCTTTTGATGGCGCATACCATTGCGTAGCAGGATCAAACCAAATGGCAATATTTCCGCGACTCATGAGTGCTCGGTTATATGCGGGCCAATTGGTTGTGCGGTAGATTTTGTGTG
>NZ_JAMXXK010000121.1 GCF_024129735.1 Acinetobacter lwoffii | reverse complement strand
GCTACTGAATATAAGTCGCTGACCCATTATACAAAAGGTACGCAGTCACCGGACTAAGCCGGCTCCCACTGCTTGTATGCATGCGGTTTCAGGATCTATTTCACTCCCCTCACAGGGGTTCTTTTCGCCTTTCCCTCACGGTACTGGTTCACTATCGGTCAGTCAGGAGTATTTAGCCTTGGAGGATGGTCCCCCCATATTCAGACAAGGTTTCACGTGCCTCGCCCTACTCGACATCATCATATAAGCCCTTTCGTGTACAGGACTATCACCGTCTACGGTCGCACTTCCCAGAGCGTTCCACTAGAACTTATATGACTTAATGGGCTCTTCCCCTTTCGCTCGCCGCTACTGAGGGAATCTCAATTGATTTCTTTTCCTAAGGGTACTGAGATGTTTCACTTCCCCTCGTTCGCCTTGCAACACTATGTATTCATGTTGCAATACCTACCTTATGGTAAGTGGGTTTCCCCATTCAGACATCTCCGGATCACAGGATATTTGCCGCCTCCCCGGAGCTTTTCGCAGGCTATCACGTCTTTCTTCGCCTCTGACTGCCAAGGCATCCACCACATGCACTTAATTACTTGACTATACAACCCCAAACAGTCGTTTATCCTTACAAGT
>NZ_JAMXXK010000120.1 GCF_024129735.1 Acinetobacter lwoffii | reverse complement strand
GTCTTTCTTCGCCTCTGACTGCCAAGGCATCCACCACATGCACTTAATTACTTGACTATACAACCCCAAACAGTCGTTTATCCTTACAAGTGGGATAAGCAACAGATTGTGATGATTTCTCATCACGCTCATACAGTTGGCGTTTGTGCACTTAAGCACCGTACAGCTTCAATTAGATTCATATACCAAAACGCTTGATTCAGTTAATTTCGCTAGAACTCATTTCTTGTAGTTACCTACTTGAAACGAGTTTGAACAAATTATTTCAACTCAAATATATTCTGTTAATGATTTTTCCAGCCTTCGTCAGGTCAGGAAACTGTGATAAATCACAGAGATTATCAAGTGCGCGTATCATAACGCTTGTACTTGCTAATCTCTAGGATCTAAACACTTGATCGCTTAAGGACTAAACTAACAATCAACTGATTGTCTATTTATTAGCTTTTGTCTTTATACATTCCGTAGGAATGTATGGTGGAGACTAGGAGAGTCGAACTCCTGACCTCCTGCGTGCAAAGCAGGCGCTCTACCAACTAAGCTAAGTCCCCAGCTTATCAATAAGTCAATGTATCGTTCTGTTCTGTTTGCTTCAGCACTTTCATGCTTCGTTAGTCAGATTTGGTGGGTCTGACAAGACTTGAACTTGTGACCCCACGCTTATCAAGCGTGTGCTCTAACCAACTGAGCTACAGACCCTCAGATACATCGTA
>NZ_JAMXXK010000119.1 GCF_024129735.1 Acinetobacter lwoffii | reverse complement strand
AAAACTCTATTTACTAGCCAAACTTCTCCTAGAATATTACCGTTATAAAATAATGAAGCTTGTCCTTTGCGTAGAGCACGCATAACCTCAATTCCTTTAATTGTGGCATAAGCCGTTTTCATAGACTTGAATCCCAACGTAGCCTTGATGATCCGTTTGAGCTTGCCATGATCACATTCAATCACGTTATTCTTGTATTTAATCTGTCGATGGTCCAGGTCTTCAGGACACTTTCCTTCCTGTTTTAGTCGCGACAAAGCACGGCCATAGGTATGAGCCTTATCAGTGTTTATGACTCGTGGAATCTGCCATTTTTTGACATGATTCAAAATTTTACCAAGAAAACAATAAGCTGAATGGGTATTTCGTCTAGCAGAAAGATAGAAATCAAGAGTATGGCCACGTTGGTCAACTGCACGGTATAGATATGCCCATTTGCCATTCACTTTTACGTAAGTTTCATCCAGATGCCATAAATGTCGATCTGTAGGATTACGCCAATACCAACGTAAACGTTTTTCCATTTCTGGAGCATAACGCTGAACCCAGCGATAAATTGTGGTGTGATCAACATTCACTCCACGTTCAGCGAGCATTTCCTGAAGTTCACGATAGCTGATGCCATATTTACAATACCAACGAACAGCCCAAAGAATGATTTCACCTTGAAAGTGCCGACCGTGGAAGGGATTCATCTGCTGTATCTCGAAATAAATAAGATATTTAGCTTATCATGTCAGCCTATTTGCAACAGTGCC
>NZ_JAMXXK010000118.1 GCF_024129735.1 Acinetobacter lwoffii | reverse complement strand
ACAGAACTTTGATAATTTCTTTTGAGCTTGTCATATCGAGTAGCTATTCCTCTAAATTGCTTTAATCTACAAAACATATTTTCAACTAAATGCCTGATTTTATATAAATACCAGTCCATATGGTCATTGTTCGATTGGCTATTTGTTTTCTTTGGTATATTCGCTTTAGTCCCTGTTTTCCTGATCTGTTCACGCAGTGGTTCTGAATCATAGCCTTTATCTGCACATACCACTTTTGTCTCTTTTAAATCTAATGTTGATATTAAATCAGGTGCAACTTTAACATCATGTGTGGTTCCATCGGTAATCATGAAATCAATAGGATTGCCATGTGCATCAACAATCAAATGTATTTTTGAGGAGTTTCCTCCTACACTTTTAGAAATAGATTGATTCGCTATGCCGGCAGAATGTTGATGAGCACGTACATGAGAGCCATCAATAAAAATCCACTCCATATCGGGGCATGAGGCTAGTAATTTGAATAATCTAAGTAACTTACCGCTGCTTGACCAACGATTAAAACGTTTGAAAATAGAGTTTGAATGACCAAAACAAGAAGGAATATCTCGCCACGGACAGCCTGTTCTAATTCTATAGAGAATAGCTTCAATAAAATTGCGTAAATTTGAGTTGTGGTGAATGGATAAATTACGCAGAATAACTTTCAACTTTTGCCAGTGTTGATCTGTCAGCATGGTACGAGGCATAGCGAATAGTAAAATTGGGTTTGGCGATTTGATTTTACTACTTCGCTATTTTTT
>NZ_JAMXXK010000117.1 GCF_024129735.1 Acinetobacter lwoffii | reverse complement strand
GGTGGTGTTTCAAAAAGTATGCTGAAAAAAAGCAGGTTGGATTTTGATAAAATAGAGAAATGCGAATAACTCTAGAAATCAAGTGTCCAGCCTGCCTAAGTGACAGTATAAAGAAAAATGGCACAAAAGTAGATGGTAAGCAAAATTACCAATGTAAAATATGCAGACGTCAATTTATTGGTGATCATGCTCTCAGTTATCAAGGCTGTCACTCAGGTATCAAAACCAAAATATTACACCTCATGGTGCGAGGCAGTGGTGTCAGGGATATAGCAGAAATTGAAAGAGTAAGTATCGGTAAAGTTCTACGGACACTTAGCCAATCAAAATATCAACTTCGAGCACAGCAAAGTCATTATGAAACCCTTGAAGTAGATGAGTTTTGGACTTTTGTTGGTCATAAGCAAAATAAACAATGGCTAATTTATGCCTATCATCGAGAAACAGGTGAAATTGTTGCTTATGTATGGGGTAACCGAGATTTAGCCACTGCAAAACGACTTAAATTAAAATTGAAGCAGTTAGGTGTAAGCTATACATGTATATCAAGTGACCATTGGGATAGCTTTGTTACGACCTTTAAAGAATGCAAACAGTTGATTGGTAAATTTTTCACTGTGGGTATAGAAGGCAATAATTGTCGATTACGGCATCGAATCAGGCGAGGCTTTAGGAGAAGCTGCAACTTCTCCAAAAAGCTTGAAAATCATTTCAAAGCCTTTGATTTAGTGTTCTTTTATATCAATAATGGATTCGTTTAATGCCAGCATACTTTTTGAAACACCACC
>NZ_JAMXXK010000116.1 GCF_024129735.1 Acinetobacter lwoffii | reverse complement strand
GGTGGTGTTTCAAAAAGTATGCTGAAACAAAGCAGGTTGAATTTTGATAAAATAGAGAAATGCGAATAACTCTAGAAATCAAATGTCCAACCTGCCTCAGTGACAGTATAAAGAAAAATGGCATCAAAGTAGATGGGAAACAAAACTATCAGTGCAAAGACTGTAAACGTCAGTTTATTGGTGACCATGCTCTGAGCTATCTAGGATGTAATTCAGGCATTACTCGAAAAATATTACAGTTGATGGTCAGAGGTAGTGGTATACGAGATATCGCTGAAGTTGAGCGAATCAGTATCGGTAAAGTTTTACGTACTTTAACCGAATCGACCTACCAAATTCAGCCTAAACAAAGTCATTATGAGTCTCTTGAAGTTGATGAGTTTTGGACTTTTGTGGGAAATAAAAATAATAAACAATGGCTTATTTACGCCTACCATCGAGAAACAGGTGAGATTGTTGCTTATGTTTGGGGTAAAAGAGACTTAGCTACAGTTCAACGATTGAAGACAAAGCTTAAACAATTAGGTATTCACTACACCCGAATTGCAAGTGATCATTGGGACAGTTTCATAACTGCTTTTAAAAACTGCAAGCAAAGTATTGGTAAATTTTTTACTGTAGGTATTGAAGGTAATAATTGCAAAATAAGGCATCGAATTAGGCGCGGTTTTAGAAGGAGTTGTAATTTTTCAAAAAAGATTGAAAACCATTTTAAAGCTTTCGACTTAACCTTTTTTTACATCAATAATGGCTTCATTTAATGTCAGCATACTTTTTGAAACACCACC
>NZ_JAMXXK010000115.1 GCF_024129735.1 Acinetobacter lwoffii | reverse complement strand
TGCCAAATACATGCTCAATTCCGATTCTTCTTTTATTGATTTCTTGATTATAGATTTTCAATTCAGGATCCAATTTACAGTGTCTTTTGGCTTTTAATGGCAACAGGCTATTCGGATACAACACATAAATCCCCTGATAGCCTTTATCTGCAAGGATAAAAGCCCCAAAAGGAATATGGTTTAAATTGCGTTTGAACAACTCGAAATCATGCACTGCACCGCGACTGGTACATAAACTCAGAATTTGCTGAGTTTTGTAGTGAATCATGGCCTGTACTTTAAAGGTATGGGTCTTTTTCTTACCGCTATAGCTTTTCTTCTGTTTTTTTAGGCCTTTGGATTGGAATTTCCGTGGCATCCACGATCACAACATTCCAGTCGATGCCTTCGCCCTCGGGTAAATCTTTGGGTAAATTAAACAGATTGGACCGAATCAGGCAGTCTTCAACATGACGGACAATTCTTGAGGCTGTGGGCTCTGAAACCCCGTAACTCGTCGCAACGTGAAATAAGGTTCGGTATTCCCGCTAATAGCTCAGACAGAGCAGAACCTGATCCTCCAGGCTTAACTTGGGCGATCTGCCTTTGGCAGAGACATGCTTCTGCAATTGCTCAACCATCAAATAGAAAGTTGACCATGAGATGCCTGTGTATCGCTTGAACTGAGGATCAGAAAGCTTGTTTGAATCGATGTATTTCATCCGCAGATTATGCACGAATGCTAAGAAATCCGGAGTGCAAATATTAACCAAAAAGAAGATCGTTTTTTGATTTATGAAAGAGATCTA
>NZ_JAMXXK010000114.1 GCF_024129735.1 Acinetobacter lwoffii | reverse complement strand
TAGACTTCCGTCATAAATCAAAAAACGTACAATTTATTTGATCTTAAATTAATCAGCAAAATTATTTAATTCAAGAGATAATCCTTGGATGAAATTCAAAGATATTCAAAAATTATCAAACGTTAAGTTTCGTAGGCTTACCGGTGTTAGTTGGGCTACATTTAACCTCATGTTGGCCGAGCTAAATAAGCATTTACCTCGTCATATTGGTAAAGGACGACCGCATAAATTACCGTTGGAAGATCGTTTGCTCTTATGTATAGAATATTGGAGAGAATATCGAACATTTTTCCATCTTGGTATGAGTTACGGTGTATCTGAAACGAGTGCAATTCGTATCACACGTGTTATTGAAGATACCTTAATCCGTTCTGGAAAATTTAACTTGCCAAAACAACTTCCTAATCGAGATGAAGTGGATTGGGAAGTTGTTGTGATTGATGCAACTGAAATATTAGTTCAACGTCCAAAAAAAACAGAAGAAATGGTATAGCGGTAAAAAAAAGCGACATACCTTTAAATTTCAGCTATCTATGCACTATACAACAGGTGAAATACTGAGTGTATGTGGAAGTCATGGAAGCATGCATGATTTTAAAATATTTAAAAAAAGTATGAGGAAATTAAAATTTAAGCCCTTTTTTATCGTTGATAAGGGGTATTTAGGGATAAAAAAATTGGGTTTTGGATGCCTCATGCCATCTAAAGCAAAGAAAACTGAAAAATTAGATTCTGAATTAAAAAAGTTAAATACAGAGATTGGTCGTAGACGAATTCAAGTAGAGCATGTATTTGGAAGGATGAAATGTTTTAAGATTTTATCTTGTGTATATAGAAATCGTCGTAAAAGATTAAACCTGCGGTTTAATTTACTTGCTGGCATATACAATTTAGATTGGGTGAAAGATAAACAATTAAATTGATTGAAAAATGATTTATGAAGGAAGTCTA
>NZ_JAMXXK010000113.1 GCF_024129735.1 Acinetobacter lwoffii | reverse complement strand
AACCTGAGTTCGATATAAAAAAGAGTAGAAAAAAAGCCCTGAATTTATAACATATTGGTTCTCAAGACAAAATGTTATAAAACAAGGCTTCTCAATGGATCATATTACCGAATTATTTTGTATTTTGGACGATTTCTGCAAAACATTTAATGAATCTTTAGAAAAAGCTTTAATTTCTGATCAAAAATCCAAGCTGAAAAAGTCAGCCTTGAGCTTGTCTGAAGCAATGACCATTGTCATTTTATTTCATCAATCCGGTTTTAGATTCTTCAAATATTTTTATTGCCAAATGATCGTTCCATTCTGGAAATCTGCTTTTCCTAAACTGCTTAGCTACAACCGATTTATTGAAATCATGCCCCGTTGTTTGCAAGCTCTGAGTAGTTTCTTCCACCAGGTGAAAGGAAAAGATACGGGAATCAGTATCATTGACTCCACTAAATTGGTAGTTTGCCATAATCTTCGGATTAAAAGGCATCGTGTATTTAAAGGCTTGGCCGGCCGTGGAAAAAGTAGTACGGGTTGGTTTTATGGTTTTAAATTACATATCGTTATCAATAATTTAGGTGAAATTATTAATCTCAAACTGACATCGGGAAATGTTCATGATGTTGCTATATTAGAATCTTTAACTCAAGAATTAAAAGGAATCCTACTCGGAGACAAAGGCTATTTGAGCAAAGCAAAAGCCGAAGCTTTAGCAGCAAGAGGACTGAAAATATTGACCCCATCACGTCGGAATATGAAAAATAAACCCATTCAAACTGAAGAAGAAAAACAATTACTTTGCAGAAGAGGATTGATCGAAACCGTGAATGATCAATTAAAAAATTTACATCAACTTGAACATTCACGTCATCGTTCGGTAAATAACTTCATGGTGAATATCATGGCTGCTGTAGTGGCTTATTGTTTGAATCCCAATAAGCCAACTTTCCAAAATATGCTAAAAGGCTAAGCAGATTTCGTCGAACTCAGGTTA
>NZ_JAMXXK010000112.1 GCF_024129735.1 Acinetobacter lwoffii | reverse complement strand
CCTTCTTTAAGCGCGATCGCACCAGTTACGTCCGTAGTACGGAAGTAGAACTGTGGACGGTAACCGTTAAGGAATGGAGTGTGACGACCACCTTCTTCTTTAGAAAGTACGTATACTTCCGCATCGAATTTAGTGTGTGGCTTGATCGCACCTGGTTTAGTCAATACTTGACCACGTTGTACGTCTTCACGCTTAGTACCACGAAGAAGAACACCACAGTTCTCGCCCGCACGACCTTCGTCAAGAAGTTTACGGAACATTTCTACGCCGGTTACTGTAGTAGTTTGAGTATCACGGATACCAACGATTTCTACAGACTCACCTACTTTAACGATACCAGTCTCAACACGGCCAGTTACTACTGTACCACGACCAGAGATTGAGAATACGTCTTCAATTGGCATAAGGAATGGAAGGTCAATTGCACGCTCTGGCTCTGGAATGTAAGAGTCAAGTGCTTCAACAAGCGCAACTACAGCTGGCTCACCGTATTGGCTGTCATCACCGTTAAGCGCAAGAAGAGCAGAACCACGGATCACTGGAGTGTCATCACCCGGGAAGTCGTAAGTAGAAAGAAGTTCACGAACTTCCATTTCAACTAGTTCAAGAAGCTCTTCGTCGTCTACAAGGTCGCATTTGTTCAAGAATACAACGATGTAAGGTACACCTACCTGACGAGAAAGCAGGATGTGTTCACGAGTCTGTGGCATAGGACCATCAGTCGCAGCACATACAAGGATCGCGCCGTCCATCTGAGCAGCACCAGTAATCATGTTTTTAACATAATCGGCGTGGCCCGGGCAGTCTACGTGAGCGTAGTGACGAGTTGGAGAATCGTATTCTACGTGTGAAGTATTAATTGTAATACCACGTGCTTTTTCTTCTGGTGCAGAGTCGATTGCAGCGTAGTCTTTCGCTTCGCCACCGAATTTCTTCGCACATACAGTTGCAATTGCAGCTGTTAAAGTTGTTTTACCATGGTCAACGTGACCAATTGTGCCCACGTTAACGTGTGGCTTATTACGTTCAAACTTAGCCTTAGCCATG
>NZ_JAMXXK010000111.1 GCF_024129735.1 Acinetobacter lwoffii | reverse complement strand
ACGCGGATTCAAATCCCAAGTGCGACACATTTGTAGTTAGTTGAAAAAGTTAGGTGTATTAGAATCATTAGACTTTTTCAACTCGCAATTGGAAAGCACACAATGAAGCAATACACCCAACTTTCTCAAGAAGAAAGATACGAAATTTATGCTGCCTTGAAAAGTAAATCTTCAATCTCTACTCTTTCCAGAGAGCTTGGTCGTTCCAGATCAACCCTCTATCGTGAGATCAAAAGGAATACAGGGGAACGCGGCTATCGGGCTAAACAGGCTGATCGGTTTTCAAGTCAACGACGATACCGTTCTTCATCTCAGATGACAGACTTCGCCATATTTTACATCCGTTATCTGATTGCTCTGGGTTGGTCGCCTGAACAGATTTCCGGGGCATTGAAACAACGTGGCTGGCTAGATGTCCCATCACATGAGTGGATCTATCAGTACATCTATCAGGATAAATCTAAGGGTGGAGAACTGCATCAACATTTAAGACACCAGAAAACCTATCGCAAGCGGGGTTATAAAAACACAGACCGTAGAGGCCAACTGGTTGATAGAACAAGCATTCACTGTCGCGACGAGGTCATAGACAAGCGTCAACGTCTTGGTGATTTTGAAGGTGATACCGTGATAGGCAAGAATCATAAGGGGGCATTATTAACCCTGGTTGATCGCAAGAGTCTGTATCTACATATCGCTCATTTGGGGAAAACTAGAACCTCAGCTAAAACGATCACGTGTGCTTTAGAGTGTTTGCGCCACAGTCATGCATATAGTGTGACCTTTGATAATGGCAAGGAATTCTCAGAGCATTGGCGGATAAAGGAAGCAGGTATAGAAACTTACTTTGCAGATCCGTACAAGTCGATTCAACGTGCCAGAAATGAAAATAGCAATGGTCTGATCAGGCAATATCTGCCAAAATCCTCATCGTTTGATGATGTTTCAAAAGAACGGATAGAACAGATAGAATCTGCTCTAAATAATCGCCCCAGAAAGACACTGGGATGGTATACGCCCAGTGATGTTATGGCTGGTTTTTATACTGTTGCACTTGCCGCTTGAATCCGCC
>NZ_JAMXXK010000110.1 GCF_024129735.1 Acinetobacter lwoffii | reverse complement strand
CGCAGATTCAAATCCCAAGTGCAACACATTTGTAGTTAGTTGAAAAAGTTAGGTGTATTCATAGAATCATTAGACTTTTTCAACTCGCAATTGGAAAGCACACAATGAAGAAATACACCCAACTTTCTCAAGATGAAAGATACGAAATTTATGCTACTTTGAAAAGTAAAAGTTCAATCGCTACCCTTGCTCGGGAATTAGGACGTTCACGATCAACCATCCACCGTGAATTAAAAAGAAATACTGGGCAACGTGGATATAGAGCTCAACAGGCAGCTAAATTTGCAAGTCAAAGACGCTACCGTCCTTCATCATCAATGACAGCATTTGCCTTCGCTTATATTGATTATTTGATTGGTTTGGACTGGTCACCCGAACAAATTTCAGGTGCTTTAACACAACGCGGTTGGCTGGATGTACCTTCACATGAGTGGATTTACCAGTACATTTATCAAGATAAATCAAAAGGCGGTAAACTTCATCTACATTTAAGGCATCAGAAGAAATATCGAAAACGCGGTTACAAAAACACGGATCGTAGGGGTCAAATCATTGATAAAACAAGTATTCACTGCCGACACCAGGTCATTGATCAACGACAACGTTTAGGAGATTTCGAAGGTGACACGGTGATTGGTAAACATCATAAAGGTGCTTTATTGACTCTCGTTGATCGAAAGAGCCTGTATGTACATATTGTTCATTTAGGGCCAACAAGAGCATCCTCTCAAACGATTACTTGTGCATTAGATCGTTTACAAATGAGCCATGCTTATAGTGTGACATTTGATAATGGCAAAGAATTTTCCGAACACAAAAGAATTACTGATGCTGGCATAGAGACGTATTTTGCTGATCCTTACAAGTCTATTCAGCGAGCTAGAAATGAAAATACGAATGGTTTAATCCGTCAATATCTGCCAAAATCATCATCGTTTGATGGCGTGTCAAACGAACAAATAGAGCAGATAGAATTTGCACTCAACCATCGTCCTAGAAAAACACTAGGTTGGTATACACCGAGTGAAGTTATGGCTGGTTTTTATACTGTTGCACTTGCCGCTTGAATCCGCC
>NZ_JAMXXK010000109.1 GCF_024129735.1 Acinetobacter lwoffii | reverse complement strand
GGATTTAAAAAAGTCTCAAACTACTTTATAACGTATCTGTGATCAGACGAACTAAACATGCTTCTACAGCAACTTGTACATTACCCATTTATATGGGCTTTCTCATGACAGAACCAAACTCTATTAGCTGCACACAACTTGCCGAGACTTATAATATCTCGCATGACAGTGTAAATCGCTTTTTGGAGCGTGAAGACTACACAGCTCACGATCTATATCAAGAAGCAATTCAACACATTGATAATAATAAACTTATAGTCAGTATTGATGATACTGTTTTAGATAAGCCATATAGTCAACATATGGACTTAGTTAGCTATTTTTGGTCAGGTAAACACCACCGATCCGTCAAGGGTATTAATCTCATTACCTTGTATGCGACAGATCAACATGGCAAAAATATTCCAATTAATTTTCGAATTTATGATAAGTCAGAAAGTAAAACCAAGAATGATTACTTTATGGAGATGTTAAGTGAAGTACTCGATTGGGGTGCAAAGATTCAATTCATTACAGGTGATAGTTGGTATTCATCGACTGAAAATCTAAAAACCATAAGAAAACATGGTATTCGATTTATGTTTGGTGTCGACAGTAACCGTAAGGTTTCCCCTGAAAAAGGACAATAGTTTCAACTCCGTTTATTGCCGAATTTTCATCAGGGTCAAGTGGTCTGGCTCAAAGATGTTGGCTTTGTACAATTATTTAAGACTCAGTTAAAAGAACAGCAGAGATTTTATATTGTGCATCAAGATGAAGATGATTTATTGTCCTTTGATGGTTTTTATGAATTACATTCAAGTCATTGGAAAATAGAACAATATCATCGAGTAATTAAACAGGTTTGTCATATTGAAAAGTTTCAAGTAAGACGATCCAAGCTGATTTTGAATCATATTTTCTCAGCCTTGATGGCCTATGTTGAGATACAAAAGAACCAGTTTGAGCGGATCTTTGAAAATGTATATCGTTGGCAGAAGAAATTATTTAGACCAATTATCAAGAACTTTATTGATGAATTTATTCTCGATAAGAATCATCTGCTGCCACAGAAAATCTATAAATAATAGTGCGTAAGTCCTA
>NZ_JAMXXK010000108.1 GCF_024129735.1 Acinetobacter lwoffii | reverse complement strand
GTTTGAAGCAATGTACTATGATAAGATTAACCCGTTAGGTCAGGTGGCCTAACTTAAATAAAAAAGTCTCCGACAAACCCGGTACGGTTCAACTTGTGATTTGAATCTGCTGTTTTCAAAATCTGTCTTTCAGCTCGTTATGCAACAAAGCCGAACCGAATTAAAAATAGAAATGTAGTTGAGCTGGTGCTTGCTCATTTCTTTATTTTTAGTAATTGAGGTGAACATACTGTCAGTACATGGTAGTTATAAGTAACATGTAACTTTGTTCGCACAAAGATTTGAGTTATGCCAAGTGATGGATTGATTTGTACTTAAAATTTTAAGCTTATCCACTTGCTTTGCAAGCCACTACACTTTATTTACAATCCTATGTTGTGGAAGTAAGGGATCTTGTACTCGCCCAGTATGTTCAACTTGATTATATCTAAAGGACTATTAGGCATCAATCAAATCAATTTTCCAATTACTCGACTGAATCAACACATTTAAATCACGTAATTTAAGACTAATATCATCAGCTTGTTTTTGTAGTGATGAAACTGGAATAACTTTATGCCACTTTATTTCCCGCGTACTATAACGATCAGATTCACGAGATGTATTACTTATTGCTGCAGTTAGGGTTTTGTGCTGTTCTACAAATTCATCACGCAAAGTCAATAAAGCAAGTAAAGAACGACCATCATTTAATTTTGTTAAAGCATTAGTTTCATGAATTGCATAACTTAATTTTTGAAATTCTTGAATTAAAGCAAATACTTGTTTTAGTAGTTCATTTGGATCTTCAGATGGTTTATCACCATCTTGTACCAATACATTTGCATTGATACGTTGTTTTAGTGAAATAATTTTTTTTTGTTGATCACTTCGAAGTAAGAGAGCTTCTGCTAATTTCATTTTTCACCTATTAACCAATTAGAATTAAGTTTTAAGCAGCTAAGTAATTTTACAAATACTATATCCTCATTCTTTAAAAATCAAAAAAATTGATTTTTTATAATTTTCAGAGGTAGAAGTCTTATATTTTGTCATTAGGGTGTGTTGACACTTTTAGCTTAAAAAATAGCGAAGTAGTAAAATCAAATCGCCAAACCCAATTTTACTATTCGCTATGCCTCGTACCATGCTGACAGATCAACACTGGCAAA
>NZ_JAMXXK010000107.1 GCF_024129735.1 Acinetobacter lwoffii | reverse complement strand
AGGATTCAGGTTTTGTCACATCAGAATACCGTATTTCATGAGCTAATTAAACCTGTTGTGCGACAGGATTTTGAACAACTTGCTAAAGTACACCATGTTGGACAGAAATTTAGAGCGGCTTCCCGGTGGGATCAGTTTATTGCCATATTGATGTCTCAATTCTCTTGTAGACAAAGTCTGAGAGATATTCAATCCAATTTGGAGTGCCAACAGGAAAAGCTAAGTCATCTCGGAGCAAAGTCTATTCCCCGAAGCACGCTGGCACGAATCAATGAGCAGCAGCCTGCTGCCTTGTATCAACAGCTATTTTACAAGTTGCTTAAATACTATGAACACTCAAAAGTAGCTCATAAATTTCGCTTTAAGAATCCCTTGTATTCCTTGGATGCCAGTCATATTGACCTGTCGCTTTCCTTATGTGAATGGGCCAAAGTTCACGACTCAAAAGCCAGCATGAAACTCAGCATAGGATTGAATCACAGCAATGATATTCCTGAGTTTGTTGCAGTTGAAAATGGCAAAGAAAATGACATGGTACAAGGCCGCAAATTCCAGTTTCCTGCTGGCAGCATTGTAGTTTTTGATAAAGGCTATGTCGATTACCAATGGTATGCAAATCTGACTGCTCAAAACATTGGATTTGTCACACGTTTTAGGCCTAAATCTGTGTATCAGGTGATCCAGCAACATCCAGTGCTTGAATCCAAAGGTATTCTAAAAGATGAAACCATTCAGCTGAATAGCGCACATGCCCTAAAAAGAAAAGCCCCAGTGTTAAGAAGAATTGAATATAGAGATCAGCAAAGTGGCAAGCACTTTAGCTTTCTCAGCAATAACTTTCATTTAGCCGCCTCCACCATTGCGGCGATTTATAAAGATCGTTGGAAAGTTGAGCTGTTCTTTAAGGCGATTAAGCAGAATCTCAAATTAAAAGCGTTTCTAGGCCGCAGCAGGAACGCAATTCAGACACAAATCTGGATTGCGATGATCGCCTATTTATTGGTGAGTTTCGCTCAACATTTAGGGAAAACAGGTTGGACAGTTCAACGTTTACTCAGAATAATTCAAGTGAATTTGTTTGAAAGAAGAACTTTAAAAGCTTTATTTTCACCCGATAAAATACCCATAAAACAAGAGGAAGCTCAAATGAGCTTCCTCTTGTGAAAAATTGTGGGACAGCAATG
>NZ_JAMXXK010000106.1 GCF_024129735.1 Acinetobacter lwoffii | reverse complement strand
CACTGCTGTCCCACAATTTTTACAAGAGGAAGCTCATTTAAGCTTCCTCTTGTTTGATGGGGACTTTATCGGGTGAAAATAACGCTTTTAAGGTTTTTATTTCAAATAAATTCACTTGAATTATTCTGAGTAAGCGCTGAACTGTCCAGCCTTTTTTCCCTAAATGTTGAGCGAAACTTACCAGTAAATAGGCGATCATCGCAATCCAGATTTGCGTCTGAATGGCGTTCTTGCTTCGGCCTAAAAAGGCTTTTAATTTCAGGTTCTGTTTAATCGCTTTAAAGAACAATTCAACTTTCCAGCGGTCTTTGTAAATCGCTGCAATGGTAGAGGCAGCTAGATGAAAGTTATTGCTGAGAAAGCTAAAGTGCTTGCCACTTTGCTGATCTCTATATTCAATTCTTCTTAATACGGGGGCTTTTCTTTTTAGGGCATGTGCGCTATTTAGCTGAATGGTTTCATCTTTTAGAATGCCTTTGGATTCAAGCACGGGATGTTGCTGGATCACCTGATACACCGATTTAGGTCTAAAACGTGTCACAAAGCTAACGTTTTGAGCGCTTAGATTCGCATACCATTGATAATCGACATAGCCTTTATCAAAGACCACAATGCTGCCAGCGGGAAACTGGAATTTTCGGCCTTGTAACATGTCATTTTCTTTACCATTTTCAACTGCAATAAACTCAGGAATATCATTGCTGTGATTCAATCCTATGCTGAGTTTCATGCTGGCTTTTGAGTCGTGAACTTTGGCCCATTCACATAAGGAAAGCGACAGGTCAATATGACTGGCATCCAGGGAATATAATGGATTCTTAAAGCGAAATTTATGGGCTACTTTTGAGTGTTCATAGTATTTAAGCAACTTGTAAAAGAGCTGTTGATACAAGGCAGCAGGCTGCTGCTCATTGATTCGTGCCAGTGTACTTCGGGGAATAGACTTTGCTCCGAAATGACTCAGTTTGTCCTGTTGGCACTCCAGATTGGATTGAATATCTCTCAGACTTTGCCTGCAGGAAAGTTGAGACATCAAGATGGCAATAAACTGATCCCATCTTGAAGCCGCTCTAAATTTCTGTCCAACATGGTGTACTTTAGCAAGTTGCTCAAAATCCTGTCGCACGACGGGTTTAATAAGCTGATGAAATACGGTATTCTGATGTGACAAAACCTGAATCCTGGTCGTTAAAGTGTTTGCTTGCACTCATATTTTAACGATTTGGACTCAGGTTTTTTATTTAAATCAAACTATGGGACAGCAGTG
>NZ_JAMXXK010000105.1 GCF_024129735.1 Acinetobacter lwoffii | reverse complement strand
AGGCATAGGTATCTACACATCTATGAGATACCTAATGCCATTGTGGCTATCTCATTGAGTTCATCTATTGAATATTCCGAGAGCAGTTGAAGAGTGTTCAGTAAAATCGAAAGCCCTGCCAATAAGGCAGGTGCACTTTCCAACCTACCTCTTTTCTGCTGCCGACCTGAAAGACGGGTGAGAAATACACGAATTTTCTGATGGTGTTCATCTTCAGAACGCTGGATTCGCCAAGTTAAAACACAAGCCATACAGCTAATCAGTAACCGCCTTAAAATGGCTTCAGGTCTGGTCTGAAGCCATGCTTCAATATCATGACCTGCCTGCTTGAGCAGCTTGAAATAGCATTCAATTGTCCAGCGCCAGTAATACCAGGTCGTCATCTCTACCGTAGTAATCTCTGATGGAACATTGCTGATTAGTGACCATCTTGCGACGGTCTTATCCTGATCATCTTTCACTACGGCAACAATTAATCTGGCTTCAATCGCACTCCCTGGCTGGGGAGCAACCCGTTGGCCTGAATCGTCATTTCTCTTCGGTTTTGCTGCACGTGTTATCCGGATAGCAGTTTCTCCCACATGCAACATATGCCGGTTTCCTTTATAGGCAATCGGCTGGACCTGCTGCGTTTCTACTCGTTCTGCGGCTTCTGCAACTTTGCATGTTTTGCCCTGATGCTCAATTCGATGGCCTTCTTTCGCCCGAATCAGCCATTTAAAACCCTGGCTGCTCATTTCCCTTAGGTGGGCAATGGAGTCACCTTCACGATCAATGATATGAACACATGTTTTCTCAATGGGATATTGTTCAATCACTTTGATTTGTTCGGTAAGTGAATCTAGATGAGATTTGCGCCCAGCAGAGTGTTGACTGAATGTGGAATAGCAGCCTGAGGCATCTGATAGTGTCTGCGCCAGTGGCGCAATAGGTAGTCCCGAGGCTGCATCAACCAGCAGACTGCTTTGCAATTCATAGCCTGAATCATATTGATGGGTTCTTTGCAGGCGCTGAATTTTATGATGGTGTTTCACATACTGTAGCTGAGACCAGTCATGAACAATCAATGCATATTGATGCGGTGATGCCTTGATCTGTTCACATGCAAGATGTTCAATTGGCTGGTTTAACTGACTAAAAGAGATTTTGTCATTATTCAGGAATCGCCAGACCGCTTGTGTGGTTGCGAAACTCGACTTTTGGGCAGAAGCCAGGTCTTTGATTGCCGGAGCAAGTGAAGCAAGAGGGTTCATATTGAGCTTTACAAGGCTGTTATAGCGCTTGACAAGACGCTGATCCAGGCCAGAGATGTTAAATTGAAGAGCATGCTCTTCAATTTAACGCAAAGTTCAGGAATTGTGTAGATACCTATGCCT
>NZ_JAMXXK010000104.1 GCF_024129735.1 Acinetobacter lwoffii | reverse complement strand
TAATGCCAGTCAGTTAAGCAAAAAAAGTTAAAATGCTGTAAAAAGAGCGTATGTAAATACGCTCTTTTTTTATGAATTTATCTCAGAATCTAGATTTAACATTAAAACAAACCCTACCTTCACTTTCACAATTCAGTGAATTGATTGATTTAAACTGGATTGAAGATTGCTTAGACCAAACAGGTAAAGCATCAATTCGAAAAAGAAAACTGCCTGCTGAACATGTTGTTTGGCTGGTAATCGGACTTGCTCTATTTCGAAATCAACCGATTTGGTATGTGGTTCAACAATTGCAACTTGTTTTCGGTACGGCAGAATACTGTGTACCGAGTGCATCCGTACAAGCAAGACAACGCTTAGGCTTAGAACCCATGAGTGCTTTATTTTCGACATTAAGTCAGGCATGGTTTAAAGACTCACAACAACAATATAGCAACTTTCACGGTCTATGCGTTTGTGCTGTAGATGGTGTGGTTTGGTCTATGCCTCATACAGAAGAAAACTTTAAGCACTTTGGTTCATCCAAAGGCAAAACAGCAGCTGCACCTTACCCACAAGTTAGAGCGACTTGCCTGGTGAATACCAATACCCATGAAATGATTGATGCCCAAATGGGCAGTATGGATCAAGGTGAATTAACCTTAGCCAGTCAATTAAAAGCACCAGTTCGCAGTATTACCCTATTTGATCGTGCTTACTTCTCTGCTGATTTTTTAGTGAGCTGGCAATCTCAGGCAGAAGAGAGTCATTGGTTGATGCGAGCAAAGGACAACCTGCGTTATGAAGTGATTCATCATAATGCGGCCCATGACTTTCAGATCAAAATGCCTGTTTCAGCAAGAGCAAAAAAGATAAATCCGTCATTGGGTGACTATTGGGAAGCACGTTTAATTGAAGTTGAATATGCAGGAAAAATAAGACGTTACATTACATCATTAACAGATTCTAAAGTTTATCCATTCAAAGACCTTGCAATGCTTTATATCCAGCGTTGGGAAATAGAAATGTGTTATCGGGAAATTAAAAGTGATTTACAGGATGCAAGGATTTTAAGAAGCAAACAACCTGATTTGGTCTATCAAGAATTGTGGGGGGTATTTATTGCATATAATATCTTAAGAAGACAGATGAGGTTTATCGCTGAACATGCAAAGGTGAGTCCTTTAAGGATCAGTTTCCATATTGCATCTATGAGTATTATCAATATCTTAAGGCACACACCTTTAGAATCAGCAGGAAACCTACCCAAACATTTAGCGCAATTATTTGAACAATCTAAAATATTTGTATTACCTGAAAAAAGGCAAAGGCAATGTCCGCGAGTAGTGAAAATTAAAGCACAAAAATATCCAAGAAAATGCCAGTCAATTTCTTAACTGACTGGCATTA
>NZ_JAMXXK010000103.1 GCF_024129735.1 Acinetobacter lwoffii | reverse complement strand
GTAATGCCAGTCAGTTAAGCAGACATTAGAAAAATGTAGTAAAAATGAGTGTATGCCAATACGCTCATTTTTTTTATGACTTTATCTGAAAATTTAGATTGCACCCTTCAACATTCTTTGCCTTCACTCAGCCATTTCAGTGAACTCATTGATTTAAACTGGATTAAAGAAAGCCTACATCAAACAGGTAAGGCTTCTATCAGGAGAAGAAAATTACCTGCCGAACATGTGGTATGGCTGGTAATTGGGCTTGCCCTATTTCGAGATCAACCGATCGGGTATGTCGTAGAGCAACTAAAACTTGTGTTTGGTACAACAGAATATTGTGTCCCCAGTGCAGCAGTGCAAGCACGACAACGTTTAGGACGAGAGCCCTTGAATACCTTGTTTTCTCTACTCAGCCAAGCCTGGTTTGAAGAATCCCAACAGCAATACTCAAACTTTCATGGCCTTAGTGTATGTGCTGTTGACGGGGTGGTTTGGTCTATGCCTTATACAGACGAGAATTTTGAACACTTTGGCTCATCTAAGGGTAAAACCGCTGCAGCCCCTTATCCACAAGTGAGAGCAACCTGCCTGGTAAATACCAGCACCCATGAAATCATTGATGCCCAAATAGGTAGCATGGATCAGGGTGAACTTACACTGGCAAATCGATTATGTCCTCCATCGCATAGTATTACCTTGTTTGATCGAGCCTATTTCTCTGCTGATTTCTTGATTGACTGGCAAACACGAGTAGAAGCCAGTCATTGGTTAATGAGAGCAAAAGATAATTTACGCTATGAGATCATTAAACGTAATTCCCCGCATGACTTTCAAATCAAAATGCCTCTTTCAGCTAGAGCCAGGAAGCTAAATCCATCATTAGGAGAATATTGGGAAGCGCGTTTGATTGAAGTTGAGCAGGCAGGGAAAATTAGACGTTATATCACTTCATTAATGGATTCAAAGGCATATCCACTGATAGGCTTGGCGAAGCTTTATGCCCAGCGCTGGGAAATAGAAATGTGTTACCGAGAAATCAAAAGTGATTTACAGGAAGGTAAGCATTTGAGGAGCAAGCAACCTGATTTAATTTATCAAGAATTATGGGGGGTCTTCATTGCCTATAATATTCTAAGAAGACAAATGAAACATATGGCTCAACGTGCAAAAGTCAGTCCTTTGAGAATCAGCTTTCATATTGCCTCTATCAGCATCCTGAATATATTAAGATTTGATTCTTTAGACTCCGCAGGGAATTTACCTAAACATCTAGAAAGTTTACTGGAGAAATCGAGGAGGTATGTTTTGCCTGAGAGAAGGGTTAGAAGTTGCCCACGAGTTGTGAAAGGAAAACCGCAGAAATACCCAAGAAAATGCCAGTCAATTTCTTAACTGACTGGCATTA
>NZ_JAMXXK010000102.1 GCF_024129735.1 Acinetobacter lwoffii | reverse complement strand
TGTTATTCACCAATTAAAATGTCTATGCGATAAACCATTTAAAATGTCCTGTTTTTAACCACAAGAGTCAAGCACAGGATTTAACTTTCTTTGTTCAATAACAGCTTTCTGAGCTTTACGACTCGGCATACTTTTCTTGAGACGGGAACGTTTATTCTGTTTTTCCAACTCTTCATGCTGTTGCTGAATATGTGCCAGAACTGTACCTAACCGTTTATTCTCAACGATCTCATTCTGCTGTAGCCCAGCTAATTTATTGAAAATGCTGTAGTTGAGCTTTCGTCCCTCGTGCATGAGGGCCACAGTGCCATCCGGGTACTCCAGAAATGAAATATATTGCCCAACAAGCTTATGATTCAGCTCTGTCGGTTCAAGCAGATAAATACATTTGTCATAGGTCAGGGTCAGATTCTTGGTGACCTTACGCGGTTCCTGCCAGGTAAAAATATCATCCAGTTCAAGATCAGATTCGGTTAATGGCCGATGTAAATTCTTTGAGTTTCGCGCACACTTGGCAAACTTCTGATTGAAATGCTCAATAAAGCAGGGCAGCCAGGCATTTGCCTCGGCAATTGAACAGATACCTTCTAGGCGCATTTCCTTGATCAGGCGATCCTGGAGTGTTCTATTGGCACGTTCCACACGGCCTTTGGCCTGGGGTGAGTTGGCGAAGATAATATCAATATTTAACTCATTCAGAATCCGCCCAAATTGCGTGATCTGGCTATCTTGGCTCGATTTCTGATTCACTCGGAATACCGAGTGTTTATCGCTATAAAACGCTAAAGGCTTGCCGTATTGCTCAATGTAGGCTCGGGTTGAAAGCATATAATCAAAGGTCGTTTCAGCCTCACAAAAGCGCAGATGCAACAGCTTTCCAGTGGCGTCATCGATATAAACCAGCAAGCAGCATTTGGAAGCTCGACCTTCAAACCAGTCATGATATGAGCCATCGATCTGGATCAGCTCACCGAAGCAATCACGGTTGTATCGAGGCTGATATGGACGTTTCAGGCGCTTGGATCGAGGAATCCAGAGGTCATTTGCAGTCATCCAGCGACGAACCGTTTCTACCGGGATATGCAGGCCAAACATGCTGCTGAGCTTCTCATGAGCCAATGTAGGACCAAAGCCAAGTAAATGTTCAGAAATAATGGAAAGACATTCTGATTTTAACAGGACGTCATGGCGACGATGACCCGGTTGACCACGACTGGCATGTGCCATACCTGAGACACCATCTTGATTGAGCTTCTGCAATAACCGGGTAATTTGACGGGTGGAAAGATTCAGGATTTCAGCAGCACGGACCTGGGTAATACGATGATCTCTAACGTCTTGCAGAACTGCAAGACGTTGAATTTCTTTATCAGACATAGTGATCAGCATCCATATTTTATATCCAGTCCATGGTGATAAAAACCATCATAAACCAGACATTTTTATTGGTGAGAATATAGACACTTTAAATGGGTTCTAACA
>NZ_JAMXXK010000101.1 GCF_024129735.1 Acinetobacter lwoffii | reverse complement strand
GAAAACCGACGAGGGTGTGAGTCCTCCGTGAGTTCGAATCTCACCGCTTCCGCCAAATTTTAAAAACCCCAGTCGAAAGATTGGGGTTTTTTTATTTCTATGATTTTAATAAAACGATTTAAAATAAGCTGATAGCGAACAAAGTCAAAATTTTAAAATTCCATAATTAATAAATATTCTTTAATTGCCTACTTCAATTTTGATTAATGCCAACGCAATTCTTTCCACATGTTGGTAAGCCGGTTGTTCCAGTTCTTCACCAAAAATATCCGGGTCAATTTCTTCATAGGACCAGATTATATTTTGATGCTGTTTCATCAAATCTTTAAGATGCTGCAAAAACAGATTGCCATGTTCAGTCACTGTCACACCGGTATATAGAAATAAATGTCCGCCAGAATTCAGGCGCTGTAGACCTTCTTTTATAATCCTGAATGATAAATCACAGCCATCCAGCGCATTACCGCCATGACGATATTGACGTTGTTCGGGATCAATTAAATACGGTGGATTAGCAAAAATCAGATCAAATTTTCCATCAAGATTGGAAAATAAATTACTTTGAACCGGATGAATATGGTTTAAGCCGGCAAAACTGATATTAATCTGGCTATAGAGCAAGGCTTTGGGATTCAGGTCTGCAACCATCATTTCATTCACATCTGGAAAATGTCTGGCAATGCTGATCGCGGCTGCTGAAGTGCCACAACACATTTCCACGACCCGTTTAAAAGGGCGAGGCTGAGCAGCTAGATATTGCTTGAGATGATAGATAAAGCGATACGTATCCGGACCGAAAAATACCGCATCTTGCTGAGTGGTTGGAAAAGCTGAATGAATAAAGAGTTCGCCATTGAGTGAAGAAACCCGAACCTGACTCAAGTATTGACCTTCCTGAACCTGTAGAAGTTGATGTTCTTGCAATAATTCAAACAGGACAGGATCAAGATCAGTTTTTTTAAAGTTTAAATTCCAGCCAAAGATATCCTGAAGGGTTTTGTGCTTATAAATTTCATTCTTTTTTCGATCCAGAATTCGCTGGTGTGAAAGTGGTGTAATGGTCGTGAACTGATAATCTTGTTCTTTTAAAAAGGCTAATAAATAAAGCAAAGCTTGCTGCTGGCTGCTTTGAATCTCTAAAATCTGGTTCATATGAATATGCTCTTCTATTTATTTAATCTACATGAAAAGATCAATTCACTTTATGCCTGCATAAGATAATATCAAAACCAGTCGTGAATGATTAAATCTATATAACACTGGATTCCATGGAAATGGATCAGTTTATATTCACCTAAATAATGCTGTAGTTAGGTAAAAATATGATGAGAATTGGTTGGATTTGTATAGGTAATAGGCATAATTTTCTTAGAGTGTGTCCTCATTTGGCTTTGCACCAAATAAATATACAGGCTATACGAATCATAGATTTATAATTGCGTGCCAGTTTATCAAATCGGGTTGCAATCGCTCGGAAATGCTTCAATCTCGCAAACACATTTTCAACTAAATGTCTTAATTTATATAGATATTTATCAA
>NZ_JAMXXK010000099.1 GCF_024129735.1 Acinetobacter lwoffii | reverse complement strand
TAATTTACTTGCTGGCATATACAATTTAGATTGGGTGAAAGATAAACAATTAAATTGATTGAAAAATGATTTATGAAGGAAGTCTAATGAAGCACATATAACTAGGAAAACTAAAAATTAGTTATTTTTAGTATGGTGTAACTAAGATTAATTAATTTTTTTAAATCGAATGATAAATATATTTATTGTTTTTAATTTATTCTTTACCATTTTCAAATTTTTAAATAATCCGAAAAGACTATTTTAAACTTTAGGGTTACATATGCTCCTATACATAGGCAGGAATAAATATGCAACTTAGTATATTTGCAACAATAGTACTGGAAAGATTCATGTAATAATGCTTAAAACTCTCTAATTAGTTAGGGAGGCATTGGAATTGGAGAAAGAAGTAAAGTGCCCACTAGCAAATGTGGTTATTGGAGGAATTATCTCATCAACCCTTCTTATGTTGGTTTTATTACCAATATTGTCCCGGTGGATAAATGAAAAGAAAGCTTCTTGACCAATTATAGTAAGCAATTTTTAGCAGAAATATTGAGGCTTACTCAAGTCTCTCAGCTAATCGTAAATAGAATAAGGAAACTATTGTATGTCAGAAGATCATTCTCAGAGCCACGCGGCTGTTACTGAAGAGAATAGTAAGAAGCTAATATTTACTGTAGGTTTGACCACTACGTTTTAATCGTAGAAATTATAACCGTTTTTATTACTCAAAGTTTAACTTTTGTGATTATCTAAAAACACATAGCGGTCGAATGGCCATATTAACTGACTTAAAATCAGTCGCATACTTTAATGTAGCGGTTCTGATAGCACAAAAGTTCGCAGCATGAAAACGGAACCGGCATAATTGATTTATAGTGAACCCATACACTAAGCATAATGATTTAGAGGACGATAATCCCAATGAAAAAATTCCTTTTAGGAGCTGTTGCCGCATCTGTTTTGGCCTTTTCAGGCAATGCTATGGCCAATTTTGTGGCAGGTCAGGACTATCAGGTGGTCGCAAAACCAGTCAAAGTCGAAAAACCGGGCAAAATTGAGGTACGTGAATTCTTCTGGTATGGCTGTGGTCACTGTTTCACGTTGGAACCGCATATGCAGGACTGGTTGAAAAAATTACCCAAAGATATCCGTTTTGTACGTACACCTGCTGCAATGAACCCGCTTTGGGAACAGGCTGCACGTGCTTATTATGTTTCAGAAGCCCTGGGTGTGCGTCAAAAAGCACATTTACAGTTATTCCATGATATTCATGACAAGCAGCGTCCAATTTTAGAACAGGCACAATTGGCCAAGTTCTATACCCGTTATGGTATTTCTGAAGAGAAATTTAACACGACTTATAAATCATTCCCGATTTCGTCAAAAATTGCTCAGGCAAAAAATTTGACTGCTCAATATCAGTTAAGCGGTGTACCAGCGGTGACCGTGAATGGTAAATATATTGTGCAGGGCAATGATGCCAAAGTAATTCAGGTGGTGAATTACCTGATTGAAAAAGAGCGTAAAGCCAAATAAGACGCGATTGATTATCTCTAAAAAAAACCTGCATCGAATCTGCAGGTTTTTTTATTTAAACTGGAGGAATGGTTATTTACGTCCTGACTGCCGGATCTGGTGTTTCTATCGGCGGGCGATACCAGTGTAAAATTCCTCGGAATAAGAGCTGCATCTGCAACACGCTTTGCGCTTTAAAGTCATGGGATTGAATATGAATCGTGGATGGCTTTGTTGCACAAACCTATCTGTAAAGGGTTTTTCAGCGATATAATTTTCAAATGAAGAAGCCTGCACACAAAATCTACCGCACAACCAATTGGCCCGCATATAACCGAGCACTCATGAGTCGCGGAAATATTGCCATTTGGTTTGATCCTGCTAC
>NZ_JAMXXK010000098.1 GCF_024129735.1 Acinetobacter lwoffii | reverse complement strand
ACGGAATTAGGTCGACCACTTACCCAAGTTACGCCTTAAATTTGGCTCAATTAGGGGCGCTTTGCATTTCAAATCTTTGTGCAACAAAGCCCGGCTGCGGTAAAAGGTGCGGAATCGACCAAAGATATCGTGGCACGTATGGGACGTGCCGGAACTGTCGGTGACCGTAGCTTGGGCTATCCGGATGCAGGTGCACATGGCTTAAGTGTAATCTTTACAGATATTGCAGAACATATTAAATAAATCGTTCATTAAAAAAGCCTCGAATCATCGGGGCTTTTTTATATTTCATTTCCTCTACTGAGCAAGTTTTAAAGCGCAAGTAATGAAAGGCATACTCATTCCTATGGATGTGGCTTAATGAAACTTGTCCAAATAGCGCTCTAGTTCTTCTGTCACTACTACCCGCTTATTGCCTTTCACCTGTTCCTCACTCAATACACCTTCTGAATCAATGACCACCACTTTGTGTCCAGCTGCTTGTAAACGTTTGACCCCTTCAAATAACATACGTGCACCCACATCATGAATCAGAGTCAAATTGGTCAGGTCTATGACTATACGTGTTTTAGCGTCTGGCTCATCCTGCAAGATCCGCAGCAACATTTCCGACTCGGTAAATTGCAACACGCCGCGCAGCTCATACACGACAATGTCATTGTTCTTACCTGCCATATAACGACTTTGCAAAATGGTCTGTGCCGATGGCGTCCCTTCCATCAGATGCAAGCCCATGTCCCGCGACAAACGCTCGAAGATATCCACACCACGCACACTATGCCAATGCTCATCAATTTTAGGAGAAAAAACTACAATTCCCACTTGCCCAGGCAATACCCCGATAATTCCGCCAGATACACCACTTTTGGCAGGAATTCCGACCGTCGTCAGCCAGTCACCCGCCGCATCATACATGCCACAGGTCATCATCACGCTGAGCACTTGACGTACTACATCACGTTCTAACAACTGTTTGCCAGTTTTGGCCTGAACACCGCCATTGGCGAGCACACTGCAGATATTTGCCAGATCTTTGACCGTCACTTTAATCGCACATTGCTTGATATATCCATTTACGATTTCCACAGGATCCGAATCCAGCACACCTACAGTTCGCAGCATGTAACCAATCGACAGGTTCCGGAATGCAGTTTTGACTTCAGACTTATACACCTGCTTGTCGAATTCCAGTTGACGGCCTGCCAGCTCACTTAAAAAACGGCGCAAGCATTCCGCACGTGAAATGCCTTTTTGTACCGGAATCAAAGAATGCGTGGTGATCGCACCCGAGTTAATCATTGGATTTTTCGGAAGATTGGTTTCTTTATCCAGTGAAATCTGATTAAAAGCCTCCCCTGAAGGTTCAACGCCGACCTTTTCCAGTACTGCTGAAATTCCCAAATGCTGCAATGCCAAGGCATAGGCAAAAGGCTTGGACATCGACTGCATGGTAAATTCGGTTTCATCATCCCCCGTGGAATAAATCGTGCCATCCACCGTGGTCAGCGCTAAGGCGAACTTGTTTGGATCTACCGCTGCCAGTTCAGGGATATAGTCAGCCAAAGCGCCCTGATCATTATCATGACAGACCGTTAATACATGCTGGAGATAATCGGGCACCGGGGTTTTCATCGAATGAGCTTATTCCAGTTGGCTGTTATTTTTAATTAACATACCGGCTTTTGGCTTAAGTACCAGAGTGAAAAGGTAATTTTCTGCATATCCATGTTATCGGCTGCATTCCCTTTATGGGCAATTCTCCAGAAATGAATTGCATTTTTAAGTATTGTTATTTTTATTGATGTTTTAAGAGACATAAAAAAGGGCGCTCCTGCCACTGCTGTCCCATAGTTTGCTTTAAATAAAAAAACCTGAGTCCTAACAGTTAAAATATGAGTGCAAACAAACACTTTAACGACCAGGA
>NZ_JAMXXK010000097.1 GCF_024129735.1 Acinetobacter lwoffii | reverse complement strand
TACAACAACTGTTTGGGTGTTGTATAGTCAAGCCTCACGAGCAATTAGTATTGGTCAGCTTCACATATCACTATGCTTCCACATCCAACCTATCAACGTCGTAGTCTTCAACGGCTCTTTAGGAGACATAAAGTCTCGGGGAAATCTTATCTTGAGGTAGGCTTCCCGCTTAGATGCTTTCAGCGGTTATCCCTTCCGAACATAGCTACCCGGCGATGCCACTGGCGTGACAACCGGTACACCAGAGGTTCGTCCACTCTGGTCCTCTCGTACTAGGAGCAGATCCTCTCAAATTTCCAACGCCCACGGTAGATAGGGACCGAACTGTCTCACGACGTTCTAAACCCAGCTCGCGTACCTCTTTAAATGGCGAACAGCCATACCCTTGGGACCTGCTTCAGCCCCAGGATGAGATGAGCCGACATCGAGGTGCCAAACACCGCCGTCGATATGAACTCTTGGGCGGTATCAGCCTGTTATCCCCAGAGTACCTTTTATCCGTTGAGCGATGGCCCTTCCATACAGAACCACCGGATCACTAAGACCTACTTTCGTACCTGCTCGACTTGTGGGTCTCGCAGTTAAGCGCGCTTTTGCCTTTATACTCTACGCGTGATTTCCGACCACGCTGAGCGCACCTTCGTACTCCTCCGTTACTCTTTAGGAGGAGACCGCCCCAGTCAAACTACCCACCAGACATGGTCCTCGTCCCGGATAACGGGACAGAGTTAGAACCTCAATATTACCAGGGTGGTATTTCAAGGACGGCTCCATCGCAACTAGCGTCGCGACTTCAAAGCCTCCCACCTATCCTACACAAGTAAGATCAAAGTTCAATGTCAAGCTGCAGTAAAGGTTCACGGGGTCTTTCCGTCTAGCCGCGGGTACACCGCATCTTCACGGCGAATTCGATTTCACTGAGTCTCTGCTGGAGACAGCGCCCCCATCATTATGCCATTCGTGCAGGTCGGAACTTACCCGACAAGGAATTTCGCTACCTTAGGACCGTTATAGTTACGGCCGCCGTTTACTGGGGCTTCGATCAAGAGCTTCGCTTACGCTAACCCCATCAATTAACCTTCCAGCACCGGGCAGGCATCACACCCTATACGTCCACTTTCGTGTTTGCAGAGTGCTATGTTTTTAATAAACAGTTGCAGGGGCCTGGTTTCTGAGGCTGTCGGCCGCTCAAGGAGCAAGTCCTATCACAGACAACAGCGTACCTTCTCCCGAAGTTACGGTACCATTTTGCCTAGTTCCTTCAGCAGAGTTCTCTCAAGCGCTTTGGTCTACTCGACCTGACCACCTGTGTCGGTTTCGGGTACGATTCCTGTGTAACTGAAGCTTAGAGACTTTTCCTGGAAGCATGGTATCAGCCACTTCACTGTACAAGTACAGCTTGCTATCAGTTCTCAGCATAGAGTACCCCGGATTTGCCTAAGATACATGCCTACAACCTTCCACCTGGACAACCAACGCCAGGCTGACTTAACCTTCTCCGTCCTCTCATCGCATTACACAGAAGTATTGGAATATTAACCAATTTCCCATCGACTACGCCTCTCGGCCTCGCCTTAGGGGTCGACTCACCCAGCCCCGATTAACGTTGGACTGGAACCCTTGGTCTTTCAGCGTGCGAGTTTTTCACTCGCATTGTCGTTACTCACGTCAGCATTCGCACTTCTGATACCTCCAGCAGACTTCTCAATCCACCTTCATCGGCTTACAGAACGCTCCCCTACCACGCATAATAAATTATGCATCCGCAGCTTCGGCATATAGTTTTAGCCCCGTTACATCTTCCGCGCAGGCCGACTCGACTAGTGAGCTATTACGCTTTCTTTAAAGGGTGGCTGCTTCTAAGCCAACCTCCTAGCTGTCTATGCCTTCCCACATCGTTTCCCACTTAACTATAATTTTGGGGCCTTAGCTGGCGGTCTGGATTGTTTTCCTCTTGACTACGGACGTTAGCACCCGCAGTCTGTCTCCCGGATAGTACTCATTGGTATTCGGAGTTTGCATCGGTTTGGTAAGTCGGGATGACCCCCTAGCCGAAACAGTGCTCTACCCCCAATGGTATTCGTCCGAGGCGCTACCTAAATAGCTTTCGGGGAGAACCAGCTATCACCAAGTTTGATTAGCCTTTCACCCCTATCCACAAGTCATCCCCTGGCTTTTCAACGACAGTGGGTTCGGTCCTCCAGTTAGTGTTACCCAACCTTCAACCTGCTCATGGATAGATCACCTGGTTTCGGGTCTATACCCAGCAACTAAACGCCCTATTAAGACTCGGTTTCCCTACGGCTCCCCTAT
>NZ_JAMXXK010000096.1 GCF_024129735.1 Acinetobacter lwoffii | reverse complement strand
TTGAAAACCATTTTAAAGCTTTCGACTTAACCTTTTTTTACATCAATAATGGCTTCATTTAATGTCAGCATACTTTTTGAAACACCACCAACGTTTGTACTGGTCGATGTCGATTATTATTTTATGTTTGCTTTGCATCTGTATTCCCTTAATTGTGAGTAGTAGTCAAAGTTATTTAAAATCCAGACAAACCTATCAACAATTGAATGCCTTGCAGCAGGTCGCTGATCTGGCAAATAAAATTTCGCGTGAGCGTGCGCCTGCCAATAAAGCCATGTCCAGTTCGGTGCAGGAATTTTCCCAGCATCAACAAGAGTTAGTCAGCTATCGACAGCAGGTTGATCGGCAGTTAGCTCACACGGCTGATGTCTTGACGGAGGTCGGTTTTAACAACCTGAATCAGCAACTTTCACAGCTTGAAAATAGTTTGAAAAAAGGGCGTGCACAGGTTGATGCCTATACCCGGATGCCACGTCAGCAACGTAGTGCGCAAGAACTTGATCAGGCGATTTTGGCCATGTTTGCTGCCTGGGAAAGTTGCCGCGAACTTTTACGTGACGTGGCAGTAGCTTCAGATAGCTCATCGACCCCTCTGAATAACTATATTAGCCAGATTCTATTTTTATCTGATTTACGTGATCAGGCCGGTCGTGTGGCCTCGTCTATCATGGCGCATGTGACTTTTGAAGCTCCGCTTCCCACTGAAAATATTACCCGCTCTTTACAGACCCAACATCAGGTGCGTTATTTGTGGGCCTTGATTGATACCATTCAACCTGTTAAAGATAAGACTGAGGAATTCATCCGTTTACATCGGCGGGTAGAAACCGAGTTTATTCAGCAAGGCTTACCGATTGTGAGTGAGCTGATCAGTGACAGTCTGGAGCAACGTGACTACCGTTTGAGCGGAACAGAGCTGACTGAAGCGATCGTAGATAAATTTGCGACTGTGGTAGACCTGCAAACTTACCTGCTGCAATATAGCAGAGATGCCGCTATTCAAGAGATGAACAGCAATATGCAGCGTTTGATCTGGAGCGTGTTGGTATCGCTGATTTCATTGCTGACCGCGATTTCAACCATGATTTTTGCACGTAAACAGGTTTTTCTGCCGCTAATTCAGGCACGCCGCATGTTGTTGAGTTTGTCTAAAAACTCGGGTCGTCAGAAAATTGATATGCGGCTGCGTGAAGTGAATCATTCTGATTCTTTATTCGCTGCCATTCAGAAATTGCAACAGATGTTGCAAGAACGTGATGCGCTAGAGTTCCGTTTAAAGAATATTGCCCATTCCGATTCTTTGACCGGATTATCCAACCGTTTCGCGCTAGAAGAATATATTCGTTTTATGGAAAATCAGCCGGGTCAATTGAGCCAAACCTGTTTGATGATTATTGATATTGATCATTTTAAACAGGTGAATGATCAATATGGGCATATTATTGGCGATCAGGTGATTCAGCTGGTGGCCGAGCGTTTAAAGGCCAATGTCCGTGCTACAGATTTGCTGGTACGTTATGGGGGCGATGAATTTCTGGTGCTGATTGAAAATATCCAGATGCAGCAGGCATTGATTGTGGCCGATAACATTCGGGCTGAAGTGGCTGAGCGTCATATTGTGACTGCAGCAGGAGACGAGATTCAGATTTCGGTCAGTATTGGGGTTGCCATTGGTGCCGTGTCCTGGATGGCTTTATTGTCAAATGCAGATGATGCTTTGTTTGCAGCAAAGGCCAAAGGACGTAATGCGGTGGCAGAGGTTTAGTTCAAAAGACTGTTTTCTCTACTTTTGAACTTCACAAAAGTAGCAAAATGCATTTGTTCGACTGATGCTAAGTCCCTTTAGCACAGTCGAACGGGCGACATCCATGTCGCCAGTCATGTGATCTAATTTGGATGATCTCTGGTTTTGTCGATCAGATAGTTAATAAAATTTGTGCAGGCAACAAGCATAAATTTTGCATCGATATAAGAAAGATTTGATTCGTCTAACATTGCATGGCGAATACCATCTGCATCGGATGTATAACCATATAAAGATTTAATACTGGCTTTTAATGCAGGATTTATTGGATATTGTTTTTCAATTTGACCAATTGCATCACCTAAAGTTACTTTGTCCTTCTTTAATATTTTTTGACACATACCTTCTAATGCCGAAACAGATTCTTTAATCGAATTTCGATAGTCAGGCTTTTGACGATCTGACATCAGTTTTAAAGCTTGATTTAAATGTTGTTGAACACCTAAATATTAGACTTCCGTCATAAATCAAAAAACGTACAATTTATTTGATCTTAAATTAATCAGCAAAATTATTTAATTCAAGAGATAATCCTTG
>NZ_JAMXXK010000095.1 GCF_024129735.1 Acinetobacter lwoffii | reverse complement strand
GAAAGTGCCGACCGTGGAAGGGATTCATCTGCTGTATCTCGAAATAAATAAGATATTTAGCTTATCATGTCAGCCTATTTGCAACAGTGCCTGAAAAATTGAAAGGCCAAAAAGTAGGGTATATCCGGGTAAGTTCTGTCGAGCAAAACACTGGACGTCAACTTGAGGGAATTGAAGTCGACCGGATTTTTGTTGACCGTGCTTCAGGTAAAAATACTGACCGACCTAAATTTCAGGAAATGTTGAACTATGTCCGGGAAGGGGACAGGGTGATTGTACATTCCATGGATCGTTTTGCGCGAAGCCTGAAAGATTTGGTCACTGAAGTAGATAAACTGGTCAAACGAGGGATTGCCATCCAGTTTGTAAAAGAAAATATTACTTTTACGGCCGAATCCACCCCGATGGATAATTTGATGCTGCAATTGATGGGTGCTTTTGCACAGTTCGAACGTGAGATCATTTTAGAGCGGCAAAAGGAAGGAATAAAACTCGCCTCTGCTCAGGGGAAGTACAAAGGTCGGGTGCATAAACTAAAGCCTGACCAAGCTGAAGCTTTACGACAAGCATGGAGGGAAGGGAAGTATCCATCAAAAATGGCATTAGGAAAAGCTTTTGGGATTAGTCGTCAGGCGGTATACCGATATTTACAAGTTAGTGAATAGCTTATTGGGATTGGCAACTAAATTTAGTTTAACTTATAAAAATCATGAAACATTGTTCGAATTTTAAGCGTGGAACATAAATAATCAATAAAAAGCCGCTCTGGTACCCTATGCCCCACAACGGCTTGATCTAATATACTGAAATTTAAAGATAAATAAAGAGAATTTCGTATAAGGTGTATTATGTTATTTTTAGAGAAACTACTAAATTATATTGGGTTGTAAATATTTGAAATTCCGTTAAGATATTTTGGATTAAATTCTATTCCTAGATAGCATTCGTGTTGACTCATCTCTCCAAAAAACTTTGGTTTTGTTTTCTTATGGTTTTTGCCATAGGATGGAGTAGTGTGTCTGTTGCATCAGTAAAGATAATGCATATCAATATGCAAACTGAAATGAGCCAAGATCATTGTTTAGATCAAGCACAGCAAGTCACTCAACATGGTATTAATCACGAAGTACAGACGAATACCGATTGCCATAATCATTTAGCTCTTAATCAGAATATAGATCACAAAAAGTGTCAGGAATGTTCTAGCTTATCCTGCCAGACACAGATCTCATGTCTTCATTCTTTGCAAAGCTCGCTAGATCCCCTATATACCTTCTATTCTATAGATCAGCCTAATTTTTATTACCCCAACCAATATCTAAATGGGTATTGGCAAGAAATTTCACGTCCTCCTAAAACTTAACCAATTTTTTTAAAATTTATTTATTTTTCAAAAATTAAGGTTAAGTTATGTCTCATAAAATTAGTTCGTACCTATTAGCAGGTATTTGTTTTGCATCGTCGCCTTTGGTTTTTGCCGAAGTGCGTGAATATCAGCTTGTTATTGATGAAGCAGTGGTCAGCCCAACTGGAAAGCCTGTAAAGCGCATTACCGTAAATGGTCAATTTCCTGCGCCTTTGCTTGAGTTTGAAGAGGGTGATGAAGCCATCATTCGCGTGAAAAATAATTTAAAAAACCAAGATTCTTCTATTCATTGGCACGGACTGTTGTTGCCGGGCATTATGGATGGTGTACCGGGATTTAATGGTTTTAACGGTATTAAGCCTCAAAGCGAGTATGTTTATAAATTCAAGATTCGCCAAAGCGGGACTTATTGGTATCACGCTCATTCTAAAGGACAGGAACAGGACGGCTTATATGGTTCTTTTGTGATTTATCCAAAAGGTAAAACACCATTGGCAGCACATGAAAAAGCTGAACGTGACTATGTGGTGATGTTGTCAGATTTTCATGAAAAAACCAGTGATCAAATTCAGAAAGATCTTAAAATTTCAGCTGAATATTATCAAGATCAGCGTGAAACCTTGGGTGATGTTTGGAAGCAGGTTAAACGTGATGGCATAAAAGCGACATGGTCTGACCGCAAAATGTGGAATCAGATGCGTATGCTAAAAACCGACATGTCGGATGTTACAGGTTATACCTTCCTCATTAATGGCAAAACACCTGAACAAAATTGGACAGGAATGTTTAAACCGAATGAAAAAATTCGCCTACGTTTTGTGAATGCATCTGCGATGTCTTTCTACGATGTCCGTATTCCTAACTTGAAAATGACTGTGGTCAGTGCTGATGGTCAGCCTGTAAAACCTGTTGCTGTGGATGAGTTTCGTATTGGCACAGCTGAAACTTATGATGTGATTGTGGAGCCCAAAGGCGGACATTATCAAATTGAAGCTGAGTCAATTGACCGTGCAGGCTATGCGATTGGTA
This sequence comes from Acinetobacter lwoffii, assembly GCF_024129735.1. Lineage (GTDB taxonomy): Bacteria > Pseudomonadota > Gammaproteobacteria > Pseudomonadales > Moraxellaceae > Acinetobacter > Acinetobacter lwoffii_H. Next base: position 232 of record NZ_JAMXXK010000095.1, on the reverse strand, counting down.
CACTGCACAATGAATTAAATCCTATGACACATGGCATTCATATGCCTGCACCACGTCCACGCTCACTTTTGACCATGGAAGATATGGGACATGGTGGCGGTGATCATGCAGGAATGGATCATTCGAAAATGAACCACGGCAATATGCAAGGCATGGATCACTCGAAAATGGATCATTCAAAAATGAACCATGGCGATATGCAAGGCATGGATCACTCGAAAATGGATCATTC
>NZ_JAMXXK010000094.1 GCF_024129735.1 Acinetobacter lwoffii | reverse complement strand
CTTGAAAATCATTTCAAAGCCTTTGATTTAGTGTTCTTTTATATCAATAATGGATTCGTTTAATGCCAGCATACTTTTTGAAACACCACCGCTTATCCGATAGAGCTAGACATGCTCGCTTCAGTCGTGGATGGCATGAACCAAGGTAGTGAAGGCATGAATGCTGGTGCAGCAGTCAATAAACGTGGCGATGCAGATACGACTAATAAAAATGGTATCAATATGTCTACCGCCCTAAGCATTATTGAAATGTGTTATGGCGATACTGGCTTATTACTCTCGATGCCACGCCAAGGATTAGGAAATTCAGCCATTGCAGCTGTTGCCAATGAGGAGCAATTGCACCGTTTTCATGAAACTTGGGCCGCCATGGCGATTACCGAGTCAGGTTGCGGTTCAGATTCCGCTGCAATTCGTACCACTGCAACCAAAGATGGTGATGATTATATTCTGAATGGTGAGAAGATTTTTGTAACCTCCGGAGAGCGTGCTGATGCAGTGGTCGTTTGGGCAACTTTGGATAAAAAACTGGGACGATCGACAATTAAATCATTTGTGGTGACCAAAGGTACTCCAGGAATGAAGGTTGAACGACTGGAACATAAATTAGGGATTAAATCATCCGATACTGCCACGATTAGCTTTATCAACTGTCGAGTACCTGCAGCAAACTTGCTCGGTCATGCAGAAATCGATGTTGCTAAAGGCTTTGCTGGCGTGATGGAAACCTTTGATAATACTCGCCCGCTGGTTGCAGCCATGGCGATTGGTTGTGCGAAAGCCTCGCTGGAACGCATCAAGGAGATTTTTAAGGATCAGCTGGACTCCACTTATGCCACACCGTATTTACAAAGCTCTAATATCGCAGCACAAATCTATCGTATGGAAGCTGAATGGGAAGCAGCACGCTTACTGATGCTGAAAGCTGCCTGGATGGCCGATAATCGCAAACCCAATTCACGTGAAGCCTCTATTGCCAAAGCTAAGGCCGGTCGGATCGGTAATGAAATCACCTTAAAATGTGTCGAACTGGCAGCAGCCATTGGTTATAACGAAACTGAACTTTTGGAAAAATGGGCGCGTGATTCCAAGATTTTGGATATCTTTGAAGGCACCCAGCAAATTCAGCAACTCATTATTGCCCGTCGGGAGTTGGGAAAATCATCAAGCGAATTAAAATAGTGATTGCTCATCAAATAGTGAATTAAACTTATCTAAATTGAATAAACGATGGCTTTTTTAAGGATTTAAGGTTATAAAAATTCATCGTTTTTTCAAAATAAAATCAGTTCTATATGTACTCTATTCGTCCTATTCAGCCTGAAGATAATGCCCAAATTGCAAGCATTATTCGTCGTGTTTCCCAAGAGTTTGGGCTGGCAGCAGAATCTGGTTTCGCAGTAGGCGATTCTATTCTAGATGAACTGTATCAAGTTTATCAGCAACCGAAATCAGCTTACTGGGTTGTTGTGGATCAACAAAATAAAATTTACGGTGGTGGTGGAATTGCGCCATTAAAAGGTGATGCAACTATTTTAGAAATTCAGAAAATGTACTTTTTACCTGAAATTCGTCAGCAAGGTTTTGCCAAGAAAATTTTAGAATTATCCTGTGAATTTGCACAGACTCATCAGATTAATTCAGTCTATCTAGAAACAACTAAAGCGCTTTGGCAAGCGGTGAAACTCTATGAAAAATTAGGTTTTCAGCATCTTGATTATCCTGAAGGCAATACCGGACATAGTGATGCCTGTGAAATCTGGATGCTAAAGACCCTTTCAATTTAGAGATTTTTTAGTAGATAGATAAAGTTTGTACATTAATAAAGTGCTTTCATCAGCAGCAAGCTTGACTCTTGTATATAGGCTGCCTAACATCGAAATACGTTTATTCAGGCATGGAATTCACAGTTTGTTTGTTTCTCATTTATTCAATCCAATTAAATCTAAACGTTCACTATTTCATTCTCAATCTTTTAAATTTTCCTCTATTTTATTGAGCACTTTTCTTTTTGCGGGTTGTTCATCCTTGGGCGGAGGCTCGGTAGAAAAACGCGCAGCTAAGCTGTCTAAAGGCATTCAAACTGCTTATTCCACCCCATCCAGTACAGCTAATCGTGTTTCACCTTTAATTGTTCAACATGCACAAAATCAGGGTGTAGATCCGCTTCTAGTGGCGGCTGTGATTCGTCAGGAATCTACTTATCGTAGCCAAGCAACTTCGCCAGCAGGTGCGGTAGGCTTGATGCAAGTGATTCCGAGATATTGGCAACAAACTTGTCCAGGTGATTTATACAATGAAAGCAGTAATATCCAATGTGGTACATATATTCTTTCTAAATATAATCAATCATCCGGTGACTGGAAGAAAGCGCTTGCCTATTATAATGTAGGTCCGTCAGGTTATGAAAATAATCGTAAAATGCGTAAACAAGGTAAACGTTATGCCAACCAAGTAAAACAGCATAAAAAAATGCTAAAAGACTCTCTCTAATGACTGAATAAAGAGAATTAATTTAACCATACTTAGGCTATTTTATTTAATATTTGGTAAATAGTAATCGCTAATTGTGTCCATTAAAGTTTTTACCATGAAAGTATACCTACAACCTATTAATCTCAGCCATGATATATATATTCAGCTAAAATAGTCTGCAATAAAAAACCAGCGATTCGCTGGTTTTTTATTTTGTAAGGTTTATAAGATCAGCTTGTAAACTCTTATAGCGCTA
>NZ_JAMXXK010000093.1 GCF_024129735.1 Acinetobacter lwoffii | reverse complement strand
TGGTTGTGCGGTAGATTTTGTGTGTAGGCTTCTTCATTTGAAAATTATATCGCTGAAAAAGCCTTTACAGATAGGTTTGTGCAACAAAGCCCTTAGTTGAAAAAAATTTTAGATTTCATGCTCACACACCACCTAAAACAAAAAATATCTGATTGATTTTACAGGCTTTTAATTTAAGGTTTTATTCTACCCACTCGCAATATCAATGTTTAGTATCACGACTCACTAACTCATTAACTAAATATGGAGCAGTACGGCTATCTTGATTTTCTGTTATTTGTTTTGGTGTTCCTGCCACAACAATATTCCCACCAGCATTTCCAGCACCTGGTCCCACATCAATCACCCAATCTGCTTGTGCAACGGCACGCATATCATGCTCAATCATAACCACGGTATTACCCGCATCGACTAATCGCTGCAATTGAACTAACAATCGATCTACATCTGATGGATGCAAACCTGTAGTTGGCTCATCAAGTATATACAGTGTATTTCCACGCTGATTGCGTTGCAGCTCGGTCGCCAATTTAATACGTTGCGCTTCTCCACCAGATAGTTCAGTCGCTGGTTGCCCTAAACGTAAATAACCAAGGCCAATTTCCTTTAATAATTGTAGTGAACGAGCAATCGAGACCTCTCCATCAAAAAAATCACGTGCTTCATTGACGGTCATTCCTAATACTTCAGCAATATTACGTCCATTCCAGCGAATTTTCAGAGTGTCATCATTATATCGAGCACCATGACATGTCGGACAAGGGGCATATACACTTGGCATAAACAATAATTCTACACTGACAAAGCCTTCACCTTCACAAGTTTCACATCGCCCTTTAGCCACATTAAACGAAAAACGTCCAGCATCATAATGAGCTTGGCGAGCTTCAGGAGTCCCAGCAAATAACTTTCTAACATGATCAAATAAACCCGTATAAGTTGCCAGATTAGAACGTGGAGTACGGCCAATTGGTTTTTGATCAACCTGTACCAGACGCTGTATAGCCTCCACATCACCAGCCAGAGAACCCTGTGTAACCTCGGTAACCAACATTCCTTCATTTAAAGGATTATTTTCATTATTGTTTTCAGTTTCAGATTCATTGCCTAAATATGAAAGTACTAACTCGGGTAAAGCTTGAGAAACGAGACTAGATTTACCTGAACCTGAAATACCTGTAACTGCTGTAAGTACACCAAGAGGTATACGAGCATCAATATTATGCAGGTTATGTCGGTAAATATTGTTAAGTTCAAGCCAACCAGAGGGTGTACGTCCATAACTTTGAGTAACTGGGATTTTATTAAATAAATAACTTGCAGTACGTGAAGCTGAAATCTCACTTAAACCCTGAGGTACTCCACTATATAAAATATTACCACCTTGCTCTCCTGCATCTGGTCCAACATCCACTAACCATTGAGCACGACGCATGAGCTCTAAATCATGCTCTACAACAAATACGGAGTTTCCAGCGTCTCTTAATTTATCGAGAGAATCATATAATGACTGACTATCTGAAGGATGTAATCCAGCAGACGGTTCATCCAGTACATAAACTACACCAAATAGCATAGAACTTAATTGTGTTGCTAACCGCAAACGTTGTAACTCTCCCGCTGAAAGAGTCGGTGTGGCTCTATCTAATGTTAGATAACCAAGACCTAACTGGCGTAATTGATTTAAACGCCCCACCACACCATTTGCTAAACGCTGCGCAGCAATTTTCTTTTCATCTGAAAGTGCTGACGTACGTCTTACATCTGGAGATACAGAATGCACTGCTCTACCTGTTGTTGCTCGTTCAGATCTATCAAGTTGGGTTACTTTATTATTAGTCTTTTCTCCAGCATCATGAGCGTCGAAATTGCCTAGAACAATGGGCTCAAGCAGGCAAGTTAACTTATCCAAAGAAAGTTGCATAAACTCACCAATATCTACTCCAGCAAAGGTAATAGATAAGGCTTCTGGTTTAAGGCGTTTACCATGACAGGAAGGGCATATTTTTCCTTCCATAAAACGTGAAACACGTTTTTTCATCAACGTACTTTGGGTATTAGCAAAAGTATGAAGGACATAGCGACGAGCACCAGTGAAAGTGCCCATATAGCTGGGTTCTAGTTTACGTTTAAGTGCAGATTGAGTCTCAGCGGGGCTTAAACCAGCATAGACAGGAACTGTTGGGGTTTCTTGAGTAAATAAAATCCAGTCTCTATCCGATTGCGGTAAATCTTTCCATGGTCGATCAACATCATACCCTAGGGTTACTAGGATATCGCGTAAGTTTTGCCCGTGCCAAGCAGGTGGCCATGATGCGATAGCTCTCTCACGAATACTGAGTGTTGGGTCAGGAACCATTGTCGATTCTGTAACTTCATAAATGTGACCTAAACCATGACAGGTAGGACAAGCACCTTGAGGAGTGTTCGGTGAAAAGTCCTCGGCATATAACATTGGCTGATCGGCAGGATATGCACCAGCACGCGAATAAATCATTCGCACGAGACTTGATAAAGTTGTTACACTTCCAACAGAAGAACGGGTATTACTTACACCACGTTGTTGTTGCAATGCTACTGCTGGTGGTAGACCATCAATAGCATCAACATCTGGTACTCCGGCCTGATCTATTAAGCGTCTTGCATAAGGTGCAACAGATTCGAAATATCTTCTTTGTGCTTCAGCAAAAATAGTTCCAAAAGCAAGTGATGATTTTCCTGAACCCGATACACCTGAGAAAACAACAAGTGCATTTCTTGGGATAGAAACATCTACATCCTTAAGGTTATGCTCACGTGCACCTCGAACTTCAATACAATTATTAGATAAAGTAATGTTATTGTGTTCACCAAAAGAATGTATTTTCATGTTTCTACGAGCCTGTAAATTATTTTGTGTAAGTCTCATTTTTTATAAATGATCTTTTAATCGATCATCGAACTGAATCGTAAACCAATTCATTGCTAAACGCCAATTTTGAGTTGGCATGGTCCATTTTTTAGCAGCATTTGAAGTTGCTAAATAAATGACCCTTTTCACTGAATCATCAGAAGTGAACCGTACCGGGTTTGTCGGAGAGTCAATATTCTGAGATGAGAAGCATTGCTTCGCAAGACGTAGCGAAGCGTAGTGTCCCGATGACAAAATTAAAATATACCCCTGAAATCAGAGAAAGAGCGGTTCAATTATTGATTGAATCTGAAAAAGATTAT
>NZ_JAMXXK010000092.1 GCF_024129735.1 Acinetobacter lwoffii | reverse complement strand
TATGCAAGGCATGGATCACTCGAAAATGGATCATTCAAAAATGAACCATGGCGATATGCAAGGCATGGATCACTCGAAAATGGATCATTCAAAAATGAACCATGGCGATATGCAAGGCATGGATCACTCGAAAATGGATCATTCACAGCATGGCACAGCAAAACCACAAGAAAATGATCAAGTGGTTTATGGTTGGGCAAATGCATCTACACCTGCGGGCAATAAAGCCTTGCAATATAGTGATTTAAAATCTTTAGAACCGCAAAAAGATACTCGTGAAGCTAGCAGTGAATTAGTAGTGCGTTTGGGCGGTACTATGGAGCGTTATATTTGGACGATTAACGGTAAAAAATTCAGCGATGCTGAGCCATTAAAAGTGAAGTATGGCGAGCGTATCCGTATCAAATTTATTAATGACAGTATGATGGCGCACCCCATGCATTTACATGGCATGTTTATGCAGTTGGAGAATGGTCAAGAGTCGGTAGATATGCCGAATAAACACACATTGATTGTACCACCGGGTAAAACAGTGACTGCTTTATTAACTGCGGATGAGTTGGGCGAATGGGCAATCCATTGTCATTTGTTGTATCACATGAGTGCAGGAATGATGAACAAGTTGATCGTGGCAAATGTTAGCGATGAACAAGTGTCTACAACGCCAATTCAAGGTACAAATTCGACTCAAACTCACCAAGTAACTGAGCAAAAAGGAGCTGGACATGCACATCACTAATTTTGTATTTAAAGCGTTTTTTTCTGTTGCGGTATTGAGTTTAACAAGCTTAAGTTTGGCGCACGAAGGGCATCATTCAACTGCTCAGACTGATGGAAAAAATGTACCATCAATGAATCATCAAGCGATGTCTGAGATGGATCATTCACAGCATTCTCCACAAGAGCATGCACAACACATGCAGATGATGGGGAAAATGAATCATGCTGCACATTCAGCACCGATGAACCATCAACATGCAGGTCATCAGCCAATGCATCACAAATCAACAGAGAAACAGCAAGATCAAAAAGTACAGAAAGGAGATCAACATGCGCACCATTAATCTTTTTTCTAAAACTGTTTTAGCAAGCTCTTTGTTGATGGTCAGTGCAGTGAGTTTGGCACATAATGGTGAAGATCATAGTGCGCCTGAAAAAATGACAGTTGCTACATCTTCTAGTCAAAATCAGCCGATGCAAATGGATCGCTCTCAAATGAACCATAGCCAAATGAATCAGGCACAACATCAGGCAACATCTACGGTTAATCATTTACATCATGTACCAGATGCGAATGCTCAGCAGAGTTCGCATTATGATCATCGCTCAGAACACGGTGCGCAAATTTATGCGATTACGACAGTGGACAATAAGTGGCTTGTCAATGAAGATGGCACAGGTGATTTAAAGTCAGAGTTTGAAACCCGTATTGGCACAGATGAAAATAAGGTTTTTATTAAAATTCATGCCGATAAAGAAGAATCGCATGATGCACATTATGATGCCAAACTTTTATATAGCCGTATGATTTCAGACTTTTGGGATGCACAGATTGGTGCACGTTATCGTAGTGAAAAAGTTGAACTCAATGATCATCGCAAAGACACCGAAGAAAATGTTGATGCGGTGATTGGCTTACATGGTATGGCGCCATATTTCTTTGAAACTGATGCTTATCTCTATGCGGGAGAAGACAATTATGCGGGCTTTAGCCTAGAAACGGAACGTGATTTTCTGATTACGCAAAAGTTGATTATTCAACCTTATTTAGAGTTGGATGCTATCTTTAGTGATGACTCTAAATATGCGAAAAAAACTGGTTTAAGCAGTGCAACCGCAGGGTTTGAAACTCGCTATGAAATCAGTAAAAAGATCATGCCGTATATCGACATTGCCTATGAGTATTCAAAAGGTAATGATGAAACGTCGTGGCAAATAGAATCAAACTCTGAGAAAGGTTGGTTATATGGAGCTGGTGTTAGATTTAGATTTTAATTAATTTAATGATTACTAAATAGCTTTATTTAAATAAAACTCTAGCTTAATGTGGCCGGAAGCAAAATGTTAACTTATTTTGCTTCCTTCCATTTAACATAATGGCGATTATACGAAGTACAATTGTATATTAATATAAATATCAAGCACTTAATGAAAACAGAAAAATCCAAAAATGACCAAAAAGCCGATTTTGAAACAAGTCGGCTTTTTTATGAGCGGTTTTGATACTTCTTACCAATAAATTTGACTAAAAAATAGTCAGTTTTGAGGTTTTTCAAATTTTATCAATGCCTCAATGTCCAAAATTATCCACATTTTTTGTGGATAAAATTTAGGCTATTTTGTAAGCCCTGGCTCATACCAATCTCGGCCCTTTGCTGCTATCCGCAATACTGGAAATTTCCTATCATGAAGACATAGAGAGCAGGATGCTCCAGATAAAAAGAATAAGATGAACAACAAGGAACGTGAGATCAGACAGGAGTCAGATCTAAGCGCCAAATATGGAAAAGCCCGACAGGATGTCGGGCTTTTTTATTGCCTATCCTTTCTCATTTGCAAAACAAACATAATGCCCCTAAAATATAGACTATAATCTATATTTTGGTTGTGGTATGTGGACAGTCATTACGACAGATCTATTTAATCAGTGGCTTGAACAGCAAGATGAATCGACACAAGAGAAGGTCCTAGCTGCCCTGGTTGTTCTACAGCAGCAGGGACCGAGTTTAGGCCGTCCTTTAGTAGATACTGTGTATGAGTCTAAATTTACCAATATGAAAGAACTGCGTGTTCAACATCGCGGTAGACCCTTAAGAGCTTTTTTCGCATTTGATCCCTTACGACAGGCTATTGTTCTATGTATTGCTGATAAAGGCGGTAAAAAGCGTTTTTATAAAGACATGCTGGATATTGCAGATGAACAATACCAACTTCATCTCACCACCCTAGGAGATAAATCTAATGGCTAAGACTCTGCAAGAATTGTTAGCTAGCCGCTCTCCAGAGAGCCAAGCCCGTATTCAAAAAATGGCAGATGAATTACTGCTAGAAAATCAGCTTCATCTTATTCGTGAAGAACTCGAAATTTCTCAAAAAGAGCTTGCTGAAACTTTGGGAATAAAACAGCCATCGCTTTCAGCAATAGAAAATCGTGGCAATGATCTTAAGATTTCAACCATGAAAAAGTATGTTGAGGCAATGGGTGGGAAGCTCCGTATTGATGTAGAGCTTCCAACAGGAAAACATATAGGATTCAACGTTTAACAATAAAAATGGGAGCTATAGGCTCCCATTTTTAGATTCGTATAACGTTGAACCCAACGGTAAATAGTCGTGTGATCAACATTCACACCCCGTTCGGCCAGCATTTCCTGCAGTTCACGATAGCTAATGCCA
>NZ_JAMXXK010000091.1 GCF_024129735.1 Acinetobacter lwoffii | reverse complement strand
ATAATCGCCCCAGAAAGACACTGGGATGGTATACGCCCAGTGATGTTATGGCTGGTTTTTATACTGTTGCACTTGCCGCTTGAATCCGCCTGATGTTTCTCAGGAATAAGTTTTATTTTTATCGATTTATAAAGTCGCTCTTCAGAATTTTCTGCTGATTTTGTCACTTTATCAGCAAATTTCTGATCAGACATAAGCATGGCATATGTTTTATAACCTATTTCAAGCGCTTGTGTTTTATTGCCTTCTTCTTCGAACTGTTCAATTAATTTGTTGATCTTTTTAACACTGATATCATTCATGTAATTGACTCATTCCCACTTGATTTTTACTTTAGGGTTGTATTGTTACAGTTTAGTTAAAATAAGTTTAAATCATTGCAAATGATTGTCATTTATACAATGACTTGAAATTTTTCGTTAAATAATTTGATTCATTAATTGTTGCTGGGCAATATGGACTGCCTGTCCATTGCCAGCCTGACATTGTATCCAGGTACCATCGGCTTGTAATTCCCATGCACGCCGATTATCTTGAAGATAATTCATTAAGCCCTCTTCCAGAATTTGTTTACGAAGTTTTTTATCTTCGATTGGGAAACAGGTCTCGATGCGAGAGAATAAATTACGCCCCATCCAATCTGCACTGGCGCAAAAAAGTTTACTTTCACCCTGATGGTAAAAATAATAAACTCGGGTATGTTCTAAAAAACGTCCCACAATTGAGCGGACTCGAATATTTTCAGAAAGTCCTTTCACTTGTGGGCGTAAGCAGCAAATTGAACGGATAATCAAATCGATTTGAACGCCCGCTTGAGACGCTCTATACAGAGCATCAATTAGTTGAGATTCAGTTAAGGCGTTGACTTTAATAATAATCTGCGCTTTTTTGCCCGCTTTGCTATTTTCAGTTTCATTTTCAATGAGTTCAATCAATTGAGAATGCAGAGTAAATGGTGCATGAAAAAGTTTTTTCAATTTGACCATTTTCCCCATGCCTGTGAGCTCCTGGAAGACTTTATGGACATCTTCACAAATATCAGCATCACTGGTCAGTAGTCCATAATCAGTATAGATTTTGGCATTCATTGCATGATAGTTACCTGTGCCTAAATGAACATAACGTTTAATCTTGTCTACTTCACGACGCACGATCAGAATCATTTTGGCGTGGGTTTTATAACCAACGATCCCATATACAACAACCGCCCCAGCTTCTTGTAATAGATTGGCAACTTCGATATTTGACTCCTCATCAAAGCGAGCACGTAATTCAATCACTGCTGTGACTTCCTTACCATTTCGTGCTGCTTCAGCAAGGACTTGCACAATTTCAGAATCTACACCACTACGATAAAGGGTTTGTTTTATGGCTAACACATGTGGATCACGGGCTGCCTCTTTCAGTAGCTTAATGACCGGAGCAAAAGAGTGAAAAGGGTGATGTAATAAAACATCTTCGGTTTTTAATACCTCAAATATGGATTTTTTCCCATACAACACTTTCGGTAATTTTTGTACATGGGAAGGAAAACGTAACTCAGGCAAATTAAAGTTCGATATAAAGCGCGCCAGATTAAGCGGGCCATCAATACGATAGAGTTGCTCTTGCTTAAGATCAAATTGTCCAAGTAAATAATCAATAATATTTTCAGGGCAATTTTTAGTCACCTCAAGTCTTACAGCCCGACCAAAGCGTCGTGAGGATAGTTCATCTTTTAAGGCAATTGCTAAGTCTTCAACATCTTCTGAGATACTTAAATCTGCATTACGTGTGACCCGAAATTGATAACATCCAGTGGTGGTCACCCCTGGAAATAATTCATGAAGATGTTGCTGAATAATGGCTGAAAGTAGAATGTAGTGTTCATCCTCACCAGAAATATTTTTAGGTAACTTCACTAATCTAGGTAATGATCGTGGTGCTGGAACAATCGCTAAATTAATTTTTCGTCCAAAGGCATCGTTGCCTTCCAAAGTGACAATAAAATTTAAGCTTTTATTGGCTAAACGAGGAAAAGGGTGTGCGGGGTCTAGACTGATAGGCGTGACCACAGGTTGAACTTCATGATGAAAATAATTTTTAATCCATTCTTTATGTTTTTCAAGGATGTCACCATACTGAATGAAATGAACGCCATGTCCTTGCAGTTGTGGTAAGAGATTATAATTAAGAATTTTATACTGTTCTTCGACAGCTTCGTGTGCAAGTTTGGAAATGGTGGTGACTATATCTGAGAGTAGTAAGTCATCTGGATGAGTTCTAGCATGATCTGAAAGTTCAATTTGTTGCATTAAACTGGCAACTCGTATTTGAAAAAATTCATCCAGATTACTTGAAAAAATAATTAAAAAATTGAGTCGTTCAAGTAAAGGATATTCAGTATCTTTCGCCTGTGCCAATACTCGCTTATGAAATTCAAGTAAGGAAAGGTCCCGATTAATATAAGTTTTTAATGTATGTATGGAAGAATTTGAAGGCACATTTAAAGCAGTCATTTATGGCTCTTATAAAGTTAGATTGCAGCGCTGAAGGAAGCTAATAAAAATTCTTTTAAAGCCTTTGAAAGAGGTTAATTAATTCTTCGTAAATAAAAAATGATTAATTCTGCAAGAAGGCTAAGAATTTAATTTTATTCAATTAAGTATTCTGTGACTGCTTCATGACATTTTTATGACATCGTATTGTATTGTTATTTCATGTGGGTAATATTTAGACTTTTATCTGAGTTTAGAAGAAAGGGACAACGTTATGAACCGTACCGGGTTTGTCGGAGACTCAATATTCTGAGAGACTATTCCGATGACAAAATTAAAATATACCCCTGAAATCAGAGAAAGAGCGGTTCAATTATTGATTGAATCTGAAAAAGATTATCCATCGAATTGGGCTGCGATCACAGCAATTGCTCCCAAGATTGGTTGTACTCCTGAAACACTACGTGTTTGGTATCAAAAATATTTAGATAAACAAAATCCAGTTAAAGTACAGCAGCTTTCAGACCAAGAACGTATCAAACAACTCAAACGCGAAAATAAAGAACTGCAACGCGCCAATGAGATTCTACGTAAAGCAGCCGCTTTTTTCGCCCAGGCGGAGCTCGACCGCCCACACAAATAATGGTGGATTTCATCCATAACAATAAAGACTTATATGGTGTTGATGCGATTTGTAGAATTTTACCGATCGCACCTTCAACCTATTACCGGACTCTAGATCTCTGCGAAAATCCAGAACATCGAGCAAAGCGAGATTTACATGACTTGCATCATGCTGAGGAGATTAAACGAATTTGGAAGGAAAGTTCAGGTCGGTATGGTGTACGTAAAGTCTGGCAAAAACTGAAACGTGAAGGCTATATTATTGCACGCTGTACAGTTGCTCGATTGATGCAGAAGCTAGATATACAAGGTGTTTGGCGAGGTAAGAACAAACAAACCACCCGTAGCCGAGATGACCAAAAACGAGCACCTGACTTGGTGAAACGGAATTTTAGAGCTGATCAGCCTAATCACTTGTGGGTTGCTGACTTTACCTATATTCAAACAAATTCAGGCTGGGTCTATACCGCCTTTATTATTGATGTGTTCTCACGAGCAATTGTTGGCTGGAAAGTATCTACACGAATGAATACAGATATGGTGCTCGATGCATTGGAGCAAGCATTGCATGATCGAGGCATGCCAAAGAATGTGATTCATCATTCCGACAGAGGTGTGTAATATCTTTCCATTCGCTATACCAATCGTTTAGAAGCAGCAAATTTACGAGCATCAGTCGGTACAACTGGTGATTCATACGATAATGCTTTGGCTGAAACGGTGAATGGCTTATACAAAACCGAGGTGATTGAATATTTAAAAGCAGATTGGCAAGGTTTAGCAGATGTACAACTTGCGACACTAAATTGGGTAGATTGGTTCAATAAAGAGCGTGTACACAGTGCACTGGGTTATGTATCGCCTTTTGAGTTTGAAGCAATGTACTATGATAAGATTAACCCGTTAGGTCAGGTGGCCTA
>NZ_JAMXXK010000090.1 GCF_024129735.1 Acinetobacter lwoffii | reverse complement strand
CAAGACGCTGATCCAGGCCAGAGATGTTAAATTGAAGAGCATGCTCTTCAATTTAACGCAAAGTTCAGGAATTGTGTAGATACCTATGCCTTTTAGGAGAGGGTTAGGGTGAGGTCATATTTTAATCCTTCCTAACGTCCTTTTGATAAAGGAAGGACTTTACTTTTAAAATGTGTCAACAATAAAAAAAAAAGCACCTTTCGGTGCTTTTTTTATTTACTGAATGATCTGTAAATCATCCTGTAAATGACAGGCCTGAATGATATTCATCATTTTAGCAGGGACAGCTTTAAACTGTAGTCCTTGCGCTTGAGGCGTCTGGCGCAACCAGCGCACCAATACTGCCAAAGCCAAAGTACTACCACTTTCAAGCCCAGCTAGATTAACCACAAGCGGAAACTGGTTCTTTGACTGGATTAGCCGCAAGCCATCTAAGTAATAGTCCTGCGCATTGTCATAGTCAATTTTGCCTGAAACCTGTAATTCCTGATCCTTGAATGTAATCACGGCTCACCTGTCTGATTATTTCTTGTCGATTGCAGCTTCTGCATCCGGTTTGAAGTTAGCAATGGCTTTATCTATGTTACCGCCATTACGTTTTACTGTCGCAGCAAACTGGTTACGGAATTGCAAACCTAGATCGATACCCGATACGTTGATGTTGCGGATTTTCCATTGTGAACCTTTGTCCACCAGCTGGAACGCCACGGGAATTTTCTCGCCCTTATTATTAAAGTCGATGGTTACAACAGGGTTTTTGCTATTGCTGGCCTTGTATGGACGCACGCTATAGGTCTGATTGCTGAACTTGGAAAATGCAGAACCATAATTTTCAATGAGCGTTTCACGGAAATTCTTTTCAAACTGGGCGCGTTGTGCAGCAGTACTATACTGGTTCGTCGCATAAGTCCCCATCACAATACGCGTGAAAGACTGTGAATCAATGTATGGATCCAGATTCTGGCGGACAATCGCTTTGACCAGCGCTGGATTGTTCTGCAATTTTGCGTTATCAGCTTTGAGGCGCTCAATCAAACCATCTGCCACTTTTTTAATAAAAGCAGGTGGCGCTTCAGACGGTGCAGCAAACACTGTACCAGCAACCATTGTTGAAAGAATGCTTGCTGCAAGCGTTTGTTTTACTAAAGTCTTCACTGAAATCTCCTCAATCTATTATTCAACAAATGCAGGTTCTGCATCAGTCGATTCTGAAACTGTCGCCTGTTCTGGGGCAGTTTCTTGACTATCCGACGATTTACCGGCACCGCCAGTAATGAACTTCGTCACTAAATCTTCAATTTCCATGGTGCCTTGGGTATTGGCAATCTGATCACCGCGTTTCAAATAGTTCAGACCACCACCTGGAATAATTTTCAGGTATTTTTCACCCAATAACCCATTGGTCGCTACCATAATATAAGCATCCTCATCAATATTGGTGATGGATTTCATGTTAGCTAACAGTTGTTTTTCCATGTCTTTTTGTTGCGCAGGGGTAGCAGCAGTATAGTCCGAACTATAACGTAACTCTTCCAGTGCTTCCTGCTGAACCTGCTTTAACTGTTCAGCATTAAACGAGGTCAATGAGCCATCCAGAGTCATATGCACGGTCGCCAGACGAGTTACAGGGTCCAGGGTAATGTCATCCACCTGCCCCACTTTCACACCACTTAATGCCACTTTGGCACGTGGCTTGATCCCATTTACATTTTCAAAAGTCGCTGTCATTTTATAGCTGTCGGAAATATTGTGTCCGACCAGACCACTGACACGCATTGCTAGGAAAAATAAGGCAATACCAAACAAAATAACAAAAACACCAACGGCCAGCTCACTAGTACGTGATTTCATTAAACACCTCCGAACATGACCGCAGTCAACACAAAGTCAAAGCCTAAAACGCACAGCGAAGAATACACGACTGTACGCGTTGTAGAAGTTGCAATACCTTCCGATGTCGGGACACAGGCATAGCCTTGATACACCGCAATCCAGGTACAAATTAATGCGAATACAAAACTTTTAATAATGGTGCCATTTAAGACATCTTTATAGAATTGCACGCTGCTTTCCATGCCGCTCCAATAAGCGCCTTCATCGGCTCCCAGGAAATCCACCCCGACCATTTTGCCGCCCATAATGCCAACTGCAGCAAAGATGACGGAAAGCATTGGCAAGCTAAAAATCCCTGCCCAAAGACGTGGAGAAATCACCCGCTTCAATGGATCGACACCGATCATTTCCATACTGGACAATTGTTCAGTGGCTTTCATCAGACCAATTTCAGCAGTCAAGGCTGAACCGGCACGTCCCGCAAACAGCAAAGCAGCGACCACAGGTGCCAGTTCACGCAGCAAGGTCAGCGCGACTGCTGTTCCTAGCATCGACTCACTACCAAAGGTCGACAAGATGCTGAACATCTGCAAACCAAGCACGGCTCCAATAAACAGGCCAGAAACCACAATAATCAGCAGGGACAATACCCCAACCCGATACATCTGATAAACAAACAGCTTTACTCCAAGCCAGGTCGGCATGGAAAATAAAATCTGCAACAGCATCAGGGTCGCGACCCCAATCCCCTGTACACGTTCAATAACGCGTCTACCTAATGCGGCAATTGCATTCATGAACGAACCTCATCACTTAAATAAGCTTGATGACTAAACTGATAATCCACCGGACCTTCTACCGAACCGGTCAGGAATTGCTGTACAAAAGCAGACGGATGCGCTTTCAGCTCTGCTGGTGTGCCCTTGCCCTGAATTTTGCCTTCTGCCACCACATAAATGTAGTCCGCAATCGATAAAGTTTCTGCAACATCATGCGAGACAATAATCGTGGTCAAGTCTAGTGCTTCACGTAATGAACGGATCAGACGAGTCAAAACGCCCATCACAATCGGATCTTGTCCGGCAAACGGTTCATCGTACATGATCAGCTCAGGATCTAGCGCAATCGCACGGGCCAAAGCCACGCGTCGGTTCATACCACCGGATAGTTCAGATGGCATCATCTGTTCTGCACCACGTAAACCGACTGATTCCAGCTTCAGTGCCACGATTTCCTTAATCAGATGTTCCGGCAATTTGGTATGTGCCCGAATCGGAAATGCGACATTTTCATACACGCTCATATCGGTAAACAAAGCACCGCTCTGAAACAACATACCCATCCGTGCACGTGCTGAAAAAAGTTCGGAACGTGACATCGTGGCAATATCTTTGCCGTCCAATAAAACCTGACCGTGCTCAGGAACCAGCTGCCCACCAATCAATCTTAATAAGGTGGTTTTACCAGTACCGGATGGCCCCATAATGGCGGTAATCTGCCCACGACGAATATTTAAACTCACGTCGTCATAAATCACGCGCTCACCCCGCTTGAAGCTCAGATTCTTGACTTCAATCAGAGATTGAGTATCTCGCGCTGTTTGATTTTTCATAGCTGAGTTTATTCCTGCATTTTTTCAGCATGCATACTATAAAGGAACGAAGTTCAAAATGTTAGCAGTTGAAAAAGGTGGTTTAATATCATAAAAAATGACAACAATGGATTATTTCGTATTTTTTGTAATAAAAATATGCACTTAAGCTTGAAGCAGGTACATTGATTAATTAAAAAGACTGTATAAATAATAGATAATATTCCATAAAATCAAAGTCAATGCGATATATGGCATATACACCTCTATCAATTGAGATCGAAGAGTTAAGCTTTTCATATTAATAATTATCATAACCCTGACAAAACATGATTTAGTAGACATTTTACGTTAAAAAGCAAAAAACTCAATGCATAAAAAAAACCGGTATTTCTACCGGTTTTTTATCTTCATCTAGCGACTGAATTAGTCGTTAAATTTACGACGTGGACGATCTTCACCACCGAACGAACGTTCACCACGTGGCTTGTCATCAAAGTTGCGACGTACTGGACGATCACCGAAATCACGCTTTGGACGGTCATCACCGAATGAACGCGCTGGACGATCACCGAAACCACCTTCACGACGTGGAGCTGGACGATCACCAAAATCACGTTTTGGACGATCACCATAACCACCTTCACGAGCTGGTTTGTAGTCTACACGGTTGCCACGGTTGTCATCATTAGAGCGAGGACGGTCACCAAAACCACCTTCACGACGTGGAGCTGGACGATCACCGAAGTCACGCTTTGGACGGTCATCAAACGAACGTTGTGGACGATCACCGAAACCGCCTTCAC
>NZ_JAMXXK010000089.1 GCF_024129735.1 Acinetobacter lwoffii | reverse complement strand
GAAAACCATTTTAAAGCTTTCGACTTAACCTTTTTTTACATCAATAATGGCTTCATTTAATGTCAGCATACTTTTTGAAACACCACCAAAATTTCTACTGTCATAAACCGATCATAAAAACGGCTTAGTCTGAAAAAAACAAGGATAGAACTGGCCGGTACGCTAGACCTAGCTATAAGCCCCAAATTGCCGAACAATAATTGAGAATAATTATCAATTAATAAAATCAATCCCGGAAAGAGGCAGATGATATGCACACTTTAGGCACCGAAGCGATTCGGGCATTTTTTACCCTGCAATGTTGCTGGCTCAATAATGAAGAAATCTATTTGGAACAAGGCTGTCCAGATTGTAGCTCGGCAGCGACTTATCTGATTTACCATACCAACACGCATATCCAGAAACATCTGCTGAAATTTATTGAAAAGTATCGCTGTCATCAGGCGCGACGTAACGATTTGCTCGACCTGGATTTTTTCCAAAAAGACTATGAGGACTTTCTGCACATTCTGGAAAATGAAGTCAATTTTTATGCACGTCTGCATCATGATGTGTCACGTGAACGCTGCTTTGAAGAGATCGAGTCTATCTTTGAACGCCATTATGCAATGGCTTATTAGGTATTGGCCTTGTACATGATCATTGTGAATATTTAAATGATCTGCTGTTGTGTTTCTTAATGTTGTGATGAATTGACCAATCACCGACATAACTTGACGTTTAAAATACTTTTATTTGCACTTGAACATTTTTCATCCGGTATCATATAAGGGTTTTTGATGAATATTCTAGGATCCTTGCATGAGCCAAAGCCACATCCGTATTCGAGGCGCACGTACCCATAACCTGAAAAATGTGAACCTTGATATACCACGCGACAAGTTTGTGGTGATTACGGGACTGTCTGGTTCAGGAAAGTCCTCGCTTGCCTTTGATACCTTATATGCCGAAGGTCAGCGCCGTTATGTGGAATCGCTGTCTGCCTATGCCCGCCAGTTCCTCTCCCAGATGGAAAAACCGGAAGTGGATTCTATTGAAGGCTTGAGTCCAGCGATTGCCATCGAACAGAAATCTACCAGTCATAACCCGCGTTCGACCGTGGGTACCATTACCGAAATTTATGACTATTTACGCCTGCTGTATGCGCGTGTCGGTACACCGTTCTGTCCTGAACATGATCTGCCGATGGTGGCACAAACGGTTACTGAAATGGTCGATGCAGTCAAAGCATTAGAAGAAGGCACTGCTCTTTTACTATTAGCACCGGTGGTGCGTGAACGTAAAGGTGAATATACGGCGCTGTTTGAACAGCTACAAAGCCAGGGTTTCGTCCGCGCCCGCGTCGATGGCGAGATCATGGAAATTGATCCGCCACCAGAACTGGACAAAAAGAAAAAACATACCATTGAAGTGGTAGTCGATCGTTTTAAAGTGCGTGATGATCTGGGCAACCGTATTGCCGAAAGTTTTGAAACGGCGCTGCGTCTTGGTGGTGATATTGCGATTTTATCCTGGATGAAGGGCGAGCATAACGATCGCGTATTTTCAGCCAAGCACTCCTGCCCGCAATGTGACCGCGCGGTGGCTGAACTGGAACCGCGTTTATTTTCGTTCAACAACCCTTTTGGCGCCTGTCCGGTCTGTGATGGTCTGGGGACCCGCAGCCATTTCAGTGCCGACAAACTGATTCCCAATCCTGAAGTCAGTGTCAGTCAAGGCGCGATTCGTGGCTGGGACCGTCAGCGTCCTTACTATTACAGCATGATCCAGAAAGTCGCCGAGCATTTTGGTTTTTCTCTGGAAACTCCATGGAATGAACTGGATGCTGACACCAAGAAAAAATTTCTGTACGGCACTGGCAAAGAAAAAATTGATCTAAGTTATATCGATGAACGTGGCCGACGTCATAATCGGGTCATTCCTTTTGAAGGGATTTTGCCGCATCTGGAACGCCGTTATCGTGAAACTGAAAGTAATTATGTGCGTGATGATCTGGCGCAGTATTTATCCAATGCTGCCTGTGATGCCTGTGATGGTTCACGTCTGAATGAAATTTCGCGTAATGTGAAAATTCTGGACAAGACCATTGCTGACATTACCCGCATGTCGATCGGCGATGCTGAAAGCTATTATCAGGGTATTCATTTGGAAGGTGCACGGGGTGAAATCGCCGACAAGATTTTCAAGGAAATCCGTGAACGTCTGCACTTTCTGGTTTCGGTCGGCCTGAATTATCTCAGCCTGTCGCGTTCTGCCGAAACTTTGTCTGGTGGTGAAGCGCAGCGAATTCGTCTGGCCTCACAGATCGGTGCTGGCTTGATGGGCGTCATGTATGTGCTGGATGAGCCATCAATTGGTCTGCATCAGCGTGATAACGACCGTCTGTTACAGACCTTGATCCGTCTGCGTGATCTGGGCAATACCGTCTTGGTGGTCGAGCATGATGAAGATGCGATTCGTGCCGCCGATCATATTATTGATATCGGTCCGGGTGCCGGTGTACATGGCGGGCATGTGATTGCCGAAGGGACTTATGATGAAATTCTGGCCAATCCTGACTCGCTGACCGGAAAATATTTATCTGGCAAGTTAAAAATTGAAGTCCCGAAAAAACGGATTCAACCGCCTAAGCCTGAGGAACAGATCAAGCTGATGGGGGCATCCGGGCATAACCTGAAAAAAGTCGATCTGACCATTCCGTTGGGCATTATGACCTGTGTCACCGGGGTGTCCGGTTCAGGTAAATCGACCTTGATTAACCGGACTTTATTGCCATTAGCAGCGACCCAATTGAATGGTGCCACCACCCTGACGTCGGAAAAATTTGAATCGATTGATGGTTTGCAGTTCCTCGACAAAGTCGTGGATATTGACCAGAGCCCGATTGGACGAACCCCACGTTCTAATCCGGCGACTTATACCGGTCTATTTACCCCGATTCGTGAGCTGTTTTCCCAAACTCAGGAAGCCAAGGCACGCGGTTATGCTGCCGGTCGTTTCTCGTTTAACGTGAAAGGTGGCCGCTGTGAAGCCTGTGAAGGTGACGGCATGATCAAGGTGGCGATGCACTTCCTGCCGGATATGTATGTGCCATGTGATGCCTGTCATGGCAAACGCTATAATCGTGAAACGCTGGAAGTGAACTACAAGGGCAAGAATATTTCCGATGTCTTGCAGATGACCGTTGAAGATGCGATGCATTTCTTTGATGCCATTCCGGTGATTCACCGTCGTCTGGAAACATTGCATCAGGTGGGTCTGGGTTATATCCGTCTGGGTCAGTCTGCGACCACTCTTTCTGGTGGTGAAGCACAGCGTGTCAAACTGGCGCGTGAACTGGCCAAACGCGATACCGGTCAAACCCTGTATATTCTAGATGAACCGACCACAGGTCTGCATTTTCATGATATTGCCAAACTGCTGGATATCCTGCATCAGCTCCGTGACAAGGGTAATACCATCGTGGTGATTGAACATAATCTGGACGTAATTAAAACTGCCGACTGGGTGGTGGACTTAGGCCCTGAAGGTGGTTCGGGTGGCGGTATGATTGTCGCGGAAGGAACGCCTGAACAGGTCGTGAAAGTCAAAGCTTCTCATACGGGTAAATTTTTGAAACCGTTGTTGAAATAAAAATCTCCTCCTAGCCTCCTCTTTGATAAAGAGGAGGCATTCCCTCCTTTCGCAAAGGAGGGTTAGGGTGGATTAAAAAAATAAATCTATTCTTAAATTTGTTTGAGGGGGAACAAAATGCGATTTTCTGAAAGATATGGTTATAAGCCCGTACGTGACATTATTCAAAAAGAAAGTATAGATGATGCTTTAAAAAATGGTTTGTGGAGTGTTTTTCATAGCTATATTTGGAATCGGATTGAACATGGACATAATCAAAGCTCTTTTACCCGTAATTCAAATATATACTCGTTAGTAGAATCTTATTGGCTTAATCTTTTTAAAAACCCTACAGATACCATCCCTCAATGGACATCTGATTCTTTAAAAATAATTAGAGATTACTTTTTTAATTGTGCATGGCACGAAATTTATAGCTTGATTGAAGAAACAATTGAGCACTACCCCTATCAAAGAGTAAGTAATAAAGATTCATTTATAACTAATATCAACAATATGCTAGAGCGTGAAAATAGTGCTTACCGAATTATAAATGACGAAATCATTCCAATAACTTCCGAACAAGAAATTCAATCCATCGAAACTGCTTTAGAAAATACAAATCAATAGACTTCCTTCATAAATCATTTTTCAATCAATTTAATTGTTTATCTTTCACCCAATCTAAATTGTATATGCCAGCAAGTAAATTAAA
>NZ_JAMXXK010000088.1 GCF_024129735.1 Acinetobacter lwoffii | reverse complement strand
GGCTGCTGTAGTGGCTTATTGTTTGAATCCCAATAAGCCAACTTTCCAAAATATGCTAAAAGGCTAAGCAGATTTCGTCGAACTCAGGTTATCAGTAAAAGTCACCTAGCCTATTTTTAAGTTTTGCAGCAAACACCGAGCTTAGCTGTATTTGCATCAATCCTGCTTACCCCACTCATAATCCTATAAAAAATAAGACAATGATTGTCTTTAATATTTCTGAAATATTTCCTTAATCATATTGACTTATTTGTAATGAATACTTGGCACCAATAGAGCAGTAGATGTTTCAAAACAATACTGAAACTTGTTTTTAAGACGATGAATAAAAAAGTCTTTATTGGAGCAACACATGAAAAAAACGTTATCTGCATTAGCAATCGGGGCAACAATTTTAACACCAGTGATGGCAGCTGCTGCTGATGTTAAAGTGTATGGTCGTGCACACGTTTCTTTAGATTATCTGGATGATGGCCAGGATTATAACGAAGTAGGTCTTTCTTCAAACTCTTCACGCCTAGGCTTTAAAGCTGAACAAAAACTAGAAAATGGTATGACTGTATTTGGTCAAATCGAACAGGAAATTAACTTTGCAAGTGGTTCTGCAAATGATGATGTTGAATTTGCAACTCGCGATACTTTTGTTGGTTTAAAAGGTGATTTTGGTCAAGCGCGTATCGGCCGTTTTGACAGCCCATTCAAAGTAGCACGTGGCCCGGTCAACTTCTTTGGTGATATGGTCGGTGACGTTCGTAACGTTACGCGTGTAGGCAACCTGCGTTTTGATGAACGTAATGCCAATACCATTGAATATAAATCACCAAAATTTGGTGGTGGTTTCAACGTATTAGGTGCGATGTCACTACATGAAACAAATAGCCCGGATGCCACTAAAGATGGCGCTAAAGACAAAGATAAAGCTTACGACCTCGCTTTAACCTATAAAGAAGGTAAAGTTGATTTCGCTGCTGCCTATGAACACTATGAAGAAGAAGCTGCCCGTGGCGAACGTGATGGTTTCCGTATCGCAGGTGCTTACAAAATCACACCTGAATTCAACCTGGGCGGTTTATATCAATTCCTTCAACACGATAATTCTGAAGCAAACCCAGATGCACAAGTATTTGGTGTAGCCGGTGAATATAAATTTGCACCAAAAACCTCATTCCGTGGTGAAGTATTCCACCGCGATGTCGATGCCGATGATGCAAATGCAACTTTACTGGCAATCGGACTTGAACACCGTTTAGATCCAACAGTCCGCATTTATGGCAACATAGCAACTGTACTAAATGATGAAAACTCAAACCTTACCCCTTGGGCACAAGGTCGTACCAATGCTGTAGGTGGCGCACGCGGTGAAGACAGCCTAGGTCTTTCTCTAGGCATGCGTTACGACTTCTAAGTCCAGTCTCCCTCACAAAGCTTAAAAAGAACATGCCTCCAGCATGTTCTTTTTTTGGTGTGTTTTTTATCAATATAAATATAGTGAGAAAGATTGTGTCACTGATATTCAACCCTCATAAAACCAACCAGTTTAGTTTGATTAATTTTATTCTTTATTTTAAAACCAAGCATTTTAATCAGATTAAAAAATATTAATCCAACTAAAATGATCTACATTAAAATATATAAATATAAGCATTTTAGTCGGATTTAAAAACCGATAGAATTACATAAAATAATAAAAAATATTTAGAATAAATTTTAACTTATATAAATATATATTTATTATTTCCAAATACTTATAAATATATATTTATTTAAACTGTATCGTCTATTTATTTTTTAGTTACAATAGATTAATAATATACAACAAGTCATATAACAGGCTTAGTCGAATGAGCTTAGTTCCCAAAAATCTAAACCAGAGAGTGGTTAGAGAAATAACCGCCATTTTAATTATCAAGGTTATTTTACTGATGGTAATTAAAAACATCTGGTTTGATGCGCCTACGATTCCTAAAAATTTTGATAACCAAGTCGCCGAGCGTATCGCCGGCAATCCTTCCCAAATCCAGGAGACACGTTGATGATTTCTGAAAGCGTGGTCGATCTCTCGCGGTTCCAGTTCGCCATGACCGCGATGTATCACTTTATTTTTGTTCCACTCACTTTAGGCCTGGCTTTTCTGCTTGCCATTATGGAAACCACCTATGTGATTTCCGGCAAAGAAATCTATAAAGACATGACCAAGTTCTGGGGAAAACTGTTTGGTATTAACTTTGCCTTAGGGGTAACCACAGGCCTGACCATGGAGTTCCAGTTCGGAACCAACTGGGCATATTACTCGCATTATGTCGGTGATATTTTCGGTGCACCGCTGGCGATTGAAGGTTTGATGGCCTTCTTCCTTGAATCGACATTTATTGGCTTGTTCTTCTTTGGTTGGGATCGTCTGTCCAAAGTGCAACATCTGGCAGTCACCTGGCTAGTCGCTTTGGGTTCGAACATGTCCGCACTCTGGATTCTGGTCGCCAATGGCTGGATGCAAAACCCGGTCGGTTCGGCATTTAACTATGAAACCATGCGTATGGAAATGGTGGACTTTGCTGCATTGATCTTTAACCCGGTCGCTCAGGTTAAATTTGTGCATACAGTATCTGCCGGTTATGTCACAGGTGCCATCTTCGTACTGGCTATTTCAAGTTACTACATGCTGAAAAAACGTGACCTGCCTTTTGCACGCCGTTCTTTTGCCATTGCAGCCATCTTCGGGCTTGCTTCCACACTTTCAGTAATTTTACTGGGTGATGAATCAGGTTATGAGCTGGGTGATGTACAGAAAACCAAACTGGCAGCGATTGAAGCTGAATGGGATACCCACCCTGCACCTGCACCTTTTACTTTGTTCGGTATTCCGAATAAGGAAACCATGACTACAGATTATGCAGTGAAAATTCCTTATGTGATGGGTCTGATCGCTACACGTTCTACGACTGAACAAGTCACGGGTATTAAAGACCTGCTGGTTCAGCACGAAGCGCGTATCCGTAATGGTATGGTGGCCTATTCGCAACTGGAAAAATTACGTGCTGGTGATCAGTCTCCAGAACTGAAAATAGCTTTTGAAGAGAGCCAAAAAGACTTAGGCTACGGTCTGCTTCTGAAAAAATACACGCCAAATGTCGTTGATGCCTCTGAAGAGCAAATCAAAGCAGCTGCTAAAGATACCATTCCACACGTACCAAGCCTGTTCTGGGCCTTCCGTGCCATGGTGGCTTCCGGCTTCCTGATGTTGCTTCTATTTGCACTAGCAACTTTTGCGGTAGCAAAACGTAATGCTGAAAACAAACCATGGTTATTGAAATTTGCATTATTTGCACTTCCTCTACCTTGGATTGCTGCGCAAACTGGCTGGTATGTAGCAGAAGTAGGTCGTCAACCTTGGACCATTGGTGAGGTATTACCAACACATCTTTCAGCATCAAGCTTAAGCACAGGCGATGTCTGGGGTTCAATCCTTGCATTGGCAGCATTCTATACCGTGTTACTGATTATTGAAATGTATCTGATGATCAAGTTCTCACGTCTTGGCCCAAGCTCACTGCATACCGGTAAATACCATTTTGAAAAGCTTGCAGCTGCAGAGAAGGCAAATGGGGAGACTCAAGCATGATCGAATATGAATTATTAAAAATCATTTGGTGGGTGCTGGTCGGCGTATTGCTGATTGGCTTTGCCCTCACCGATGGCTTCGATATGGGCTCCATGGCGATCATGCCATTTGTGGGCAAAAATGATAGTGAGCGCCGTGCAGCGATCAATACTATTGCACCGCACTGGGACGGTAACCAAGTTTGGTTTATTACTGCCGGCGGTGCGTTATTCGCTGCCTGGCCAATGGTCTATGCAACTGCCTTCTCCGGCATGTACTGGGCCCTGTTGCTGGTCCTGTTTGCCCTGTTCCTGCGTCCGGTCGGTTTTGACTATCGCTCAAAACTGGAAAATACCAAATGGCGCAATTCATGGGATTGGGGTCTAGCGATTGGTGGTGCAGTTCCTGCATTGGTCTTTGGTGTGGCATTCGGTAACATGTTCCTGGGTGTGCCATTTACTCTAGATGAAACTGTACGTTCTACTTATACTGGCAGCTTCTTTGCACTACTGAATCCGTTTGCTATTGTGTGTGGTCTGGTCAGCTTATCGATGCTGTGTGCACATGGTGGTGCATGGTTAATGCTGCGTACTGATGGTGACCTACGCCAACGTTCTGCCAAAGCAACACAAATCATGGGTCTGGTTTATCTGGTTACCTTCCTGGCTGCAGGCGCTTGGCTGTACTTTGGTGGTATTCAAGGTTATACACTGGTTACACCTTTTGATACCAATGGTGTTGCCAACCCGCTCGCCAAAGAAGTGCTGACCAATGCCAATCCAGGCTGGATGAATAACTACTCGACTTATCCAATCACGATGGCAGCGCCTATTGCCGGCATTTTGGGCGGTTTGATCATTGTACTGGCAGCAGGTAAAAATAAAGCAGGCTTGAGCTTCCTGGGTTCATCTCTGGCAGTTATCGGTGCAATTCTGACTGCTGGTTTCGCCCTATTCCCTTTCCTGATGCCTTCAAGCATTAACCCGGTTGCAAGTCTGACCATGTGGGATGCGGTATCTAGTAAAAATACCTTAACCGTTATGACCGTTGCTGCCTGTATCTTTGTTCCACTGATCCTGATCTATACCACTTGGTGTTATTACAAGATGTGGGGCGTGATTACCAACAAACACATTGAAGATAATTCACACAGCCTGTACTAAGGGCTGTGCCTTAAGGAGAGACAACTATGTGGTATTTTGCTTGGATTCTGGGTGTACTGATGGCATGTTTTGCCAGTGTGATTGCTGCCATTTACATGGAACAACACCAAGACCTAGATGAGGAATAAAACATGACCGAAGCTGCGCTTGAGAAAACCGTTGTAGACAAGAAACCAAACAAATTTGCGATGATGATTTCCTGCCTCCTGGCTTTTCCTCTCGCAGCAGTGTTATTGGTTCATCCTTCTGCAATGCTGGATGCCAACGGTGAATATAGCCATAGTGCCATGATGTATATCATGATTGGTATTTCTGGAGGCTTTGTCCATGGTGTTGGCTTTATGCCGCGCCACTGGTTCTGGAAATGGTTGTTTAGCCCTTTCCTAGCATGGCCTTTAATGATCTGGGGTTATTACACCTGGTTTCTCAGTTAAAGTATGAAATTAAAAAGCCCTCATTTGAGTAATGCCAGTCAGTTAAGCAAAAAAAGTTAAAATGCTGTAAAAAGAGCGTATGTAAATACGCTCTTTTTTTATGAATTTATCTCAGAAT
>NZ_JAMXXK010000087.1 GCF_024129735.1 Acinetobacter lwoffii | reverse complement strand
TGAAAACCATTTTAAAGCTTTCGACTTAACCTTTTTTTACATCAATAATGGCTTCATTTAATGTCAGCATACTTTTTGAAACACCACCAAAACTTTTAATAGTTTAAAACTAAGTTCTTACCCAATTTTTACAGATTCAATCGATGACCAGTTGGATGGAGAGTTATTTGAAAATCGCTGTGAGGAATTAAACGTCTCAATTGCGCTAGCACCTTTTTTTCAAAAGCATCTTTCAAATTATCATTTTTTATATTTAACAAATGAGGAAATGAGTCAGCTTGTTAGACATGCTTTGGATGATGATTCACTGCATGACAATGTTTTAGAACGGCTGAAAAAAACCTTTATAGAGTTCCCTCAGGTTTCTATTTATCCATATTTGATTGCACAATTTTATAGTGATTGTGAAAGTGATTTTGATGAGCAGAATAAAGATATGAATTATCTTTATCATAGATATTTGCAAGGTAAAGAAATTAGTCCAACTTGGAAAGCAGGCTTAGATAATTTTATTAAAGAAAAAGAACGTAATAATGAATATAAAGATAACTATATAAAGTATTTAAAAATTGCTGCTCATTTAGGAAGTTTTCCTGCTCAGCTAGAACTTTATCAATTTGGAGATAATGATCATTACGTTGATGACGACGATTTTGATGAAGATATGTATGACTATAGTCATTCAAATTATCCATCAGATATAGAATTGGAATTAGCAAAGCGTGGTAATGAAGAATGCCTAAGAGATATATTTGATCGAATCGTCTGTGATGGATTCGATGAAATCAAAAAATTAAAAGAGAATGATTTGATTGAAGCATGGAAATGGCAAAAATTTGCTCATTATTTTGGTCATGATTTAGCTCAAGGTAATTACAAGACAGAAGCAATATATGATCAGGGTAATATTTTTGCAGCCGAAAGTGGTCGTCATGATATACATTTGCCAAAATTAACATTAGAGCAAGAAAATATAGTCGATCGAGAAGTAAATAAATTAATTCATTTTTATGAAAATTTAAATGAATTCACTTTTACTCGTTATTTAGATGATTCTTCTTATATCAATTGGGAGGATGAGGATTTTGATTGGGAAGAAGAGTAAATAAAAATCCCCTCATTTGAGGGGATTTTTTGAATCAAATTACAGCATTAAAGCGCTGCAATCTGCTCCATATTCGCTTTAATCTTCGCTAACTGATCAGCAAACTCAGCAAGTTTCACTTTCTCGCCTTCAACTACAGCCGCAGGTGCTTTTGCCACAAAACCTTCATTCGAAAGTTTAGTCGCAATTTGGTCATGCTGTTTTTGAACCTTGTCCAAGTCTTTTTGCAGACGACCCAATTCCGCTTTAGGATCAATTAAGCCCTTCATTGGAACGAATACAGACACGTGACCCACAACAGATGAAGAAGACAATGGTGGTTGTTCAGCATCAGCCAAGAAGGTAATGCTTTCAACTTTTGCCAATGCTTTGAACAACGGTTCAATACGTGCAATCTGCGCTTTTTCAGCATCCGTTGTGTTTTGAAGTAGAACAGGCAACAAGCGTGCATTACCTAAGCCCATCTCACCACGGATGTTACGTACCGCACCAATCAAACCTTGCAGCCATTGCATATCTGCTTCAGCCTGGTCATTAATCAATGCTTCGTCAGCAGTTGGGTACTGCGCAAGCATGATGGTTTCGCCAGCGATACCAAGTTTAGGCGCAAGCGTTTGCCAGATTTCTTCAGTCAGATAAGGCATCAACGGATGAGCCAAACGTAAAGACGCTTCCATCACCGCAAGCAATACACGACGTACTTCAGCTTTACGCTCTTCAGATACGTTTTCATCATTCAGAACAGGCTTAGTCAGTTCGACATACCAGTCACAGTATTCATTCCAGATGAATTCGTAAATCGCTTGCGCAGCCAGGTCTAAACGATAGGTTGCAAATGCAGTTTGTACCGCAGCAGTCGCTTTTTGTAGACGGCTGACGATCCACTGTTCAGGCAATTCCCAAAGATCAGGACGAGCCGTTTGACCAACCGTTTGACCTTCGACATTCATCATCACGAAACGCGTTGCGTTCCAGATTTTGTTGGCAAAGTTACGGTAACCTTCAACACGTTTCATATCGAACTTAATGTCACGACCGGTGTTTGCAAGCGCGCAGAATGTGAAACGAACTGCATCCGTACCGTAAGATTGAATACCTTCAGGGAATTCTTTACGCGTTGATTTTTCAATCTTCGCTGCCTGTTTCGGGTTCATCAAACCCGTGGTACGTTTTTGTACCAGTGTTTCAAGATCCACACCGTCAATCAAGTCTAATGGGTCAAGCACGTTACCTTTAGATTTAGACATCTTCTGACCTTCGCCATCACGTACCAAACCGTGAACGTACACAGTTTTAAATGGCACTTGTGGCGTACCATCTTCATTCTTCATGAAGTGCATGGTCAGCATGATCATGCGGGCAACCCAGAAGAAGATGATGTCAAAACCTGTCACCAGTACATCTGTTGGGTGGAATGTATTCAAGAAGTAGTTGGCTTTGTCTTTTGCTTCGTCGCCAGTCCAACCTAAGGTTGAGAATGTCCAGAGACCTGAAGAGAACCATGTATCCAGTACGTCTTCATCTTGGTTCAATTGAACATCGGCAGGGATGTTGTTTTTCGCGCGAACTTCCGCTTCATCACGACCTACATAAACATTACCTTCCGCATCGTACCAAGCAGGGATACGGTGACCCCACCACAATTGACGCGAGATACACCAGTCTTGGATGTTGTTCATCCAAGCCATATACATGTTGCTGTACTGCTCAGGAACGAACTTGATACGACCGTCTTTAACCGCTTCAATGGCAGGTTTCGCTAGCGGCGCAATCTTCACATACCATTGGTCTGTGAGTAGAGGTTCAACAATCACGCCTGAACGGTCACCGCGAGGTGGTTTCAGCGTATATGGTTGGATCTGGTCTAACCAGCCTTCAGCTTCCGCTTGTTCAACAATCTTCTTACGTGCTTCAAAACGCTCTAAACCAACATATTCACTAGGCGCAGGAATGGTTTTAGAAATTTGCTCGCCGGCTTTCGCGATGTATTCAAACTCAGCCAACACTTCAGCATTTTTGTTGAAGATATTGATGATTGGCAATTCGCAACGTTTACCCACTTCATAGTCATTGAAGTCGTGTGCAGGGGTGATTTTTACACAGCCTGTACCGAATTCTTTATCGACATATTCGTCTTTAACGATAGGAACCGCACGACCGGTAATTGGCAGGATAATATTTTTACCCACCAAATCTGCATAGCGTTCATCATCAAGCGCAACGGCAACAGCTGTATCACCAAGTAGTGTTTCAGGACGAGTGGTTGCCACAACGATGTGATCTTTACCATCGTGCGTGCGTAGTGATTTATCTTCAAAGAAGTATTTAAAGTGCCACAATGAACCTGCTTCTTCTTTATCAGACTCAACTTCTAAGTCAGACAGCGCAGTTTGTAATTTTGGATCCCAGTTCACCAAACGTTTGCCGCGGTAGATCAGACCTTCTTCGTGCAGTTTTACAAACACTTCTTTTACCGCGTTTGATAAACCATCATCCATGGTGAAGCGTTCACGTGACCAGTCAACCGAAGAACCTAGGCGACGAATTTGACGGGTAATGTTACCGCCAGACTGTTCTTTCCATTCCCAGACTTTTTCGATGAACTTTTCACGACCCAGGTCATGACGGCTAACCCCTTGCGCACCCAACTGACGCTCTACCACCATTTGCGTTGCAATACCTGCGTGGTCAGTACCCGGTTGCCATAAAGTATTTTTACCTGACATACGGTTAAAACGGGTTAAGGCATCCATGATGGCATTGTTAAAACCATGACCCATATGCAGGCTACCCGTGACGTTTGGTGGCGGAATCATGATACAGAAAGATTCGCCTTTTTCAGACGGCTTAAAGTAACCACGCTCTTCCCAAGTTTGGTACCATTTTTTCTCGATCTCGGTCGGATCGTAAGTTGTAGCAATATTTTGCGCTGAATCAGTCATAGTTCGAACAGATCAAAAGTGGATAAAAAATTGCATCTATTGTAGCAAAAAAAAATGGCAGCTGCGGCAGCTTAACCAAAAGCAAACTTTAAGCAATTGGCAGTAAGCTGAACTCATCGTATGATAGAACGATAAAAAAACGCGACTCATCGCAGCATATCAAAAAGGATAATAAGATGAGCTATAGCATTTCCCTGAAGCTTCAACCTGAAACTCATCAGCGCTTTAAAGACCTCCATTCCAGATTAAATGCCGGCGAGCGAGACAGTCTTGCCAGATCCTTAGGTGAAAATCTGGCCGATATGGCCTGTGAAATTATTGACCAGATTTTTGGTCAGGTGGTGCAGCTGGCCAATTCACCGGACAGTGAGTCCGAAAAAGTAATTCAGCAGATTATGCATAACACCCGTAAATATATGCCGTGGTCGGTTTCATTGTTTGGCAATGAGCGGCTGATGCCCATGGTGAACTATTTGCATCGCATGACCTATGAGCATCAAGGTGATGCCTTCGTTCGATATCCAGTGGAAAAATTGCTGGTGATGGAACTGCTCGGCTGTGTTGATCAGATGAAAAATGGTAATCACCAGTATGTATCACCCGCTTTAAAAGCCTTTACCCAGGTGGTCGATCAAGGGGTGACGCATCTGATCCGGGAACCGAAAAAAATGTTGAAATTTAATGTGGTGGTCGATAAAACCTTGAATGGGGTGATTCATTTAACCACCCAGTTAGGCTATAAACGTTTTGACAAGCTCGGTAGCATCTATGATGCCGATACGATGAGTTATTATTTTGAGCATTTGCTGGCATTTCTGGAAGATGAAATGCCGTACCATATTCATTAAAACAAGGGAAAGAGGATTTCATGGCGAAAGTTGAAGACTTAAATGGAAAAGTGGTCTGGATTACCGGCGCATCTTCAGGGATTGGCAAGGCGATTGCCCAGCAATGTGCTGCACTTGGGGCACAGGTGGTACTGACTGCACGTCGGCATGAAGAACTGGAAAATGTTCGCCAAAGTCTCACTAATCCAGATCAGCATATTTCAGTCATTGCCGATATCACGGATGAAAGCCAGGTTCGTCATGCCTATGAACAGGTTTTGCAACAAAAAGGCCGGATTGACTGGCTGATTAATAATGCAGGACTCAGTCAACGTGCCCTGATTCAGGACACCACCATGCAGACTGAACGCGCCATTATGGAAGTCGATTATTTCTCGCAGGTATTTTTGACCAAAACCGTACTGCCAACTTTT
The DNA here is from genome assembly GCF_024129735.1 of Acinetobacter lwoffii. GTDB lineage: Bacteria > Pseudomonadota > Gammaproteobacteria > Pseudomonadales > Moraxellaceae > Acinetobacter > Acinetobacter lwoffii_H. Next base: position 532 of record NZ_JAMXXK010000087.1, on the reverse strand, counting down.
CTGGCACAAAAATCCGGCCGTATTGTGTTTATTTCCAGTGTTGCAGGTTTGCTCGGTACACAATATCGCGCGTCTTATTCCGCAGCCAAAGCAGCAATTCATATGTGGGCCAACAGCCTGCGTGCTGAAGTGGCAGATCAGGGGATTGGCGTATCGGTGATTTTCCCCGGTTTTGTTCAAACCAATGTGTCCCTGAACGCCTTAAACGGTGAAGGAAAACCGCAAGGACATCCGGATGAAGCGATTGAAAATGGGCTGTCCGCAGAAGATTTTGCGGTTCAGACTGTACAGGCTTTGCAGAACGGCGAAGAATATATTGTGATTGGTGGCAAGAAAGAAAAACTTGGTGTGCTGGTTTCGCGTATTTCACCAAAAGTTCTGTACAAGATGATCCGTAAAACCAAAGTAAAATAAATCATCCAGAGTAAAAAGGGCAGTAGCGCCATTGCTGTCCCACAATTTTTCACAAGAGGAAGCTCATTTGAGCTTCCTCTTGTTTTATGGGTATTTTATCGGGTGAAAATAAAGCTTT
>NZ_JAMXXK010000086.1 GCF_024129735.1 Acinetobacter lwoffii | reverse complement strand
AGACGCTGATCCAGGCCAGAGATGTTAAATTGAAGAGCATGCTCTTCAATTTAACGCAAAGTTCAGGAATTGTGTAGATACCTATGCCTTTCAGGAGAGGGTTAGGGAGAGGTAATTTCAAAAAGCCCTCCTCCTAACCTCCTCCCAGAGGGAGGAAGAACTTCAATCTACTGGATTTATTTTTTCATTAACTCCAAATAATCCTCATAACAATCTGGATGCTCTAACTCAAATCCCATTTTTTGCATTCGGGTCGCATAAAGCTTCTTACCTGTCACCTGCTCACTTTCTACTTTAAGCAAAGGAAGCCCCATCTGCTTTTGGAACCATTGCAATATTTCATGCATTAATTTTGGATCGTTGTTTGTCACAATATAAGAATTTTCAGGATGTTCCACGTGAATCATCTGTGATAAGAAACGTGATAAATCTTCAATGTGAATCCGGTTGGACCAGTGCAGATTCGGATATCTCAACATCGAGGCGGCCATTTTTTGTAGGCGTTCTACCGATGCTCCATAAATCCCACTTGGACGAATGATGGTACATTTCTCAGGATAAGCAGTGAAATAAGCCTGCTCCATCTGCTGCAAGATTTTGCTCTGAGCATCATTCGGGTGAATTTCAGTTTCGTCATCTACGATTTCACCGGAATTTTGCCCATACACTCGTGTCGATGACACCACCACAATCCGTTTCACCGGATGCTGTTTCAAGGCAGAGACAATAGGTTGAACCGAATCCAGATAAGTTTGCTGATAGCCTTCAACCGTACTTTGTTTTGGACTAAGTAATACATAGACCCAGTCAATCGGTGTAACTGCTGTTAAATCCAGTTTATGCACATCCTGAATCAGATGAGTTGCGAATGAATCTGTTTTGGGACTCTGGCTAATTGTGCTAATTTGATGACCTTGCTCAAATAGTTGTTTAGCCACACGTCGGGATGTTTTACCATAACCGGTAAATAAAATATGCATTGAGCACCGAATCACAAATCTGGTTGAGGGGACATGGCTGCAGTCCATCAGTTACAAGGCGTTGGCAATGCCGCCGCTTCATTACTCGAAAAACTAAATATCTTCAATACTGATGATTTGCTTTTTCATCTACCACGTGACTATGAAGACCGTAGCACGATCATTCCCATGAATCAATTGAGCGTGGGACGCAGTTATCTGCTAGAAGGGATCGTTAAAGGTGTAGATTTTCCACCCGGTAAACGCAAATCTATGGCTGTGCTGCTGGATGATGATTTTGGCAAGGTTACTTTACGTTTTTATCATATCTATAAAGGTATTACTGACCGCTGCAAACTGGGTAACCGTTTAAGAATTTTTGGTGAAGTGCGGGTCGGTGCGCGCGGTCTGGAAATGTATCATCCCGAACTGCAAGTCATTACTGAGGACACACCTTTACCTCAAACCCAGCTCACGGCGATTTACCCTGCGACTGAAGGCCTGACCCAACCCAAAATACGGGATTATATTCAGCAGGCCTTGGCTCAATACAGCGACCATCTGCCTGAACTACTGCCAGCAAAATTTAGCAATGGTTATGCACTGAAACAGGCACTGGAATATATCCATCACCCGCCAGTCAATGCCAATATGCTGCAACTAGCACAAGGCTCACATCCTGCACAGCAGCGCCTGATCTTTGAAGAACTGGTAGCGCATCAGATCAGTTTATTGACACGTCGGGCCTTTATTCAGCAAGTCGAAGCGCCTTCATTTGCGCCCAGTAAAACCTATGCCAAACAGCTCTTAGCCAGTCTGGCTTTTGAAATGACCGGTGCGCAAAAACGTGTATCCAGAGAAATCGTGCAGGATTTAAAAAGCAATAAACCGATGTTGCGTCTGGTGCAAGGCGATGTCGGCGCGGGTAAAACCCTGGTGGCTGGTGTCGCAGCTTGCCATGCACTGGAAGAAGGCTGGCAAGTTGCATTGATGGCACCGACCGAGATTCTGGCCGAGCAGCATTATCTGAATTTTAAACGCTGGTTTGAGCCTTTGGGCTTAAATGTGGCCTGGCTTTCCGGCAAGCAAAAAGGTAAAGCTCGCGCCGCAGCGGAACAGGTGATTCGGGATGGCAGCGCCCATCTGGTGATCGGAACGCATGCCCTGTTTCAGGAAAATGTCGAGTTTGCCAAACTGGGTCTGGTGATTATTGATGAACAGCACCGCTTTGGTGTGGATCAGCGCCTTGCACTCAGAAATAAAGGGCTAGATGGTATGTCTCCGCATCAACTGGTGATGACTGCGACTCCGATTCCACGCACACTGGCCATGTCTGCCTATGGTGATCTGGATACCTCAGTGATTGACGAGCTGCCGCCGGGCCGTACCCCGATTCAGACCGTGACCATTCCATTAGACCGGCGCGAAGAAGTCTTGCAACGGATTGCCAGCAACTGTGCCGAAGGCAAGCAGGCCTACTGGGTCTGCACCCTGGTAGAGCAATCCGAAACCCTAGATGCTCAAGCTGCCGAAGCGACTTTTACCGAAATTCGCGAGCGCTTTCCTGCGTTGAATATCGGACTGGTACATGGCAAGATGAAAGCCGATGAAAAACAGGCGGTAATGCAGCAGTTTAAAAATAATGAATTACAGCTCCTGATTGCCACCACCGTGATCGAAGTCGGCGTCGATGTACCAAATGCCTCCATTATGGTGATTGAAAATGCCGAGCGTCTGGGCCTGTCCCAATTGCATCAGTTACGTGGCCGGGTCGGTCGTGGCGCCAAAGCCAGTTTCTGTGCGCTACTGTATAAACATCCGCTCTCGCAAAATGGTCAGGAACGCTTAAGAATCATGCGCGAAACCAATGATGGTTTCATGATTGCCGAGAAAGACCTGGAATTGCGTGGCCCAGGTGAGCTGCTCGGGACCAAACAGACTGGCGACATGAATTTCCGTGTGGCCAAACTGGAACGTGATGATCACCTGCTCAATCAGGCACATTATGTGGCCCAGCAGATGCTCAAGGATTATCCCGATCAGGCCGAGGCATTATTGCAACGCTGGCTACCGGAAGCACCGCGCTATGCCTATGTTTAAATTACTGGAACATGGAAAATCCTGGCTGACCCGCTTACAGCCCTGCCAGCTCTGTCTGACCGATCATCAGTCCATTCATTCAGTCTGTGAAGATTGCTGGCGACAATTACCCTGGGCACATCAAACCATTCAACGGCAGGAAATGCAGTTCCAGATTGCCTGCGACTATGCTTACCCGATGGACCGGCTGATTCAACTGTTTAAATATGAACAGAAGCTGCATTTGCAAAATTTACTGGCAGGTGTGCTGTTAAGTTTAGACCTACCTAAAGTCAGTGCGATAGTACCGATGCCGATCTCGAATGAGCGTCTGGCTGAGCGCGGTTATAATCAATCTCTAGTGCTGGCCAAACATGTGGCAAAACAGTTGAATGTACCCATCTGGCAACCTGTTCGACGAATGAAACAACACTCGCAAAAGGGCCTAAGCCGGCTGGAGCGGATTGAAGACATCCAATCACAATTCCAGATCAGTACCATTTCCAAGCTGCGTTACCGTCGGGTGCTGATTATTGATGATGTGGTGACGACCGGCAGCTCGATTCGAGCACTGAGCCAAACACTTGAACAACTGGGCTGTCAAAAAGTTTATGCAGCCTGTCTGGCAGGTGCTCAAATCTGAAAATTTAAGCTTGGGCGAGTAACTGCGACTTCACCCAAGGAATCACAATTTCAGTGGTCAAGGGTGCGAGTCGTAGCTCTTTTTCATCCAGATCGACCCATTTCATTTCGGCAATTTCCGCTTCAATTTTTGGTGCTTGATCCAGACTTACCCAATAGACATAACTCACCAGTTGATGATCTGGTTCATTCGCCGTCTTGGTTTCAAAACGCCCAATGAATTGCTGAATCTGTGCCTGTATGCCAATTTCTTCCTGAATTTCACGCAACATCGTTGCTTCTGGTGCTTCATTTGGCTCCAGCTTGCCACCAACCTGCATAAAGCAGGACGTCCCTTTTTTACGAACCACCAGCAGTTGCTGCGCTTCATTTAAAATAATGGCTGCAGCCACCGTAATCACGTTCATTTATTTTCTACAAATCATGCTGTGGACAGCTTATTTTACAAGATCGGTCTGATCGACCATACCCCATTTCGCTTCAGGCGGCTGATAACTTTCAAACTGGCGCAAAATATCATCCAGATTATCACTCACAATTAAAGCATCGCTAAAGCGCGCTTTGGTAAAACCTTTCTCAGTCGTCATATGGATAAATTTGAGTAAATCATCATAGAAACCATCTACATTTAAAAAAGCACAAGGTTTTTTATGAATTCCCAACTGTGCCCAGGTCCATTGTTCAAAAATTTCTTCCAGCGTTCCTGCACCACCCGGAATGGCAATAAATCCCTGTGCCAGTTCCGACATGCGGGTTTTACGTTCGTGCATATTATCGACCACAAATAGCTCGGTAATATGCGGATGCGCCAGTTCACGATTGACCAGCTGTCTTGGAATTACACCAATCACCTTGCCACCAGCAGCCAAAGCACTATCAGCGATAATCCCCATCAAGCCAGAACGACCACCGCCATAGACCAGCGTCTGATGCCTTGCTGCCAAGGTCTGGCCAACCTTTTCGGCGATCTGGGCATAGAGAGGATCCGAGCCCAGTGCTGAACCACAAAAAATTGCGATAGAATTCATCATTTCACTCTCCAATTGACGCTATATTGTACAAAATCGCTGCAAGCGCGTTTTTTCCAAAAATAACTGCTTAATATCAGTGTTTTTATTCAATTCCTTGTCTAAAATACACCCATTCCAATTCACATACTGCGCCAGGGAGAAAAGACAGCATGCTTGAAGCCTTTTACGCCACAGAGCGCGGTAGCTTAGAAGATATCACGATTAACGGTGATTTCGACCTGCATCCAGATTTAGTATGGCTTGATCTGATTGCACCTTCACAAGAAGAGCAGCAATGGATTCTAGATGCCTATGCGCAAAACTTACCGACCTTAAAATCGCTGGAAGATATTTCCTCGAGTGCCCGATTTTACCGTGATGATGACGGTATTTTGCATATCAGCACCTATTTTTTAACCAAAAATAAAAACTATCAGGTCGAGAACGAAAACGAAGATGAATCCAGCATGCTGGCGACGGTGCAAACCGTAGCATTCATTCTGCATAAGGACCGTCTGTTTACCTTGCGTGGCGAAAAGCTGGTGGCCTTTCGTGCCTTCCGTGCTCGTGCACGCCGCAATGATTATGAAATCGATTATAAAGATCCGACCTGGATTTTATTGGGCCTGCTCGAAGCCAAACTGGATGAACTGGCCGACATTCTGGAAGATGTCCATAAAGATTTAGAAAAATATTCAACTGAAGTGTTGAATAACCGTCATCGTGAACAGATTCTCGATCTGGATGACATGATTACCCGTCTGGCTCAACTGGAAGATATGCTCGGTAAAGCGCAGCTTTGTCTGATCGATTTACGTCGTGTTCTGACTTTCCTGTCTCGTCCACGCGCCTTGGGCAGTCATATTTATGATGCGGATATCCGAGAACTCAGTGAAGATGTGCGCTCGCTGGTTGAACATGATGCCTTCCTGTTCCAGAAAGTGCGCTTCCTGCTCGATACCACGTCCGGATTCATTAACACGGAACAGAACGATACGATTCGTCGATTCTCGATCCTGCCAAGTATGCTTGCACCGCCGATGCTCATTGCCAGTATTTATGGCATGAATACCGAAGTTCTGCCTTTTGCACAAGGCTCCATGAGCTTCATTATGGTCAGTATTATTTTGATCGGCTTTTTGATCGGGCCATTGATTTACTTTAGATGGAAGAAGTGGATTTAATTTCTTCACCCTCTCTCTAACTCTCTCCCATAAGGAGAGAGGACTTCCAATATTTATTGAGATAGTAGTTTTTAAAAATCATCATTTCTATCCATAAAGTTAGAGAGGAAGTTCCCTCTCCTTTTAGGCATAGGTATCTACACATCTATGAGATACCTAATGCCATTGTGGCTATCTCATTGAGTTCATCTATTGAATATTCCGAGAGCAGTTGAA
>NZ_JAMXXK010000085.1 GCF_024129735.1 Acinetobacter lwoffii | reverse complement strand
TCCGTTGACGTGGAGTAAGCTTTAAGTCGTAGCGATCTGTCAGCTTCTCCAGTAGCCCTTCTACATTGTTAAAAATGGTTTTTGTATTGCCATCCAACCAATCTTCATATTCCTTCCAATCAATTTTTGCGTAGAAATATGCCCCATTAGCCACATGGTCAGCGATTCGCTGCATCGTAAATTTTGTATGAGGACTAAATACAATCATTGCTATTTATGTAATCAAGGGATTTTCACTAAAAATACCCCATTTTCTCGTAAAAAACCACATTGTAATCTAGTAAAAAGAAAACAATGCTTTTAGAGGTTTTTAGGGCGAAGCCCTGCTATGCGAAGCATAGCCATAAAATCGAATTTTTCGGGGTATTTGTAAGAGGGTAATAAGTAGTTCCTGCAAATCAGGATAGACGACTTATTTTTTATGTTCTATGATCAATTCATCATCAATGAAGTGTGTCTGACCAACGCGCATTTAAGACTGACCGACCGTGTTAGTTTTAGTGTGCGCAGGCACACTAAAACTTTGATTTTTTAAACAGCTCATAGTCAAACTTCTAACCAATTTTTGACTACCTGACGAAGCGGACTGCCATTTAACCGTGGCTCGGTACGCTTTGATGGGAGCTTGAGGGACGCAATGCCCTCATTCGATCCAATCCTATTTAACTAGGTCGGGGAAACCCGTCTTTAGTGAAGTTGGGCGACAAGGAAACGGAAGCGTGGTGACACGTTGGTCGGGAAGTAATTCCCGATCTAGGCTGAAAGCCGAAATCCTGTTTTGAAGATATGGTTAGGAGTTTCAGGATGAAATTCCGTTAACAGCCACCGTTCTATGCAGATGTGCGTAATGTTTTGCATAGTGCGTGCCACACACGATGGATTCTGAGGTAACCGAGAGGTTATCGGGGCGCTGAGGCGAAAGCTGGATGCGTTGCAGGCACTTTCTTGTTAAACGGTGAACTCGTCGTGAGACGTTCCGTTGAAGCTCGAAAGGTCGATTGATAGCTCAAACGTGACAATGGGGGCGCACAACCCCCTATGTGGATTGCAAGTGCTTTACCAACAAGAATGATGATCAGATTAATAATGCGTTTTTTGGAACTGCGAACGCAAAAATAGGGAATTTCTTCGGACATTCTGGTGATCTAGTTGATAAGCGTACTGCAAGTTAAGACTTCAAGACTAACTTGGGAATCACATCCTTCAAACGTGCAAATTGGTTAAGCGCGAAATATTGAGGAAGTGAGGGAGCGATCTTGAGTAGCGCATATAAAACGGTTTTTAAATCGTGGAAATTGTGCCTGAAAGGGTAAGAACCATAGCTACCGTTCGGAGAAATCCGTTGTTAAGGGAATCGTGGTTTTGCGAAAGAGTGAGGTTGGGATATGCAGAGGTGCATATTGAGTATGTGCTCACCTGGTGGTAACAGCCTTGTGAGTTAAAAAAAAATCAGAAACGGTTAAATGGGGGGTTGGTCACCCCCTGCTGTTCGAGTTGGTCGCTCGGACTAAACTAAGTTGATGAAAATGCAGAGCTGCAACTGTTTGGATGCATTACCAATTAGGTAATTCAGTATCTTTGTAGCTATTTCTGAGTATAGAAAACTCAGGTTCACTGTGGACTTTGCCAACAGAGGAGTTCAGCCGTTCCAGAGTCGGTTGAATCAGGTGCAGATTTAAAAACACATTATCAAGGGCGGTGGCGTAGTCACCGACCCTTACCTTTTTATTTGAGTAAGAGTAAGCACTCTTTAACATCTCTATATCGAGTACCTTGCCGCCCTAATGTCATATGTTGATGATCTGTAGTTAATATCTCGATTTTCGAGTTATCCCATACAGAGGATGCAAGCTCCATCATAGTTTCTAGGCTAATCATCCCCGTATTACTATAGCTAAGTGCTAATTGAGATTTAGTAGATTCGACCCCCTTAAACATATCTAAAAACGCATCTTCAACCTTAGTTTTAATGCAAAAAGGAGACTGATGCCTATCCTCTCTATAGCGCCCTTTAACGATCACATTCTTCTTTTTCTGAATCTCAGGATAGTCATATAAAACTAGAGTTTCTAGGGCATGATAGAAACGACTGTAATGTACAAAGCAATACGGTGGATCTGCATATACTGTCCCACCTTCAAACGTTTTTAACGCTTCTTTAAAATCGGCCGATAAAAAAGCTGAATTGAAATTAGACTTGGTATTTAAACTATAAGTACATAATTCATTAAATTTTTTATGAAAAAATTTGAAAACTTCTTTTTTTCTATAAATACAAATGTCATTAAAAGAAGAATTAGTTTTCGCATCTCTGTACTGAGCATAGTGGCCTGTACCTTGACTGCAATAAGCCATGGAATACATTAAGGAAGATAAAAAAATTGGATAAATCGGCTTATCTTTGTACTCATCTGCAACTTCTCTTAAAGCATCAATCCACAAACATTGTTCATAGGACCACCATGTACCAGAATAGTTTTTTGCAAATAAATGATAATCGTACGAGAAGTCTTTATTGATTAAATCTTTTTGGTTTTCTTCTAAACAATTGAAATCTTCAATATCAGTTAATTTAGTGTAATCAACAAGATATTCCTTTTGCACATTGGCTTCTACAAGGTCTAAAACCTGCTGATGAATATGATCAATATCTGGAATATCTGCATCTCTTAAATTAACTAAATAGGTTTGCGAAAGAACTTTTGAATATTCCTGAATGTCATTAGAAACAAAATTAACCTGTTTCCCAATTGCCCCTGCCAATGAAGCACTCCCAGCAAATAGATCTAATATGGCTCTATCTTTTTGATGGACAAAATTAATCCCATCAACAATAAAATCAATAATCTTGGTTTTTGAACCCATATATTTGATTAAACTAGGAAATGGTTGTGGGGTGAACATAAGAATCCTTAATAAAAACAAAATCCCAAATTAGGATTTTGTTTTTTGATTCTATGTAATAAAGTCTTGATAGTCAAATAGAGAAAATAGATGGATAAAAGTTTAATGAAATCTTTGTGTATCCAAGCATTAAAGCAAATGAGACTTGATGCTCAGATTACTCAATCTCAGTTAGCAAAAATGCTAGAAAAACCACAAAGCTTTGTTTCCAAATACGAAAATGGTGACAGATCTTTAGAAATTAGTGAGGTTTATTTAATATGCAAGGAATTAAATAAATCGCTATCAGACTTTGAGGAAATCTTAGAAAGCCTTATACAAGAATCTATTTAACTAAATTCATCATAAAGACTGGCTTTAATACCAATCGCTATCACGGGACATCCACCTGAACCTTGACCAAATAACTTACTTCTTAATTTACCCATATGCGTTGTAGATGAACCATAAGATGCTCCTTTGCCTAAACTTTTAAATAGTTCCTGCAACTCTGAAGCTCTAGTAATCACTACACCTACAGATACAGCACCTAAATCAAATAACAATCGAAAGTTATTTAAATCTCTATCAAAAAACGGGTCTTTATTATTCCACTCTACTTCAATAGCAACTTTATTTTTGAAGCAATCAATTTTATGAGTAGGAACTTCTGTAATAGTGCTATTTTTCAAAGTAGAAATAACCGTATTCTTTCCATTGCCAATAGCTGATTTGATTAACTCATATTCATCCAAATGAATAGCCGTTTTAAATTCTGTCTCTCCCCAACCCCTTGCATATAGAAAACTATCTAATTGGTCTGCAACAGTAGATTTTCGACCACCTGGAGCAATGACTTCACTTCGTCTTAAAACAAAAGCTGAAAGTAAATCGACTAAATCATTCCATTCATTAGGGAAAGCATGTCTAAGCACAGAAATACCATTACGATATTCCTCTATTTCATAGTTATCTCGAATATATTGCGGAAAAAGTAGAACAGACATAAGTATCAAGAATTTAATTTTCTAAGAGTATAAAAGTATAAAAAAATATTAAAAGGAAAATAAAAAATTAGCCTAAGTTAGTGAAGAAATTAGAAGCGTGGAACAATATCTAAATTGACCATACTGACAAAGAACAGCCCCATAAAAGGGGCTGTTATCTGATATGGCTTATTTGGTCTCATTTTTCCGTTGTCGATAGTAAGTCGCTCGACTAATTCCTATATCTTCCCACGGCTTTGTAGAACGCGCTGAATTCTCTTTAGGACCACGCTTGGACTTTACCCCACCCTTAGCCCCTCTTTCAGCCTGAATCTGGCTAAAAGCTTCCAGAGAGAAGCGGTTCCAAATCCATTTCGCAATACTTTTGGCAATCTGTTTTAGCTCCCCGTATTGGAGAGGTTCGGGAAAGTTCTCATTCTCCTTCAAAACACGCTCTAAAACCGCGTTAAACCATGCGTCATAGCTCGCGTTTTCCTTAAGATAGGTTTTTACCTTCCTGTAGCCCCAGTGTCGTACAGCATCAAATACAGTGCAATTTCGCCCTAAACCTTGCTGTCTTGCTTCAGGAGAAGGTTTTTTATCGAGATCAACAAAGTCGGCGAGATAATCTAACGAATATGCCTGATCACTCCAAAAAACCACGTCCCAATGCCAATGTAGAGGATTTTTTGTAATTAATCGGCTGTACGAAGTATCTGAACCTAATTTCTTTGCATAAGCAGCTTGTATCGCACTGGCATAGCGAATCGGCTTAATGCTGGCGATCTCTGTCGTTGGAAACGGGGTTTCGAGCTTATAACAGATGTGGCAATGGCCATTTTCGGGATTTCGGGCTGTCCAATAGGGCGCAGGCAAATTTTCAGTATGCCAAGCTAAGACAGAATCCTCATGGTCCAAATCAAAGAATAAATAATTAACAAGACATGGTTGATTGCCTTGAATATATCGGTGCCCTATAGCCTGACGCTTAGGATAAATATTCAAGCCGCGATCTAAATAATCCGCACAATAGGGTTTATGAGGTAGATCGTCATAAAAAATATCAAGTTGGTGAACAGGCGTAGCCATTGTTCAAGTCCTTATAACTCTTGTTATTGTGGACTCAACTAGCTACAATTAGGGTTCAAGATAATTGAGGTGCTAGTTGAGATTTTTCTCTTCAAGTTCCCGAAAAAAGCCCGACGCCACATCGGGTTTTTTTTCGCTCAAAATAAAGTTTACATCAAAGTTACATAGTTGTTAAACCCTTAATTTTAAAGTAAAAACATATACCACAAATATGGTATTTTAATACCCAAAAAAAAATGACAATAACCGCTAAGAATCAACCATTTAGATTTTTTGCACTTTATTTCGAAAGTTTTTAAATACCCTTCCCGACCTATTTTTAAATTGATTTTGTAACGTAATCATTTCAAAGTTTCTGAAAGCATTGCTTCATCTACTTTTTTATTACGGTTCTCGACCTTCATTTTCTCAAGATTAACGTAGTTAAAAATTGGCATATATTCGCCCTTTCGGACTAATTCGAGGGGGATTTCTACACCATATTGATCAAAAAGGTCTCTCCGCTGCCGGTATTCATTCAAATTGTCGGCATAGTTCTCCAGCCGCGGCAAATAAACTAAATGCGGTGGGGCTATCTCAATTTGCTGCCACGATTTTTTAACTTTCCTGCGTACAAAGCTTTGGGCGAAATGCAGCAATTCTCCTGATTGCTGTCTATTACTTTTAAAAACGGCCCATGCTTCAATCATTTTGAAAAAGTTACGCAAATCAGCTCGGTTTTTTTCAGCTAACTTATTATTTTTTTGGCTGATAAGTTTATTTACAACAGCTATAAGTCGGGCCTTCATTCGCAAATATGACTGCTTGCTGTATCTCCAAGACCAAGAAAATGACCGAATTCTGTCTTTATATTCTTTTTCAGTCGGCTTGTAGACCTTGTGATCTGTACGCACAAGCTCAAAAGTCATGTGCTGCGTGACTTTTAGAGAAACAGGCGTATTTAAAACAAATTGCAGCGGCTCCCGATCTTTGAAATAGCCATAGATCAAGTCCATTTCAGCCTGTATTTCAGGTTTAACCCATGAAAACCCCTGAAATCTTGTCTGCAATTCCTCGATTTTTTCACGCTCTTTAGCATTCACGATCTTTTTAGGCTCTACACCGCACTGCAAATTGAAATCCCTAGTTCTAGGAGTCGTGAACAACAAATGAATAGTCCATTTGTATTTTTCAAAGACATCACGTTGAACAATACAAGTACAAATCGGATGACCCTTCTCAAGGCGGTAATTCCGTTGACGTGGAGTAAGCTTTAAGTCGTAGCGATCTGTCAGCTTCTCCAGTAGCCCTTCTACATTGTTAAAAATGGTTTTTGTATTGCC
>NZ_JAMXXK010000084.1 GCF_024129735.1 Acinetobacter lwoffii | reverse complement strand
AGATTCTGAGATAAATTCATAAAAAAAGAGCGTATTTACATACGCTCTTTTTACAGCATTTTAACTTTTTTTGCTTAACTGACTGGCATTACTGCAATTGCAGGCTTTTTTTGAATCAAAAATAAAGTTTTACTTAAGCACAATCAAGTTGTTGCAATGCAGCGACACGTTGTTCGATGCTTGGATGCGTCTGGAACAATGCAGCAAGGCTAAAGCCTTCTTCTTTACCCGCAGAAATCGCAAATGCTTTCATTTCTTTCGGCATGGCATCTGGCATTTCAGATTCTGCCTGTAAGCGCAGTAATGCTGAAATCATGGCTTGTTTACCTGCCAGACGTGCACCTGCTTCATCAGCACGGTATTCACGGTGACGAGAGAACCACATCACAATCGACGATGCCAAGATACCGAACACGATATCCAGCACAATAGTAATCACGAAATAGGCAATACCCGGGGCTTCACCTTCTTCACGACCAAAGACATTGCGGTCAATAAAATCGCCCGCGACACGTGCGAAGAACATCACGAAGGCGTTCACAACACCTTGGATCAGTGCCAGAGTGACCATGTCACCATTGGCGACGTGACCAATCTCATGCGCCAATACTGCACGAAGTTCGTCTTTGTTCATACGCTCAAGCAAGCCGGTTGATACCGCAACGAGAGCATCGTTTTTGTTCCAGCCAGTGGCAAAGGCATTCGACTGGTAAGAGGGGAAAATACCCACTTCCGGCATTTTAATGCCTGCACGCTGAGAAAGTTGTGCAACTTCTTGGAGCAACCAGGCTTCAGCTTGGTTACGAGGTGCATTCGGGTCAATCAGTTCAGTACCCGTGGTCTTTTTCGCCATCCATTTAGACATGAACAGGGAAATCATTGAGCCGACCATACCGAACACAAAACAGATGACCAACAGGTTGCCTAGATTCAAGCCACCTGCGCCATGGTAACTACCGACACCGAAGAGTGACAAGATAATGCCAGCTACAACCAGTACCGCGAGGTTGGTTAGCAAGAACAAACCAATCCGCATCATTGAGAAATCCTCTTATTACAGAAAAATAATCTGATTATTAAATGTAAATCATTGAAATCAATATGCGGTGAAATGGAGAAGAATTCAAGGAAAAAATAGCATTTGGCTACAAAAAACACAGGATATTTTTTGTACTAATTAAAACATAGGTCTTTAAAAACAAAGCTGTTTAGAAATTATTCACTCAAATATATTTTTGCAGATGCTGACGCATTGGCGGTGGCATATGAGCCTGCCGGTGCATCGGTGAAACTGCCATCCGCTTGAGCAATGATCTGACGCTGATACTTGGCAGCCTGAATATTGGAAGCTGTGGTGGTTCCAGTCGAATAATTGTCAGAACTGGCAATCACACGGCCAGTATCAGAAGATGCTGTATAGGCAGCACTATGATTACCTAGACCTTGAGCATATAGGTTCTGATAACGGCTGCTGACACGACGGACATAGTCCTGAGTTTCACGAAACGGTGGTACGCCCTTATATTTGGCAACATTACCTTCACCGGCATTATAGCCGGCCAGTGCCAAGGTGGTATTGCCATTAAAACGTTTCAATAACCAGGCCAGATATTTGGCACCTGCCATAATATTCTGCTGCGGGTCATAAGCATTGCTGACATTAAAACGACGGGCAGTCGCGGGCATGAGTTGCATTAAGCCCTGTGCACCGACTGGAGAACGTGCCTGCACATTAAAACCGGATTCGGTATGCATCACGGCTTTAATCAAGCCTTCAGATACACCATAGGTTTGTGCTGCCTGACGGATGATCGAGTCATAGGCATTTTTATTTTTACTATAACTTGGCAATACCGAAGCTTCACTTGAACCCCAGTTGCTATAACTGTGAATATTGCTGTCTGGATAATAGGTTTTCTTTTCTACCTGTAGATGGTTATAGCGACTTTTCTTATTGGTCAATAAAGTACTGCCATTACTGTCACGTAATTGATAGATCGTTTGACCGGCATAAGCAAAATGACAACAGCTTGCTAATAGCAAACCACTGATCCCATAACGCCCCAAAACATACACATTTATTTTCATTGTTTATATTAAGTAAACACAAGCGAGAAAAATTCAATAAAGAGTTTAACAAAAAATTACGGAATGAAAAGACTTGTGCGCTGCATTTATAAACGAGTTTGTAAATGCAAGTCATTTTTTACATTTTAGCAGTAGAAAAAAAAATATGATTTAATTTAAAACCTTAGGCTTGACAGGTTTAACTAATTGATTTTTATAAATAATTAAATTGATCAAAAAATGATCAATTCAAAGAAAAGCCTTATCTTTTGAGCCGGACAAGTTGTCAAGTCTGTTTCAATCCACAAAGTTATCCACAGCTTTTGTGGACAACTGTGGAAAAGTCCAAAAGATAAGCATCTTGACTAAAAAATGAACGCAATCGTTCAATATATCAATCTAAATAAAACATGAAAATGAAACTAATAAGACATTTTCATGAAAATAAATTCTTTTGATGCGATAGCGGTCTGAATCGGCTAAAATTGCGCGGTATTTTTTTTATGGGTTAATCTCGTCTATGTACTCGCCAGTTGAGTCCGAACAAGGATTTAATTTCAAACCTGAACTGCCAACAAGCTCAGCCTACTACCGTTTGTTGAAGAAGCTTCGCCGCCAGGTCGGACATGCCATTCGTGACTTCAAGATGATTGAAGAAGGCGATAAGGTCATGGTGTGTATTTCTGGTGGTAAAGACAGTTATACCCTGTTGGATATCCTGCTACAGTTCAAGCGCATCGCACCGATCAATTTCGATGTAGTGGCTGTGAATCTGGATCAGAAACAGCCAGGCTTCCCTGAAGATGTTCTACCGCGTTATTTAGAAGAAAATAATATTCCGTATTACATTCTGGAAAAAGACACCTACAGCATTACCAAAAAACTGACGCCAGAAGGCAAAACCTATTGTGCAGTCTGTTCGCGTTTGCGTCGTGGTTCTTTATACGGTTTTGCGCAGGAAATTGGCGCGACCAAAGTTGCTTTAGGCCATCATCGTGATGATATCTTGGCGACTTTCTTCCTGAACCTGTTCCATGGCGGCAGCTTGAAAGCTATGCCACCAAAACTGTTGTCTTCAGACAAAAAGAACATTCTGATTCGCCCACTGGCCTATGTGGAAGAAAAAGACATCATCAAATATGCAGAAATGCGTCAATTTCCAATTATTCCATGTAATTTATGTGGCTCTCAGGACAACCTGCAGCGCGCAATTATCAATGACATGTTACGTGATTGGGATAAAGCACATCCAAAACGTCTGCACAGCATTTTTGGCGCATTGCAAAATGTTTCGCCATCGCAGCTGGTCGATCGTGAATTATTTGATTTTGAAGTGCTGGACAGCCAGCGTGAATTCGACTTCAAAGGCGGTGATTCAACTGAAGAAGCTGTGGAAGGCGAGAACCGTCGGATCAATATGGTCAATCTGGGCTTTGCTGCAGACTAATTTTAGAACGTGTAGACATCAGCCTGCGGGTTGATGTCTGCTTATAAACATAAATAAAAATAGAACTACAAAAATTGAACGGCGCGTACAAAATTCGTTAGCCTTTGCGCTAATGATCATGATATAACAAAGCACAAGCATAATAGCTTCAACATGATGTCGTCTGGATAGTCGACACAAATGAACAAATAATTTGAGGAAAGATCATGCCTGCTTTTTTAACTGATGATTGGTTTTCAACTGTAGAAACTCTAACTGCGCAAGCTGGCGATTTGAATTTGCCACCAGCTTTGGCGAACCTTGCGATTAATTTGGTTGTAGCGGACACTACAGGTAATACTGAACTATCTTTAGATGGTGGGGCAATCAAAAAAGGTTTGTCTTCAAATGCCAAAACTACGCTGAATATGGATGGCGAAACTCTACGTAAAGTTTTTCTAGAGTTTGATATGGCTGCTGCGATGCAGGCCTTCATGACAGGTAAAATCAAAGTACAGGGTGATATGTCACAATTGATGGCACTTCAAACTGCAAAACCAAGTCAGGAACAAAAAGATTTGTTCAAGAAAGTACTTGAAAATACCACGGCTTAATTCTGCTAAGACATTCGCCCAAATAAAGACCAAAAAAGCTTACCCTGAGGTAAGCTTTTTTTATGGCATTTTGATTAACGCTAAGATTTCAGCTTAGATATTCACCAATTGCGGTGTAGTCTTGATATGCTCCAGATAAGCACGAATACGGGTTACATATTGCACCGCTTGACGGTAACGACCATTATTGGCCTTATTCTGATCCAGATAGGCATATAAGTTCACCCAGTTATTCGGGTTCTTGCCTTGCGACTGAATGCGCTTTTGCAACTGATTCACTGCACCTGGACCCATATTATACGCTACCAGTGCAAACCAGTTCCGATCTGGAAAAGGAATATGCTCATAGCGACTAAGCATTTGATCATAATACTTGGCACCACCCTGAATACTTTGAGCAGGATCGGTACGGTTACTCACGCCCATGGCTTTTGCTGTACTGTTGGTCAGCATCATCAAACCACGCACACCCGTCGGAGAAACTGAATTCGGTTTCAGATAAGATTCCTGATAACCAATGGCCGCCAGTAAATGCCAATCCAGATCATATTGCTGAGCGGTCTGTTTAAAGCTCGCTTCATAGATCGGCAGGCGATTGTTCAAATCACGTTGAATAGTGGTCCAAGATTCCTCTTTCACGACATTCTGATTATAAAATGAAGCAAGCTGCTTAATGGCACCACTTTGTTTGCCTTTGCAGACAAAAGCACTGGCCGTCTGGCTCAAAGGATCTGTAGCAGATTTAAACACCAGATTTAAATTGGTATTCAAGCCATTACTCGACAGAATTGATTCATCGCCACAAGTGGCCGAGAACGACGTCAAACGCTTGTTTTCAATGGTGCGTATATCGGTAGTTGTCATGGCCAGATTGGCTTTACCCTGAGCAACCCATTGTAGTGCCGTATTATTATCAGGGACGATTTTAAAATCGAGCTTTACATTCAGATTGTTAGCATAGTTACGAACCAGATCATAACCGAAGCCATGTAGATGTTGTCCATCCTGAAATACGGTGGTCGGATTTTCAACCGCAACCACGGTCAACTTATTGCTATTGACCACATGATCAAACTGAAGTGTGGTCTTACTTGCATTGATACTGTGTAGGGGAATAAATGCAGTGCTCAGTACAAGTGCTTTCAAAGGGAGAGAAGAAATTACAGATCTTAGGCAAAGCCTCGACCCAGTGGATGAACTACTGTGCATGTTGTCTCCGCTACAAGTAATTTATGCCCTAAAAATCACAGCCAACAAAGCCAGAAATTTTAACAGTTTGATAAATTCAATAAGGGTTGGGCAGTCATGACGTCATTCAAAATGACAAGAGATTTAAAGATAATTATGTAGAAAAACTACATAGATTAAAAAGTAAGCATTTCCGGAAGTTGGTGGCATATTAATGATCTAAAAAACGATTGTCAAATTTTGTACACAAATTATTTTTAAAAATAATTTTAAGATATTGAAATGTAAAGTTAATTTTTTTGGAATTTTGCCATTGTGTTAAAATGGTAAATAAAATAAGCTGTTTGTAAGTTAAAACACTGAAAATATGATCAGCAAGACGTATGAAATCCAACTTAATCACCCGTGCTGGACACGATAAATTGGTGGCAGAACTTAAGAATCTCTGGCATGAAGAGCGTCCTGAAATTACCAAAAAAGTGAACTGGGCCGCCAGTCTCGGCGACCGTTCTGAAAACGCAGACTACCAATATAACAAGCAAATTTTGCGTAAAATTGATCGACGGGTCAGGTATCTCGGCAAGCGCCTCGAAGAGCTGAAAATTATAGATTTTTCCCCGGAGCAAGAGGGCAAGGTCTATTTTGGTGCCTGGGTGGACATTGAAAATGAAGAAGGTGAACAAAAAACTTTACGTATTGTCGGTGTAGATGAAATTTATGATCATCATCCGCAGCATATTTCGATCAGTTCACCGATGGCACGCGCGTTATTAGGCAAGCAGGTCGATGATGAGGCCGAGGTATTGACCCCCTCCGGCAAGAAACTTTGGTTCATCAACTCAATTCGTTATGAAAAGCCAGAAAATTCAGCAGATTAATATAATTGATTTTATTTTGTGCAGTTGATGCAGTGAAAGCATAAAAATATTTGCCAAGCGTGATTTTTGTTTATATGATGTCGGCCATGGAAGCGTGGCAGAGCGGTTTAATGCACCGGTCTTGAAAACCGACGAGGGTGTGAGTCCTCCGTGAGTTCGAATCTCACCGCTTCCG
>NZ_JAMXXK010000083.1 GCF_024129735.1 Acinetobacter lwoffii | reverse complement strand
CCAAGGATTATCTCTTGAATTAAATAATTTTGCTGATTAATTTAAGATCAAATAAATTGTACGTTTTTTGATTTATGACGGAAGTCTATTAATCTATTTATAATTAATAAGCCTCTTTAAAAGAGGCTTATTCTATTCAGTTTTTATTAGATATTGACTACTTTGACGATAATCGTTTGAGTATCTTCCTGCTCTTCGGCCAGATGCAAACGTTTAAGCTCTTTGCTTTTTACTTTGAACTGTAAGTTCTGATAAGAAATTGTGCTTGGTATCTGATCAAAATATTGACCATCAGCGTCAATTTCTTCCTGAAATAATGGTGTACCCAATTGATAGTCAAGACTTTTTAAGACTACATATTTTACTGTGGTTTTCATTCCAACACCCTACTTTCACTAAGCACTTTATTTTTATTTTTACCACTGTTCCGCCTGAGAAGAAACCTCTATTTTTGAAAATAGCCCAAGCTTTAACCATTCAGATTTTGCGATCAGATCAACATGAAATTACACTAATCTATGAAAAAAATTTTAACTTTCATAAAAATATAAATATACTTGGAGTTGATCGACAGAAAAAATCTGTCTAAATTGATCTAAAATCACTCCCACAAAGAAAATATAGAGACTATGATAAAAACCTGTTGCGGCTTACTCGAAGAGAAAAACATAAAAATTGCCTTTATCGAAAGCGCAAGTTCTGGATATCTCAGTAGCCAGTTCTCCATTTGTAAAGGAGAAGGTGCCGAAATTCTGATTGGTGGTTTGATCTGTTACGATGTAAGTGTCAAGACTTCAGTATTGGGCATTTCCAAGAATCTGATCAATAGTCATACTGCGGAATCTATGCCGGTAACAGTTGCTCTGGCGGAAGCAGGTAAAAAAATGTTCCGTGATGCTGACTGGATTATCGCCTGTACAGGGTTACTTAAACCAGGTGGTAGCGCGACACCAGAGAAACCGGAAGGAACATTTTTTGTGGCCATTAATGACGGCACGCAAATCCATCAGTTCCAGTATTATCTCAAAGGCTCGCCACTTGAACGCCTCAACAAACTGTCAGCTGTGGTTGCACATGACATGATCAATCTGTTGAATAACAGCTAAGCTTTCAAAGTTACTGTATAGCCTGAATAAGCTTCATTATTTCTACCGTATTTTAAGATAGATTGGCATGATCAAATGCCAATCTATTTTTTTGAGGGTGGAATGACCATGAATATTAAAACTGCACTGCTCCTGCTCCCTCTGAGCTTGCCCACTCTGGCTTTCGCTACCGTAGGCGGTCCACAAAATATTGAAGTTCTAGGCTATGAAGTCAAAGAACAGAAGCTTTATATCATGCGTCATTATCTTGATGGTCGTGGACGCTTACCTCAACTATATTATTATAATTTTAAATCCCAAAAACCAAATCAGCTGGTTCAGGTCAATTCCTTATATATCAATCCTAAAACCAAGCGCATCGATTATGATCAAGACAGTCGCAAGTTTGATCAAGACATTGCCAAAATCAAAAAACGTTTAGTTCCATTAAATCCGGTTCAAAAATCAAAGCCACAGCTTAAGGTGTTAAAGACAACGAAAGGTAGCGCGCCTGCCTGGCATGATCCTCAGGAAAAAGTGCCAAAATGGACCTATCAATATCAAGTAAAATCCAGCTTACAAAAAAGTCCGGTTCAGCAAGCAGTCAGTTATCAGCAAGGCTTGAAAATTAGCCAGGCCTATAAAGTCCCGCGACAGAATAAGACCCTAGTAGTAGTAAAGTATCTGGGTATTCCTTTTGAAACAGGTTATAGCATTGAAGATCCGGCACTGTTAAGCCGATAACAGAATTCACTAAAAAAATAAGGTCTCAATTGAGACCTTATTTTTATTCTAGGACATTTACGGATCAAGCCGCTGTAGAACGCTCAGCGATTGGCACTACTTTACGTAGTTCTGGTCCGGTATAGTCTGCGCTTGGACGGATAATACGGTTGTCTGCACGCTGTTCCATCACATGCGCTGCCCAGCCTGTCACACGTGACATAACAAAGATCGGGGTAAACAGCTTGGTTGGAATGCCCATGAAATGATAAGCCGAAGCATGAAAGAAATCCGCATTACAGAATAATTTCTTCTCACGCCACATGACTTCTTCACAGCGCACTGACACCGGATACAGTACCGTGTCACCGACATCTTTGGCTAAACGTTCAGACCAGACTTTAATAATGCCATTACGCGGATCATTGTCCTTATAGATCGCATGACCGAAGCCCATGATTTTTTCTTTACGTTCCAGCATGCCCAGCATTTCACGTTCAGCTTCTTCAGGCGACTTCCAGTTTTCGATCATGTCCATCGCAGCTTCGTTGGCACCGCCATGTAGAGGGCCACGCAAGGAACCAATTGCGCCTGTAATACAGGAATGCATATCTGACAGCGTTGATGCACACACACGAGCGGTAAAGGTTGAAGCGTTGAACTCATGTTCTGCATACAGAATCAACGATACATTCATCACCTGTTCATGTAATTCCTTTGGCTTTTCGCCATGCAGTAAATGCAGGAACTGTGCACCGATTGAATCATCATCGGTATTTTCTTCAATACGCACACCGTCATGACTATAACGATACCAGTAACAAATGATTGCCGGTAAAGTTGCTAAAATACGGTCTGCAATATCCTGTTGCTGCTCAAAAGACTGCTCAGTTTCAAGATTGCCCAGCATGGAAACGCCAGTACGCATCACATCCATTGGATGCGAATCCGCAGGAATACGCTCAAGGACTTCTTTTAATGCCTGAGGTAAAGTGCGCAAGGATTTCAGTTTGGCTTTGTAGGCAGCCAATTGCTCTGCTGTCGGCAATTCTCCAAAGAAAATCAGGTAGGCGACTTCTTCAAACTGGCAATGTTCAGCCAGATCCTGTACGTCATAACCGCGATAGGTCAGGCCTGCGCCACTTTTGCCTACTGTTGAAAGTGAGGTTTTACCTGCCACTTGTCCGCGCAATCCTGCGCCAGTGAGTACTTTTCCTTCAGCCATTTTTTTAATTCTCCTGTTTAAACAGTTTATCTAATGTGTCTTCGAAGCTGTGATAATCTAAAAATTCGTAGAGTTCTTTTCGTTGTTGCATAATATCCAGCACATTTACCTGAGTACCATGTTCGCGTACTGAACGCATCACTTCAAGTGCGGCTTTTTGCATGGCACGTGTTGCTGACAATGGATACAGCACCATGCCAATGCCCTGCTCCGCCAGTTCATCAACCGTATAATAGGGTGTATCACCAAATTCGGTAATATTTGCCAAGACTGGAACACCGACCGCATCACACACTGTACGGTACATGGTGATATCGGTCATCGCTTCAGCAAAGATCGCATCTGCGCCCGCTTCAACACAGGCAGAAGCACGGTCAATCACGGCTTGCAGGCCTTCTTTTTGCAGCGCATCGGTACGCGCCATTACCACAAAGTTTGAATCGGTTTTCGCATCTACAGCCGCTTTGATACGATCGACCATTTCCTGCTGCGATACGATTTCTTTATTTGGACGATGGCCACAACGCTTCTGTGCCACCTGATCTTCAATATGAACCGCAGCGGCTCCTGCAGCAATCATCTGTTTGATTGTGCGGGCAATATTTAATGCACCGCCCCAACCGGTATCGATATCGACCAGTAAAGGTGTATCCACACGCTCAGTGATCCGGCGTACATCTTCAAGAACATTATCCAGGCTAGTCATGCCCAGATCAGGCAAACCATAAGAATAATTCGCGACACCCGCACCTGATAAATAAATGGCTTTATAACCGACCTGTTTGGCCATCATGGCAGCATAGGCATTTACTGTGCCCATAATTTGCAATGGTTTCTCGACTTCAAGCGCTTGTCTAAATCTTAAACCTGCAGACATTTGTTCTGTCATCTTCCTTTTCCACAGTCTTGGCTATAATTATTGAAATTCGAGTATACTCATTTGGCTTGCTCATTCCATAACCCGATAGAACAAATACTCTAAAACTTTAGTCAAATTTTTAAGTTTTGCTTTACCTAATCAGCAAATAGCGCACTTATCCGGCGCAATTATGAAATATGTGCATATATTTGCTATGATGGCGTTTCAATCTCTATTGACATGTTGATGTATTATCTCCTATGCAAGACCTCGCCCTAGAACCGCTCGCCAAAGATCTGCCACAGACCAAACGTGGTCATGAGCGTTGTATTGCGCTGCTGATCAGTGCAACCGAGCTATTTCTGGAACGGGGTTATGATGCTGTGTCTCTGGATGATATCGTCCAGCATGCCGGTGGCTCTAAAGCCTCTATTTATAAGTACTTTGGCAATAAAGAAGGCTTATTTAAAGCCATTTGCGATTATCGTCGTATCAAGTTTTTTGAAGATATCAGTATTCCGATCGAACTGATGGCACTGGATTTTCGTAGTTATTTAGTACACACGTTGCTCAATTTTTATCACCAGATCATGCAACCTGAAAACTCGGCCTTTATGCGTCTGGTGCTGGAACAGAGTCAGCGCAATCCAGAACTTGCTCAACATATTCATGAGCGAGGCCCGGTGCATGTGCAAAGTGCCATTGCCACGGCTTTAGAACAGGCAGATGCGCAAGGTTTATTGCATTGCGAGAATCCGCAATATTCGGCGCAGCTGTATTTTGGTATTTTGCGCAATCTGGAATGGCGTATTCTGATGGGAATTCCGGTACAGGAAGATGATCAGGAAATCGACAAATACATCAGTTATTGTGTGGATCGCTTTTTAGACGGTCATCAAAAAGTCTAGTTTTTTTGCATTTTTCATTGCTTATAGTATATTAGCCGATTCCGTATTTTTTCTTAAACTAACCAACAACTGATTGTTGATCGAGTTTTTCGGCAATTATTGTGGAGTAACGAATGGCTCTCCGTCACTTTCTCACCTTACGCGATTTATCAACTTTAGAACTTAACCAGATTTTGCAACGCGCAATTGAGCTTAAGCGCAAACAGCATAACAATGAAGTGTTCCAACCATTTGTTGGTAAAGTGATGGGCATGATTTTTGAAAAATCGAGTACCCGTACGCGTGTTTCGTTTGAAGCTGGCATGAGCCAATTTGGTGGTAGCGCGATTTTCCTGTCTTCACGCGATACCCAGTTAGGTCGTGGTGAACCGATTGAAGATTCTGCACGTGTGATTTCAAGCATGCTGGATATCGTGATGATCCGTACTTTCGGTCATGATATCGTGGAGCGTTTTGCATCTTATTCAAAAGTTCCTGTGATTAATGCTTTAACAGATGATCACCACCCTTGCCAGTTACTTGCTGATATGCAGACCTATGTAGAGCAACGTGGCTCAATTGAAGGGAAAACTGTGGCCTGGATCGGTGATGGCAACAATATGTGTAACTCTTATATTGAAGCTGCACATATGTGGGGCTTTAATCTGAAAATTGCAGCGCCAAAAGGCTATGAGCCACAAGAAAAATTCCTGTCTGAATTTGCGCATTGCGTGGAACTGGTTCCTTCTGCTGAAGATGCAGCGGTGAATGCTGACCTGATCGTGACTGATGTTTGGGCAAGCATGGGGCAGGAAGAAGAGCAGAAGATCCGTGAAAAAGCCTTTGCAGATTATCAGGTGAATGAACGCCTGATGGATCTTGCACATCCGGATTGCTTGTTTATGCACTGCTTGCCTGCGCATCGTGGCGAAGAGATTTCAGAAAATCTGCTTGACCATAAAAATGCTGTAGTTTGGGATGAAGCAGAAAATCGCTTGCACGCGCAAAAAGCCTTGGTTGAATTCCTGATTAATGAAAATCTGAAAAAAGACTAATTTTTTAAGATGAATCTTCACAAATTAAGCACCAATCTCTGGTGCTTTTTTTGTCTCAGCTCTTATAATCATTGTGAAATGGAATAAAAAGTGATTTTATACAATGCAAAAAAAATATTGGGCTTTGGCACTCTTGACTGGTTTTAGCAGTGCTGTCTTACCGGTGCATGCTTCTGAATTTGACCAATATCTTCAAGAAAAAAATATTATTGACAGCAAATTTAAAATTCAGAAAAAAGCCGAACTGAATGAATTACTCGCAGTGCTCAGTGCAGAAGATTCCAGAACTTTACCGTTGCAGATTGATCAAAATACGATTATTGAACAATTACAGTTAAGTGCCAATAAAACCACACTGAAAGGCATGATCATCACGCCCGATTTTAGCCAGTTTGAAAAAGAACTAGGGCGCAAAGAAGTGATGAAAGTCATTCGCAATAATCTGCTCAATAATTGTGAAATTTTCTTTGAACATCGCTATCAAATTGCGAACCCATACAAGGTTGAACTCAGCCTGAACTCGCAGACACAAACCTATAAAACTGATATTTCCCAGAAAGATTGTAAATTAAAATAATCTAACTAACCTGAGTTCGATATAAAAAAGAGTAGAAAAAAAGCCCTGAATTTATAACATATTGGTTCTCAAGACAAAATGTTATAAAACAAGGCTT
>NZ_JAMXXK010000082.1 GCF_024129735.1 Acinetobacter lwoffii | reverse complement strand
CAATATTTCCGCGACTCATGAGTGCTCGGTTATATGCGGGCCAATTGGTAGTGCGGTAGATTTTGTGTGTAGGCTTCTTCATTTGAAAATTATATCGCTGAAAAAGCCTTTATAGATAGGTTTGTGCAACAAAGCCCTTTATGCTTTAAATTTTACCAACCAAAACCAACGCCTACACCACCCGAACTTTCTTCCTTGGTAAATGCGCCACCAATGGTGAGTGAGGTATTATCATTAATAATCCGTTGATAGCCAATTGACACCGCCTGTTCCTGTCCCTGAAAGCCAGCACCCACACCGACACGATTTTGTCCTTTGACACTGGCAGCACTACTTGACATATTCATCATCGCAGCAGTCATGGCACCTTGGCGGTTAAAACGTTCATCCACTTTATGGAAGCGCTGTTCTGTTTCCATACGATAATCATTAAACGCGCTATTTAAGGCATTTACACGCTCATTGGTATAGTTATTGGTCGATTTTTCTGCTGCTTTTAGCTGTTGATAGTTGACTGCATCGGTATCTTCAACGGCATCCGCCACATGGATGATTTGGCGTTCTTTGCCTTTTGCTCCAACTGATACCGTATTATCACGATCCGATGCAGAATCATTACCCAATACCACTGCATTTTTGGCTTGAGTATCGACATTATTGCCCAGCACAAAGGTATTATCACCCGTGACTTTATTGTCATTACCCACAACATAACTACCGTTTCCAGATACCGTGTTTGGATCACCAAAGGCACCAGAACCATTACCTGAAACCTGATTACCCACACCTACAGCAGTTGAGCGATGGCCTGTCACTACGGTATTTGTTCCAATCGCAACCGAGTTTTCACCTGTTGCCGAAGCAGCTTGGGCATCAGTTACTCCATTCACCTGAACAAACTGGTTACTGGCTGTAAGTTGAGTTTGCACATCTGCAATTTTGCCATCGGTATAGCTATTCGCACTGGAAAGTGCCGATGCCGTTTGCTGGTCGGTATAATCTTTTGCGCCACTTAAAGAAGATGCCGCTTTTTGATCTGTGTAGCTTTTTGCATCATTAAGTACAGATGCAGTTTGTTGATCAGTATAGGCTTTGCCATCGGCAGCTTTCTGGTCAGCATAATTTTTCGCATTGTTTAGTGTCGATGCAGTTTGCTGATCTGTGTAGGCTTTACCATCAACCGCCTTTTGGTCTGCATAGCTTTTTGCATCATTTAAGGTTGATGTGGTTTTCTGGTCGGTATAGCCTTTTGCATTATTTAATGCAGTGGTTGTTTGTTGATCTGCATAATTTTTTGCATCATTTAAATTAGATACAGCTTGCTGGTCTGTATGTGTTTTTAAATCTGATACAGAGGTTTTAATTGCACCTAATTGTTGATCAACTGCAATGAATGCATCACTCACTGTATTTTTAGCTTTTCCTTGGATTGTAAAAGTTGGATTTGTGAATACACCATTGTTCCATGCCGCACCACCACCTAATGCCTGAACCAACGCAGTATTAGTCGTATCAACACGTGTATTTAAGGTAGTGACTTCATTGCCAATTCGGGTATCCACACCATCTATACGGGTGTTAATCGTATTTGCGCTGGTTGTGATTGCTGTATTTAAAGTATCAACTTCTGTTGTCACCCGATCACTCAATGTTGTGACACTGGTATTGGTCGCATGTAACTGTTTACCTGTCACTGCATCTTTAGACGTTGAATCTAATGTTGCATCTTGCAGACCTGTAAGTTTCGTACCGTTTGTACCTGCCAAAGTAATTGTGTCTTTGGTTGCTGAATCATAGATCACTGCATTTGCTGCAAGATTCCCTGTATTGGTTTTTAACAGTGCAATGTCATTTGTGTTAGTCGTGACTCGTCCATCAATTCCTGAAATTGTGGTGTTCAACGTTCCAACTTCATTGCTAATTCGGGTATTCAGTGTTCCAACTTCTGTACCAATTTTGGTATTTAAGGTAGTCACTTCATTGCCGATTCGGGTATCCACACCATCAATACGGGTGTTAATCGTATTTGCGCTGGTTGTGATTGCTGTATTTAAAGTATCAACTTCTGTTGTCACCCGATCACTCAATGTTGTGACACTGGTATTGGTCGCATGTAACTGCTTGCCTGTCACTGCATCTTTAGAGTTTGCGTCTAAAGTAGCATTTTGCAGATTGGTGATTTTTGTACCGCTTGCACCTGCCAGCGTTAATGTCGCTTGGTTCGAGGCGGTGTCGTATAGAACTGTATCGGCATTAGCTGTAAAATTACTTAATGCAGTATCCACATAAGCTTTATTGGTGGCATCAGTCGCATTTACTGGTGTTGCCACATTGGTAATCCGTTTTGTTGCACCTGCACGACCAACCGAAATTGTATTGGCTTCATCAGCTAAAGAGTCAAAACCAATGGCGGTGGCATTTAATGCTGTCGCTTGGCTGCCTACACCGAACACACTGCTACGGTCAGCCGTTGCGGTCACACCTGCACCAATAGCAACTGAGCTTACCCCTGTCGCTGCTGCGGTTTCCGATGCGGTTAAACTTGCATCATCAATTTCATTATCAGCATTTTGGTCATACCAACCACCAAAGGCAATTGATCCAGTTCTATTGGCAGTTGCACCTGTACCAAATGCACTACTGACCACACCTGATGCAGTATTTTTTAAACCGACTGCGGTTGCTCCTGCACCAGTTACATTATTGACACTACCAAAGGCATTGGCTGTCGTTCTACTACTATTATCACTAATAAAGGGATTTGTGTTTGATGCACCATGATCTACGGTATTTGTAATACCAAAAGCATTGCTAGCTTGGCTTTTCGCTAGGTTGTTACCACCTACGGCATTACTACCCAAACCTGATGCTTCATTCCTATAACCCACCGCACTGCTATACCAACCCGATGCAATATTCACATAACCCACCGCACTGCTATTACTACCCGATGCGGTATTCATATAACCCACCGCAGTACTATAACCACTCGATGCAGTATTGCTATTACCGACCGCATTACTATATAACCCTGAGGCAATATTGCCGGTACCCAGGGCACTGGCTTGACCATCCATCGCCAGGTTGCCACCTTTTTTGATGGCATTAATAAAGGTTGCAAATTTAACCGGATCGGCGGCTTTGGTGGTGGTCAGACTATTGACGGTAAAAGAGTCAATATCATCCAGAGTGGTACCTGCGCCAGTGGTAGTCACCGCAATGCCCCCCACGGCAGTAATTTTCCCTGAGATTGTGGTAATAATGGTATGTGGAGAACCTTTGGCTGAACCCAATGCAGTTGAGCTAGAAGCACGTGCATAGTTATCGCTAGGGGTGGCATTGGGTATGGCAGCCAGCGCATCGGTCAGTTGTTTTTTGTTGATCGCATCGGTATCGGCGGTACCCGTTGCCACATTGGTAATCCGTTTTTCTGCGCCTGCACGACCAACCGAAATTGTATTGGCTTCATCAGCCACTGAATTTAAACCAATAGCGGTAGCCCCTGCGGCAACGGCTTTACTGTTAATGCCGAATACGCTGCTTCGGTTAGACAACGCCAGGTTACCGCCCTGTTTGAAGTTATTGATAATATCGGTTGCCTGTGCTGCTGTGACGCTCTGTCCATTGACTTCGGTCAACAAGCTTGGATTGGCAGATAATGCCGCCCAATCTGCTGCGCTGGTTTTTATCACCACACCATCCAAAGTGGTGACGCCACCCACACTGCTAAACGTTGGTGTGTAGCTGAAGGGCGTTAAAACAACCTGTGGACCTAAATTACCTGCATAGTCGGCCAAACCGGAGCCGACCGCAGCACCATTTTGCCCAATCACGGTATTACCGGTACCTATGGCGTTGGCATATCCGCCTGTTACTATATTATTTAGACCTATGGCATTACCTCCAACCACAGTGACGGTATTTTTTGTGCCGATGGCTGAACCATACAGATTACTTACGTTATTGCTATAACCTAACGCATTAGTGCCCCAGGCTGAAGAATTAATTATGTTGCCAATACCAACCGCGGTATTTTTCGCAGCGCCATTGTTTTTATTATAGGCACCAAAAGCATTATTGAGGTCTCCATTCGATGCAGTATTCTCAAAACCGACTGCACTGCTATTCACACCCGATGCATCATTGCCATAGCCAAAAGCACTGCTATCTACACCTGTGGCTAAATTGCGTACACCCATCGCAGAACTATATTGACCTGCCGCCACATTCCCTTGTCGTAATATATTTAAAAATTGAGATTTTTGATTTTCATCGACCGCTACACCATTGACATGTGTAATTGTTGCAGTCGTATTACCTGTTGCAGTCACTGCAACGCCATTGACGCTGACCAACTTACCATTTTCAACTTTTTCTTCTAAAGTTCGTAGTCGTGAGGATACGCCTCCACTAATACCCGACCCCATAGCGGTTGAGGATTCGGCGACAGCAGCATTAAAAAAACCAAACGCACTTGAAGCAAATTGTGTTGTCAGATTGCCAAGACCAACCGAACTGCTAGACCAACCCAATGCGTCATTATTAAAGCCCAATGCATTACTATATAGATTCGATGCAGTATTCCTATAACCCAATGCATTACTATATAGATTCGATGCAGTATTCCCATAACCCAATGCACTGCTATTATTACTCGATGCAGTATTATTAGAACCCAATGCACTGCTATTATTACCCGATGCAATATTTGCTGTACCTACCGCACTACTCAGTTGACCAACCGCAATATTTCCGCCTTTCTTGGCTGCATTGATAAAGGCTGCTACTTTGGCTGGGTCGGCTGCTTTGGTCGTGATGACCCCACCCACTGTAAATGAATTAATATCATCAATACTTATGCCTGCTGTCGCTAGGTCAGTGGTTACAGTAATGCCACCCACTGCGGTAATTTTTCCTGCTGTGGTTGTTGTGGCATGCGGTGTACCTTTCGCTGAACCTAAAGCGGTCTCGGTTGAAGTATGAGTGTAGTTGTCGGTGGCGACAGTTCCGCCTGAAACACTTAAAATCGCTGTATCCAGTTGTCCTTTATTGACCGCATCGGTGGCTAGTGTGCCTGCTGCGACATTGGAAATGGTCGTCCCCCCTGTACCACGTAAGGTAATTTTATCTACAGTAGGCGTGTCATAACCAATTTTGCTTGGTAAACCTGTGACTGGATTTAAAATACCTGTAACTGGATTGAAAAGTGCAGACTGATCTACTTTAGCTGTCAATCCATCATCGAGTTGTTTTTTATTGACTGCATCGGTGGTTTGTGTACCTGCTGCCACATTGGTAATTTGTTTCTCTGCGCCTGCACGACCCACTGAAATGGTATTTTCTTTATCGGCTAAAGAGTTAAAACCAATCGCTGTTGCATTTTGTGCCGTGGCTTGGCTACCCACACCAAACACGCTGCTACGGTCTGCCGTTGCGGTTACGCCTGCACCCATCGCAACTGAACTTACACCTGTGGCTGCTGCGGTTTCGGGTCCACCATGTGTAAAGCTACTATTGTTATCTTGGTCATACCAGCCACCTACAGCAATTGCCCCCTGTTTATTGGCAATTGTGGCTGTACCAAAGGCATTACTCGCTCTACCTGATGCTTTATTGTAATAACCGACTGCACTGCTACTACTACCCGATGCTTCATTTCCACCCCCGACTGCACTGCTAGCCCAACCCGATGCAGTATTCCCCATACCGACTGCACTGCTAGAGTTTTGCGATGCTGTATTATTATAACCCAATGCACTGCTATAACTATCCGATGATTTATTGTTATACCCCAATGCACTGCTAGAATCACCCGATGCTTCATTCTTATGACCACAGGCAAAAGCATCTAGGCCGCCTGCGGTACTGTCTAAAGATTGTTCACCAGTGTCAGTACTGCCATCACAGACATCTCCTGCCCAAACACTCATTCCCGAAATCGCGGCAATACTTAAAACCAGACTTTGTAAAATAAAAGGTTTATAGGCAAAAACCCCGTTTTTGCCTTGTTCATCATGCTGAACTTTGCTTAGGCTATTTGGTTGCTCACCTGTGGTATTGTCGGTCTTGCCTGCACTTTTGGCATTCTCCGAAACAACAACCATACGCCCCAAAGATTTATTCCAGATTTTTTTAAAGATGTGGTTCATATCTGTACCTGTTTTTTAAACATTTGGTACAATTACAAAACATTACATACAAAGTTGTATATCACTGAAAACTGGTATTCTGACGAATGGTAATAACTTTTTAGAGAAAAAATAGCATCTGGTAGATGCTATAAATATATTACAGCTTTGTTGCACAAAGATTTGAAATGCAAAGCGCCTCTAATTGAGCCAAATTTAAGGCGTAACTTGGGTAAGTGGTCGACCTAATTCCGTAAATCGGTTGAGGACTGCTACACGTGCATGAATCTCATTCACTTGGCTATCAAAACTCCTTGTACTAAGCCTATCACCCAATAATTTGATACAGTGCATCTTAGTTTCAACCAAACTTCGCCGATGATAGCTTGACCATTTTGTTCATAGTGTCCTGCCTAAACGTGCAACTGTTCGAAGTA
>NZ_JAMXXK010000081.1 GCF_024129735.1 Acinetobacter lwoffii | reverse complement strand
TTTTCAAAAATACACTTTTTATATTTTAAGTTAAAGATACTATTACTATACCGATTTTTATAAAATTCATCCCACTATTTAACATAATGGCGATTATACGCAATACACTCGTATATTAATTTAAATATCAATCACTTAAAAATTTCGTCATAACCAAGAAAAGGCAAAAAAACGGCTTTTGTAATAAGTTGGTGAGTTTTTAGGCGAATCTGTAACATTTTGCCAAGAAAATTGATTAATAAATGATCAATTTGGTAATCAGTGCCCATTTCATGCGGATCCAGGTTCCAAAACTATCCCCAATTGCTGGGGATAAAATTTAGGCTATTTTGTACGCTTTGGCGCACATCAATCTCGGCCCTTTGCTACTACCTAGAACAGTGGAATTTTCCTATGATCAAGTCATCAGGAACAGGATGTTCCATAACATAAAACAAAAATTATAAGTTATTGCACATGGACCAGAGGGTACAACAGCACAATCAGCAACGATGAAAAACCCCGGCAGGATGCCGGGGTTTTTTATTATCTAAAATATTTAGATCAAAGTTGGATGGGCATCCAGAATGCGAATTAAAGTCGCTGCAGGACCAGTCGGATAGCGTCGGCCTTGTTCCCAGTTCTGTAGCGTTCTCGCGCTAATATGCAAACGTGCAGCAAACTCTGCTTGCGTTAATCCAGTTTTCTCACGTACTTCTTTAATATCTGGCAATTCAAGCTCTGTGACTCGACTGGCCTTTATCTCATTACGTTTGATGGCACCAGCTTCTTTGATTGAAGCAACCAGGTCATCAAATAAGTTGTTATCCATGAAATTGCTCCTTTACTAATTGACGCAGGATCGATGTTTCTTTGTCTGTCAGATTATCTTTCACAGACTTTGGATAAGCCACCAGGAAAAATATCTGATCATCTTCTGTGACCCAATAATAGATCACCCGGATGCCGCCGCTTTTACCTTTATTGCCTTGAGTACAGCGTACTTTACGAATTCCACCACCATTCTTGATTAAGTCACCTTTATCAGGTTGTACCAAAAGATCTTGCTGGAGCTGACGATACTCTTCATCACTTACAAGCTCTTTAATTTGCTTGGTAAAAACACTGGTTTCAATGAATAACATGAGCTCAAGTACGTCAATGGCGTATAAGAATTTTAGCAGTTTTAGAATAAAAAAACGAGAAAAGGTAGCTCTCATTTCTCATAACCGAAATTATCTTACGTGATTAGCTTCAATTTTGATTTTTAGGTAATAGAAATTAGAACCAAAAGGTAAATAAATATTCAATTTTTTGATACAAAAAGTCATTTATAGTATATTTAATTAATTGATATAATTTACATTAAGTACATTATTAGAATAAATATATAGAATGCCTCGTTTAGTTCTAAAGGCTAAATCAACAAGATCTTTTGATCCTAAATTTTTGATGGCCTTAATTGATTGTCTACCTTTAAATCAGCGACCCTCTATTAAGGAATTATTAAATCTTTATCCAGAAGAAATTAAATTAGATCTAACCTCTGAAGTATTGGAGTCTACTATTGAAAAAATATCAGCTCGATTAGGTACGGTATTCGATATTCAACATTCATAATTTAAAATTAAATAATAGATGTTATATGAAAGGCACAATTCATGAGCCTTTTCATCACTCGTTTAACATAAAATCTCTTATACGAAGTCAAAAAAGTAGCCCCATACCCATATTGGATAGGAGCTTTGTGGCAATATAGAGTGAACTCGATAAAAAATGAAACCCTCTAATTCTTGTTTTAATTATTTTTTAACTAAGAATTAGAGGATTAATTTCTTTACCTCTGGAGTTTTATAATTATTGTTATAAGATTTATTAAATCACTTATTGCTCAAATAATCTTCACAATCTGATCATTCACTCATGGATAAGTGTGATGGAAATCACAAAATCAATCAGATCTAAAAATCACACAATTACACTATTTATGATGAGCGAATTGTTCTTTTAATTTTCTGATCAGTCTTGTATTGCGACAAAGCATAGACCGCCCAGATGGCAGCCGGGATCCAACCTAAAACTGTAATCTGAAGTAGCAAACAAATGATGCCTGCAAATGGTCGCCCTATGGTGAAAAACAGCAGCCAGGGAAAAATTAAAGCAATTAGCAATCTCATTTCAAATTCCTATGTATCTTTTCAAAAAATTAATAATTAACTGCCGACAGATCAAATAGCTTACGATCTCTTTCATCCGTTAAATACTTATCCATCTGAGCAATCAGTTTTGCTCTAGCTTGTTCATCATCTTCGGTAATTTTCAACATGCAGGATCCGATTAAAATCTTTCGTCTGGTATCGTCCTTTCGTGCCTGTTCTTTCTCTTTGGCACGTTCTCTTGCCAGTGCTGCCTGTCTTTGAGCCTTTAACTGCTTTAGCTTTTCTTCCTGTGCCTTGATTTTGCTGTCTAGTGTTTCAGTAACGCTCATTAATTCAATACCATCATCCTGGGAAACCATCCCTAACATAAGCGCACTTGAATATGCATTCAAGGTGCTATATGTATAGTAATGTTTTCCTCGAAGAGCGCACTTATGCAAACTTTGTTTGCAAGTCCGATTGGGGTCCCCCCAATACCCCGACAACCGTATTCACGGCTGTATTTCACTACGTGAAAATTTAAAAGCGAAAAATAGGCATGGCGATTTACCACTTTTCAGTCAAAACTGTAGCACGATCAGCAGGGCGTTCCGCTACTGCTGCGATTGCCTATCGGGCAGGTGAAAAGATCTATTGTGAACGTGAGGGCCGAGAACATGATTACAGCCGAAAAACAGGTGTGGAATATAAAGAAATTTATTTACCCGAAGACGCACCAGAACATTTAAAAAACCGGGAAAGACTCTGGAACGAAGTTGAACAACGGGAAACCCGAAAAAACTCGACAGTTGCCCGAGAATTTGAAATCGCTTTTCCAAGTGAATTAAATCAGGAACAACGCCTGGCCATGCTCGAAGAGCTATGCGCCAGTATCGTGGACAGACATCAGGTGGCCGTCGATGCCTGTATTCATGCACCGCATACTGGATCTGGTAGTGATGAACGCAATCATCACGCGCATATCCTGATGAGCACACGCAAACTTACTCCGGAAGGCTTCACCGAGAAAACCCGGGAACTGGATCAGAAACACAGTGGAGAAATCGAACACTGGCGCGAACACTTTGCCGATATCTGCAATATGCACCTGGATCTGGCTGGATACACTGCCCGAGTCGACCACCGCAGCTACAAAGACCAAGAGAATGGTTTAGAAGCCACGCTGCACGAAGGGCCGAAAGTCACCGAACTGCGCCGAAAAGGGATTGAGACCGAAATCAGCCGAAGCAATGACGAAATCAAACAGAGAAATCAGGCTCAGTTGCAATACGGCAAAAATATGGATCTGCTGATTGCTGAAAATGAGATCAAACTCAATACACTAAAAACTGAACAGCAGATCCAAATCAAAAATAGTGCTAAAACGCCACCAATTGACGAAAAAGCCCTGTTTGAAGAAAAACAGAGGGAAACCCTTGGCAAAGTGCTAAATCGCGAAATCAGCGCAAAAGACGCGAATCTAGACCTAGAATTTATGCAGGATGTTTTTAAAAAGGCAGAAAACACCTTGGGCAAGATGCAAAAGCATAAAAATGAGTTTAGTCAGCAGCTCGCCCAGGAGATCGTGAAAAACAGACTGAAACAAAGTCATGACAAGTTGCAAAGTCTGGTCGATCAACACAATGAATTAACCCAGAACAAACCCTTACTGTTTGGAAAAAAAGCCTGGGAAGCCCAACGTGACGAGGTTTATCAGGAACACAAAAAGCTAAAAGGTCAGCATGAACACCAGAAAAAACATGGTGTGAAGGATTTATTGGAAAATGAAAAGTTCAAAGAACATGCCTGGAAGCAGTACCAACAACAACATCCGGCCAAAGCCAAGCAATACCAGACTCTATACTCAACCTATCAAGTCATTAAAAAATGTGTGAATGAGATCAAAGCAGAACAACAGCTGAAACTCAGACAAGAACAACAACTCAAAGCACAGCAACATGCGCCTAGAATGAAATCTCGTGGCATGAGTCGCTAAACAGAGCGAGTGTCTACGAGCGAACTGAGAAAATTTGCCCTTTCCTTTCCCTGATTACAAGCTCCCTATCCATCAATCACCTGCATACCAGAGCATCCCGCATGGGTGCGAACTTTCCAAATTTGATTCTTAAATCGAGCGTAGCGAGAAAAAAAGTTCATGAGCGCAGCGAATTCCGAGTTGCTTTTGCTTTTTCTAAAAGTCACGAAAATATTAACCAAAAATTGCCCCAACGAATCGAGCGAAAGCGAGATTCAATAGAGTTTGAGCGTAGCGAAAACCAAGGGCAATTTTTCAAATTTCCTTTTTTAATTATTTTTAAATCTTTTAAATCTTTTCAGCCCTCTGTATGCCTTTAATAACAATGGTTTCAGCATTTAACTATGACGGATTGACTACTAACTATGACGGATTGACTACTAACTATGACGGATTGACTACTTAACTATGACGGATTGACTACTAACTATGACAAGTATATATTTGTCATATATTAAAAATTAAATGGTTTTATTTTGGATAAGAATCAAGTTGTAAAATCAAATCAAGTTATAGAAGCTTCATATCAATTAAGTGCCGTAGAGCAACGTATTGTCTTAGCAGCCATTTCACGTATTCCAAAGAATCAACCCATCACAGATGATGAGTTATACCCAGTGAGTGTTAATGAATTACAGCTTCTAGGAGTACACGAAAAAACAGCCTATAGAGATTTAAAAGAAGGGATTAATAGACTTTATGAAAGATCTATCAACCTTTCTGTGGACGATAAATCTATCAAAATGAGATGGGTACAGGAGGTTCAGTTTTTAGATAGTCAAAGTGTCATTGGTATTCGCTTTTCAAAACCAATTTTGCCTTTTATATCTAACCTAAGTAGAGAGTTTACGAAATATGCTCTATCTGATATTGCAGGTATTAACAGTGGGTACGGTATCCGTATTTATGAGTTACTGGTGCAATACAGACAAATAGGTAAGCGTGAAATCTCTGTTGATAATCTAAGAACCATGCTGGAACTAGGTAAAAAGTATCCATTATTTGCTGATTTTAAAAAAAGAGTAATTGATACTGCTGTAGATCAAATAAATGAATACAGCCCTTTACGTGTGACTTATGAGCAGAAAAAAACAGGTCGTAAAGTTACTCACATTACTTTTTCTTTTAAAGAAAAAACAAGAAGTGTTGGTCAGGAAAGTAAAGACATACCGAAAGAGTTCTATAAGTTAACAGATGCTCAGATAAATATGTTTGGTAATCAACTATCACGTTTACATGAACTTTCTCATCTAGCACTTGAGGGTGAGAGCTATGAAATATTAGCTTCAAAAATCAAGGAAAAATTGAGAGATCCAAAACAACAGAAGCCGTTTTTACCTTACTTACGTAACTTAGGCTTCAAACCTTGAGTGTATTAAAGAATACACTTATTGTATTCTGCAATACGTATCTTAAATACACAGTAATACACTATGAAAACAAGTACAAAATACAGTGTTAGTGATGCTGCCACACTGTATAAAAAATCTAGAGCGACACTTTATAAAGATATAAAAAATGGGGTATTAAGCCGTGATCATGATGGCTTTATAGACTTTTCAGAGTTATTAAGAGTATATGGTGAACCGTTTAGTGGAAAACAGTCAAAACGTATTGATACACCTCAAATACAAAACCTAGATACACCTGAATACACTGATAAAACAGTTATAGAATTAAAAAATCAGATCGATTTTTTGAAGAAACAATTAGAAAAAGCAGAAGATAGAGAGACTAAAGCTAATGCTCGTATCGATACGCTTCTTACACTAATTGAAATGAAACCCCTAAAATCCAATATTGATTCAAATAAAGAGAATATTGAAAGTAAGACCTCACCTAACTCAGATGATATAACTACCAATATTTCGTCAAAACAGCTTAAAGAGGACGGATTGACTACTTCAGAGAATAAACGTATCCCTGTCCCTGAACACGTTGAGCCTGAGCCTAAAAAGAGGGGCTTCCTGAGTCGTTTTTTCCTTCCTTACGGTTAACCAGGACTCCACTTTTTTGATGAGCCAATTTCAGTGCAAGCACATGAAATAATGACTCCTCAAAAAACCGGATGATGTTTATTAAAACTGAATAAAGTCGTGAAACATTGGTCAAAGAATAGGCGTGGAACGTGAAAAATCATAAAAAAAACCCACCTTGGGGAAGATGGGCTATCAACTAGAAACTACAGCATTGATTTCTAAGTGGAATTATAACGCATTTCGTATAAGGTGTATTATGTTAATTTTAGGAAATTTTAAGAATTAACTCTCAAGTAACTGCCCTATTTCCAACCTACTATATCCTCGCTCTTTTAGAATCAAGACAATAGCTTTTCTATATTCATCAGAACTGGAGGTCTTATATTTTATGATTAATTGATTCTCTGAATTCAGTTCAAGGGCATTCTTATAGGTTAAGACTTCAGTAGAAATCTTATTAAAAATATTTAGATTAAACATACAGGTACTCTTCATCCTGTTATAGCGGCCCGACTACAACAAATACCTGCCTTAGCTTAGCTAGGCACCCTTGGCAGCAAGGATTACAAATTAAGAAAAGTTCTGCAAGTTTTCAAAAGCTATAAGGATGAATAATCAACTAAAATCAATGTTATTTAACATAATGGCTGTTATACGCAATAAAAAAACCTGGGCACCAACCCAGGTCTAAAATTTAAAAAACAGATAAATATCAGTGCAATAAACTCATTTTTCTAATTTCGCATAACGTGTATTATGTTAATTTTAGGAACGCTACAAGATAGATTAGACTCGATTTTTTCTCTTTTTGAGATATAAATAACAAATCAACAGAAAACTAAGCCAAAATAAGTAGTCCAAGATAAAGTAGTGAAGAAGGAACTCATCTAAATCCCAAAAAATAAATAACACGCTTATATTGTTACCAGGTGAAGTGAAATCTCCATCAATTAAGAATACAAAGGGAAAACCTCCTGCAAGTCTATCTACTTCTTCCACCCTATCGACCACTATACGATTAACAGGGATATATCTCTGATAAAATAAAGATAATGATGTCAAAAGAAATGATAATATATTGATATACAATGTTTTTTTCAAAAATACACTTTTTATATTTTAAGTTAAAGATACTATTACTATACCGATTTTTATAAAATTCATCCCACTATTTAACATAATGGC
>NZ_JAMXXK010000080.1 GCF_024129735.1 Acinetobacter lwoffii | reverse complement strand
CATCCAAGGATTATCTCTTGAATTAAATAATTTTGCTGATTAATTTAAGATCAAATAAATTGTACGTTTTTTGATTTATGACGGAAGTCTAGTTATTTATGAACAAACAGTTGCATGGGGCGATATGGATGCCTTTGGATATGTCAATAATGCCATGTATTACCGTTATGTCGAAAGTGCACGTCTAGCTTATTTAACCCAATTAGAAATTCTCACTGAATCGGTATCTACCGTAGTGGCATCCAATCAGTGCCGTTATTTAAAACCCGTGGTTTTTCCTGATCATTTAAAAGTGGCAGCACGTATTGAAGAAATCCGTAATAGTGCAGTTAGAATGCAATATGTATTATGGAGTGAAAAACAGCAAAGTATTGTGGCTACTTCAGAAGCAGTGATTGTCTGTGTCGATAAAAAGACCATGCAGAAAACAGAAATTCCGGAACATATTCGCGAAAAAATCAAAGCACTTGAATTAAGCGTTCAACATGAAATTTAAAAATGAATGAAGCATTTTATTTTGTAATTTTTTTTAAACTTTATTGTTATTGCTTTAAGGTTTTATATTAGACTTCTTGCGTTAGTCAAAATTTAAACAGCATAAAGCTACATTTAATAAGGTTTTAGCCAATTCAAAAATTAGGTAAAACGATACTTTCGCAAGAGGTCTATTGAATGTTTTATTTAATATAAATATGATGGGGCTATTATTTAATAAAATGAATAATATTATTTTTCGGAGAGCATTATGCCAGATATTACGCATTTATCAGTAGAAGAGTTAAAACGTTTACAAGCAGAAGCAGAATCGCTGATTGCTTCAAAAAAAGATCAAGAAATTGAAGACGCTTATCAGCAAATCTTGGCAGTTGCTGAGAAAGTTGGTATGACGGTTGAACAGTTACTTGAATTTGGTGCATCTAAGCGTAAGAAATCGTCACGTAAGTCGGTTGAACCGCGTTACCGTAGCAAAAGCAATCCGGACGATACCTGGACTGGCCGTGGTAAACAGCCGCGCTGGTTGGTGGCTGAATTGGAAAAAGGCGCAAAGCTGGACGATTTCCTGATCTAAGCCTTCATTTGATCTGGTCATTAGGCTGTCATACAGACAGTCTAAGATGATTAAACCAAGCATACCTGCTTGGTTTTTTTATATCTATGAATTGGCGTTGGCAGAAAAGTGTGCATAATGTGTGGGTATAAGGGGAAAATTATAAATGGGGATTTGGACTTGAGCGATTGGTCGTGGTGGGGATGAGCAGTAAACCGAAAACTTTAAGATGGTTGATCCTTGCTCTTGTTGCATTTTTTATTTTTGTCGTATTACAAGTGCCAGCGGCCTGGTTAATTTCAAAATTTTATAAAAATAACCAGACTTTGCATAATGTAAACGGAAATATCTGGCAGGGAAGTGCGGACTGGAAAAAAGGCAATCTTCGGGGCAGTCTGAACTGGAAAGTACGGCCGCTGGATTTGCTGTTGCTGCGGGTTGGGGCACATGTGGATTTGCATAGTGGCAATACCCAGCTTTCCGGGATCATGGCCTATGGTCTGAATAAATCTTTAATTGTCAAAAATCTTGAAGGGCAGGTCGCGCCTGAAACCTTAAAAAAAGTTGCAGACTGGCAATGGCCGAGTACTGCGATTCAGTTTAAAGATCTGGATTTTAAATATAAAAAAGAACAGGGCTTCAGTCAGGTGGCTGGGCAAATGCAATGGGCGGGTGGTGAGCTGATTTATACCTTTGCCCAGCGTCAGGAACGCATGAATGTACCTGCCATGACTGGAAAACTCGCAGATGAAAGCG
Organism: Acinetobacter lwoffii; assembly: GCF_024129735.1. GTDB lineage: Bacteria > Pseudomonadota > Gammaproteobacteria > Pseudomonadales > Moraxellaceae > Acinetobacter > Acinetobacter lwoffii_H. The sequence continues at coordinate 7,176 of NZ_JAMXXK010000080.1, read as the reverse complement.
GACAGCTGTTAGTTGATGTTCGGGATAGTCGCGATCAACGTATGCTGAATATCAAGCTTGATCCGAGTCTGATGCTGGATATCCAGCTCACCCAGCGCTTTTTAATGAATGCACCTTCTTATGAAGGTAAAGCCGGATTAGATACCTATGTGATCAGTACCCGCCAACCCTTAATGGGAGGCTTGAACTGATGGCAGTTTCTCTGAATGATTTAAAAAATATTGAACTGAAACAGATCGATCGTGCTGCACCTGTGGTTTTGTTACTGCTCATTCTGTATCTATGCTGGAAGCTGGCGGCTTTGTTCTGGTTGCTGATAGCTCCACCCCAAGCCATGCAGCTGGATCGGGTAGAACTGGGTTCGCAACAGGCACAAATTCCGAATATCGGTGCATTTTCACTGTTTCAGGAAGTTGGGCAGTCTGTGGGTGCTATTGAAACTACCAATATCATTTTACAAGGGGTGGTGGTTGCCAGTCCAAGTTATAACTCTTCTGCGGTACTGAAAATTAATGATCAGGTCGATCGTTACCGTGTCGGGGAAATGCTAGCCAATAGCGGTTTTGAGTTGGCTGAAGTGTATTGGGATCGGGTTATTTTACGTCGATCCACAGGTGCTACTCAGGAAGTCTTATTCAAAGGTCTGGAAAATGGCTTGAATCAGCCGATTGTGCCGGAAACATCAGCCTCTTCAAGTTCAATGCCTGCTATGCCTTCTAATAGTGGTATGCCTGAGCAGCCTTCGCCACAGAATGAAATTGGTCGGGCCATCCAGCAGATGCAGGAAAACAAAGACCAGTATTTACAGAATATGGGGGTGAGTGCAGCAGATGGTAGTTATGAAGTGACTTCACGGACGCCGGCTGCACTGCGTAATCGCCTGGGTTTAAGACCGGGCGACCGGATTTTGTCTTTAAATGGCCAGACGCTGAGCCAGGGACAGACCGAAGCACAATTACTGGAACAGGCCCGACGTGAAGGTCAGGTCAAACTCGAAATAAAACGTGGTGATCAGGTGATGACCATACAACAAGATTTGAAGTGATGTGTCATCACGCATAGGGTTAGGAAACACGAAAGTTTATGGCTTTATTTAATAATAATCGATCAGCATGGGCATTCTGTGTGGCCGCACCGTTAATGGCTATGGTCAGTACGGCGAGTTATGCACAAACCTGGAAAATCAACCTTCGAGATGCTGACTTAACTGCATTCATTAATGAAGTGGCCGATATTACCGGCAAAAACTTCGCAGTCGATCCGCGGGTACGTGGCAACGTGACGGTCATCTCCAATAAAGCCCTGAATAAAAATGAAGTCTATGACCTGTTTTTAGGCGTACTGAATGTCAATGGTGTGGTGGCGATTCCTTCGGGTAACACCATCAAGCTGGTTCCGGACAGCAATGTCAAAAGCTCAGGCATTCCCTATGATGCCAGAAGCCGTGCCAGTGGTGACCAGATTGTGACCCGAGTGTTGTGGCTGGAAAATACCAATCCGAATGACTTGATTCCTGCATTACGTCCTTTAATGCCGCAGTTTGCCCATTTGGCGGCGGTGCCGGGTACGAATGCCTTAATTGTGTCGGATCGTGCCAGCAATATTTACCAGCTGGAAACCATTATTCGTAATCTGGATGGCACCGGTCAGAATGATATTGAAGCGGTGAGCTTGCAATCCAGTCAGGCCGAAGAAATGATTGGACTGATTGAATCCATGACTGCAACCGGTGGAGCCAAAGATGTCCGCGGTTCGCGGGTGCGGGTGATTGCAGATACCCGTACCAACCGGATCATCATCAAAGGTGATCCCACGACGCGCAAACGGGTGCGTCAAGTGATCGAAACCTTAGATGTGCCGGCTGCGGATCGTCTGGGCGGGTTAAAGGTTTTTCGTCTGAAATATGCCAGCGCCAAGAATCTTGCGGAAATCTTGCAAGGACTGGTGAGTGGACAGGCGGTGAACAGTAATTCAAGTACAGGCAGCACATCCTCAAGCTCGTCTTCGCTCAGTTCTGGCAGCAATTTAAATAACAACACTACCAGTACAGGCTCGAGTAGCAACACTTCTTCAGGCATTCAGTTGAATACTGGCATGAATAATGAGCAAGGTGGTATTACCAGCTTTAATGGCAATGGCGTCAGTATTATTGCCGATACCACACAAAATTCTTTGGTGGTGAAAGCAGATCCGCAATTGATGCGTGAAATTGAATCGGCGATTGACCAGCTGGATATTCGCCGTCAACAAGTGCTGATTGAAGCTGCGATTATTGAAGTGGAAGGAACCGATGCAGATCAACTCGGTGTGCAATGGGCCTTGGGGGATATCAGTAGTGGTATTGGTCTAATTAATTTTGATAATTTTGGTGCCAGTCTGAAAAATGTGGCAGCCGGTTATCTCACCGGTGGCGGTGCAGGTGCTGCAAGTGCTGTTGGTGCAGGAACTTCGCTGGTACTCGGTGATTATCGTGAAGGCAGTGATGGTTCTCGACGTCTGTATGGTGCGATGATTCAAGCACTCAAAGAAACCACCAAATCTAATCTGTTGTCTACCCCGTCAATTGTGACCATGGACAATGAAGAAGCTTATATTGTCGTGGGTGAAAACGTCCCCTTTGTTACTGGTTCGGTCTCTACAGGTGCAGCGGGTGTAGCCAATCCTTATACCACCATTGAACGTAAGGATGTCGGGGTCACTTTAAAGGTGGTTCCACATATTGGTGAGGATGGTACGGTACGCCTGGAAGTGGAACAGGAAGTTTCGGATGTCAAAGCCAGTAAAGGACAGGCGCAGGATCTGGTCACCAGCAAGCGAGCAATCAAAACCTCAATTCTGGCCGAACATGGACAAACTATTGTGCTTGGCGGTCTGATTTCGGATAACACCAGTTATGGACGCCAAGCAGTGCCTGGTCTGGGTGCGATTCCAGGCTTGGGGCGTTTATTCCGTTCTGAAGGCAAATCCAATCAGAAGCGTAACCTGCTGATCTTTATCCATCCAACCATTGTGGGGGATAAAAATGCAGTACGTAAACTGACCCAGCAACGTTATAGTCAGTTATATAGTCTGCAACTCGCCCTCGATTCAGACGGGAACTTCGCCAAACTGCCAGACAATGTCGAAGATGTGTATCAGCAGCGCATTCCGGTATCCAGAACGCCATTGCAGAACTCGACTTATCAAACTTTGCCGACAGCACCGGTTCAGACACAACCAGCCAATGTAGTCGTCACGCCGGTAGCAATAGAACCTGCATTACAGCCGCGAGTGGTTCAGCCGCTACAACAGGTAGAAAAAAGTAAAAATACCGTTACAACAACCACACTTAGACCCAAAAGCTAAGCCATTCGCATTTGCAGACAGCATGTTATGATAATGTCAAAGAGAACAGAGAAGTAACTTTCATGACTTGGAAAATACACGCGATTACAGGCGACTTAACAGGACAGGAAATTAGCATTGACCGTGACATGCTGGTGGGGCGTCATCAGGCGGCAGATATTGTTTTGCAGGCTGCGGAAATCTCCCGTAAACATGCGGCATTTTTACTAAAGGATGATGCGCTCTGGGTGCAGGATTTGGGTTCATCGAATGGCACTTTCGTCAATGATGTGCAAATTGCGCAGGAAACCTTATTAAAGCAGGATGACATTGTTCAGTTTGCCAGCTTGAAATTTTCAGTAATGGCGCCTGCGGCTGCAGTAGAGGTTCCAGCAGAAATTGAAGCAACGGCAGAAAAAGTCGTGGAACAGGTCGAAGTCGCTGAGCCTACACCTGCACAGCAAATGAATGATCAGGGAATGCCGGAACTGAAACATCGTGATGCTACGGTACAATTAACCCGTGATGGCATGCCAACCAATGTCGGTATTCCAAAACCGGCACCTATTCCGGAAGGCGTGGACATTAATGCGGTAAAACCAGAGCCTACCCCAATTCCGGTTGAGCAGCCTGTATCACGTGTAGAACAGGAAAAAGAAACCCAGAAAAATGTATCTGTAGGTTTGATTTCAGTGATTGTGCTGATTATTTTGGCAATTATGGCTTGGTTGTTGTTCAAATAAGCTGATGATTGGTTACAATCAAGGCATGCATAGCGCATGCCTTTTTTGTGGCTGCGCACATTATAAAAGAGGGTCGGGATGTCTATTGCACAATTAGAAAAGCGTGAACTGATCTTGTTTGATCTGGATGGTACCTTGGTGGATTCAGCACATGATCTGTATCGCGCCATGAATATGAGCCTGAATGTGCTGCAATTGCCTCTGGTGACCGAAGAGCAGGTACGGACCTGGGTGGGCAAGGGCACGTCGATATTCTGTGAAAGTGTACTACAGCATCTGGTCGGTGAAGTCACACCGGCACAGCATCAGGAGCTCTTAAACACTTTTCTGGATATTTATAATGTCGATCCCTGTGTCGATACCGTTCCTTTTCCGGGAGTCCTGAAATTTCTGGATTGGGCCAAAGCACAGGGTAAAACCCTGATTTGTGTGACCAATAAGCCTGAACTTCCTGCCCGCAGTATTCTAGATACCTTGGATATGGCTCATTATTTTGCCGATACCATTGGTGGCGACCGTTTTACTGAACGTAAACCGCATCCGCGCCAGTTGCTGCACTGTGTCGAACATTATGAGGTGAGCAAAGAACAGGTATTGCTCATTGGCGATTCTTCCAATGATGTCGAAGCCGCACGCCGCGCCGGGATTGATTGTGTTGTGGTCAGCTATGGCTATAATCATGGTGAAAATATTGCAGATTGTCAGCCACAGCAGATTGTGGATGATCTTAGAGAATTACTTGCCTAATACGCGTACTAAGGAAAGAAAATGAATAGTTGTAAGGTTTTTCGATGGCGTCGCTCAGTTCAATTTTATTTACATACTGAGTAACCCTAATTTAAAGAGAAAAACCGCATGACCACTCAAGCACAATTCCAAGAACTTGCTGCGCAAGGCTATAACCTCATTCCTGTTTATCGTCAGCGTCTGGCGGATACCGATACACCACTTTCTATTTTTGCTCGGCTTAAACAGCATCAACAGGCTTATTTATTTGAGTCCGTGGAAGGGGGAGAGAACTGGGCACGTTATTCGATTATCGGATTAGGTGAATCTACCGTATTTTCCTGCAATGCAGGCGAGCTGACGGTACAGCACGCAGATGCTTCGATTGAAAAGCAGCACTGTGCGGACCCATTTCAATATATTCGCGACTTTCAGGCGCAATTTAAGGTGCCAACCCAGGCAGAATTGCCGGACCTACCGAGTTTTACTGGTGGATTAGTCGGTTACTTTGGTTATGACGCGGTGCGTTATATCGAACCGAAATTAAAAAATGTGCCGGAAGCGGATCCGGTCGGCTTGCCAGATATCTGGATGATGCTGTCTAAAACAGTGATTGTCTTTGATAACCTGAAAGATACTTTATTCTTGATTGTACATGCCGATGCAACTGATCCAGTTGCTTATGAAAAAGCACATGAACAATTAAATGAATTAGAAAATATTCTGGCCACGCCCATCAGTCTTAAAGCTGAAAAACATACGCCGCCACATTTCGAGTCCCTCACCGGACATGACAACTTCATTGCCTCGGTAGAAAAAGTCAAAGAGTATATTCGTGCTGGCGATGTAATGCAGGTCGTACCCGGGCACCGGATGGTGTCTGACTTCGATGGAGACCCGCTACAGGTGTATCGTGCGCTGCGTCATCTCAATCCATCGCCGTATTTGTTTCTTGTGCAAGGGCAGACCTTGGAAAACAATACGCCATTCCATATTGTCGGCTCTTCTCCTGAAATTCTGTCCCGTCTGGAAAATGGTATTGCTACCGTACGACCGCTTGCGGGAACACGCCCACGCGGTAAAACCAAAGAAGAGGATCTGGCGCTTGAGGAAGACCTATTATCCGATGAAAAAGAAATTGCCGAACATGTCATGCTGATTGACTTGGGACGTAATGATGTAGGGCGTATCGCAAAAATTGGCAAAGTGCAGGTGACTGATCAAATGGTGATCGAACGTTATTCGCATGTGATGCATATTGTCTCCAATGTGCAGGGTGAAGTGCGTGATGATGTCGATGCTCTGGATGTTTTTAAAGCAACTTTCCCTGCTGGTACACTTTCAGGTGCGCCAAAAATCCGTGCCATGGAAATTATTGACGAAGTTGAGCCGGTAAAACGTGGAATTTTTGGTGGTGCTGTTGGTTATTTAGGCTGGCATGGCGAAATGGACATGTCGATTGCGATTCGTACCTGTGTCATTCGCGAAAATAAGGTCTATGTGCAGGCCGGAGCAGGGCTAGTTGCCGACTCAAATCCTGAATCTGAGTGGAATGAAACCCAAATAAAAGCTCGCGCAGTGATCAAAGCGGTTGAATTATCATCAAATGGTTTGATTTTATGAGTTTTTGACGTTTTTTTTGAAAAAAACACTTGCAAGGATTCTGAGTTTTGCTAAACTGCACACCGTTCCGATACGAAACGTACGAAACACTAAGAAACGCCGGCATAGCTCAGTTGGTAGAGCAACTGACTTGTAATCAGTAGGTCCACAGTTCGAATCCGTGTGCCGGCACCATCTTAGAAGTTTGGTAGTGTGAAGTAAAGAACAGCACTGATGTAAGTGTAAAAAATGGTGAGGTTCCCGAGCGGTCAAAGGGGGCGGACTGTAACTCCGCTACGAAAGTTTCGAAGGTTCGAATCCTTCCCTCACCACCAATTTTAAGACTTCAATAAGTGGTTTGTACCAACATCGTGCGGGAGTAGCTCAGTTGGTAGAGCGGTAGCCTTCCAAGCTACATGTCGCGAGTTCGACCCTCGTCTCCCGCTCCATTGAAGTACTAATATTTGCTCTTATAGCTCAGTGGTAGAGCACTCCCTTGGTAAGGGAGAGGTCTCGAGTTCAAATCTCGATAAGAGCTCCAGATTACAGTTTAGCAACTTTGTTGCAAAGAAATTCCAAAAGCAGGCTATTTAGTCTGCTTTTCAAGTATTTGGTGTTCGGTTTTTTTAAACGATATGTCGGAGCTGGGTTTTACTCAGAATTGTGTTCGACGTAAACGAGGAAGATTAACATGGCTAAGGCTAAGTTTGAACGTAATAAGCCACACGTTAACGTGGGCACAATTGGTCACGTTGACCATGGTAAAACAACTTTAACAGCT
>NZ_JAMXXK010000079.1 GCF_024129735.1 Acinetobacter lwoffii | reverse complement strand
CCATCGTCCTAGAAAAACACTAGGTTGGTATACACCGAGTGAAGTTATGGCTGGTTTTTATACTGTTGCACTTGCCGCTTGAATCCGCCAAGAATTGAATCCGATTATTTATGATTTATATGTAGGTATGATTTCTAATTTAGAGATCATTCTTGAAGTAGAAAAAGATAAAGATCTTGAACAGCTAAAGGGAAGATTAATTAAAACTTACGAAAAACTTGATCAGCTTCAAAATGATATTTTACATTTAGCTATATTTAGTAAAGATAAAATTTTAGATGATGATCGCAGGAGATATCACAGTATTGATATTAAAGTTGCACACGAAGTTTTAACTACAACTCTAAATAGTTTAAAAAATCATTAATAAAATTTATTGTATATAAATAAAAAACCGCCTCGAAAGGCGGTTTATGTTTGAGAGAATTACTTCAAGAAACGTTGATAACCCAGATTATTGGTAATTTCCTGATATGGATAGGTAATGGTTTCGAGAGTTTCGATCAAACCGTCCGGATTTTGTTGTGCATCGGTCGCTTCAAGACCCACCAGAACACGTCCTTCAGCAGCGCCGTGGTTACGGTAGTGGAACAGGGTAATGTTATGGGTCGGGCCCAGACGTTCCAGGAACATCAGTAAAGCGCCAGGACGCTCCGGGAATTCCACTCGGAACAGGCGTTCATTTTCAATATCGGCATGACCACCGATCAGGTAACGGATATGCAGTTTGGCCACTTCGTCATCAGACAGATCATCAACGTCATACTGGAACTTTAAGGTTTCATAAATTTCTTGACGTTCTTTCTCGCCATTTTTTAGACTAATACCGACAAAGACCTGTGCCGCAGAAGCATCGCTGGCACGGTAGTTAAATTCAGTAATATTACGACCTTGCAAGGCACGGCAGAAGCTCAGGAATGAACCTTTCTGTTCTGGAATGGTCACGGCAAAGATTGCTTCTTTTCGTTCACCCAATTCGGTACGTTCAGCGATATAACGTAAACGGTCGAAGTTCATGTTGGCGCCGCAGACAATCGACACCATGTTTTTCCCTTCGATACCATGTTCAGCTACGTACTTTTTGATGCCGGCCAGTGCCATTGCACCAGATGGTTCGACAATGCTACGGCATTCGTCATAAGTGTCTTTAATCGCTGCACAGACTTCATCCGTATTTACCAGCACCACATTCGGTTCAACGATCGGGCCTGAATTGTCCGACTTTTGCAGACGAATCACATCAAATGGTTTTTCACCAATTTGGGCTACAGCTGTACCATCAGCAAATAAACCTACAGATGGAAGAATCACACGCTCATTGGCTTCTAAAGCAGCTTTTAAACAGGCAGATTCGTCGTATTCCACGGGAATGACTTTCACATGTGGTGCGACATCACCTAAATACGCTGCAACACCTGCGATCAGGCCGCCGCCGCCTACTGCAACGAAGACATAATCGACGTCGCGCCACTGACGCAGAATTTCATTGGCAATGGTGCCTTGGCCAGCAATCACCAGTTCATCATCATAAGGCGGAATGAAAGTCATCCCATCTTCCTGGGCACGTTGAATCGCATATTTATTGGCAACATCAAATGAATCACCATGCAAAACCACTTCGCCACCCAGACGTTTAACCGCCTGTACCTTGATATCAGGTGTGGTTTTAGGCATCACAATAATCGCGCGAATACCCAGCTTTTTCCCTGAGAGTGCCACGCCCTGTGCATGGTTGCCCGCTGAAGCAGTAATAACGCCACGTTCCATTTGTGATTTCGGTAGTTGACTAATACGGTTATAGGCACCGCGTAGTTTGAATGAAAAAACCGGTTGTAAATCTTCACGTTTAAAGCGGATGTTATTATTGAGTCGTTCGCTAATTCGTGGCGCTGCTTCGAGTGGAGTTTCGATTGCAACATCGTAGACCGTTGCTTGTAAAATTTGTCGAACCAAACGAGACAGCATGTTAATTTTCCATCTAACAGTTTAAAATAGGGGCTTATTGTAACAAACCACACGGCTTTGCGGTTTAAAAAAGCTGCAAAAGTCCAAAATAGTTGAGTGAAGCCATGAGTCTATATGCAACCCAAGATGAGAAAAAACAAGCAGCAGCTAAAGCCGCTTTAAAACACTTGCCAAAAGGGGGCATTTTAGGCGTAGGTACAGGCAGTACTGTAAACTTTTTAATTGACTTATTACCTGAGCTGCAATTGGAAGCTGCGGTAGCCAGTTCAGAAGCAACTGCACAGCGCTTAAAAAAGCTCGGTATTGAAGTAGTGGATATGAACTCTGTCAGTGGTCTGGATGCTTATGTTGATGGCGCAGATGAAATTGATCGTCATATGCATATGATCAAAGGTGGCGGCGCAGCGCTCACACGTGAAAAAATTGTTGCCTCTATCGCGAAAAAATTCGTGTGTATCGTTGATGATTCAAAATGGGTGGGACAATTGGGCCGTGAATTCCCGCTTCCGGTAGAAGTGATTCCAATGGCGCGTTCTGCTGTTGCGCGTAAAATTGTATCTTTAGGTGGCGATCCTGCTTATCGTGAAGGTGTGGTAACTGACAACGGTAACGTGATTTTAGATGTATATAACCTCAATATTCTGAATGCGCTTGAACTGGAAAAAACCTTAAACGATATTCCGGGCGTGGTGTGTAACGGTATCTTTGCGATCAACAAAGCAGATATCGCAATTGTCGCGACGGATAACGGAATTGAAGAGCGTACAGCGGTTTAATTTTAAAATCTCCCCAAATCCTGAACAGAAGTTAAAGTACTGCTTTAACTTTTGTGCAAGAAAAGCCTCATTTTAGATTTTTTAAGAGGGGCTTTTCTCCCTCCTTAATAAAGGTGAGTAGCACTGCTACGCAAGGGGGAGGATTAAAAAAATGATTAAATATAAAAAATGACCTTATCCGACCTACCCGAAATTCAAATCACCCGAAATGTCCGTTCAACACGGTTACGTTTGCGTGTCGATGCAACACAGATTCGCCTTACAGCACCGGTTTTTTGCAGCAAAAAACAGATACAGCATTTTATTGAACAATCTGAAAGTTGGCTGATTAAAACCTGGCAATCCCAGCAGGAAAAAATCGAAAATATTGACCGGACGCTACCGAGTGAGCTGCGGTTATTCAATCTAAAAGCAGCAGTAAAAATTTCTTATCACAGCCAGAAAAACAACTTTATTTTTGATCATGAAGATCTACAGCTTTGGATCAGTGACCGACATCCTGAAGAATATTTAAAAACTTTCGTGATTGCCTACGCAAAAGAACAGCTTCCTTCATATTTAAATCTCGTCTCACAGCAATGTCATTTGCCTTTTAAAAACTGCAACATTAGACATCCCAAAACCCGATGGGGCAGTTGTTCTGCCAAACATGACATTATGTTGAACAGCGCGCTGGTATTATTTCCTGAACAAGTCGCGCGTTATGTCGCTGTCCATGAACTGGTACATACAAAGCATTTTGATCATAGTCCACGGTTTTGGGCAGAAGTTGCCAAGCATGATCAGCATTTCCAGCAGCATCGTATAACGCTGAAAAATACGCCGTTGCCATATTGGTGGGGTGCCTAAAAGCATAATTAATAAGTCCATATAACTCTATTAAAATAGCCTAAGCAATCTATGCATTTAATCCTCTAAACCGGCCTTATCCTACTGATCAATTAAAAAACCAGCAAACCCCAGTGAAATGGTTTAGAAAACCTCAACTTCCTGTCATACTAGGCCTTATAAAGGAAACATTTATTTGAGGTAATCATCGTGATTTCAGTGGGTATTGTGGGTGGTACGGGTTATACAGGCGTTGAACTTTTACGTCTTTTGCTACGACATTCAGATGTAAATGTAACAGCACTGACATCACGTACTGAAGCAGGTCGTCGTGTAGATGACATGTTCCCAAGCTTGCGCGGGCATACCGATCTTAAATTCTCTGATTTAAGTCTGGATTTATTAAAATCATGCGATGTGGTGTTCTTTGCAACACCGCATGGTGTCGCAATGAAACATGCCGAAGAGCTGGTCGCTGCAAATACCAAAGTGATCGACCTAGCTGCCGATTTCCGTTTACAAGATCTTGCACAGTTTGAAAAATGGTATGGCATGCAACATGCATGTCCAGAACTGTTAAAAGATTCTGTTTACGGTTTATCTGAATTGAATCGTGAAGACATTAAAAAAGCCAATGTGATCGGGAATCCGGGGTGTTACCCAACCACAGTTCAGCTGGGTCTGGCGCCAGTTTTAAAAGCGGCTGAAGCATTGGTGAAACCTGAAAGCATTATTATTGATGCCAAATCGGGTGTATCAGGTGCAGGTCGTAAAGCCAGTATGGGCATGATTTATTCTGAAAATGCCGATAATTTTAAGGCCTATGGTGTAGCGGGTCATCGTCATCACCCTGAAATTGTCGAAGCACTGGAAAATATTTCAGGTCAAAAAAATGTGTTTGATCATATTTTATTTGTACCGCATTTGGTGCCGATGATTCGTGGTATGTTGTCGACCATTTATATCGATTTAACTGAAGCAGGGCAAACGGCAGATTTACAAGCGCTATATGAGCAGTTCTATGCAAATGAAGCATTTGTGGATGTCATGCCGGCAGGTAGCTCACCTGAAACGCGTTCAGTGCGTGGAGCGAATCAGTTGCGTATTGCCTTGTATAAGCCACAACCAACGAAACTGGTTGTACTGGTTGCACAAGACAATCTGGTAAAAGGCGCAGCAGGTCAGGCTGTACAAAACATGAACCTGATGTTTGGTTTTGCTGAAGACGCTGGCTTAAATAATATTGGTTTATTACCATAAAAAACGTATTAGAACTTCACACACATTTAGATTTGGATTTAAATGTGTGTCTTGATTAAAGCAAACAAGAGATCAAAATGCCGAATAACGAGTCAAATACGACGCTTCCTCAGGAACCCGGTACTAAGAAACCATTCATGAAAGGCAATACCCCCTTAGCCATTGGTGCGGCTGTATTGATCTTAAGCAGTGGCGTACTCGGATATACCGTAGGACATCGTCAGGGTTTGACTGCGGCAGGTTATGATGCGGATGCAGAGCAACTGGTCGATGTAGTACAGACTCAAAAAGCCAGTCTGGAAACACTGAACAAGACGCTGAATACTGCGGTTCAGGAGCGTGATCTGGCTGTCAGCAATGCCAATGATCTGTATCTGGCCATGACCAAGGCACGTGATGAACAGGTGCAGGCCGAAAGTGTGAGAACCATTTATCGCGAGATCTTGCGTCAGCGTGGTGGTCTGGCATTGGCGGTTCAAAACCTGTCGATTAAACCATTACCCGAAAATGCTTTTGAATACCAGATTGATCTGGTTCAGGTCAGCCCAGGCAAAAGCCGTGCTTCAGGTAGCGTGGAACTGCGCCTGATTAAAGGGACTGAAATTCTGGTGGTACCACTGGAAGATAAAAACTTTAATTTTGAAAATTATGAGCGACTCACTGGCCGCTGGACCATGCCTAAGGGCTTTAAGCCAGAATTTATTGAAGTGCGTCTTACTGGTGCCAAACCTGTGATTCGTCGTTTTAGTTGGGAACAGGGCAAAGCAGTCGAAAATCAGTCTGCCACCTTGTCAGAAATTCCGAAAACCGAAGCAAATGCAAATTAAGTGTGAAATATAAATCTTATGCCAAGCAATAAACGTCAAATGTGTTTAAGTGATATTAAAAATTCTTTTAATGAGTCTGGAATCGTTGATTGGCATATCAGCCCACGTTTAGCAAATGAACCCTCTGAAGACGGTGATTCTGACCTAGCTGTACAGACTGCACCGCCAGAACTGAAACGTCCACCGTTGTATGCCGTTGTTTTATTAAATGACGACTATACGCCGATGGAGTTTGTAATTGAAATTTTACAACAATACTTTGCAATGAATCTTGACCAAGCTACACAAGTAATGCTAACTGTACATTATGAAGGAAAGGGTGTAGCTGGGGTCTATCCTCGAGACATTGCGGAGACCAAAGCGAACCAAGTCAATAATTATGCTCGATCACAAGGTCATCCGTTACTTTGCCAAATAGAGCCTAAAGATTAAGGGGGTTACATGCTCAGTCGTCAATTAGAAGTATCACTACGTTTGGCTGTCAGCATGGCTCGTCAAAAGAGACATGAGTTCCTGACCGTAGAACATTTATTGTTAGCCTTGCTTGACAACGATTCCGCCGTGAATGCCCTGAAAGCATGTGGTGCGGACATCATCGTGTTGCGTAAGGAATTAGAAGAGTACGTAGAACAACATACCCCTAAACTTGGTGAAAATAGTGATCAGGCACCACACCCGACAGAAAGCTTCGACCGGATCTTGCAACGCGCGATTTTTCACGTGCAATCAAGCGGTGGTGATCGTACTGTAGAAGGTGCTGATATTCTGGTTGCCATGTATTCTGAGCGTGACTCATTTGCAGTCTATCTGCTTAAACGTCATCAAATTAACCGTCTGACCCTGACTCAGTACCTGTCTCATGGTACCCGTAAAGAAGATGTACAGTCTGAAGAAGAAATCGAAGACCTAGATGGCGAATCAGCATCTTCAGCAAGTTCAGGTCCACTTGAACTTTATACCACTAACCTGAATGTTGAAGCACAAAAAGGCAAGACCGATCCACTGATTGGTCGTGAAAAAGAAATCGAGCGTGCCGCGCAAATCCTTTGCCGCCGTCGTAAAAACAATCCACTCCTTGTCGGTGATCCGGGAGTTGGTAAAACCTCAATTGCTGAAGGTCTTGCTTGGTTAATCGTCAATGGTAAAGCGCCAAAACCACTGGAAAATGCTGAAATTTTCAGTCTGGACATTGGTGCTTTGGTAGCAGGAACCAAATACCGTGGTGATTTTGAAAAACGCTTGAAACAGCTTTTAAATGCGCTGAAAAAGAAACCTGAAGCCGTGTTGTTTATTGATGAAATTCACATGATTATTGGTGCAGGCTCGAGTATGGGCAGTACCATGGATGCATCGAATCTGATCAAACCGGCGTTGGCAAATGGTTCTTTACGTTGCATTGGCTCAACCACTTTCCAGGAATACCGCCAGGTCTTTGAGAAAGATCATGCTTTGTCACGTCGTTTCCAGAAAATTGATGTGAACGAGCCATCTATTTCTGAAACTATTGATATCCTACGTGGTCTGAAATCGAAGTTTGAAGATTTTCATCATGTGGAATATGACGATCAAGCTTTGGTGTCTGCGGTAGAACTTTCTGCAAAATTTATCAACGACCGTTTCTTGCCAGATAAGGCGATTGATGTCATTGATGAGGCCGGTGCTCAGCGCCGTTTAAAAGCGGAGCAAGACGACAGTTTGATTACTGTGGAAAATATTGAAGACATCGTCTCTAAAATTGCGCGTATTCCACCAAAAACTGTTTCTAAAGATGATAAGAGCGTGCTGGAAAATCTTGAGCGCGATCTGAAACGTGTGGTCTTTGGTCAGGATGAAGCGATTGAGGCCTTGGCATCTGCGATTAAACTGTCACGTGCCGGTTTGAAGTCTCCAGATAAGCCTGTAGGTAGTTTTGTCTTTGCGGGTCCTACAGGTGTTGGTAAAACCGAAGTGACCAAGCAGCTCGCGAAACAGATGGGTGTGGAACTGGTTCGTTTTGATATGTCGGAATATATGGAACGCCATGCAGTGTCTCGTTTAATCGGTGCACCTCCGGGCTATGTCGGTTTTGATCAGGGTGGGTTATTGACCGATGCGATTCATAAAAATCCACATTGTGTGCTATTGCTCGATGAGATCGAAAAAGCGCATCCAGATGTGTTTAATCTGTTATTGCAGATTATGGATCATGGTTCATTGACCGATAACAATGGGCGTAAATCTGATTTCCGTAACGTGGTTTTGGTACTAACAACCAATATTGGTGCTGAAAGTATTTCACGTGTCAGCATTGGTTTTATGGAACAAGACAATAGCAATGATAATCAGGAAGCGATGAAGAAAGCCTTCTCGCCAGAATTCCGTAACCGTCTCGATGGCGTGATTCAGTTTAAGGCATTGCCAAGCAGTATTATTGAAAATGTCGTGGATAAATTCCTGACTGAACTGCAAGCGCAACTGGATGACAAGAAAGTCATGCTGGAAGTGGATCAGAGTGCACGCGAATGGATGGCTGAACAGGGCTATGACCGTTTGATGGGCGCACGTCCAATGCAACGTCTGATTCAGGAACATCTGAAAAAACCATTGGCAGAAATGATTCTGTTTGGTGAACTGGCTGAAAATGGTGGCAACGTTGCAGTGTCGGTGAAGAAAGAAAATGGTAAGCCTGTAGGTTTAAAACTTGAAGTCTTTGAAGACCAGACTGCTGAACCAGCTTAATTAATAAGAAGGATCAAACCCGTGCTTGCACGGGTTTTTTCATGGACTCATATTTTAAATTATCAAATTCATATCATTTAAAAGATAAATTATGGATATTCAAGTTACCAAGCTGTTCACGACATTTTTACTGTTTTTAGTCACGGCATTGATGGAAATTTTAGGTTGTTATTTTCCCTATCTGATTTTAAATCAGGGGAGAAGCCACTGGTTATGGATTCCGACAGCTCTGGCTTTGGCGGCTTTTGTCTGGCTGTTAACCTTGCATCCAGCTGCTTCAGGACGGATCTATGCCGCTTATGGTGGTATCTATATTTTTTCAGCGCTAATGTGGTTGCGCTTCGTTGATCAAGTGACTCTATCGCGTTGGGATCTACTTGGTGGCATGGTGGTAATACTGGGCGCGTTGATTATTATTTTGCAGCCGCAAGGCTTGGTGCGTTAGCAAGATATAACAGTAAACCTTATTAAAAAAGGCAGCCACAGCTACCTTTTTTTGTTTTTGGATTTTTTAATTTCAAATCAAACTTGATGTCTTATTTAGTTAACCTGAGTTCGACGAAATCTGCTTAGCCTTTTAGCATATTTTGGAAAGTTGGCTTATTGGGATTCAAACAATAAGCCACTACAGCAGC
>NZ_JAMXXK010000078.1 GCF_024129735.1 Acinetobacter lwoffii | reverse complement strand
GACATTTGATTTCTAGAGTTATTCGCATTTCTCTATTTTATCAAAATTCAACCTGCTTTGTTTCAGCATACTTTTTGAAACACCACCAAAAATTTAGCTTTCAATCTGGAAATGAACCCGGGCGGTCACCGCACACATCAGCTCATAGCCGATGGTGCCTGAACTGGCCGCCACTTCATCAATCGGCAAAGTCACACCTTGGGAAGATTGTCCCCAAAGTACCACTTCACTGCCCACATTCGCCTGCGGCAGCGCAGTCAGATCTATGGCCAGCATATCCATACTGACCCGACCCAATGTCTGTGTTTTCATTGAGTCGACCAGCACAGGTGTACCCGTCACCGAGAGGCGTTGATAACCATCCGCATAGCCACAGGCCACAATCCCGATCCGCATATCCTGCGTGGCAATAAATTTGGAACCATAGCCAATGCTCTCATCTGTCTGGATCGTTTGAATGGCGATAATTTCACTGCGCAAGCTCATGCTCGGTTGCAGATTCCAGTCTTGAATCGTGTGTGTTGGATAATCTGGTGAACTGCCATACAGCATGATGCCGCTACGTACAATATCGGAATGAAGGGTTTGATGATGCCGCAGAATGGCCGCACTGTTACTGAGTGAGCTTTTACCTTCAAGCCCCTGAATGGTCTGGCTAAAAATCAGGTTTTGATGCTGAATCCCATCCTGTCCAAAACGCTCGCCATCCGCATCGGAGAAATGGGTCATATGGGTAATGGAACGCACATTATTTAGCTGGTGCAGCTCTTGCCAGATTTCCGTGTATTGCTGCGGCTTGAAACCCAGACGGTTCATGCCGCTGTTCATTTTTAAATACACATCAAACTGTGCATCGGGCGCTATTTCAGCAAACTGTTTCAACCATTGCACTTGATGTCGGGAATGAATGGCAAAGCTCATTTCATGCTTCACACATGCAAATAAATCCTCAAAAGCGAAAATACCTTCGAGCAACATTAGCGGCTTCTTGCATCCCAGCGCACGTAGCCGCGCGCCCTCTTCAATATCCAGAAAGGCAAAACCGTCTGCACCTTCAAGTCCAGCATAGACACGTTCAATCCCGTGCCCATAGGCATTGGCCTTGACCACGGCAAATACCTGACTATTGGGCATACATTGGCGCGCCACACTTAAATTATGCGCAAGCGCCTGTTGATGGATAATTGCAGTAATGGGACGTGGCATACATTCCTCCTTGAATATTCCGCCTCAGATAGTCTTAAGCCGCCTGGTGATAGCGCGCCAATGACAATCCTTCGGTACTAATTTCAGGATCACGTGCCAAAACCAGATCGCTGATTAATTTTCCTGAACCGCAGGCCATGGTCCAACCCAGCGTGCCATGTCCAGTATTCAGGAACAGGTTTTTAAAACGGGTTTTCCCAATAATTGGCGTACTGTCCGGGGTCATTGGACGCAGTCCTGTCCAGAAACTGGCCTGATTCATGTCTCCTCCAGGGAATAAATCACGGGTCACCATTTCCAGCGTGCCGCGACGATCTTCATTCAGACCCAAATTAAAACCGCTCAGTTCAGCCATTCCCCCTACGCGGATGCGCTGGTCGAAACGGGTAATCGCAATTTTATAGGTTTCATCCAGTACTGTAGATTGTGGTGCATAGGCCGGATCTAAAATCGGAATGGTCAGTGAATAACCTTTCACCGGATAGACCGGTAAATTCAGTTCAAGCGGTTTTAAGAAATCACGTGAATAACTACCAAAGGCCAGCACATATTTATCTGCCGTGAGTACCTGACCATTCACCAGAACACCTTTGATCTGGTCACCTTCTACAATCAGCTTTTCAACGTTTTGATTGAACTTAAACTCTACACCCATCCCTTTGGCATGTTCTGCCAGGGCATTGGTAAACAGATAGCAGTCACCTGTTTCATCATTGGGTAAATGCAGACCGCCTACCAGTTTGTCTTTTGCCTGTGCCAATGCCGGTTCTACACGCGCCAATCCATCGCGGTCCAGTAGTTCAAATTCAACTCCGGTTTCTTTCAGAACTTCAATATCGCGCTGCACCGCATCCAGCTGCGCATCTTTACGGAAAATCTGCAAAGTGCCTTTTGAACGGTTTTCATAAGAGATGCCAATATCACGGCGCAAATTACGCAAACAGTCACGGCTATATTCAGCCACACGCACCATCCGTTCTTTATTGACTGCATAATGCTGCGCATTACAGTTTTTCAGCATTTGTGCCATCCACTGCAATTGCCACAAGCTGCCATCGACATTAATCGCCAACGGTGCATGATGCTGAAACATCCATTTGACTGCCTTAAACGGAATACCTGGTGCAGCCCAAGGGGTCGAGTATCCTGGAGAAATCTGCCCGGCATTACCGAAGCTGGTTTCTTGCGCCGGACCTGCCTGACGATCCAGCACAGTCACAGTTGCTCCCTGCTGCGCCAGATAGTAAGCGCTTGCCACACCAATCACACCACTACCCAAAACTAATACGCGCATTACCTTAACCCTCAAACATCTTTTCAGTTTATTTCACTAGTATATTTTTGCTTTAATAGTTAAATTCACTATATTCAGACTGTATATTCAGTGGAATAAATATTTTTTCGGGCAGAATTAAAAAAAAGAGGGAAATATTGATGCGCAAATTAGACCGCATTGACCGCATGATTCTGGATATCCTGCAACGCGATGGCCGGATTGCCATTAGCGAACTTGCAGCACGCGTCAATCTATCGACCACACCCTGTTCAGAACGGGTAAAACGGCTGGAACGCGAAGGCATCATCATGGGTTATTACGCCCGTCTAAATCCGGAAATGCTAGAACGTAGTTTGCTGGTATTTCTGGAAATCAAACTCTCAGCCAAATCAGGTGATGTCTTTGATCAGGTGGCACGCAATTTGACTGAGATTCCGGAAGTCCTGGAATGCCATTTAATTTCCGGTGATTTTGATTATCTGGTCAAAGCGCGTTTAAAGGAAATGAGTGCCTATCGCCGCCTGTTGGGAGATTTACTAAAAAAACTGCCCGCTTCTGCTTCATCCCACAGTTATGTAGTGATGGAAGAAGTCAAAGAAAGTTTATATCTGGACCTGGGTATTTAATGAGTTTGAATTTCTAAAGCTACGGGCAAAAACAACAAAGCCCCAAACGGGGCTTTGAGATCGAATATTGATTGGACTTATTAAACCTTAAGCAGGAATGCGTAGCACCTGTCCCGGGAAAATATCATCTGCATCTTTGAGCAACGGACGGTTGGCTTCAAAAATTTTATTATACTGATTAGCATCGCCATAAAATTCTTTTGAAATTTTTGACAAGCTGTCACCTGATTTCACCGTGTAGAATTTGCTTTCCGGTTCAGGGCTGCTGACCGTAAGCTGATCATCCACTTTGGCCACATGATCAATATTCCCCACCGCCAGAATAATTTTTTCACGATCGGCCTGACTTTGCACCTGACCTCTGACCGTGGCCAGATCCGAGGTTGAATTATAACTGATGGATAAACCAGTGATCGGAAGACCCAGACCTTTTACATGACCAAGTAATTTATTTGCGACTTCTTGGGCAGAAGGCTCTGCGGGCTGTGCTGCTGCGGCTGGAGTAGTATTTGCTGGTGCGGCCTGCGGCTCTGCGGCAGCTGTATTTTTCTTACCGATACCTTTTACAAAATCAAAAAGACCCATATGGAACTCCATTCTTGTCGTTAATGTCATATCACTCTTATTTTTATAATGAAAATAGCCAAGGCATAGTTAGTCATTGGTGACAGAAAGGTAATCGATTGTAAAATTTCCATTTAGGTGAAAAGCAGACACAAAAAAACCACCGAGAGGGTGGTCTTTATGCTCAGCAAAGCTGAAATCGGCGATTAACCCAGTTTCTTAGAAACATAGTCAATTGCAGATTGAACAGTTGTGATTTCGTTAGAATCTTCATCAGGAATCGTGATGTCGAAATCATTTTCGAAAGACATAACCAGTTCAACTAGATCTAGAGAATCTGCACCTAAGTCATCCATGAAAGACGCTTCGTTTTTAATCTCTTCGATTTTGATACCAAGTTGTTCTGCAACTGCTTGCTTAACACGTTGTTCGATATCGCTCACAGGAATTCTCCTCATTGCTTGTGGCGTTTTTAATGCCGTTAGTTTAATTGAATCTAAAAAATTTGGAAAGTTTATACTTGAGCTTAGCTCATGTATAAGCCCCCATTTACATGCATAACTGTACCAGTAATGTAACTGGCTTTATCTGAAGCCAGGAAACTTACGGCATTTGCGATATCCTGCGGATCACCTAAACGGTTTAATGCCACCTGCTCAGTCATTTTTTTACGAATTTCTTCGCTTAGCTGTTCAGTCATTTCAGTCGCAATAAAACCTGGTGCTACCGAGTTTACGGTAATCTGACGGCTACCCATTTCTTTGGCAAGGCTACGGCTAAATGCTTCAATACCTGCTTTGGCAGCAGAATAGTTGGCTTGGCCCGGGTTGGCAAAGTGTGCCACCACAGAACTGATGTTGATAATGCGGCCGAAACGCGCCTTGGTCATGCCTTTGAGTACACGTTTAGATAAACGGTAAACTGCTTTCAGGTGAATATTTAAAATATCATCCCAGTCATCTTCAGACATACGCAGTAGTAAATTGTCTTTGGTAATACCCGCATTATTGACCAACGCAAGGACTGGACCATAGTTCTGTTCAATGTCCGTTACCAGCGCATCAATCGCAGCACCATCACGTACATCTAATACTTTACCCGCACCATTTTCAGCAAACTGTGCAGATAATTTTTCCGCACCGGCTTCAGATGTCGCAGTACCTACGACAAAATAACCATCTTGAATCAACTGTTGTGCGATCGCAGCACCAATACCACGACTTGCACCTGTTACCAGAGCAACTTTACGTTCCTGTGTCATGCACTTTTCCCTTCTGCCGCCAATACGGTGTTTAATGCATCTTCCAGACGGGATTGAGTGTCCAGTGGAAGTGCTTTTTGAATATTCGGCAAGCGTTTCGCCAAGTTGGTCAATACATTACCCGGACCACATTCTACGATGTACTCAATCCCTTCATCTTGAAGGAATTGTAAAGTTTTAGTCCATTGTACTGATTCATAAAGTTGCGCGGTCAACGCCTGACGCAATTCATTTACATTGGTTGCCGCTTGTGCGCCCACATTTTGTAATACAGGAATGCGTGGTAGCTCAATGGCGGTTTGTTCCAATGCCGGAGCAAACTGTTCAGCAGCAGGTTTCATCAATGAACAATGTGACGGAACCGATACTGGTAGTGCAATGGCTTTTCCGCCGTTTTCTTTGGCCAATGCCATCACTGCTTCAACGCGATCTTTATTGCCTGCAACCACAACCTGCCCTTGTGCATTGTAGTTCGCCGCTTCGACAGAACCTTCGCCTGCTGCAGTTGCTTGTGTACACAGATCAATCACTTTGGCATCATCCAGACCCAAAATGGCAGCCATCGCGCCTACACCCTGAGGTACTGCAGTCTGCATCAATTTGCCACGCAGGTTCACCAGCTGCACAGCATCACCCAGGCTTAAAGCACCCGATGCGACCAATGCACTGTATTCGCCCAGTGAATGGCCTGCCAGATATTTCGGTGCTACACCGCCAGATTCCAACCAAACGCGCCATAAGGCAATACTTGCAGTCAGCAATACTGGCTGGGTGAATTCAGTTTGATCCAGACCTTCGCCAGTTTGCGCAATCTGCCACAGATCAAAACCGACGGCTTCAGATGCTTCTGCAAATGTCTCGCGAATACTCGCAAACTGTTCTGCAAGCTCAGCCAGCATACCAGCTTTTTGGGAACCCTGACCCGGAAACACAAATGCAGTTTTTGTTGCTGGCGCTGCTTGTTCGAGTGGTGTAGCAGACATAATAAAATCCTTTCATTCAAGAGGTGTGCTTCTTCAATCCTAACAAGAAGACTGACCAATAAGACCACCTAAATCATTGTGGAGCGCAATTTAGCATGTAATTTTGTCGGCGGTAATTGCCAAATACAACAAAAAACCGATACACCTAAAAATCAAAGACAAAAAAAAGGGAGCTAAATGCTCCCATTTTTTCTACTAAGCTTGACGCTTAATACATCACCAATTATTCAGCAGATGCTTTAGCGAATAATTGACGACCACGGTAGATACCATCTTTAGATACGTGGTGACGACGGTGAGTCTCGCCAGTAGCTTGGTCTACAGTTAATGCATTCTCGGTTAAAGCGTCATGTGAACGGCGCATGTCACGGCGAGAGCGACTTTTACGGTTTTGCTGAACGGCCATGATGGCTCCTTACAAAGATCGAAAAAATGGATCAGAACAAATTCGATTGTCTTATACACAAGAGTATAACACAAAAATTAGTTAAGTTTACCCTTCAAAGCAGCCAAAACTTCAAACGGGTTGTCCCGTTTTTCTTCAGCCACTTCTTCTACGGCAGGTTGATGCTTATGTTCACAAAACTCATGTTTAGGCGACAACGGCATCAACAATAACAGTTCATCTTCTATCAGCGCGAGCAAATCAGCGGTCGCCGGTGCATCATAATCACCTTTGGTCGTTGCTTCACTTTCACCTAGGACGATGAAATCAGCATCCTCATCCAAGCGCTCTATCAGTGACTCATCATCCACAAGTGCTAAATGGAACGATGAAACCAGTTCAATTTCTACAGTTTCCAGACAACGCTGGCATTCCATAGGAACTTTTGTTTCAACGTGACCATCTAGCCATGCAATACGATGATACGCATCCATTGATAGCTTACAGTCTATGTTAATCAATTGATCATCAATTGATCCAACAGCTTCACGAGCGATACGAACAAAGCGGGATAAAGGCAGTTGACCTGACCATTTAAAGCCCTGTTCAGCCCATTTAAACGGCTCAATCTGTGCCGGAAAGGTATTTGCTGACATAATTAAGGCGGCAATTCTACAAATTCATCAGTACTCTGTCAAAGATTAAGATACAATTTTGTACTTATTTCGACAGACCATTTGGGTAACTCAAGTCATGCATCTGTTGCAGCCGCAAACAGAAGTGAATGTTTCATCACTCGTTAGCACAATTCCAAGCCTTGATTCTGACAGTTCAACACAACAAGTGCAACTCTCGCCATGGGCGAATTTATCGTCAGAAGCGCAGCAGGTGGACTGGCTCATCTTACACTTTAATCACTGGTTTTCCCATTTAAATGTCACTTTAGTGCGCGGCGAATTTGAACCAGAATATTTCCCTGCAAGCACAGACCGTCCTGCCCGGATCCAGTTTGCGCATGGTTTCTTTAATAGTGCCCTGCATGAAATCAGCCACTGGACCATTGCCGGAGACAAACGCCGTCTGCTGCCGGATCTGGGCTACTGGTATGCCCCGGATGGCCGTACCCGTGAACAGCAGGCTTTGTTTGAACAAGTCGAAATCAAGCCACAGGCAATTGAGTGGATGTTTGCCCAGGCTTTTGGCCGTAAATTCCGGGTTTCTTTGGATAACCTGACTGGCGACGGCGGTGATGGTGTCAGCTTTAAAGATAATGTTTATGCCCAAGTGCAGGCTTATTTTAATGGTACAGCCAAACTTTCACGTGATGCAGCGCGCTTTATCCAATGTATCTGTATCTGCATCAGAGGTGGCAAAAGTTTACAATCTGATGAATTTATACGTGAAATGCTTGATTAAATTACACAAATCTACCTTTTTTATGATTGCCAGATCTTGCCTGAGCGCCACATAATAAGCCATCAGCCCAAGCTTGGAGTAGTCTCTATGCTGCATTTACGCGTACACCCAGACAATCCGCAACCCCGCTTAATCAGTCAGGCAGTGGAACGTATCCGTGCGGGTGATGTGGTGGTCTATCCCACTGATGCTGCCTATGCGATTGGTTGCCAGATTGGAAACAAGAGTGCCATGGAGCGGATTGCGCAAATTCGTGGTCTGGGCCCAAAGCATCAATATGCGATTCTGTGCTGTGATTTATCCGATATTGCCACTTATGCCAAGGTGGACAATGCCATGTATCGTTTGCTGAAAAATAATACACCAGCCATCACGACCTTTATTTTACCTGCGACCAGCGAAGTCCCGCGTCGGTTGATGCATCCCAAGAAAAAAACCATTGGTCTGCGCATTCCAAATAATCCGGTGTGTCAAATGTTACTGAAAGAACTCGGTGAACCGCTGTTGACCTCTACCCTGATTTTACCGGGTCAGACTGACCCACTCGATGATCCTTATGATATTGAAATGCAGCTGGGCAAACGCATTGATGTTTTTGTAGATAGTGGTTTAGGCACGTTGAGCACAACTTCTATTGTAGATTTATCCGGTGATCATCCAGAAGTGATTCGTCGTGGTATGGGAGATGTCAGCGCCTTTGAATAAACGACGCTTGAGAAATTCCTACAAACATTCGGGGAGTCAAAATGAATGGATTTATTTTATCTCCTGCTAAATCAGCATGAATTTTCTGCACAGGATTTAATCTATGCAGAACTGCCTTGGACACTGCAATCCAAGGCAGTCATGGTCGAAGCACATCCTTCTCCCCATCTCACTATAAATATTGATCATACTGAGTACCAATTTTTCCTGACGTTGGCTGTAGCGAGACAGTTGTTGCAGATCTATTCAAACCAAAATGTATGCCTGGCAGAGACTTGCCAACGTATCATTGAATTTGCGACCAAGGAATACATTCATTCCTCACCATGAAAATCTAAAAAAGCATATGGTGAGAGGTTGCAGTTTTATTCTTTTCAATTCGGCAGGTATGCAGTGGCTGGCAAAAACAGTTTAGGAATCTGAACTACGTTCATAATGACGAACCGCAATGAAATTTGGACATTGCGATAGCTTCTGTTCATGATGCATGAGCTCTTCACCCAGTTTATTTTTCAGATACACATGAAAAATAATCTGATCTTCTTCCAGTACATTCAGCATCGCTGTACGCGCTTTGGGTTCCATGACTTTAAAGGAATTGATTGACTCACAAGACATGGCTTGCATATCCAGCTTAATCCGCTCATCCAGCTGGTCGCCCTCATAGGCCATATGCCGCATGTAAAAACGGATATTGGGATATTGGTCCAGCACACTAAAATCCATTTTCATGGCCTGCATGACAGGTCGGGCCTGTTCGGCAAAAGCCGAGAATCCCCCTGATTTCAGTCCTGTGCGTGCTTCGTCTTCAAGCTGCATAATCTGATATTTGGGATAAGCCCAAAATCCCCCGAATGCGATCATCCCAATAACAACCAGAATAAGTGGCATGCTTTCCTCACCTTTTTATTGATTTTTGTGATTCTTGACTATTTTTCGAGAGTATAGCGGGATTTTTGACCAAAAATTACAGGGAAATAGTTTATTAATACTTATTAATTTTATGTTTTTTAATGGGAAATCCGTTTGAAAATCATTCGATATCTGCCAGCTAGCTTATTTACTCTTTTGAGGAGAATCACTAGACTTCCTTCATAAATCATTTTTCAATCAATTTAATTGTTTATCTTTCACCCAATCTAAATTGTATATGCCAGCAAGTAAATTAAAC
>NZ_JAMXXK010000077.1 GCF_024129735.1 Acinetobacter lwoffii | reverse complement strand
GAATCCTGGTCGTTAAAGTGTTTGCTTGCACTCATATTTTAACGATTTGGACTCAGGTTTTTTATTTAAATCAAACTATGGGACAGCAGTGGGCTAAGGCCTCTTTTTTATTGTGAATTTTTAAATGAAAACTTATAGCAACGGTATGTTGTAAATATATAGTTTTATAGCTGTATTTAGAGCTTGTATATTCTATTGAAACCGGAAAAATAGTTTAATAGCTTAAGTTTATATCATGCATATTTTTACAGGTTTGTAGCAGAGGCAATCTCGGATGGAAAATATAAATTTCAAAAGTTTTCAGGATGCTGGAGAGGCAGTATTAAAGTTTCTGCATCAGCATTTTGGCTTTGATTTATGGATGATTACCCGGGTAGAAGGCCAAGACTGGATTGTGCTGCAAAGTGAAGACCATGGTTATGATATACGACCCGGCCAAGTGTTTCAGTGGGCTGATTCTTTTTGTTCTCATATGGTCGCAGGTAAGGCCCCGAGAATTGCACCTCGCTCTGAAGAAATTCCTTTATATGCCACAGCGCCGATTAATCAGCAGGTCTGTATAAAATCTTATATTGGTCAGCCACTCCTTAAAGAAGATGGTAGTTTGTTTGGAACGCTCTGTGCGATTGATCCAGAAACCAAATCGGAAGCTATTGTGCAAGATATGCAACTGGTCGAGTTGTTGGGACAATTGCTCAGTTCGATCTTGCAGGCAGAATTACGTCAGAGTGAGCAGATAAGACAGCATGAATTATTGCAGGAAGAAGCCAGTAAAGATGAATTGACCGGGCTCTATAATCGCCGTGCCTGGGAAAAACTGCTGCGAGCAGAAGAAGAGCGTTGTAAGCAATATGGTCATCCCGCCGCTGTATTATTTATTGACCTGAATGACCTAAAAAAGGTGAATGATAGTTTGGGGCATGATGAGGGTGACAAGCTGATTCAAAATGCGGCTCAAGTATTGCGAGATAACGTACGAATTAATGATATTGTTGCCCGTTTGGGTGGCGATGAGTTTGTGATTCTTAGCGTGGAAAATGATGAAACGGGTACTGAAAGTTTAGTGGATCGTTTAATTAATGCCTTTGCAGCAGCAAACATTGGCGCAGCGATTGGTATGGCAATGCGTCATCCTGGTCAGGGTTTATTTGCAGCGCTCGCACAAGCGGATCAGAACATGTTTGAATATAAACGTCGGAAAAAATCCAGTGAATCCATGACCAATCTAAAATAATTGACGCTTTAAATCTTCTTTAAATGATTCAGTATTTCATATCATAAAAATGATCATTTTCTATGCTCTAAAGTCATCCTATCTTTTAATATTTTCTTTCATAGCCATGTATGAAAGTTGAGCATGATTCTCCATAAAAAGAAAATTCAATCCGTCTTTAACTTAACCATTACAAATTTTATAAGCTTTGTTGCAAAGTTAATCGATCTAATTAAATGCGCTTTAAGTGTGTTGAAAAGTGACTCTGGTAAGGAACAAGATTCAAATAAGCAATTCATTTCTTATGATAATTGTTGTTTGAAATATACATTAAAATTACAGAACCAAAAAATTCTTTGTTTAAAGATAAAGCGCTATCGAAGGATAAAGCTGGCTGCCAAGAAAAAACATTACCGGCAGAAATAGCATTTGAGCTGTTCAGTTTCGAGAAGGCCAATCTTTAGTGATCACCAAATAAAAATGCAAAGAAATTTTAGGGAATAAATTTTATGAAAAAGCAGATTTCTATCTTTGGACTTGCTCTTATTTCGGGTTTAATGAGTGCCTGTGGCGGTGGTGGGGGAAGTAGCTCAGACAGTCCTACTGTCACTACACCTCCAAATGTTCCTAAGGAAAGTATTTCCCCTGAGCTTTCAGAGGAGTTTGTCCCGTTTGAAGATCAGGATATTGTAAAGAAAATTCGCGATAAAATTTCCGGAAATACCAGTAATGATACCGACTATAATGTTGCTCTAGGTCACATGATTGGAGAAGTATTCGCAGATTATCCTTATGGGCGTACTGCACGTATTATCAAAATTTATAATTTGGGCATCAATAGTATTAAATATCCAAATCTGATCTGTTCGGAAGTCAATACCACTGGTTCGGTCAAAACCCTGAAATTAAAAACAGATAAAGATAACTGTATTATTCTGGATAAAACTTACCGTAAAGGCTCAAACATTACTCAGACGGTGAATGGTGACACGACGACTTTAAGCTTTAGCAATGTCCGTTATGGTTCAAATGTAGATTTTAATCTCAAGGACGACTACCTGATTTCTGGCACAATTGTGCATCGTAAAACCAAAAATAACATGGGGCAATCCGAATCTTATCAAATCGATCAGTTGGAATTCCAGCGTATCGCCGAGACCGGTCAGGCAGGTACTTCTGGAATCGCGTTTGATACAAAGAGCAAAGAATATCTGCAGGTGCGTAATTATAATTACAGCTTGGTCGATGATTATGGCAGTGGCAGTAATGGGATTCGTACCTTAACCAGTCGTGGTACGATTATCGGTCAGCCTGATCTGGCAGATTATCGTTACAGTTTTGATTTTAATACCACGACACCATTTAAAATGGATGAAACCGTATTAAATAACTATAAGCATTTGCCAAAAGAGGGCGTGCTTAGAATTAAGGACAGCGATGATCAGGTAATTGAGGTCAAACAGAACCAGCCTGAATCATTGAAGGCTACTGTTTATTTCAATGGCAGTGAAATTGATGACCTGCTATGGTCTACCATTATTGGGGATAAACAATAATTCGAGATGTCAAAAAAGCCCTGTATTTCCAGGGCTTTTTTTATTATTGATTGGGGGAGAAGTCTTTATTACAAAACTATTTTGAATAGCCGTGCTAATAAATCAGGTAACTGTAGCATCCAATAACAATTCGGCGGGATAAACCGCTTGCCATGAAGTTTTAAACTGTTTATGCACTTGGTCAATTGGGAAAGTACTGAGTTTTGCAATATTTTGCGCTTTTTGAATATTGTCGGCGCGCATATATGCAATCAAATAGTCCTGACCATGAAGTTGCAGATAAAACCAGGACTCGACATGAACCTGTTCAGCCTTAAGCGTTTCAATTACTTCGTCTTGACGTGCTTTCAAAGTACGCTGCCAGTCATGAACTTGCTGCATGTGTAAGGGCTTAAGTTGAATGAGAACTGCGCCGACATCCATAATTTTAATTTTCTTTTGAGTATCATCATTATATAAATGATTTATATGAAAAAAGCGACCTGAGCCGGTCGCTTTTAAGTTGTTAAGAGGCATTTAGTTGGGTTGAACCAATCCAGTGCTTGGAAAACTGATAGGCAGCACGTCCTGAACGTTGACCGCGTGCCTGACACCAGCGTAGGGCTTCAGCACGGGTTTCTGGCGTGAGTTCCATGCCTGCCTTTTTGAGGTAATGTTCGACAATTTCCAAATACAGGTTCTGATCCATTGGATAGAAAGACAGCCATAAACCAAAGCGGTCAGACAGTGAAATTTTTTCTTCAATCGCTTCCTGAGGATGTAATTCAGTATATTGCGGCACATCAACTCGGGTAACGGGCGTATTTTCATGCATGAATTCGGGTAATAAATGACGACGGTTACTGGTCGCATAAATCACAAAATTGCTGGAACCGGACTGTAAAGAACCATCCAGAACACTCTTTAAACTGCGATAATTTTCATCTTCGGCATTAAAGGCCAGATCATCACAGTAGACAATGAACTTCTCTGGACGCTCTGCAATGAGTTGCTGAATTTGAGGCAGATCGGATAAATCATCCCGTTCGATTTCAATTAATCGTAACCCTTGATCTGCATACTCGGTGAGTAGGGCACGAACAATGGAGGATTTACCCGTACCGCGTGAACCGGTCAGTAAGACATCATTGGCAGGTAAGCCGTTTAAAAACTGCAACGTGTTCTGGATGACTTTTTCTTTTTGTCGCTCAATCCCTTTTAAATCGGCCAGTTCCATCTGTCTAAGCTGATGAATAGGTTTGAGTTCACCATGTTGCCATTTATAGGCATGAGCAGAAAAATCAGGAATTTGTTTTAGTTCGGGCAGACTTTGCTGAAGTTGCTGCAGAACAGTCGAAAGGGCATTTAAAATATGGTCAGGTAACTCAATTTTCGCCATGATTTAACATTACAGATTTAAAATTATGGCTAAGATAGTACCATTGCAAAATTCACAGTCAAAGCCAGAAAAGTATGATAATTTGCTTAAAGTAGAGAATTTTCGTTATTGTAGAGGATAGAAAATTTGTACACATTTTCTGGCTCTGGGTACGAGCTGTATCAAGAATAAATATAGGGAAAAGGCAGATGCTGTTTAAAGATTTTACTCAGGATATTAATCCACATCAGGCCTATCGTATTAAAAAGCTCAAGCAGCAGCTGCAACAGGCTGAGTCCTATGAGGAATGGAAATATATTGCCCTGAAAATAGATGAAGAATCAGGTGCACAGGAATGGAAATTTGATAACAGTTCACCCTACTTTGATGCAGAAGTGATCGCACATCGTCTGGGTAAATTACGACGCTATCGACAACAAAAGCGCACCCGTGACCTGATGTATATTTTGCGCGAAGGCCTGAGCTACGATATTGCCAACATTGCCCATCCTCTACTGTTTACCGAAGCCTATGTGGGCACTAAAAGAATTATTGAAGATTATGTCGAAGAAGTCAGCCAAGGCTTAGCCTATATTGCTTCAATAGACTGTACCTGTCTCAGTATGGAAGAAAAAATCGAATATTTTCAGCATTGTCAGCGCGCCTATGGCCAGCCAGCCCTGATGTTTTCCGGTGGTTCGACGCTGGGTCTGTTTCATACTGGTGTATGCAAAGCCTTAATGGAGCAGGACTTGTTGCCGAAGGTAATGTCCGGTTCAAGTGCGGGTGCCATCATGACCGCCATGTTAGGTGTATCCAAACCTTCGCAATATATTGATATTTTGAAAGGCCATAATTTCTTTCATGAGGCTTTTCATTTTCGCACCATGAGTGAATTGATGAAAGGCAATGGTGGTCTGGCGGATGTAAAATATCTAAAAAAATTTCTGGTCGAAAATCTGGGTGATCTGACCTTCGAAGAAGCACTCAAAACCTCAGGTCTGCATATCAATATTGCGGTTGCACCTTATGATGCTGGACAGGATGCACGCATTTTAAATGCCTATACTTCTCCGGATTTGCTGGTCTGGAGTGCGGTACTGGCGTCTTGTGCGGTGCCGGTTCTGTTTCCACCGGTTCGTTTGACCAGTAAGCGCTATGATGGTCAATATACGCCTTATATGGGTTCAACCCGCTGGGTGGATGGCAGCGTGCGCAGTGATTTCCCACAGGAAAAAATGGCACGCCTGTATAATATCAATTATACCATTGCCAGTCAGACCAACCCGCATATCGTGCCATTCATGCAGGATGATATTTCACGTTTCCGTAAAGGTACCTTGAGCTGGCCGCAACGGATTGTTCGCCGTCAGGGCGCGGTGATTACCAAAGGCATGATGGATTTTGCCAGAGAGCATGCCGGAAGCTTACCTCCTGTACGCCGTCTGCTGGATCATGGCTATGGTGTAGTTGACCAGCGTTATTATGGTGATGTGAATATTGTCGGTAAATATAGCCTGCGCCACTATAGCTATATGTTGCAGAATCCACGGCCGTATCTGTTTAAAATTTTACAGCGTGAAGGCGAGCGTGCCACATGGCCGAAAATTTCCCTCATTGAGACTCAGGAACGGGTCGGGAAAACTATTCAGCATTGTCTGGAGCTGCTAAATTATCAGCATACACTTAATCCAATACCTGAATACATTGCCACGACTTAATTTAGATCATCTCGATATTTCTGATTTTGAACTACGAACCAAAGCCCGTAGTCTGGGTTTTGGTCGGCGTCTTTATTATGCCAAGGGAAATGCGCTCTGGCTAAAAACCCAGATATCGCATAGATCTGATAGTTTAATATCATCTCCACATGCTGAACTAGGCTGGCAACATGAGCTGGATTTTTATCAGGCTCATGCCAGCTCAGGTGATCTAAATTTTTTCCTTCCACATCAAATTATTCAACAGCCTTTCAAGATCAATCATGAACAATTTGAGCAGGCCTTAATTCTGGTCGATGCGCCGGCGCATTTTCAGATCATGCCGCATCAGCAATCCATCACGCAAATTCGGCAACATTTGCTGCAAGCTGTGGAGCCTTTAATCTGCCTGCAAGAATTGGGTTATTTGCATGCCGATTTAAAGCAAGAACATTTTGTAAATAATCAGGGCAGGGTCTGCCTGCTTGATTTTGAGCATGTCCAAATACTCCATCAGAATGACCTGCATGAACTGAATGCGACACCGCGTTATATGGCGCCGGAACTGTTCCAAGGCCAAGCCAAGAGCCTACAAAGTGAAGTTTATGCTTTGGGTGTTATTTTTTATGAGTGGTTGAGTGGTCAGCGTTTACAGGCGACAGATTATCTGGATTGGGCCTTTTTGCATTGTCAGCGTCTGAAAGTTGAGTTACCGCAGCACTTACAGGCTTTTCAAGGCTTATTAGAAGAAATGTTAAGTAAGCAGAAGCAGCATAGATTGGCCGATTTTCAAGCTGTGAAAGACTACTTAATGACTGAAATTGAATGAGAAAAATACAATAAAACTTGAATTGTTTCTTATTTAATCAAACGAGTGTTTTTTTATGATAAACGGCTTGTCAGCTGGAAATGATCTCTATAATATACACAGCCATTGGGGACGTGGCGAAATTGGTAGACGCACTGGATTTAGGTTCCAGCGCCGCGAGGTGTGAGAGTTCGAGTCTCTCCGTCCCCACCAATTGATATTTGGGTAACTGGATATTGGGTGGAAGTAGAGGATTGGTGTAATGGTAGCATGACGGTCTCCAAAACCGTTCGTCAAGGTTCGAATCCTTGATCCTCTGCCAAAGTTTGAAAGAAATCCAACGCTAAGTTGGTACCCTGATGGGGACGTGGCGAAATTGGTAGACGCACTGGATTTAGGTTCCAGCGCCGCGAGGTGTGAGAGTTCGAGTCTCTCCGTCCCCACCATCATATTAAAGCAAGGCGAATGCCTTGCTTTTTTATTGCCTGAAATTTGAGGGCGGTTTTTTTAGTACCAGATTTTTGCTGTCATGGTTGATGAACATCAATGCGTTCTGGGCTTAAATTATCTAGCGAATGATTGCAAGGGCAGGGCTTTAGTAAATTTCATTGTATTGCTGCAATAATTCATGCGATCTGTATATTCAATAATTTAAATGTTATATGGATCAGTCCCATGGTGTCTAACAATTTTATATATTGGTCTAAATAGAGCAGTATTTGCTCAATAGGGAATTAACTGATTAATTTTTGATATAAAAGTATTTAGCTTTTTATAGAACTACTTGTGAATCAGGTCTGATCGCTATAATATACACAGCCATGGGGATATGGCGGAATTGGTAGACGCACTGTGTTCAGGTCGCAGCGCCTTCTGGGCGTGAGAGTTCGAGTCTCTCTATCCCCACCATCATATTAAAGCAAGGCGAGTGCCTTGCTTTTTTATTGCCTGAAATTTGGTAAAGCTGTTGTTATTTATGCGGTATTGTATTCTGATTTCAAGCACTGGTTCAGACATTATTTATCAATAATAGTTTCAGTATTCTGAATGCCTATGTTGATCAAGATTAGAAATTCATTTGAGTTTTAATTTAAAATGCTGGAATTGAATCGAAATGATTAAAAATAACGAATGGGCAGTCATATCCTAAAATGAATCAAATTTTCGGCAGAAATTTTATAAAAAATTAAAAAATAGAACTAACTGTTTATTTTATAGCGGAATAGATTGTGATTGCTTGTAAAATCGCTTGTCAATGTCGGTCTATCTCTATAATATACACAGCCATTGGGGACGTGGCGAAATTGGTAGACGCACTGGATTTAGGTTCCAGCGCCGCGAGGTGTGAGAGTTCGAGTCTCTCCGTCCCCACCAATTGATATTTGGGTAACTGGATATTGGGTGGAAGTAGAGGATTGGTGTAATGGTAGCATGACGGTCTCCAAAACCGTTCGTCAAGGTTCGAATCCTTGATCCTCTGCCAAAGTTTGAAAGAAATCCAACGCTAAGTTGGTACCCTGATGGGGACGTGGCGAAATTGGTAGACGCACTGGATTTAGGTTCCAGCGCCGCGAGGTGTGAGAGTTCGAGTCTCTCCGTCCCCACCATCATATTAAAGCAAGGCAAATGCCTTGCTTTTTTATTGCCTGAAATTTACTGAATAAAGAAAAGCCCATCGAAATGGGCTGAATAACTGGAGAATAGCGCTGTTGAATCAGTGGAAAGATTAATTTATTTTTCTGCTCTTAAATAGAAGCAATCAGGCTTTTAAATGATCTTCAAATTCCTCGCCTAGTTGTAGTGCCAGGGCATTACCTGCCAGATCACAGGTCACCAGGCCATATTCTTTCTTGAAGCTGAAACTGAAACCACGATCATCGGCCAGGGTGCGTACCGAATATCCCAATTTTTCTAACCATAGTCGAAATGCAATCAAATTTTTCGCTTTAACCACTTTTTTCACGAGATCACTCCTTCATCATTGTTAAATCTTAAATAAGGGTGAAAAATTATCTTTTAAAGGGCAAATGCCTTTATTTAAATTAATTTAAATGAATTTGTGTATATAGTGAACATCGGTTGATTAAGAAAAAATCAATTTAAACGTTAAGTAAATGATTTTTATCATATTGAATAGGTTGTAACTAAATATTAAGCTTTTATAAGCTATAAATTTGGATAATTAATTTTCTAATTCAATAGCTTATTAGTGAAACAGGTTATTTCCTAATTTTATCAATCGTATGAAATAGAAAATTTCAGATCTAGAATGAGGAAATTAAAATCCAATCGACTTATTTATTAAAAGAATACCGGCTGCTGGTTTTCTGATCTTCAGCTCGATTTGCATGCTTTATACTGTCTGAAATGTAATTCTCAAACTGAATACCCGCACCATGACTGAATTAACCATTGAAGACTATGTGAATTAGCAAATTGAATTAATGCAGCAGCAGGGACTTGATCCGGTTGCTGTGATGTTGGGACATGAAGACTGGTTGAGCTTTAGTATTCAGTCGAAAGTGGCCTATACGCCTTTCGGCAGTGCCCGTCGTTATCAGCCTGCTTTAGGTGGCTTGCTACTGGTACGTATTGATGAAATGCAGGCGGTGCGTGTCGTGACTCAAGGTGAACTGGATACTTATGCACAAAGTAACCAGATTCTTTAACATTGCTTCATGCGATACATACGTTGTCAGTTTTAGTGAATAGAATCCAAGAAACTAGTTACTGCTATCCTACATATCATCATTCGGGATCGACATGGCCAATGTCACTTTTAAAGTTGAACGACAGAACTAATGTCATGCTCTGAAAGCAGACATTTTATTTCTATTTTGGTTTACAGTTTAATTTTGAATAATGCCCATTATATTAAATGGGTGCAAATGAGAGAGGGTATCTAAATCTCACTTGTTAAAAATAGACAGTATAGACAGTGAATCGTTCATGAAGTACATGGTTAAATATCCCAATATTACAAGCCATATCAGGATAATAATTCCTGCTGCCCAACGGTTTATAGGCCTTTCAACTAAGGTTTCTCCAAGAATTCTACAATCATCTACAATGTTTTGTGGGGTAAGCTTGATAACTAATAAAATACCTAAAGGTACAATAGACTTCCGTCATAAATCAAAAAACGTACAATTTATTTGATCTTAAATTAATCAGCAAAATTATTTAATTCAAGAGATAATCCTTGG
>NZ_JAMXXK010000076.1 GCF_024129735.1 Acinetobacter lwoffii | reverse complement strand
TTTCAGATAAAGTCATAAAAAAAATGAGCGTATTGGCATACACTCATTTTTACTACATTTTTCTAATGTCTGCTTAACTGACTGGCATTACCCTCTTCGGAGGGTTTTTTGTTTACATAAAAATCACA
The DNA here is from genome assembly GCF_024129735.1 of Acinetobacter lwoffii. Lineage (GTDB taxonomy): Bacteria > Pseudomonadota > Gammaproteobacteria > Pseudomonadales > Moraxellaceae > Acinetobacter > Acinetobacter lwoffii_H. The sequence goes on along the minus strand of NZ_JAMXXK010000076.1, from coordinate 10,631 downwards.
ACAGCAATAAAACTCTTACCAATTCCTTACCAAGAACCTCATTTTTTTCCAAACAAGATTGTTAGTCTAATGATACGGTAATTTACAATCTAAGTCTTTCATTATTAACTGAAATTTTTAAGTGAAAAGGAATATAAAATGGCAGGCTCACTTGCTCGAGATTCAGACAATCTGGTTCAATTTCAACCAAAAGAAAATATAAAGTTGCAACGGCTTCATCAAATTTCTGAAGAGCTTGAACAGCAATCACATCTGTTCGTCGTTATCTTGGGAACCGTTATTGGCGCGATCTTGGCGCTTTTCATTGGTTACCATATCAATACCAGCATCATGCATTTTATCCTGCTAAGTATTTTGCCGATCTGCTTGGCCTATTTCTTACGTAAAGTTTATATTTATACCCTGACGCATAGCTAATTCTGCCTGATCATTTATATTCCAAGACTTTACCGCACAAAAAATACTGCTTAGGATACAGGCAGTATTTTTTATTTTGCCAATCATATGAATCTGACCGAATGGATTATTTCCGTTATGGAGCAACTGGGCTACTGGGGCATTGCTCTGCTCATGTTCCTGGATAATGTCTTCCCGCCAATCCCTTCCGAAATTATTATGCCTTCCGCGGGCTATTCAGCCTCTCAGGGCGAGTTAATACTCGTCGGGGTAATCATGTCCGGCTGTATCGGCTCCCTGCTGGCAGCCGCCTTGCTGTACTGGATTGGCTATAAATTTAACCATGATTCTATTTTTAAATTTGTCGATCGTTATGGCAAATATTTATTTATTAAATCAGAAGATGTAAAAAAATCATTGAGTTGGTTTGAGCATTATGGTCACCGGATTGTGTTCTTTGGCCGCATGATTCCTGCGGTTCGCTCGCTGATCAGCATTCCTGCTGGCATGAGTCATATGCCCTTCTGGAAATTTATGTTTTATAGCGCACTTGGAACCATCATCTGGACCACATTTTTGGCGTGTGTCGGATTTTATTTTGGCGAAAACCAGCATTTGATGCAGCAAATTTTCAGTAAAGTCAGTTATGTGATTATTGCCATTGTTGTGGTAATTATTATCTGGATTTTCTACCGTAGACAGCAGCGTAAAAATCGTCCATCCTGAGGAAGATCCCTTAAGGAGATTAAAACGATGTCGCATTATCTTAAATATTTTGCCACCGTTTATCTGACCTTGGTTCTATTGGTAGGCATATTCATCTATGTATTCAATCTGGGCGCCATTCTGCTGATTCCTGCCCTGATTGCTTCTGCCTTTCTCAGTGCCCGATACTTTGTTAAGAAAGAACTTCGTTTGCCGACTCAGCAAGAGAAAAGCAAACTGGTCTGGGGCTCCACTATTATTGCCATGACATTCGGGTTTATCTTTTTAGTTGTGGTCATCTGGATGAACCCGCAGACAGATGAGATTTATAGAACCATCACCTATACAGGAAGAGGAACAAATTCATTCCTGGTAGCTGCAAGCATTGCCTTACATGCCTTGCTGTTTCATATCGCCTACAATGCTTATGCACGCTATAGTCTGGCGAAGCGTACAGGCTTGGAAAGAAAATAGGGTCGAGTAGATCTCAAAGATGCAAAAAGGCCAAAGCTAAAAAAAGCACCCTGCGGTGCTTTTTTTATGAATTATTCTGGAGTGTGATACATCAGATACAATTCATTTAAGTTTTCTGGAATTTCTTCTGCAAGTTCATCCATTAACTGACCATTGCGACGGAAAGTTTCCATTTGTGGATCTTCATCATCAATGCCGCTGAAGACCATGATTGGCAGGGTTAAATCCACCAGTTGTTCTTCAAATTCTTCAGTAAACCAAGCGTCTTCGTTTAGGAACATGGCGTCTACAAAGCCCACACTCCAGTCACCCAAGCTTGATTCAGTATCTGCTTCTTCAATTTCAAACGGGAACGTAATCCCTTCTTCATTGGCTAAGCTTTGACGAATAGACTCTAACCATGCTTGCACCTGAGTGATGATTTCTGCAGGCACTTTCTTTTGATTACTATCAAAAAGTTCGTCTAACCATTTGTCGAATTTTGGGCCTACTGCAATAGCACATAAGAAACCATGGGTTGCCGCGAAATCTAGACCATGTTCATTTTGGTCACCATCTAGATATTCACTCAACAGGTCTAAATCTAAAGCACTCATCTAACATCCAAACTTAGAAAACCGAAAGGTTTAGCATAGCATTTATTCAGGCTATGCTAAATCCGAATTCGTTAATCTTCGTCGTCAAAATCGTCATCATCGTCGAAGTCATAGTCAAAATCTTTGAGTTCGCGCTCTAAACGACGTTGGGTCAGCAGATCATCGATCAGACGACGTTTTTCCAACGACTCTTTAGCACTGAGCTTGCTAGAAGCCTCATCGAAATTAACATCATCTTCACCGAAGTTATCATCTAGTTCAAAATCTGTAGAAGACACTAAAACTTCCTCATGAGTGAAAAATGTAAAAGGATTTAAGCGCTATTTATCGTGCCTAAAATAACAAGTCAAGTTTTATTTGGATTTTCGTATTTTTAATTTGTAATTAGGGGTTTTTTCTGTCTCAATTGTGTGCCATGATATAATCCACCCTGCGTCCTTATGTTTTTTGATTCTCCTTTTTTGAGTCATAAACAGACACGCATGGGATGAACTTGAAAACAACAAATTCACCCCCATCTTAAATTACTGAATTTCATTTTAAATATTTTATCAGACAGCTTTAATGCTGAATTCACTGATGAAATATGTAGGCTATTCACTAAATTTAACGAGCTTAAATCGTGCAGCATTGTACGGTTTTTTACTGCCACAGATTCAACGAAGAGTAAGCAAAAGATGAGCGATATGACTTCCCCTACTTCTCAAGTAGCGGCTCTGATTAGCCGAGGCAAAGAACAAGGTTATTTAACCTTCGCTGAGGTTAACGATCATCTGCCGGACTCCATCACAGAAAGCGAGCAGATTGAAGACATCATTCAGATGCTGAATGACGTTGGTATTCCGGTACATGATCGCGCGCCTGAATCTGATGATACGATGTTCGAAGATACTGCAGAAGCGGCGGATGAAGTTGCAGAAGAAGAAGCTGCAGCCGTACTTGCCTCGGTAGAAAACGAGCCAGGTCGTACCACTGACCCTGTACGTATGTATATGCGTGAGATGGGTACAGTAGAACTTCTGACTCGTGAAGGCGAAATCAGCATCGCAAAACGCATCGAAGAAGGTATTCGTGATGTTTTGCACTCGATTGCTTACTGGCCGAATGCGGTAGAAGTGGTACTGCAAGAATACAAAGATTATGAAGCGGGTGAACGCCGTCTTGCTGACCTTTTATCAGGTTATTTAGATCCTGAATCAGATGAAGAAATTCCTGAAGTTCTAGAAGAAGAAGCGGTTCTTGCTGAAGATGAGACTGACTCGAAAAAATCGACTAAAGATGTAAAACTGGACGATGATGAAGAGGAAGAAGAAGCAGATTCTGATGATGAATCAGAAGCAGATTCTGGTCCAGATCCTGAAATTGCTAAAGCGCGTTTCACTGAACTGGAAAATGCGTGGCTGAATACCAAAGCAACCATTGAAAAACATGGTCGTGACAGCAAACAGGCTGAAGAAGCTCTTCAGGCACTTGCAACTGTATTCATGATGTTCAAATTTACCCCGCGTCTATTCGATATCATTTCTGAAATGATTCGTGGTACCCATGACCAGATTCGTGGTGCAGAACGTGAAGTGATGCGCTATGCAGTACGTCGTGGCCGTATGGATCGTACCCAGTTCCGTACCAGCTTCCCGGGTCAGGAATCGAATCCAGCCTGGTTAGATGAGCAGATTGCGAAAACACCTGCAGACCAGAAAGCTTATCTGGAAAAAGTACGTCCAGACGTATTGGCCTTCCAGCAAAAAATTGCCGATATCGAGAAAGAGCTTGGTCTTGATGTAAAAGGTATTAAAGACATTGCCAAACGTATGGCTGTCGGTGAAGCCAAAGCACGTCGTGCCAAGAAAGAAATGGTTGAAGCGAACTTACGTCTGGTCATTTCGATTGCGAAGAAATATACCAACCGTGGCTTGCAATTCCTGGATCTGATTCAGGAAGGTAACATCGGTCTAATGAAAGCCGTAGACAAGTTTGAATACCGTCGTGGTTATAAATTCTCGACTTATGCCACTTGGTGGATTCGTCAGGCGATTACCCGTTCGATTGCGGATCAGGCACGTACCATTCGTATTCCGGTACACATGATTGAAACGATCAACAAGATCAACCGTGTATCTCGTCAGCTTCTACAGGAAATGGGTCGTGAACCGACGCCTGAAGAACTGGGCGAACGCCTGGAAATGGACGAAGTTAAAGTACGTAAAGTACTGAAAATCGCCAAAGAACCGATTTCGATGGAAACACCGATCGGTGATGATGAAGATTCACATCTGGGTGACTTCATTGAAGACAGCAACATCACTTCACCAATTGATGCGGCAACGTCTGAAGGCCTGAAAGAAGCAACACGTGAAGTTCTGGAAAACCTGACTGAACGTGAAGCCAAAGTCCTGAAAATGCGTTTTGGTATCGACATGCCGACCGACCATACTTTGGAAGAAGTGGGCAAACAGTTTGACGTAACACGTGAACGTATTCGTCAGATTGAAGCCAAAGCACTGCGTAAACTTCGCCATCCATCGCGTTCAGAACACTTACGTTCATTCCTTGAGAATGATTAAGATTTGATACTTGATGTGGAGACTTGAAATTTGATCATCAGTCTCCATTTAAGTAGCCAAGACAGACCCAAACGCCTGCATGATTGCAGGCGTTTAAAATTAGGGGGACTACCATGTTAGACCGTACACCATCTCGTGAACTTCAAGAACATCTTTGGGTTTTCCCTATGGATTATCCGATTAAACTGATTGGCCTTGCGGGCGATGAATTGCGTCACGCTGTCATCGACATTTTTCTAAAACATTTTCCAGATTTTGAAGGTGATAGCGTCAGTATTACACCATCACGTACTGGCAAATATCATTCCATTACTGCACAACTGCGTTTTTTGGAACTGGAACAGGTGCATGCAGTGTATGCAGATTTGGCCGCCTGTCCGCTGATTAAAACCGCACTCTAATCAAAAATGAAAAAGACACGCTTCCGGGCGTGTTTTTTTATGCCTATACAATGACTGAGCTAGCGCTTAAATATTGCAGATCTCGCCCCTATTTCATGCCGAAGCCATTATAATTATGATCAGTTTTTATAATTACTAAGGACACTCCCTGTGACTGATGTGCTGCAAAAGCCCGAGCTGGTCATTCGTCAATATCACGACCTCACATCTTATGAAGATCGTTTTCTGGAAATGAAAACATTTACGGAAACCCGTGATGAACATAGCCCGGATCAATTGTGGATTTTGCAACATCAGGATGTACTCACTCAAGGTCAGGCAGGAAAACCGGAACATATTCTAATACCGAGCAATATCCCGGTGATTCAGACCGATCGTGGTGGTCAGGTGACCTGGCATGGTGCCGGTCAATTGGTGGCTTACTTCATGTTTGACCTGAATCGTCTGGGCTGGAATGTGCGCACCCTGGTGTCTTATGCTGAAAACCTGATGATTGATTTGCTAAAAAAATATGGCATTGATGCCTATGCCAAACCGGATGCACCTGGTGTATATGTGGCTGAACGTAAAATCGGCTCACTCGGTTTTAAAATTCGCAAAGGCCGTAGCTACCATGGTCTGTCCCTAAATCTGGATTGTGATCTGAGCGGATTCAACACCATCAATCCTTGTGGCTATGCAGGACTGGAAATGGTACGCATGAGTGACCTGCTCGAACAACCACCCCAGTTTAGCCAGTTGTGCACTGAAATTATTGAAACTTTGCGCCACAGCGGGTACTTTAAGCAAATAACTGTCGAGCAAAGATAAAGCCTTTGCATTTCAACCCCAAATAAATTAGAGTATTTACTCTAAACTAATAATATTGAGATAGGGATCATCACGTGATTGCGACTAAATCCGTAAAACCCGCTTTGCAGCTTGCCTATGTCAAACTCATGATGGATGTGATTGGCCGAGGTCTGGTCATGGCAAGTCAGGTGGATGAAGAAATCAAACAGGAAGTGGCCCACTTTCCAGAAAATTTTACTCTTTCCATGAAAGTCTTTCCGCATGGCCCAGCCTTTGTGGCGCGGGTCACTGAGGACAAACAACTGGAACTGGTCAAAAATCTGGAAAAAGCACCTGATTTGATCATTACCTTTAAACATCTGCATCATGCCTTTTTGGTGTTTTCTTTTCAGGAAAGCACCTCACAGGCTTTTGCCCATGACCGCATGATTGCTGATGGCGATATTTCCAATGCCATTCGTCTGGTACGCTGCCTGAATAAAATGGAAGCACTGATTTTGCCGAAAATGGTGGCACAACTGGCAGTGAAAGAATATCCAAGCAATCTGAGCCTAAAAGAAAAACTAAGCGAAGCGAGCAGCATTTATCTGAAAATCGCTCAATCCTATTTGAAACGGAGTGTATAACATGGCTAAACCTTATTATGAATTTTTCTGTCCGGTCAAAGTGATTGCCGGTCATGCCGCGTTAGAACATATTCCGTTTGAACTTGCGACTTTGGGGGCCAAACGTCCGCTGATCATTACCGACAAAGGTGTACGCGCCAACAATCTGCTGGCACCGATTGAAGCTGCATTTGAAATGGCGGATGCTGCAATTGTAGCGATTTTTGATGATGTACCACCCGACTCTAGCTTGGGTACAGTACGCAGTGCAGCAAAGCTGTATCGCGAAAATCATTGTGATGCGATCATTGCCGTGGGCGGTGGTTCAGTCATTGATACCTCTAAGGCAACCAATATTCTGGTCTCTGAAGGCGGTGATGACCTGCTGAAATATTCAGGTGCTCACAACCTGCCTAAACCGCTGAAACCGTTCTTTGTGATTCCAACCACGTCTGGTACAGGTTCAGAAGTGACCATGGTCGCTGTCGTGTCGGACACTGAAAAGAACGTCAAAATGCCGTTCGCCTCTTATTACCTGATGCCGCATGCTGCAATTCTGGATCCCCGCATGACCCAGACCTTGCCGCCGCATTTAACCGCCATGACCGCAATGGATGCTATGACCCATGCGGTTGAAGCTTATACCTGCATGGCAGCCAATCCAATTTCGGATGCTTATGCGACTGCAGCAGTCAAGAAGATCAGTACCCACCTATTTAATGTACTAGACAATCCTTCCGATGCACAAGGCCGTCTAGAACTGGCTCAGGCATCGACCATGGCGGGAATTGCATTTTCCAACTCGATGGTTGGCATTGTGCATTCACTGGGGCACTCATTGGGTGCAGTGGTACACCTGCCGCATGGTTTATGCATGAACTTATTCCTGCCTTATGTACTGGAATACAATAAAGAGGTCAATGGCGATAAAATCGCAGATTTGCTCCTGCCTTTGGCGGGTGCCGATATTTATGCACAAACGCCAGCGCATCTACGTGCTGACAAAACCATTGCAACGATTCTAACCATGCGTGACCGCATTTACAGTCTCACCAAATTACCGCGCACATTACGTGAAACCGGTAAGATTTCTGAAGCCCAGCTCGATGAAGTGGCAGAGAAAGCCCTGAATGATGGTTCCATCATTTATAACCCGAAAGAAGCCACCCTGGAAGATTTAAAATCTATCTTAAAAAAGGCTTGGTAATTACTGAAAAATAAGCCAATATAGCCGAAATTCTAGCCTGATGTTTTTTTAAACATCAGGCTTTTATCTTGCATAAGAAAAAATTCGATTTCTTTTTTTGAATGGCACATTTTATGCAGGACAAAAGTCAAAAAAATAGCTAGCAAAAGCCGTTCTTTTCAAGTAGATTGGCGGACTTTTATAGAAAACTGTAGGGGGGATCGTTCGTCTCAAACGATCCTTATAAATATGACTGATCCTTGATCAACGATTAAGAGGATAACGCCGTTGACTAATATCTCTGGGACTCAATCGGCAGCTAAACTGCAAAAAACGCTGGGACTCTGGCACATCATTATTATTGGTTTAGCTTATATTCAACCCATGACCTTGTTTGATACATTTGGTCTGGTATCTGAAGAAAGTAACTTCCACGTTCCCACCTCTTACATTTTTGCACTGATTGCAATTTTGTTAACCTCCTTGAGTTATGGTCATATGATTCGTCGCTACCCTTCTTCGGGTTCGGCCTATACCTATGCGCAAAAATCCATCCACCCAAACGTAGGTTTCATGGTGGGTTGGTCATCCTTACTGGATTACCTGTTATCGCCAATGGTCAATATCATTCTGGCGGTGATTTATCTGGAAGCACTTTTCCCAGATATGAACCATTGGGTTTGGGTCATTGGTTTAACCGCCTTTATGACTGCGATCAACCTTCGCGGTGCGAGATTTGTTGCCAATTTCAACAGTATGATTGTATTCGTACAATTGGGCGTCATTGCATACTTCACCTGGATGGTTTACCAACTTTTGGAAGGTGGCGTAAATGCAGATGGCACACTGGTCGATGCAAAGTATCAACTGTGGAGTTTAGAGCCATTCTGGAATGAGTTTACTTCTGTTGCTGCCCTGATTACCGGTGCAACCTTACTGTGCTTCTCATTCACAGGTTTTGACTCCTTAAGTTCTCTGGCTGAAGAAACCAAAGATACTGAGAAAACCTTACCTAAAGCGATTTTCTTGACTGCATTATTGGCAGGTATCATCTTCATCATCAGCACTTACTTCATGCAGATCTTCTTCCCGAATGATCCAAAAACTTACTTTGAAGATATCGCTGCAACACAGCCGGATATTTTACAAGCTGTCGGTGGCGTGGCGTTTAAGACAGTCGTACTTTACTTCGCAATTGTGACAGTTATGGCTTCTGGTATTTCAGCACATGCGGGTGTATCGCGTCTGATGTACGTGATGGGTCGTGATGGCGTGATCAACAAGAAGATCTTTGGTCATATTAGCCCGAAAAACTATACACCTTCATACAACATCTTAATCGCTGGTGCAGTAGCTTTAACTGCTGGCTTTATGGATCTTGATTTTGTGGTGTCATTGATCAGCTTTGGTGCCTTAACTGCATTCAGTTTCGTCAACTTGTCGGTGATTTCACGTTATGCATTACGTGATGGTCGTACCAAGAGTGCTAAAGAGATCATGAACTTTGTCGTGGTTCCTTTACTTGGCTTCATTTCAGTCTTTGCATTGTGGCTAGAAGTCGATGAAGCTTCGCTTAAATATGGTCTGATCTGGGCATTTGGCGGTATCTTGTACTTGGGTTATAAAACCAAAGGCTTCAAGCACCCAGCTCCTCAGCACAATGAATTTGACGATAAATAATATCTTTTCAATTCAAATAAAAAAGGCGCTTCATGCGCCTTTTTTATGTCTGTCATGTTTTGATTTTACTAATGTAAATAACAATCAAAACCCATCTGGGTATTGACCCGATTATTTTCATAACCCAGTTTCTCAATAAACAGACTGCGATTAGACAATAACTTTTGCTCTTCCGGACCTAAACGGGCTCTATTTTTGATAGCCAGTTGATACATTTCATCCACAACATCCTGAAAAATATCACAGACTTCTTCACGCTTGGCGGGCTTTAATTTACGCCCCCGCCAGGTCCATTGAAAATCATCTGAATTCAGGCTCTGCCCCCATTTTTCAATACGCGTATCTAAGCGTTTTTGCATGTTGAGCAAACCCTGCTGTATTTCCGCTTGAGTAATGGGTTGAACTTCCTTTGTTGCCGATGTGGCAGCACTGCCCTCTTCCGCATTCACGGAAGCCGCAACAGTTCCAAGACAACATGCGATGACAAGTTTTACTAGAGGCTTCAAAGCTGCACCTTTTGTTATATTTGATAAAGTTATAAATTCAAGCATACAACGAAGTGAAAAGCAGTTTATCTATTTGTTACACAAAATAAAAAAGCCACCCAAAGGCAGCTTTTAGAATCATCACAAATTTCCGCTTAAAGCGTTTTAAAACCCTGCTGACGCCAAGCTTCGTAGACAATTACTGCAGTGGCATTTGACAGGTTCAGACTTCGCGAGTTCTCTGCCATCGGTAAACGAATCCAGTGCTTTTGCGGAAACATCATACGAACATGTTCAGGCAGACCACGAGTTTCCGGACCCATTAACAAGGCCACAGGACGGTTTAAATCCGAAGTATGCGGTGTTTCAGAACCTTTGGTGGTCAATGGATAGATTGCATCCAGCCCAATGCCTTTGCTTGCCAAATCGGCCAGACAGTCTTCGATGTTTTCCCAAATCTGCATATTGGCATATTCGTGATAATCCAGACCGGCACGTTTCAGCTTTTTGTCATCCAACTCAAAACCCAGCGGTTTGACCAAATGCAACTGTGCTCCGGTATTGGCACACAGACGAATGATATTGCCTGTATTTGCAGGAATTTCAGGCTCATATAAAATAACGTGGATCACAGCTTACTCACTTAATATATTTAATTCAGGCACAGCCTTCGTCTTGCGCTCGGGCAAAGCAGTGCTTTGCTTATCCTCTTACTTCAGGCACAGCCTTCGTCTTGCGCTCGGGCAA
>NZ_JAMXXK010000075.1 GCF_024129735.1 Acinetobacter lwoffii | reverse complement strand
CAGTACAACCAGTACAACCAGTACAACCAGTACAACCAGTACAACCAGTACAACCAGTACAACCAGTACAACCAGTACAACCAGTACAACCGCATATTGCGCAAGAAAAGATTCAGTCTAAACCACAATTAATACTTGGATCTCAAACTATTCAAACTCCTGATGCTGGAGTTGGATCTTCTGTTGCTACCATACAAAAGCCGGGATTTAGCCAGGTTGAAGGCATTGAATATGTGGATAGTGAGTATCTGGAAAATAAAGAATTTAATTTGGAAGGCAAAAAACGTTTCTATAGCATGCCCGAAGGAGTCGTGGATAAAAATATCGGAACTACTCGGATCCAGACAATTGAACGTGAAAAAGGGGTGGGACAATCTGTATTAAAATCCTTGTTTCAAACGCCAGAAGTAGATTCCGGTCCTGTAGTACTGGCTCAAAGTTATTATCGTATTTCACAGCCGGAGACCATCGAGAGCTTGGGCGAGCAGTGTTTTAATGATAAGAAAATTAAAAAAGCGAAAGAAATCAGCCATAAAAAAGCAGTTAACCTCTGGCCACGTGCGCCTCTTAAAGCAGACGAATTTGATTTTGAAGTGGTAAAGCTTCAATCCGATATCCAGAATATTCAGATTAACTCTTATGCCTCTAGCCAGAAAAATCCAACGTATTATTGGCCTTTTGTTGTATTTTTAGACAGTCGTGGCTGTGTGCTTGAAGGGGCGGGTGGTTTTAAAAATCAGGAAGGACAGGCGAATATTATTCAACATGAGCGTATCGAAGGGATTCTCCAGATTCCTGCTCAAAGTGAATATATATTATTGACGCCTTTGGCCTCAGCAATAGATGTTGAAGACAAGATGCTGACAAATCATGGACAACTAAAATTAGTCGCCATTCGATAAGGACTATTCGAGTACAAAAAGATGAAAAATAAAATATTATTTCCATTTGCTTTAACCACACTTTTAACGGCACTGAGTGGGTGTGGTGGGGAAAGTGCCAATGTCATTCCAGAAAAAAATGATGAAGCCACGACCAATGGTACTTGTACCCCAGGTACAACTAACTGTGTGGAATGGGGGCTGGAATATCCGCTCGATGGTTTGAACTTTAACTGTAGTAGCGATACAGAAAATACCTTTATTACGTTATTTGATAGTAAAAACGGGGTTGCTTCTGGAACCTGTCAAAAGACGGATAATATTGAGTTTTATATTCAAAGTTTTGCTTCACGCAAGATTAATTTAGGTCAAATTAAACTTAGCGATTATGCCAGTTTTAGTGCCCAGACCCAGCTGCCGCGTTTAAGTGTAATCGATATTGCAACTGGGATTGCTCGACGTCCGGTAGGTGATTTGGTGCCTAATGATCCTACCGTTCAGGTGGCCATGCGTCTGGTTAAAATTCTGCAAGCTTTGGCGTTAGAAGAAGGGCGTATTATTAATCCATCTGATGTACAACCTTTGTATATTACTGAAGAGATGCGTAAAGACCTGGCGAAAACCAGTGAGAATATCAATCTGATGGATGCCGATTTGGCGACCAAAATTAAAGATTTTGTTGATATCAGCACAATTTCGGATGAGGTGGCTTTTGCCACCGTTAAAAAACTGGTGACGATTGCTAACGCAGCCGTGTATCAGCCAGAATTTTCATTATTCTCAACTTCAGGCGTAATTGGTAGTAACCTGACGGGTTCAGATGGACTGGTGGGCTGTAATAAAAGCCCTTGTGATATTAATAATAAGAATACTAAATATTTATTTGGCCATTTTATGCTAATTACCGATCGCCAGGGCTATACCTTTGGCAGCGGCTTACAATGGCGTGATAATGAGTTAACTCTGGCTAAAGAAAATTTATCTTCCTTAGGGGGGATTAATGCTCAACTCATCCGTAAGGTGAAACCGGTACAAATGACCGCTGATCCACAAAGTTCATGGATTCATCCAACCAGTAAAACCATTAACACGCCTTACCGCCTGAATGTCGCAAATAATGCGACTCCGCTTGAGTTGTATCAAGGCAGATTATTGAATGATTATGTGATCGCGGGTAAAGAAGCTTTCTATAAGGTGGTGACTGACAAAAAATCGCTGGATACTTCCGATCAAGCCAACTTGGGGTTGTGGCGTTTGCAGGCTGATGGTGAAAACTATACGGGAAGCATTGATCTATATAAGATTTTCCCGATTAGTTATCTGGATCGTCAGGTCTTTAAAACAGCGCAGAACGTGGCAGATAAGGAGAAATATATCTTCCCAATGTATGCCAATCTGGAATTTAAATTTACAGATACCACTGTCAGCCCAATTACTTTAGGAATTGTAATTGACAGTAATGGTGATGTACGCACCAATATGCAATCCTCTAGTAGTTTTGCGACTGATCCGGTGAATGGCTGTAAGGGTGATGTGTTGGCAGATACGCTCTTAGATCATCAAGGCATACAACAATATCGCCTCGGGACTTTGGGACGTGCATTTGTGGCTGATAAAGCGGTTTCCATGCGCCTGATTTTGGCCAATGAAAAGTTTGGTAATATCAATGGCGCATTGGTAGGGGTAGACTCACGTATCCAGTCTTCACCGGATTCTAGGGATACGATTGTGATCGGTGGTGCACTGCTTAATTTGTCTAATGTGTTGGATACTAATGTTGGCCAGAATGGGCGTGTAACTTTCCTGAATTCGGCAGGGGATGGGGTACAATGGGCCAATACCTATGCGAGTTTTCAAAAAGTTTATAATAATAACAATGAGGGTGAAACACCGGCAGATATTAGCCTGGCAAAATTAAATGGTGGTTCGGTTGAGTTTAAACTCGCGGATTGCTATCAAGTCAAAGCTAAATAATATTCCTTAAAAATAAAAAAAATCCCATCTTAGTATGGGATTTTTTATACAGATTAGATTTAACCCGTGTGGTCTAGACGTGTGCCTAAGGTTTCCAGATGCATTGGGAAAGTGTTGCTTTTACGATCTTCAAAATAATGTCTGAGGGTGTGTTCTACACTCGGGAAGGCAAGTTCAGTCCAGGGAATATCTACTTCATCAAATAAACGTGTTTCGATGGTCTCTTCACCCGCACCAAATTTTCCATCAATCAGATTGGCTTTAAATAGCACATAAATCTGACCAATACGCGGAATGTTATACATACAGTACAGCTGTTCAATGTCTACTTCAGCTTCGGCTTCTTCGCGGGTTTCCCGGGCAGCCCCTTGCTCCATGGTTTCAAACAGTTCCATATAGCCGGCAGGTAACGTCCATAAGCCGTAGCGCGGTTCAATGGCACGACGGCACAACAGTACTTTGTTTTCGAATAAGACTAAAGCGCCACAAATCACTTTCGGATTAATGTAATGAATAGAGCCGCATGAATCACATACGCTGCGAATTTGCTGATCGCCCAAAGGAATTTTAGCAGTGGTTTTATGTCCACAATTCACACAGAAGTTCATATTCATCATCAATGATAAAAGTAAGCTCAGGATAACTGAAAAAGCAAAATTTGGCATCATTTCTCTCCCGCCCCGACTAAAATCAGCTATGATGAAATTATGATCATCGTCAGGGCTGAGAGAATGGATGCATGTGAATTGACACAAAGGTTGCAGCAACGCTTACGTTTTTCCAAGCGTATCCGATCTGCGCATGCTGCCGTGTTGATTGCAATTACAGATGAAGCTGACCCGAAAGTATTGCTGACGCGCCGTTCAGCTTATTTGAATAATCATGCCGGAGAAGTCTCATTTCCGGGTGGTAAGCGCGATCCGCAAGATACCAGTAATATTGTGGTGGCTCTAAGAGAAGCCTATGAGGAAACGGCACTCAATCCTTTTGATGTACATTTAATGGGTGACTTACCCATGCAAAAAGCCCGCAATGGCATGCTGGTCAAACCGATTGTGGGATTGATTCCTCCGCAAGTGAAGCTGATTCCACAACCGACGGAAATCGACCGGATTTTCTTTGCCTCATTGCAGCATTTGCTTGAAGTGACGCCTACGCCTTATGAAGTTCGCTTTGCCCAGCAATCTTTATATTTTCCGAGTATGCGGGTAGAAAATGAAGTGGTTTGGGGCTTGACCGCACGTATGCTGATTTCTTTATTTCAATATGGGCTGGATTATAAAAAAGACTGGCCATTCTTGCTTAATTCTCCAACGTTTAAACGCTCCAAATTTTTTTAACCATTGAACAGGATTTTATCAATGTTGTACAAATTTCAGGGACATATACCCACCGCTACACATCAGCCCTGGGATGGCTGGATAGCACCAACGGCAACAGTAATTGGACAAGTTGAGCTTGGACGACAAGTCAGTGTCTGGTTCGGTGCCGTAGTACGTGCAGATAATAGTAAAATCAAATTAGGTGATTTTAGCAATGTGCAGGAAAATGCAGTACTGCATACGGATGCCGGTATCGAGATGAATATTGGCAATTATGTGACAATTGGGCATCAGGCTATGCTGCATGGCTGTACCATTGGAGATAACAGCCTGATCGGGATTCAGGCCGTCATTCTGAACAATGCCGTGATTGGGAAGAATTGTATTATTGGTGCCAATGCCTTGATTCCGGAAGGCAAGATCATTCCAGACAATTCCGTGGTGATGGGCTCACCCGGTAAAGTGGTGAAAACGCTGGATGATGACAGTATTCAAAAATTAACAATGAGCGCCATGCATTATGCCGAGCATTTTCAGAAATTTCAGGATTTGGAAGAAGTGCAACTCTAAGGTACTCTTTTAATGAGTGAATCATAAGCCTAGATTTTCTAGGCATTTTTGTATCTGTTTCGGGAAAATCTCGCGTAGCGGATATGAGTGGAGTATCATATCCGCGTTTTTTATATTCTCTGAATTAAGGTTGTGCATGAAAGTGCTGGCATTGGAGACTGCCAATGAGCAGTGTTCCGTTTCTGTAATCGATGATACTCAAGAACTATTTTTTCAGCTTGATGCGCGCGCCAAGGCACAAACGCAAACGATTCTCCCGATGATTGAACAAGGTCTGCAAGATCTTGGGCTGGCCATTGCTGATTTGACCGCGATTGCCTTTAGTCGTGGTCCAGGTTCTTTTAGCGGTGTGCGTATTAATGCTGCTGTGACTCAGGCCTTGGCTTGGTCCAATGATGTGCCGGTGATTCCGGTGTCGACTTTGCAGGCTTTGGCACAGGCGGCTTATCGTCTGCACGGTCTGACTGAAGTGTCTGCAGTATTGGATGCCCGTATGAGTGAAGTCTATATCGCGAGCTATCAACTGGATGCCCAAGGAATTATGCAACCGGTCGATGATGAGCAACTGTTAAGTTATGCAGAAGGTAGCCAAGCTGTGCGCTTTACCCCGGTTGGCTCAGGTGCTGAACTGGTACAAAGCGAAACTTCAATTTATAAAGATGTGCATGCGACCGCACAGGATATCGCCAGCATTGCACGTGCAGCGGCACAAGCAGAAAACTGGGTCAGTGCAGAATTGGCATTACCCGTATATTTACGCGATAACGCGTGGAAAAAAATTCCAGAACAAGGTAAAGCATAATTAATTAGGATAAAGCATGGATCTTTTACTGCTACTCAAAGCGGCCATCATGGGTATTATCGAAGGCATTACCGAGTTTTTGCCTATTTCCAGTACCGGCCATTTGATTTTGGCATCAGAATTAATGAATTTCTGGACCAAGGAAAAGAGTGATGTATTTGTCATCGCGATCCAGATGGGGGCAATTGCTGCCGTTATTTATGAATATTGGGCACGTCTTTGGGGTGCAGCGACCGGGATTGTCAGCGGTGAACCGCAAGGTCGCCGTTTAGGCATTGGCCTGATTCTGGCTTCTATTCCGATTATATTGATTGGTCTGACTTTGGGACAAACTGTCAAACAATTACTGTTTAATGATATTGCCATCGCCATTGGTTTGATCGTCGGTGGTTTGATCATTATCTGGATTGAAAAGAATCCACCACAAGTCCGTGTGCATGAAGTTGAAGAACTCAGCATTAGAGATGCGATCTGGATTGGCCTGATTCAGGTTTTATCCTTGATACCGGGGACTTCCCGTTCAGGCGCAACCATTATCGGTGCGATGTTCTTGGGTGTGTCCCGTAAAGCAGCGACTGAATTCTCATTTTTTCTGGGTATTCCGGTGATTATTGGTGCTGGCCTGCTAGATCTTTATCAAAGCTATGATGTCTTAAATACCACTGAAGACTGGACCGTGATTGGGGTTGGGCTTCTGGTTTCCTTTATCTCGGCATTGATATTAATCCGTGCGCTGGTCGCTTATGTGGCCAAACGCGACTTTATGATCTTTGCCTGGTATCGTATTGCTTCGGGTCTGCTGATTTTATTATTTGCCTATACGGGTTGGAAACTATGGTAAGCGCGATTCGCTTATATGCCGAATCTGACGATCAAGAGAAAGCACAGCACTTTGAGGCTGTGCTTTCTTCTCGTGGGGTACAGGTCGAGATTGAAACTGTTGAAAAACTCAATGCACGTTTTTTCCGTTTAAATCCTGAACTGGCCCTTTGTGTTGATGCTGACGGACTCTGGTTATGTGCCAACGGCATGAAGATGCAACCGGACTGGCAAGCGGAAACCGGACGCTTAAAACGCGCATCTTTAAAGTCGGAAATGATTGCACGCGCCTGTAATTTAAGTGAAAAACCAAGCTTAGTGGATGCGACTGCGGGTCTGGGACATGATAGTCTGTTGATGGCACATTTAGGTGCGCAAGTGACCTTGGTTGAGCGGCATCCGATTCTATTTACCTTGCTTGAAGATAGCCATACACGTTCCCAGTCGGATGCATTCCTGAGTCAGGTCGTATCACGGATTCATTTGGTTTTTTCTGATTCAGCCGATTATTTAAAACAGCAGGCCGAGCAGCAGCAGATTGTTGATGTGGTTTATCTTGATCCAATGTTCCCACAGCGGGATCAAAATCAGCAGGCAGTCAAAAAGCAGGCACAGGTCAAAAAACAGATGCAGCTGTTGCATATGTTATTACCTGAAAATGGTGAAATGGATCTGGGCGATAACCTTTTAGAACTGGCGCAGAAAATTGGCAAACGTGTTGTGGTCAAACGTCCGCGTCTGGCGGTATTTTTAGCCGGAAAAGAGCCAAATCATCAATGGCAAGGCGATGCTTGTCGCTTTGATGCGTATTTTCAGCATGAACTTGTCGCTGAATAGGATAATGGCTTCTTTATTAAGCAAAGATTTGTTATATATTTAAAATTAGCATTGATTAAATGCTTATCAAGCATAAACTTATTCAGCACATTAGCGAGCCACTCATCTCCTTGAAATCCTATGATCGACTTTAAACCCTCCATTAATTTTTGGCACGATTTTAAGAGCAACCAAATTGCCGGGATGTGGTTATTTCTGGGGTCGAGGCGTTCTTTACAACTGGTCCGTCCATCCATCATGCAACTGGTGTTCTGGGGGATCTTGGGTGGCTGCGCCAACAGTTTGTTTAGCTGGCTCAGTTCAGGCCGTATGGGAGATTTTAACTCTCAAGGTCTGATCAGTTATGCGCTTTGGCCTTTCATTGCCCTGATTGTCGGTATTTTTCTGTCACAGCGGGTCAATAATCCACGCTTGATGCTGGTGCCAGCCTTGTTATGGTTGGTGTTAGATACCCATATCATGCTGTTCCAGTGTCTGATTCAGTATCTGGGTGATCTGGATTATCTGCCTTATATCCTTTACGACTATATTCCAACGCTCTTTGTCATGCTGTTTGTCTGGCAAAGTCTGGCAGTGGTCTGGGTGATTTCACGTGAATTAAAATGGCCGTGGTGGGAACGTGCGCTGATTATGCTGGCGACTTTGTTTACGCTAGTAGTTTGGCAGATTTCAGTCAAAGATCAGCCGATCTGGAAAGTCGAAGAAATTCCACCGAGTTTTGCCGAAGATGCTTTCTATGCCCAGCCAACTTTGCTGAATAAAGCGCTGGAAAATATCGAGTATGGTGAATTTGCACAGTCACACTGGTATTTCATGGGAGTAGCTGGAGCGAGCTATCAGGATGTATTCCATTCTGAAGTTGAGCGGATTAAAGAGCAGTTTGATACCCGTTTTGGTACTTTTGGCCGATCGATTGCCTTGGTCAATCACCCAGCGACACGTACCACTATGCCGATTGCTTCCAAAACCAGTATGGAGCTGACATTGCGCCGTATGGGGCAGCAGATGAACCGTGAAAGTGACGTATTATTTTTATATATGACCTCTCACGGTTTGCCGAATGTATTTGAAATGGAAAATGCCCCACTGGATCTGGCGCAGGTTGATCCAAAATGGTTGCGTGAAACACTAGATGCATCAGGCATACGTTGGCGCGTGATCGTAATCTCGGCCTGTTTTTCAGGCAGTTTTGCTTCTGCTTTACAGAATGACAATACCTTGGTGATTACGGCTTCGGCAGCTGACCGTCAGTCTTTTGGCTGTTCGAATGAAGCGGATTATACCTATTTTGGTCGTGCGTTCTTTGATGAAGCCATGCGTGAAAATAGCAGCTTGCAAAGCGCTTTCGCACAGGCCACAGATACCGTAGCAAAATGGGAATCAGCTCAAGGTTTTGAGCCATCAGAACCGCAATGGGTGATTGGTAAGAATATGGAATTGATGTTGCCACAACTGGAGCAACGTTTATTTCCACAGACTAGTACGGCAACACCATCTCCCTAGATCAATGTCATCCACAGACCGGTTGTAATAATAAGGAATAGCCATGGAACTTATACAGAACAATAGAAGCTTTGAAGGTGAACAGCGGATTTATCGTTTTGATTCACGCTATCTTAAAACACCGACTAAATTTGGCATTTTTCTGCCGCCTCAAGCTTTAGAAGGTCACAGCTGTCCGGCATTATTCTATCTGGCAGGTTTGACCTGTACCGAAGAAACCTTTGCCATCAAGGCGCATGCACAGCGTTTGGCGGCGCAACTTGGCTTGATTCTGATTACACCAGATACCTCACCACGTGGTGAAAGCGTGGCAGAAGGCGACAACTGGGATATCGGTCAGGGTGCAGGTTTTTATATTAATGCCACTCAGGCACCATGGGCTGAACATTATCAGATGGAAAGCTTTATTGTCGATGAGCTTTATGCACTGGTCACTGAGGAGTTCGTGATTCATCCCGGCAAGATCGGCATCTTCGGCCACTCTATGGGCGGTCATGGCGCATTGACCTTGGCATATAAATATCCAGAAAAATTTAAATCTGTTTCAGCCTTTGCACCGATTTGTGCACCGAGTCAGTGTCCTTGGGGTGACAAGGCATTCTCGAATTATCTGGGTACTGAGAAAGAGGAATGGCTGAAACATGATGCGACCGCTTTGGTTCAAGAAAAGGGCGCATTATTTAGCGATATCCTGATTGATCAGGGTTTTTCGGACCAGTTCTATAACCAGCTCAATCCAGCCCTGTTTCAGCAAGCTTGTGATGCCGTGAACCAGCCGCTGACTTTGCGTGAACATCAGGGCTATGATCATGGCTATTACTTTATTCAAAGTTTCGTAGATGATCATTTGCAATTCCATGCCGTGCAGTTAAATCCTTAAAGTAGGACTGCAGATATGTAGCAAAGCCAAAAAAATTAAAAACCTCCAAAATGTTTTTACATTCTGGGGGTTTTTCTTTTAATATCAGATGTATAAAAGTATAAAAAATTGGGATCGTCATGCAGCAGACGGTATTCGTGTTAGTGAGCCATTATTTCCGGCTGCTTCAAGTTTTTCGACTGAAGCCACGCTTTCAGTCTGCCCTAAATATCAGCGTTATGGATTCAGATTTCATGGCAGTGCATCCGAATATTTTGGTATCTGGATGGTGAATCTGATGCTGACCATTGTGACATTGACCTTGTACAGCCCTTGGGTCAAGGCACGCCGTATGCGTTATTTCTACGGCAATACCCAATTTTTAAACCATCGCTTCGATTTTGTGGCCATGCCGAGCCGGATCCTGCTGGGTCGTCTGTTTGCACTGGAACTGTATCTGGTCACCGTTGTACTGACCAACTATTCAATCCTTGCCACCAGTTCTTTATTGATGGTCGCTGCGCTGTGTTTGCCCTGGCTCATTCGGATGACGCTGAAATTCAAGGCTAGAAATAGCAAATATGGCAATGTGCGTTTTTATTTTAATGGCAGCAACCGTGAGGCTTATAGGGTCTTATTTCTGGCCATCCTGATCAATATCTTTACTTTGCTGCTGTTTAGTCCGGTGATGATCTGGCTCTATAAACGCTATTGCTTTAATCATTTATCGATTGGTCAGCTGCAATTCAAGCTGAATATTAACTGGTCCAAATTTATGTCTGCCGTTTATCTGCCCTTTGGTCTTTGCCTGCTGGTTGGTATTGGCTGGCTTGCAGCAGTAGTGTACTGGGTGGACCGGATTGGAACCAATTTGTTTAGTCTGGGTTTACTGCTTAGCTATCTGCTTTGTCTGGCGCTGGTCTGGCCGATTATTTCTGCACGTTTATACATCATTACCTGGAATCATGTGGAGCTTGGTCAAAGTTACTTTAAAACACGGGTCACGACATGGCGTTATAGCTGGATTGTGCTGAGCAACTGGATGATACGTGTTCTTAGTCTGGGCTTAATGACACCTTGGGCTGTCATCCGTTTATATGAATATCAGTAGACTTCCGTCATAAATCAAAAAACGTACAATTTATTTGATCTTAAATTAATCAGCAAAATTATTTAATTCAAGAGATAATCCTTGGATG
>NZ_JAMXXK010000074.1 GCF_024129735.1 Acinetobacter lwoffii | reverse complement strand
AGCTGTTAAAGTTGTTTTACCATGGTCAACGTGACCAATTGTGCCCACGTTAACGTGTGGCTTATTACGTTCAAACTTAGCCTTAGCCATGAGATCTTCCTTTTTAAACTACTCATGCAGGATCACTGCATGAGCACTTGGGTTTAACTATGAATTAGTTTGGGCTTATAGTAATCGAAAGATTACTCGTCGTCACCTTTTTTACCGCCAGATTGGAACTTAGAAATGATGCCTTCAGCCACGTTACGTGGAGTTTCAGCATATTTAGCAAATTCCATAGAGTAAGTCGCACGACCTTGAGACATAGAACGCATATGAGTTGCGTAACCAAACATCTCAGCCAATGGAACTTCAGCACGAATGGCTTTAGTACCACCAGGAAGATCGTCCATACCCTGAACCATACCACGACGACGGTTTAAGTCACCCATGATATCGCCCATGTAGTCTTCTGGAGTTTCTACTTCAACTTTCATGATCGGTTCAAGAAGGATAGGATCCGCTTTCATGAAACCATCACGGAAGGCATAAGAACCCGCCATTTTGAACGACAATTCATCAGAGTCGACGTCATGGTAAGAACCATCAAACAATGTCGCTTTAATGCCAACTACTGGGTAGCCAGCCAAAACGCCATTCTTCATACGTTCTTGAATACCTTTGTCAACCGCGCCGAAGAATTCTTTAGGTACAACACCACCTACAACTTCTTCAACGAATTCGTAATCTTTTTCAGATTCAGGATCCATCGGTTCTAAACGTACGTATACGTGACCGAATTTACCTTTACCACCTGTTTGACGTACGAATTTACCTTCTTGCTCAACAGACTTTTTGATCGTTTCACGGTAAGAAACCATTGGCTTACCAATGTTCGCTTCAACACCGAATTCACGCTTCATACGGTCAACAATGATGTCAAGGTGAAGCTCACCCATACCAGCAATAATCGTTTGACCAGATTCTTCGTCTGTACGAACGCGGAATGATGGATCTTCTTTCGCCAAGCGACCTAAAGCAACTGACATTTTTTCTTGGTCAGCTTTAGTTTTAGGCTCAACTGCAAGTGCAATTACTGGCTCTGGGAATTCCATACGCTCTAGTGTAATGATGTGGTTTTCATCACATAATGTATCACCAGTAGTCGTGTCTTTAAGACCTACACATGCCGCGATGTCGCCCGCACGAATTTCTTCGATGTCATGACGATCGTTTGCGTGCATCTGTACGATACGGCCAACACGCTCACGCTTCATTTTTACTGGGTTATAACACGGGCTACCCGCTTTAAGAACACCAGAATAAACACGTACGAACGTTAAGTTACCAACGAATTTGTCGTTCATGATTTTGAATGCTAACGCAGCAAACGGTGCTTCGTCAGACGCTTCACGAGAACCTTCAGACTCAGCTTTGTCATCAAGGATACCCTTGATCGCTTCAACGTCAGTCGGTGCTGGCAAGAATTCAATTACTGCGTCCAACATACGTTGAACACCTTTGTTCTTGAATGCTGAACCACAAAGCATTGGTTGGATTTCGTTCGCTAATGTACGCTTACGGATACCGCCAACGATTTCTTCTTTAGTCAGCTCTTCGCCTTCTAGGTACTTGTCCATGAGTTCTTCTGATGCTTCTGCAGCAGCTTCAACCATGTTAGTACGCCATTCTTGAGCTAGCTCAAGCAATTCAGCAGGGATTTCGCCATATTCGAACTTCATACCTTGAGATGCTTCATCCCAGATAATCGCTTTCATTTCGATTAGGTCAACAACACCCTGGAAGTTTTCTTCTGCACCAATTGGAACAACGATTGGCACTGGATTACCGCCAAGACGTGTTTTAACTTGTTCAACTGCACGGAAGAAGTTCGCGCCAGTACGGTCCATTTTGTTAACGAACGCAATACGTGGAACTTTATATTTATTTGCTTGACGCCATACAGTTTCTGACTGCGGCTGAACACCACCTACAGCACAGTAAACCATGCACGCACCGTCAAGAACACGCATAGAACGCTCAACTTCGATCGTGAAGTCAACGTGTCCCGGGGTGTCAATTACATTAATACGGTGTTGTTCGAACTGGTTACCCATACCTTTCCAGAAGCATGTTACAGCTGCTGAAGTAATAGTAATACCGCGTTCTTGCTCTTGTTCCATCCAGTCCGTAGTTGCCGAACCTTCGTGAGTTTCACCAAGCTTATGGCTCTCACCTGTGTAGAACAAAATACGTTCAGAAGTGGTTGTCTTACCTGCGTCGATGTGCGCAGAAATACCAATGTTACGGTAACGAGAAATTGGGGTTTGACGTGCCATGATTTCTAGCATTCCTAAATTTTGTTGTTTAAAACAGGACGCTTTAAGCTGCATAGCAACTTAAAGCGCTTTGGTGACAAAACCATGACGGTCTTGTCACCCTCCTGAATAGGGCCTGTTTTATCTGCTTAGAAACGGTAGTGAGAGAAGGCTTTGTTGGCTTCAGCCATACGGTGCACATCTTCACGTTTCTTAACCGCAGCGCCTTTGCCTTCAGATGCATCAAGCAACTCGCCAGCAAGACGTAAAGCCATAGTTTTTTCAGAACGCTTAGCAGCAGCATCTACTAACCAACGCATCGCTAGAGCAGTACGACGGGATGGGCGTACTTCCATAGGAACTTGGTATGTAGCACCACCAACACGGCGTGCTTTTACTTCGACCATAGGACGAACTTTTTCAAGAGTAGTCTCGAAAAATTCAACTGGGTCTACTTTAGATTTTTCTTGAACGCGGTCTAAAGCACCGTAAACGATACTTTCAGCAATAGATTTTTTACCATCTTGCATTACGTGGTTCATGAATTTAGCGATTGTTTGGCTGCTGAACTTAGGATCCGGAAGGATTTCACGAGCAGCGACTACGCGACGTCTTGGCATTTTAAACTACCTATAAAGATGACACTTCAGGTTTATCCAGCATGAGTACAAAGTGTCATGTACTACTCGCTGGCCTTACTATACGTCGCTTGGAATTTTCACAAAATTAATGCAGAAATCAGACAAGCGAGACGATAAAGGATTGCGGTTCTACGTTCTTAAAATTTAATTCTTAACGAATTATTTCTTAGGACGTTTAGTACCGTATTTAGAACGAGACTGGTTACGATCTTTAACACCAGCACAGTCTAAAGAACCACGAACGGTATGGTAACGTACACCTGGTAAGTCTTTAACACGACCACCACGGATAAGAACAACACTGTGCTCTTGTAGGTTATGGCCTTCACCACCGATGTAGCTAGAAACTTCGAAACCTGAAGTTAAGCGAACACGGCAAACTTTACGCATTGCTGAGTTAGGTTTTTTAGGTGTAGTTGTGTAAACACGTGTACAAACACCACGGCGCTGTGGACAAGCCTTCAACGCAGGAACTTTAGATTTTTCAACTAAAGTCGTACGACCCTTGCGGATCAACTGATTTGTTGTTGCCATTTGGCAATTCTCCCGTTAATAAAAAGCCCCAAAAAACTACTACTTTTTGAGGGCATGCAATTGTAATTCAAGATGCAAAATTGGTCAACCTACTCAAGCCAAGCAAATACCGTTTCTCACGACATTTGCTTGCTTTTATTTACCTTCAAAATTCGCTTATTTTTTTG
Organism: Acinetobacter lwoffii; assembly: GCF_024129735.1. Lineage (GTDB taxonomy): Bacteria > Pseudomonadota > Gammaproteobacteria > Pseudomonadales > Moraxellaceae > Acinetobacter > Acinetobacter lwoffii_H. The sequence continues at coordinate 7,142 of NZ_JAMXXK010000074.1, read as the reverse complement.
AATTTTTACTGACTTTTTTAGTCACATCTTGAGCTTCAGATTCAGTTTTCGAATTTTCTTGATCGTCTGCACCCTGCTGTGAAGTCTCTGTAGCAGCTTCTGCCTCGTCAGCAGCTTCTGGATGCAGTTCAGCTTCGATTTCCGGGTCAAATGAAGTTTTGGTTAAAGCCGGTTGTTGCGACTGCTTGTCTGCCGCGGGTTCAACCAACTCATCGTTGAGCGCCTCCAGCCCTTCACTCACTTTTTCATCTTTCTTCACTTCTGCTTCTTCAGAGCTTAGATCATTCTGCTCTTTTTTGACCAGCTTGACTTGGGTAATCGTGTTATTGCCTTCAATCGCAATATCTTTATCCATGATCAGATTATCTTTCGCAGGCTCAACTTCGTGAGAGGCACCATTTAAGAGTTTCGGAGTTGCCTGTTGCAACAAACTAACTGCTTTTTCATAAGCAGCATAAGGAGACAATTGCGAATCCTGATGCTGAATCAGGTATTGGCGTGCATGCGAGAATGCTTCCTGAGCTTTCTGATTTACATCCTCGACAAAACGATGGCTATATACAGCGCCAATACCTGCACTCGCCAGAGGCGTCAGTTTGGTTAATCGCTCCAAAATCGAAATTTTTGGCAGATGATTTATCCATTCCCATTTAGCCTCTCCCTCATGACGACTTAACCATTGCTTGATAGCGCTCATATCATTATCAGAACCTAACATAGCTTGTAGCTGGGAGATATCATGAGTTTTAAGCGTATTACTTAAAGCTTTTAAACCCAATAACAAGGTCTGTTTTTCCGCAATCAGGCTCAGGTCAATCTGTCTAAAGATATGCTGGACGATTTCCTGATCATCTTCTTTGCTCAGGTCAAAACCATAAGAGCGACCGACTTGATAAATGGTACGCAACGCCATCAGTAAAGAAGCGGGAATATCAATCGCGGTGCCAAGCATTCCTGAAGCACCACTCACTGCACCCTGCACCGTTGCAATCCATTTGTTTTGTTCACCCAAAGCCTGTGAAATTCGCTTGGATCGATCGACGTCCTGAGTCAATTCCTCTAAATCTTTCGCTCCCGCTTCATTCAGAATGGCATCCACCGAACTGGTTTGATTACTGAATTGATTCAGACGATCATAAAAATAGTTAGACACTTTTTCGGTTAAGTCTGGAGAAACAAAATGCGCGACATTATTCACGGTATTAAAACGGCGTCCGAGAAGTTGACGAGACACATTTGGAAGATGCTCGCGAAGCATTTGCTGAGGATTATCATATTTTTTAGCTGAAAAAGCGCTTTTCATCTTCGCCGAACCGTCAATCACCTGATCGGAGCTGGAAGGCTTCAGCGCTTTAGTCACCGAATCCGGCGCAACATGATTCAATAAATCCAATCCAGTTGAACTGAACTTTTTCGCCACTCCAAAGGCATTCGAAATCAGACCATTAGATTGTTTATTATTAGCATTTACCATTTTTTACCTCAGCATTCATGTGCTTGTATTTGGTATAAATACTAGGTGTAGTCAGCGTTTATCTCAACTTTATTCTGTTTCATTTAGTAAAACCCCTACACGCCGACTCACAAACTCAACCGACTGTCACACGGCATAACATTTGCCATAAGATTTCAAAAGTCTTTCTGCTATCATGTTCCCCATCATGAAATAAGGCTAGGCGCTGGATTGGGCGATTTTAAAACCCAGATATCTGCGCTGAGCATAGAGCAAACTATAAGGATCTGTAGATGAAACGTGTTGTCATCACTGGCATGGGTATTAACTCTTGTATTGGTAATACATTAGAGGATGTAAACCATTCTTTACAAAACGGGATTTCAGGAACACGTTTTAATCCGACTTATGCTGAACTCAATTTCAAAAGTCATGTCAGTGCTGCAGCCGAGCAGGATTTTGATGGGATCGACCGCAAACTGAAACGCTTTATGGGTGTATGTGCCATGTATGCATATAACTCAGCTCTTGCTGCGGTTGAACATGCAGGTTTAAAGGTTGAAGACCTAGCTGGCAACCCACGCTATGGTATCGCGGGTGGTTCAGGTGGCGGTTCAACTGCTTCCGTTATTGAAATGAACGAATTATTGCAAACCAAAGGTGCGCGTAAAGTCGGTCCTTTCTTTGTACCACGTAATATGACCAACACCATTACGGCTAACGTTGGCGTTGCATTCAAATTACAAGGCGTGTCACATACCATTACCAGTGCATGTGCAACCTCTGCCGATGCGATTGGTTATGCTTACAACCTGATTCAACTCGGTAAACAAGATTTAATGCTGGCAGGTGGCGGTGAAGAAGATCACTGGTCACAAAGCTTGTTGTTTGATGCGATGGGCGCACTTTGCTCTAAATACAATGACAGCCCTGAAACAGCATCACGCCCTTATTCTGCAGACCGTGATGGTTTCGTGATTGCCGGTGGTGGCGGTTTTGTGATCCTTGAGTCTTTGGAACATGCGCAAGCGCGTGGTGCAAATATCTTAGCTGAAGTGGTTGGTTATGCTGCAAACAGTGATGGTGCTGATATGGTTGCACCATCTGGTGAAGGTGCAACACGTTGCGTACTGATGGCTTTAGAAGAAGCCAAACAACACGGTGTCGATAAAATTGACTATGTAAATACACATGGTACTTCTACTCCAGCGGGTGACATCACAGAACTTAAAGCAATGGAACGTGCTTTCGGTGAAGGTCAGGTTCCTCCATTAAGCTCAACCAAGTCAATGACGGGTCACAGTCTGGGTGCTGCTGGTGTTCAGGAAGCGATTTATTCGGTTCTGATGATGCAAAATGACTTTATTGCTCCAAACATCAACGTGACCGAGCTAGATGAAGGCGCGAAACCGTTTGATATCGTGCTTGAAAAACGTGACGCAAAATTGAATACTGTGATGAGTAACAGTTTCGGTTTCGGCGGCGTAAATGCTTGTCTCATTTTCAAAAAATGGGAAGGCTAAGCTGCCCAATTTAGGGTGACTTGATGGATGCTCCTTCTGATGCTTTCTTGTGGGTAAAAGCATTACATATTATTGCAGTGGTTTGCTGGTTCGCGGCTTTGTTCTACTTGCCACGGCTGTATGTTTACCATGCCATGAGCGAAGATGCCGTCAGTCATCAACGCTTTGAAGTCATGGAACGCAAGCTGTACCGTGGCATCATGTGGCCAGCCATGTTGGCTACCTTGATTACGGCGCACTTTCTGGTGGATTGGGGTGATGCAACGCGTCACTATCATGAAGCCTTATGGTTTTACCTTAAAGTCGGCCTGGTCGGCTTATTGGTGATTTACCATCTGGTTTGTGGTTATTACCGCAAGAAGCTGATTGATAATGCACATTACAAGTCACACAAGTTTTGGCGTTATTTTAATGAGATGCCAACCCTGATCTTATTTGCAGTGGTGATTTTAGTCGTAGTTAAACCTACTTTCTAATTCACCCACGCAATCAAAAAAATCCCCGATCAGTCGGGGATTTTTTATGTCTGAATATTTAAATCTGCACACAGCTGTCCATTTTAAGATTCAATTCAGAAAGTTTGTGTCTTGGAAATGACTGCACTATACATAACTCTTCCTCTTTTTGAGAAAATTACCTGTATTTTGAAAACTTGATTACTTTATTTTTATTCAATTTTTAATATAATATCTTAAAAATCAAAATACTATAAAAATGAAATCAGACTCATGTACACAATAAAAAAAGAGTAATCTGGATATTTCTGAACGGATTCTTTCCTTTAGCTAACACAAAAACAAGATCATGAAAAATAAAAGGTCAATTATGCAGAACTTTCCATCCGCAGAAATTAAAACAGCCTCAACACCTGAAGCTCAAAAATTATATTCAGATGCTGTGAAAAACTTTAAAAAATTGCATGGCCCAAAGCTTAAGCTTCATCAAAAAATAAAAGCTCGCTTTCATTGGATTTTTGCTATTGGCGCGATTTATCTTGTATGGAATTCTAATAATCCACAACTAACTATTTCTGTACTTTTTCTTGGGCTGTTTACATTAAATGAAATAGAGGGTTTGTATCTATGGCTATATGCTCGAAAAACACGAAAACAATATTCCGACCAATACCTCAAGACATTTGGCAAGATCACCAAAGTTTCAAAATATGATCCCAAATTAAAGCAGCTTAATATTGAACTTAAATTTTATGATTTAAAAAATGAAACCCATAAAAAGACTTTTAATATTCGCTATCCCGATTTCTTAATTTTACAACCCATAGAAGTTAAACCTGAACAACTTGTAGGTCAATCAGTTGAAGTGTGCCTTACACCTGATTTAGCTCTTATTTTACAAATACGTGCTTATCATCCCAACCCTGACGAATTGCCAATTTTCACCCATAATTTCCACAAACACCCACTGTGGCAACGGCATGAAAATTATCTACTGCACCCAAGTTATTTTTATCCAGAATCCATGTTATCGATTCATTTTATCCGCAATGAATACGCTGGAAATTTTCAGCTTGTCTTTCAAGATTTGAATCAGGATTTTAGTGTTAGCACAGCATCACCAAGTTTAGAGCAGATCGAAAATTATATTTTTGCCTCATATTCGGATTTTTTTATGAAGCATGATGCCTTACAGCCCGCTTATAGTGAATACCGACAACTTAAGTTTAGCAATGAGCCAATAAAAATCGAATTGTGGAAAAATCAGACTAAACCAATGTCAAATCAGGAAATTCAAGTCGTTGTAAAACAAAAAAAGAAACGTGTATTGGTATGGATAATCCCGTGTTTGCTCATCATCCTTTTATCATCTTTGTTTGTTTCGCCAGTAGCAAGGGTTGCATTATTTATTCTATGTATTTATACCTGTTTAATTTATTTCGAATATACATCCAATCAAAGTAAATTTTATCAGCGCTGTGTTCCTCAACTTTAATTATCTGAATGATGATTTGGCTTTTTTAGAAAATAGAGGAAGGATGATTCACAAATTATTCTGCTTACAATAAAAAAATCCCCGATCAGTCGGGGATTTTTTTATCTAAATATTTAAGGATTACCACGCTGACGCATACGCGGCTTATACAGCAAACGATAGGTCACTGCCAGAATAATCAACCATAAAGGACTGATCATCAGAGCTTTTAGAGTATCAGGTTCCAAGCTTAGAATAATCAAGGCGAACAACAAGAATGCTAATACCACATAAGACATCCATACCCCACCCGGCATTTTAAAGGTCGAAGCCACATGTTTTTGCGGTTGCTGCTTACGGTAACGGATGTAGCACACCATGATGATGCTCCAGATACTAATAAACAGGATCACACACAGCGAACTTGCCAGAGTAAAAGCTTCCATGGTGTTTGGTACAAAATACTGAAATGCTGCCCCCAACATAATAAAAGCACAGGAGAAAAATAACCCTGTGGCTGGTACTGCCCGACTAGATAACCGCGCCAAAGCTTGAGGCGCCTGTCCATCACGTGCCAGACCAAACAACATACGGCTGGTCGAGAATACGCCACTATTCATAGAGGACATCACTGATGACAATACCACCAGGTTCATGATAATCGCTGAAGTTGGAATACCGGCATACAGAAACAAACTCACAAATGGACTTTGATCCGCAGGAATCAGATGCCATGGCGTGACCGACATGATCATCAGCAATGACAATACATAGAACAGAATGATCCGCGTAGGAATGGCGTTGACCGCTTTGGGTAAATTCTTTTCCGGATCTTTGGTTTCTGCCGCCATGGTGCCGAGCAGTTCCACCCCGACAAAGGCAAACATGGCAATCTGGAAACCTGCCAGAAAACCGGTAAAGCCTTTGGGAAATAATCCACCATGTGCCCAGACATTACTAAAGCTGGCGACAGCGCCACTCGGTGCCTGAAAACCGCTAAACACCATATAACCACCGACAAAGATCAAACCGAGAATGGCTAAAATCTTGATTAGCGCAAACCAGAATTCAATCTCACCAAACAGTTTTACCGTGACCAGATTAATCGCAAGAATAAACAGCACACAGCCAACACTAATCATCGCCTGCCCCATCGGGGTAAAAGCCATGCCTTCGGGCAGCCAGAAACTCAGATAGTTAATAATCGCCGCGAGATCAGCAATCCCTACCAGCACCCAACCCAGCCAGTACGACCAGCCAATATAATAGCCAGCACCTGGCCCGATCAAGTCATGGGCCATATCAATAAAGGATTTGTAATGCAGATTGGATAGCAGCATTTCACCCAACGCACGCATCAGGAAGAAGAACATGCCACCAATAATTATATAAATGATCAAAATCGAAGGGCCTGCCAGGGAGATGGTTTTTCCCGATCCCATAAACAGACCGGTACCGATACAGCCACCAATGGCGATTAACTGCAAATGTCGGTTAGAGAGTTTTCGTTGCAACTCATGCGGCGACGATTTTACGTCTTCTGTGCCCGGGGTGGTTTTCATTTTTACATCCTTTTTAATCTTTACAACAGCATCAAGCTGAATTTACAACGTTCAGTCCTCGAACGCTTATTATGACATTTTCATACTTTTTACTGCGCTGTTCAGTGAGATTTACTGCACTAAAACCAGTTGAATTATTACAGGGGAGATTTCAATATCAGAAATTCAATTAAGCTTGAGCTGCAATGACTGCAATTTCAATCAGCCAGTCCGGATTGACCAAATCTGCCTGAATCGTAGCACGTGCCGGCGTGCCATGGCCTTGTAGCCACTCCACCCAAAGCTGATTCACAGTTTGAAAATCATCCAGATGCTTGACAAATAATTGTGCCGAAAGCAGCTGGCTTTTATCGGTATTTGCCAATACGAGCAATTCCTCAATTTTCGCAAAGACTTCCAGTGTTTGGCCGCGTACATCCAGATCCGTGCTATTTGGCACCTGACCTGATAGATAGACGGTTTGATGATGAATCGTCACCGCACTCATGATGTGATTACTGTTGAGTCGCTGGATACTTGTATTTGCTTGTGCCATTGCAATCTTCCTTGTTTGGGATATTTAAATAAGACTTAAATTAAAAATTTGGTGGTGTTTCAAAAAGTATGCTGACATTAAATGAAGCCATTATTGATGTAAAAAAAGGTTAAGTCGAAAGCTTTAAAATGGTTTTCAAT
>NZ_JAMXXK010000073.1 GCF_024129735.1 Acinetobacter lwoffii | reverse complement strand
AAAGCTTTATTTTCACCCGATAAAATACCCATAAAACAAGAGGAAGCTCAAATGAGCTTCCTCTTGTGAAAAATTGTGGGACAGCAATGGGAATTCCCCTCCTTTTAGGAGGGGTTAGGGGAGGTAAATATTCTAAAAAATTTAAAAACTATTCCGGCATATTCAGCCAGTGCGGACCTAAGGGTAATTCAGGTAATTCAAACTGCGCCGGATAATCAGCATGAATAAAATACAAACCATCTGCTGGCGCAGTCACACCAGCAGCTTTACGGTCTTCTGCCGCGAAAATATTATCAATATGATCGGCAGCATACATGCCCTGACCAATTTCCAATAAACATCCCATGATATTGCGCACCATATGGTGCAGAAAGCCATCGGCCTGAATATCCAGTACCAGATACTGACCATGCTGAATCAGGCGGCAATGGCTGACATGACGAACGGGCTGATTGGACTGACAGGCTGCGGCGCGGAAGCTTTCAAAGTTATGCGTGCCTTCAAACTTTTTCGCGGCGTATATCATCTGTTCAACATCAAGCGGTGCATAGACATGGGTGACCTGTTTATGCAGCAATGCCGGGCGCACAGGATGGTTGTAGACCACATAGCGGTAGCGGCGCGCCTGTGCCTTAAAACGGGCATGGAAGCTGTGATCCATTTCCTTGATCCACTGGATCGAGATATCTTTAGGGAGTTGACTATTGCAGCCCATTAGCCAGCCACGTTCAGAACGCACGGCATCCGTATCAAAATGCGCCACCATATTGGTCGCATGTACCCCGGCATCCGTGCGACCGGCACCATGCAGGCTAATCGGTTGATCGGCAACTTTGCTCAGAACCTTCTCAATGGTTTCCTGTACGCTTGCAACTCCCGGCTGTTGAGTCTGCCATCCCCTATAATGCATCCCACAAAACTCAATTCCCACCGCAAAACGCTGCATAATGACCTCAAAACCTTATTGATCGTACCAATGACGATGCCATTGCTCTACAGTGTCGTATTGTAAATACATTTTCAGGGCTTTTGCATACAGATCCGCATGTCCATAACTTTCATTCAGCAAAATTTTGCAGTGATTCACCCATTCGGCAATAGCATAGCGCTGATCCGTCGCACCAAAAGGCACTTGGGTGGTTAAGACGCAAATACAGCCCTGCTCATAGAGTTGATCAATGAGCGCAATCATGGCGTCATTGACCGCCAGGTTGCCAGTGCCAAAACCTTGCAGAAATAAAAAATGCGGTGGTCGAGCCAAGAGGTTGTTCAGGTTATTCAGCTGCTGGGTCAGATCAACCGGCTGCATCATGATGCTCATGCAGTTAAACCCAGCCGCTTTTGCAATATCTTCAGCTTCGATCTGATAACACGCTTGACTGGTTTGGATTGCGATATTGGCTTCAAGACCGGAAAAGGCATTTAACTCAGTAGTATGCTGTTTCAGTGCAGTTTGCGCATGTAGCAGCTGATGATGGAATGCCAGATAGACCCCAGCGCTACATTCGCTGACGGAATCTAGTGCAAATTTCAGGTTATCTAGGGCATCACTAAATTCACGCTGTTCATTGCCTTGAGCATTCAGCAGCGGATATTGGCTACCGGTCAGTACCACATGCGCCGAGTTTCCAATAAAATGTGCCAGTACTGCACTGGCATAACTCAGCGTATCTGTACCGTGAATAATCACAAAATGCTGGATCTGCCGCGATTGCAATTGCTGAATAAACTGTACCAGTTGCAACCAGTCGGTTGCTGTGCAGGCACTACTGTCCTTAATCGCGGGTGCATGGTGACATTCGACGAAATATTGCTCTGCAAGTATCTGTTCGAGCTTTGGAATAAATAAATCAGCAGGCATCGGTGCAAGAGGATCTCCCACACAGCCGAATGTGCCGCCCATATAAATTAATGCAATATTTTTTATCATAAAAAAGCAGCCAATTATTGACTGCTTTAGTGTAAATCGAAATGCATCAAGATGCGATTTGATTCAGTAATTGCTCGGCTCGTTGTTGTTGCTCAGGAGTATATTCAGCTTCTCGCTCGGCAATAACTTCACGGGCAGCGGCATAGGCACCGAGCTGAATATATTGCTGGGCAAGATCCAGGTTGAGACTTGCTTCATTAACATCCAGTAATTTCGGGAAAGATTGCACCAGCGGATCATGCTGGTCTACGGCTACTTGAGCTGGCGTAGCAGGAAGATCGAAACTCATCGCTGTTGCAGCAGGTGCTTCTGGCGTGGTTTCTAAATGATCTAATTTAAAATCCATGCCTGATAGATTAGTTTGTGTAGCTGGCTCTGCCACAGGTGCTGCAACTGTCAAGCTAGACAGATCAAACTCAGTCGCTGGCACTGCAGTTTTTTCAGCTGCTGGTACGGATGTGTCAAGTGAGAATGAAAAATCTAGAGGCTTGATTTCTTCACTCACAGTTGGTGCTGTTTCTACTGGAGCAGGCTGTTCCAAATCCAGTTTAAAGTCTAAGACAGGTGCCGTTTCTGTTACTGCTGTAGTTTGAATATCTGTAGATGTACTCTGAAATTCAAAATCTATAGAAGGAGCAGCAGGTACAGGAACCTCTTCAGCTTTTGGTGTTACTACTGAAGTAGTCTTTGGTTCAAAATTAAATTCAAGTGGCTGAATATCTGCTACAGGTTCTGCAATAGGGGCCGGCTTGCTTGATTGAAAGTCCTGCTGCAATTGTTCAAATGCCAGTTCATTTGAAGGGGCCGGTGCAACCAGATCGGCAAAGGCATCTGAAGTTGAAGCAGCTTCCTGCGCAGAAGAAGTTTTAGGCTGGGCACTTGGAAAATCAATAGTATCTTGTACAGCAGATGAAGATTTTTCAAATTCACGCTGTTTTGCTTCAGCTTGTACCAGAATCTCATCTAAATGCAAAGAACGGATATGGTTAAGCAGCTGTGAAATCGCAAACTCATCTTTTTGTAAGATGTGAATATCCAATAACAACAGATAGAGTTCATGCTGGGAATTATCCCGATTCAGTGCCTGATTAATCTGTGCTTCGGCCGCAAAAAAATTACGGTCCTGAATCAGGCCCTCAATTTTCTTACGTGTGTCTGCTGATAATGGCGTTGCTGATTTTTTTGTGACCCCGACTGGCTCCACCACCTTGGTTCTTTGTGGGGCAGCTTTTGACGCAGAACCAGGTTTTTTTGCTTTTACCGTTTTAGTTTTTGCTTTATCTGATTCTTGAGCATCTTGTCGTTTTTTAAAGACAATTAATACGATGATCAATATCACTAATGGAATCACATAAATCAGCATGTTTTACCCCTTGGGGATAGAGTAGTTTAAGTTCGCCTATCCCAATAAATCGTCATGTGTAACTTTTTAATTAATTGGCTTCTTATCTGCTTGTTGGGCTTTGAGCTGTTGTTGTAGCTGGGCCAGACGCGCATTTAATAACTGAATTCTGTGATCCTTCTGATTGAGTGCCAATTCTAATTCAGTTACGTTTCTCTGTAATTTAACGGTTTTTTCTCGGGCTGTCATAACTTTTAATGACAATTCCTTTGATGTTTGATTGCGTTCTGTGTTCTGGTTTGCAGAAACTTGCCCGGAATCGCGCTGGTTCTCAGCCACTAGGCTCATTTCTGCCTGATTCAGGCGGTATTTAGTCTTGCCAGTAGGCTTAGACGGTAGCTCGGTTTGCTTTACCGCAGTGACTTTAATAGGCGCAGGTGTAGGATGAGTCGTATTTAAGTTCAATGCAGCACCTTTACGTAGACGATTGGCATTTCCTCCAATAAAAGCATGCTCATTGTCTTTTTTAATTTGTTGCATGACTTCATTGACAGGACGCTGCTGCTGTTCGGCAATTCTTGAAGCAATCCCCCACAGTGACTCATTGGATTGAACCACATAAGTAGGTGGAGTCTGATTCGGAGTTGCTTTGACTGGTGAGGCTTTTGTTGTAACTGGAGCTGGAGTTTTCACCGGATTGGCTGATCCAGTTGATTTTCTGGCTTGCTCCTCAGCAAATTTCTTCACCAATGGATCACTGGAAGCTGTTTGATGATCAGAACGGGACTCTACAGCTTTCTGCACATCTGCTTTATTTGGTACTGATGCGCTTTGATTTTCTGGCATCGTACTAGCCGGTTTGTTTGCAGTTGAAGCTGCTACAGGAGCCGGCGATGCAAGAGTTGCTTGTGAGGTCTTTACTGAGTCTGAAAGCGCCGCTGCAGTTTTAACTGGGGCTTGAGTATCGGGTGCAGTTACAGCCTCGCTTTTCAGTACAGGCGCAATCGCTTGAGCCTGAATCGCTGGACTTGATGTCATTACAGCTGGCACAAATGCAGTTTTAGGAATAGAAGTGTTCGATAATGTTGGTGGTGCTGTACGTTGCAATGCCAACGGCTTTTCTAGAGCCGGTGGCTTATTTAAGGCTGTGGAAGCTGTTGTACTGTAATGACTACTTACGGGTAAGTTGAGTGCAATATCTTTTTCACTGACGACGACAACTGGTGCAAGCGGGCGTTCATTCTGTTTGAGACTGGCTTTTAATAAATCGGTTTTAGCTTGTAAGGGCGTACGAATATGTTGCAGCCGTGCGGCATTGCCTTCCTTGATTTTGACAATAATATTCAGCTCGCGCTCTGTCATTGGTCGAGAAGAAGTAATAGTAATGACCCCGGTGCCATTATTGCTACGCCGAGTAAAAAAGTTTAGATGACCAGGCGGCTGATGCGATGCACCAATTGACATTAAATCTTCAGGTGAAGCCAGACTGACTTCAATCGGCAAATTGATATTAGACTGCCGAAAAGTCATTTCTGCATAGAGTAATTCCCCAGGGGCAGACTGAATCTGAACCGGATCTACATTAATCGCATAAATGTTTTGTGAAGCGACAATGGCTAAAATGGCAAGCTTTAATTTGTTATATACAGTCATCTTAATCGTGAGCTCAGTCATTATCGCATAGCGAAAATTATAGATTAACGGGATGTTTGTTTTTTGTAAAATACTTACGCAATAGTTACATAAAAAAGCCGATCAATAAAGATCGGCTTTTGGCTTTATATCCAAAGGATATTAGGCATTTTTATAATCAATCAGAATACGCAGCATACGGCGTAACGGCTCGGCCGCACCCCAAAGCAACTGGTCACCTACAGTGAACGCACCCAGATATTCTTTACCCATATTCAGCTTGCGCAGACGGCCGACTGGAACGCTTAAAGTACCTGTTACAGCAACAGGTGTCAGATCAGTCATGGATGCTTCACGAGTATTTGGAACCACTTTAGACCAGTCATTGGCACGTGCAATGATGTCTTCGATTTCATCCAAAGGTACATCTTTTTTCAATTTCAGGGTTAATGCCTGAGAGTGACAACGCATGGCACCAATACGCACGCAGTGACCATCAATTGGCACGATCTGCTGATTGCCCAGAATCTTGTTGGTCTCGACCTGACCTTTCCATTCTTCTTTCGACTGGCCGCTTTCCAGTTGCTTATCGATATAAGGAATGAGTGAACCAGCCAAAGGCACACCAAAGTTTGCAGACGGGAAGCCTTCACCACGTTGTAATTCAGCAATTCTAGAGTCGATATCCAGAATTGGAGAACGCGGATCATCAAGCAACTCTTTGGTATTGTTATATAAATAACCCATACCATTGATCAGTTCACGCATGTTTTGCGCGCCTGCACCTGAAGCGGCCTGATAGGTCATTGACGTTGCCCATTCCACCAGATTGTTCTGGAATAGACCGCCCAAGCCCATCAGCATCAAGGAAACTGTACAGTTACCACCGACAAAAGTCTTGGTGCCTTTAACCAAACCATCTTTGATCACATGCATGTTGACCGGATCAAGTACGATGATGGCTTCATCATCCATACGTAAGGTTGATGCTGCATCAATCCAGTAACCATTCCAGCCTTCAGCTTTCAATTTCGGGAAAACTTCAGAGGTATAGTCGCCACCTTGACAGGTAATAATGACATCCATTTGCTTCAGACTGTTAATGTCTGATGCATCCATAAGTGCTGGGGCGGTCTTACCGCCAAATGCCGGCGCTTCACCGCCTGCATTACTGGTAGAGAAATAGAATGGCTCAAAATGAGCAAAATCATTCTCTTCAACCATACGTTGCATAAGGACGGAACCGACCATCCCGCGCCAACCGACCAGACCTACTTTCATGTCACTTTGCCTCGGTGCGTTAAAAAATCAAAAGGGATTCGAGTGTACCAAAAAGGGACCCAACTGCAAGAGCTACACAATCAAAACATCAATATTCTTGAGAGAAATATCTGCTTTATGATACATACAAAATTGATAACGTCATTTTTCTTTTAGAAAAAATAATAACTTAATTAAGAGCGCAGTTTATGATATGGGTTATCCAAATTCTGGCAATCATTGTCATTTGGTTAAGTTTTTGGTCACTGATACCACGTGATGAATGGTGGATTCGGGGTGCGGATTTTCCACGCTTACAAATTCTGGTATTGGGCTTTATCGCCTTTATTCTTTTTCTTCTGGTTGATCATCCCTGGAACTGGTTGAATCAGCTACTTTTTATAGGGCTGATGGCGGCTTTGGCCTATCAGCTGAAAATGGTATTGCCCTATACTTTTATCTGGAAAAAACAGGTCAAGCAGGTCAAGCAGGATCAGCTGGATCCGCAACGTCAGATTTCCCTCGTCGTTTCCAATGTACTTACTACCAATACCAAATATCATTTACTGATCGAGCAGATCCAGATTCATCAGCCAGATCTGGTTTTAACCCTGGAAACCGATCAAAACTGGCAAAATGCACTCTCAGTGATTGAAGCTGATTATCCTTATCGCGTGCCTGTGCCTTTGGATAATCTGTATGGCATGCATCTATATAGCAAGCTTGAACTGAGTGAAACTGAGGTTAAATTTATTCTGAGTGATGAAATTCCCTCCATTCATACCACGGTGATCTTACGTTCGGGACAAGCGGTACAGCTCTACTGTCTGCATCCCAAACCACCCAGTCCGACCGAGGCCAAGGATTCTACCTTGCGTGATGCTGAACTGCTGATTGTCGGTGATCAGATTAAAGATCTGGATGAAAGCTGTATCGTGATGGGCGATCTGAATGACGTGGCCTGGTCACGTACCACACGCCTGTTTCAACGCATTAGTGGACTGCTGGATCCGCGGGTAGGGCGTCATTATGTGAATACTTTTCACGCAGATTATCCTTTTTTTCGCTGGTCGCTGGATCACGTCTTTCACAGTACCGATTTTGCCTTGGTACACATGGAGCGTTTACCGCATGTAGGTTCTGACCATTTTCCGGTCTTTCTGGTTTTGCAAACCGGTCGGGTATTCGAGCATATTCAGGAAGAATTAGAACAAACTGATGAAGATGAGCAGGAAGCACAAAAAGCCATTGAAGAGGGCATTCAGAAAGCAGAGAAAGAGGAAAAAATAGTCACTGATGAAGTTGCTCTGGCATATAAAGAAGGGGGCAAAATCTCTTAGCTTTTTAGAAGAAAAGTGTACGATATTGCTTACAACAGTTTACGCTTCTTGCGAATGGGCAGGGGTTGGGAATCTGGGTATTCTAGGTTTATCAGCACAGGGAGTCGAGAAAGGATATTCTCATAAGGAAGACGAAGCTGAATGAAAACATCATGGATATGATGCTGAAAGGGAAATCACAAAAAAGCAGAACGAATTATAATATGTGAAAGCACAACCTCATTAACCCGAGTTTTACAGGATGTAGAGCTCGGGTTAAATTATTTCAATTACTTAAACATGATTTTAAGCTATAGCCCTTCAAATTCCGTGATCAAATCGATTTAGTAAATTGATTTATAACCTTCAGGGCGAGTCTTAAAACGGCGGTGGAACCACATATATTGGGTCGGTGCGATGCGCAACTGCTGCTCAATCACCCGGTTCACGCGAGTGGCATCTTCAACTTCATTCTCACTAGGGAAGTTTTCCAGTGCCGGTTCAATGAGCACATGGTAGCGCGGATTGTTAATATCGCCATGACGGTAGAAATATAAAGGAATTGCAGCCGCTTTGGTCATTTTCAGTAAACGGCGATGTGCGGTTACAGTCGCCGCAGGCACGCCAAAAAAAGGTGCCATCACGCCTTGTTTTAAACCATAATCCTGATCCGGACTGTACCAGATCGCATGGCCATTTTTCAGGTTACGTACCAGACCGCGCATATCATCATGATCAATCTGATTGGCATAAATCGTGGCACGACAACGGTAAATCAGCATGTCCAAAAGCGGATTATTCTGCGGACGATAAACCACATCTGGGTCAAAATACTGTGCACAGAGATAACCGCCAGCATCCAGCAAGGTTGAATGCGTGCCTAATAAAAGCATGCCTTGGCCTGCAGCTTGTGCCTTTTGAATATGTTCCAGCCCTTCAATACTGACGCGACCCTGAAACCATTTCGGACTGTACCAGGCATTTAGTGTCTCAAACACACCCAGCATTTGATCGATAAATACCTGACGGGCATTGTCCTGTACCTGCTCTTTAGACCATTCGGGAAAACAGACTTCCAGATTGCGAAGTGTGGTTTCACGACGTGATTTTAGATATTTGAAAGAAAGCTGGCCCAGCAGGGACGCTAGACGATGCTGAATAGCCCAAGGTAAGATCGCCAGAATCATCAGGAAAATAATGCCCAGCCATTTGCCCCAGTATTGAGGTAACAGGAATGACCATTGAAATTCACCGGGTTGATATGCAGGCTGAGTACTCATAAAACAATATAGGGCCAAAAGATTAAGTGCAGTCTAACAGAGAAGATTATTGAAATAAAAAAGCATCTGTACGAATACAGATGCTTGAGTAAAAGCTCGGGGAATATTTAGCCGTTACTTAGATTGTCCAGCTCTTCCCAGCGCTCTAATTTTTCCAGTAACAGCTCATCAATTTCGGATAAACGGTTAGAAAGTTTCAATGCTTTATCGGAATCAGTGACAAATAAAGAGCCATCAGCCAGTTGTGCATTGATCTCGACCTGCTCTTTTTCTAGCGCTTCCATCTCAGCTGGAAGTTGCTCGAGTGCACGTTGGTCTTTATAACTGAGTTTAACTTTTTTGGCAGCGGCCGGCGCAGTCTCGGCTTCTGCTTTGGCCATGGCTTTTTTCACGGCACTTTTTTGGTCAACCACGGTTTGATCCGGACGTTGTTCAAGATAATCCTGATAACCGCCAACATATTCGTCAATATTGCCCTTACCATCAAAGACCCAAGTGGATGTTACCACGTTGTCCATAAAGGCACGGTCATGCGAGATCAACAGTAGGGTGCCTTTGTAGCCACCCAGCATCTCTTCCAGTAACTCTAAAGTCACCATATCCAGGTCGTTGGTTGGCTCATCCATCACAATCAGGTTCGATGGTTTCAGCAACAGTTTCGCTAGCAGGATACGGTTGCGCTCACCACCTGACAAAGCTTTGACTGGTGTACGGGCACGTTCTGGCGAAAACAGGAAATCTTGTAAATAACTATAGATATGACGACGGTTACCATTCACATCCACGTGGTCAGAACCTTCTGAGACGTTATCTTTAACAGATTTTTCCAGATCCAGCGCATTACGGAGCTGGTCGAAATAGGCCACTTCTAACTGCGTACCGGTCTTCACCGTACCGCCATGTTCTAGCTCGCCCAGAATGGCTTTAATGAGGGTAGTTTTACCGACACCGTTATCACCGACCAGACCGATACGGTCGCCACGGAGGACAAGTGCAGAGAAGTTGTTGATGATCGGTGCATTGTCACCGAATTTCACACTGAGGTTCTCAATTTCAAACACCAGTTTGCCGGAACGGTTGGCATCCTGAGTCGCCATCGTCACTTTACCTTGTTGCGAACGACGTGCTCTAGATTCTTCACGTAATGCTTTTAGGGCACGGACACGACCTTCGTTACGGGTACGACGGGCTTTAATCCCTTGACGGATCCAGACTTCTTCCTCAGCCAGCTTTTTATCGAACAGCGCATTTTGCTTTTCTTCAGCTTCCATTTGCTGGGCTTTCAGGTCTAGATAACGTGAATAGTTACCTTCATAACTACGCAGTTGACCACGATCCAGTTCAACAATACGGGTGGCGATGCTATCGACAAAGGCACGGTCATGCGAAATGAACAATAGGGTCAAATTATTTTGATCGAGCAGGAATTTTTCCAGCCATTCGATACTTTCAACGTCTAAATGGTTCGTCGGTTCGTCGAGTAACAGGACATCAGGTTGGGTAAGTAAAGCACGTGCTAGCAAGACACGACGTTTACGACCACCAGACAAATCGGCAAGATCTGCATCCGGGTCCAGGCCCATTTTGCTTAAAATCGAATTGACCTTGGTTTCCAGGGCCCAGCCATCCAGCTGATCCATTTTGTGTTGCAGGTTGCCCATAAGATCACAGGCGTCCATGTCACCGAGTACACAAGCTTCACTGGCAGCATGATAAGCACGCAAAACTTCCGATGCTTCACCGGCGCCATCTGCCACGATATCAGCCACTTTACCTGAATCCATCGGTACATCTTGTGCCAGCATGGAAATGGTAATACCGTTTTGTAATGAAACTTCGCCGTTGTCAGGCAGTAAACTTCCTTCAATTAGCTTAAGTAAGGTAGACTTACCCTCACCATTACGGCCAATCAAACACACTCGTTCGCCGCGTTCCAAGTTAAAATTCGCGCCGTCGAGCAGGGCGGGTCCACCAAACGCAAGTTGGACATCCCTAAGGGTAATATAGGCCATAATGTTTCCTGAAATCCCCAATGAGGACTTTAAATGACTAAACAACAAAATCTAAATGATCAGGCGTCATTTTCCGCACCCATTGAAGATTTGCAAGTGCGAATTGCATTTTTAGACGATTTAGTTGAACAGTTGAATGATCAGGTGGCTAAACAGACCTTGGAAATTGCTGATCTGAAAAAGCAAATGACGCTGTTATATCAACGTGTTGAGTCTTCAGATCTGTCTGAAGGCATTGCAGAATTTGATCCGGTTGCAGACCGACCACCGCATTATTAATTTGCAACCAATGATTTAATCAATAATGACCCTTAGCTGATCTAAGGGTTTTTTATTGAAAAATAAAAGGTGGTGTTTCAAAAAGTATGCTGGCATTAAACGAATCCATTATTGATATAAAAGAACACTAAATCAAAGGCTTTGAAATGATTTTCAAGC
>NZ_JAMXXK010000072.1 GCF_024129735.1 Acinetobacter lwoffii | reverse complement strand
TAGAGGAATAGCTACTCGATATGACAAGCTCAAAAGAAATTATCAAAGTTCTGTTGCTTTAGCCTGTATATTTTTATGGCTACCTTTATAGCGTTAATTATGAACAGTAAATGTCAACAGACCCTAGTCGAAGCTCAGAATTAAGCTAAAGGCCTTTTTTCAGATGCAGAATCCTTTATCTGATCCTAGACAGTATTGTGGACATTCGATCCCTCTAAATTCTTACAATATTTTTGTTCAAAGGCTTCAGGACTTAACCAGCCATTTGCAGAATGTATTCTGATTCGATTGTAATAAATCTCGATATAGTCAAACAAGACAGCATTCGCTTCTTTTCGAGTGGCAAACACACTGCCATGGATTACATGACCTTTCAATGTATGAAAGAAGCTTTCAGTCACTGCATTGTCCCAACATGAGCAGTGTACTGCGCAAGACTGCGTGACATACTTTGAATACAGTTATTCGTCAATAATAGCGCTCTAAAAGCACGACTACAGTACTGACTGCCTTGGTCAGAATGAACCATAACTCCTGTTGAATAAGCTTTTCATGCGCCAAGGTTGGTCCGAAACCATGCAGTTGATCAGAAACAATATTGAGGCACTTGAGTCTGAGTTCTTCAGAAAGCCTGGAATTGCTGGTTTGGCCACGACCCGTATGGGCTATAATGCAGCTGGACCTTGAACTTTGTATTTCTGCAGTAAGCGTCTGACCTGACATTCTGAAATATGAAGTAGAAGTAGCTGAGCAGCCTGGGATTGAGTTATGCGTTGATCGCAGATTTCCTGCAAAACCGACAATCGTTTAAGTTCTTTATCCGACATAGACACCAACATATCAAACCGTCCGCTAAGGAAATTGCAAAAGTGCACATTCTAAAAGCGGACATTTCTATTTTGGGCTTACAATTTGTGTTAAAACCCATTCAAAATGTCTATATTCTCACCAATAAAAATGTCTAGTTTATGATGGTTTTCACCATCATGGACTGGATATGAAATATAGATGCTGATCACTATGTCTGACAAAGAAATTCAACGTCTTGCTGTTCTGCAAGACGTTCGAGATCATCGTATTACACAAGTCCGTGCTGCTGAAATCCTTAATCTTTCAACCCGTCAAATTACCCGGTTATTACAGAAGCTCAATCAAGATGGTGTTTCAAGTATGTCGCATGCCAGTCGTGGTCAACCGGGCCATCATCGCCATGACGATTTATTAAAATCAAAATTTCTTTCCATTATTTCTGAACATCTGCTGGGATTTGGACCTACCTTGGCCCATGAGAAGCTCAGCAGCATGTTTGACCTGAATATCCCGGTAGAAACGCTTCGGCGCTGGATGACTGCAAATGACCTCTGGATTCCACGATCCAAGCGCCTTAAACGTCCATATCAGCCACGTTATAACCGGGATTGCTTCGGTGAGCTAATCCAGATTGACGGCTCATATCATGACTGGTTTGAAGGACGCGCTGCTAAGTGCTGCTTGCTGGTTTATATCGATGATGCCACTGGAAAGCTGTTGCATCTGCGCTTCTGTGAGGCGGAAACGACCTTCGACTATATGCTTTCAACCCGAGCCTACATTGAACAATACGGTAAGCCTCTGGCCTTTTATAGCGATAAACATTCGGTCTTCCGAGTGAACCAGAAATCGAGCCAGGACAGCAAAATCACGCAATTTGGCCGGATTCTGAATGAGTTAAAGATTGATATTATCTTTGCCAACTCACCACAGGCTAAAGGTCGCGTAGAACGCGCGAATAGAACCCTTCAAGACCGTTTGATCAAGGAGATGCGTCTGGAAGGCATCAGTTCGATTGCTGAGGCCAATGCATGGTTGCCCTGCTTTATTGAGCAGTTCAACCAGAAGTTTGCCAAGTGTGCGCGAAATTCAAAGAACTTACATCGTCCTCTAACTGAATCTGATGCTGAGTTGGAGGATATATTCACCTGGCAGGAAACGCGTAAGGTCACGAAGAACCTCACCATCACGTATGACAAGTGTATTTATCTGCTTGAACCGACAGAGCTAAATCATAAGCTTGTTGAGCAATACATTTCATTTCTGGAGTACCCGGATGGCACTGTGGCGATCATGCATGATGGCCGAAAGATCAATTACAGCCTCTTCGATAAATTAAGTCAGCTGAATCAGCGAGAGATTGTTGAGAATAAACGGTTGGGTGCTGTTCTGAATCATATCCAACAACAGCATGAAGAACTGGAAAAAAAAATAAACGTTCCCGGGCCAAGAAAAGTATGCCGAGTCGTAAAGCTCAGAAAGCTGTTATTGAACAAAGAAATTTAAATCCTGTGCTTGACTCTTGCAGTTAAAAACAGGAGATTTTAAATGGTTTATCGCATAGACACTTTAAATGGGTTCTAACATAATGGATGTTCGTATAGATTAATTGCATATTGTATTCGATCAAATACAATATAGTGAGAAGATAAGGAATCCTCATGCTTGAAATTATACGTCTTCCAGAATTTGATGAATGGTTGGATGGCATTAAAGACAATATGACTCGTATTCACTTGAATCGTGGATTAGATAAGGTTCAACGTGGAAATTGGGGGAGACATCAAACCTCTCCAAGATGGCGGTTGGGAAATGAGAGAATTCTTCGGTTCTGGGTGGAGGATGTATTACATCCAACATGGTGACGTAGTGATTGTAATGCTTGGTGGAGGAGATAAATCAACTCAGCAACAAGACATCGATCGTGCAGTCAAACTATCGAAAACATTGGAGGATTAAAATGGTTAGAGTCGCTGATTTACCAAGTTTTGATATGGCTGAGTCACTCAAAACTGAAGAAGATATTGTGATGTATCTCAACATGGTTCTTGAAGAGAATGATCCAGCTGAATTAGCTCATGCTCTTGGTGTTATTGCTAAAGCTCGTGGCATGACTCAAATCGCTAAAGAAGCAGGAATTGGGCGTGAGGCACTCTACAAAGCCCTACGTCATGATTCAGCACCACGTTTTGATACGATTAATCGTGTAGTGAATGCTTTAGGCTTAAAACTCAAAGTACAACACGCCTAAGACTTTAAAAAATATAGTAAAAATGGGAGCTAAAGGCTCCCATTTTTAGATTCGTATAACGTGTATTATGTTAATTTTAGAAAATCTGTTTTAGTTTGTACCTTTTCAAAATTATGTAAAAAGCAAATAAAACACTTATCCAGAACAAATAATCAAAAATAAAATATAAGAAGATAAATTGATCTATTCCTATAATAATATTTAAAGGATCTAGCGCTATACTCCCACCTGGAGATACTTCACCATCTACTAAAAA
This sequence comes from Acinetobacter lwoffii, assembly GCF_024129735.1. Lineage (GTDB taxonomy): Bacteria > Pseudomonadota > Gammaproteobacteria > Pseudomonadales > Moraxellaceae > Acinetobacter > Acinetobacter lwoffii_H. Next base: position 8,304 of record NZ_JAMXXK010000072.1, on the reverse strand, counting down.
CTGTAAGGGAAATCCTCCTCCAATGACTTTAACTTTTCCAAGCTTGTCTACAACTATACGATCCACTAATGTATATTTCTGATAAAACAAAGATAAATAAGTAAAAATAAAAGATAAGCAATTGAAGTATAAAAAATTTTTCATAATTTCCTCTCATATATCTACTAATTTTAACAATTTTTAATCAGAGCCTTTTGGAATAATTTGCTTTAATTTCTCTATTAATTTCTAAAAAAATTCCTTTAATATGAAAAGATTAGAATTTATTTTATTAAGTTTACTTGCAGCCTGCAGTCCAGTTACAGAAAAAATTGAATCAAATATAGTTGTTCCACGTATTCAATATACGGGGGGAGCAGATAATGCAAGTTATAGTGAAGCTAAGCTTATTAGGGAAGGTAAATGCCTATACCTAGAACATGCTGATGGCTCTAAAGTTCTGCCAATTTTTGCTACAAAAACTCTAGATTGGGATACGGAAACTAAGAGCCTAAAAGTAGATTCGGATACTTATTTTTTAGGTGATAAAGCAGCATATGGAGGCGGAGAATCCTATCCTCTAGAAAAAAATAATTATTCTTGGATAACTGAAGTAGATCATAGCTGTGATACCTCAAAAGTTATAGTTATTAATCGACTCATAAGACCAATTGAAGAACTACCAAAATGAAGAATAGCCTATTTTACTGTCTTACATTAGTTCTACTTATAGGATGCCAGCCATTTGAAAAAGATGGATATATTTTTATTAAAAATCAGACTGATTATCCAATTACAGACCTTAAAGTAACTTATATTAGTGCTCAAAAAACTTATAGCTTAGGTACTCTTTATCCTTATTCAGAATATAAATACGCCATCAATTACGAGCGGCACAATGAGGATTCAATAATCTTTTCATATTTAGATAAAAATCATAAAGAGATTAATCAAGAAGTAGCTACGTATGCAGCCAAATATGATAGGAAAAGTTATGAAATAGTTATTCAATAGAATATAAATTACAATTACTAATTGAACGAAAAAACTTCAATTTGAAATTTCAAAAACTTGATTTTCCCACTAAACAACTATCCATTTAACATAGTGGTTGTTATACGAACTATCTTTGTAATGCATATTGCATTACAATATTCTCATGCATTCAATAAATGGGAAAATGATGGCTACTGTTAATTTCAGGGTCGATGAAGCCCTTAAAGAAAAGTCTTATTCCATCCTAAAAGAACAAGGAATTGCACCTACTGAGTTCTTTACTAATATTCTTGAATATATTGCTACGACTGGAAAGCTTCCAGTACAAAAAGCTTTACTCTCAGAGGAAGATGCTGATTTATTAGCTCTTGTTCGCAAACGTGTTAATGATCCTAAAGAGATGTTCGAGGAAGTCACATTAGATGACTTATAAGCTTTTACGTCATAAGGACTTCACTGCAGAATGGGAAAAGCTTCCTAGTGCTATACGAGATCAATTCAAGAAAAAATTAGCTAAGGTAATAGAGCAACCACATATTCCAAAGAATATGCTTAAAGGTGATCTTGCAGGCTGCTATAAAATAAAATTATTAAAAGCTGGTGTCCGACTTGTTTACCAGGTCAAAGATGATCAGGTAGTTATTTTGCTAATTACCGTTGGAAAACGAGCTGATAGCATTGTTTATGATGAAGCAAAAAAGCGGATAAAAGACTAAAAATGGGAGCTGCATGCCCCCATTTTTGGCTTCGTATAACGTGTATTATGTTAATTTTAGAAAATATTAAGTATGTGGAAAATATATAAAGAAGAAAATTCTGATCTTGGATTTGCTATTGGGTGTCTATTTTCAGAAGCAATTAATCTAAATGAGTTTAGACAGTGGATTGAGCTTTGTATTAACGATTTAAATCAAGATGAAATACCACTTTATATGTTTGATCTTATAGATTTCGAGGACTCATTAGCGAAGATTCATTCAGTTATTGGATTTGTACCAAGCTCTAGGCTATCAAAAACAGAAAAAATAGCGTTAGAAGGCATTTCTTATCTAAGGGGAATAGATATTTTTGACCCTATTTCTACGCAAGAACAATCCATTGAATACCTAAAGAACAACCCACATGTCTCAGAAAAATTTAAGCGCACTTTTCCTTTTATAAATTTTATTTAACATAATGGTACTTATACGAAGCTAAAAATGGGAGCTATTGCTCCCATTTCATTTTTAAGAATGATTCTTTAAATCTTCCAACATTGCTTCACGCAGAATTTTGTTCATACGTGTTTGATAGCCTTTCCCTTGTGCTTTTAACCATGCCAGTACATCAGCATCTAAGCGAACAGAAGTCTGTTGCTTCACTGGACGATAAAATTGCCCATGACGAACTGCCTTACTCCAGTCGGTGATTTCAGGAATATCAGACAGATCTAATTGATCATCAGATACAGTTCCCTTAGCAAGGAGACGTTTAATTTCAGCATTTTGCTTGTCGCTGAAATTTTCATTCAGCTCTTTGCGTGTATATCTAACCATGCTCATATTGATTTCGCTCCGCCTTAGTTACCTGTCTTGCACTAATGATTCGTATGATTTCACAGTCATCTTCATCAAAGATGGTGTGGGCTACTAGTAGCATTAGTACACCTTTTACTTTTCCAATGGTTTGCCAACGTTCTTCACCATCGGTATGTCTGTCTTGAATTGAGATCCTTAGCGGATCTTCAAAAATAAGGCTTGCTGTTTCGAAAGAGACATCGTGCTTTTGCTGATTCTTTCGATTCTTTGCCTCATCCCATTCGAAATACTGTTCCATAAAAAACATTCAAATTTGTATATACAATAATGTATCACATATTTGTATCACTCAAGGTAATAAGTGTAATTTTCAGTCAAAATTATTGGCAAGAACTATCAAAACCGCTCATAAAAAATCCGACTTGTTTCCAAGCCGGATTTTTGCTGTTTTTTGAGTTTTCTATTTTAATATAAATAATTGATATTAAATGATTATTACAATCGCGTTTCGTATAAGGTGTATTATGTTAATTTTAGGAAAAATATAAAGTCGTTATAAAATTGATAGCTATTAAATTAATAGATACTGTCAACTTTACTGTATTCAACTACTTTTATTTCATAGCCATAATCTGTTCTATTTTTAAGATTAATCAAAACAAATCTGGTATCTATTGCTTCTAATAGTCTCCAATCAGACTGATCACTTGGATATGACGTTTGCTGATCAAACAATACTATTGGGAGTGTTTTATTATTAATGGCTTTATTTGCATCGTTCATACCACTTCCGAACATACCACCAAAAGCAATAATCGTTAAAAATAGTACTAAAGGGGAGCTAAAGTATTGCTCTATCTGTCCTCCAAATATAGAACTATGTACATAGGAATAATAAAACACACCAAAATAAAGCGGAATTAACTTAGTTGATAAGGCAATTGATGTCTCTCTTCCTATCAGGAATATGGATATTGTTATAAATAGTACGGAAAAAATCAGTAAATATGAGTGACCTACCCATGCAGAAATAGATAAATAAATTAAAGAAATTATGCTCCCAAAAGCGAACAATAAAGTAGTAATTAGAATTGAGTAAAATAAGCTATAAGCGGATATAGAAGGTAATATCCATAAAGCATCAAACGTAGAAAAGTAACCAAACTTATAAGTGCCAGCTAAAGCTATCAATATCAGTGGTATGGCAGCATAAAGCTCAAGAACTTTCTTTAATGAGAAAGAGTTATACAAAATATCCCCTACCTAAAAATGTAAGAATTACATACATCTCAAAAAGACACCGATTTAAGATGTCCTTTTATTTAATAAAAAATTTAAAAGAAATTTTCAGGATATAAGAATGAGGGAATATGTCTTCTAATCAATTGAGCCTGTGCAAGATACCCTCTAGTTTCTAGTTCTAATAAAAACACTGGCCAAGGTGGAATATTACTTTTATAGACATTAATTGAAGATGTAGACATGCCACCTCCTTGAGACGTAGACAGTCCACCATACTGGGACGTGGACAATCCGCCATACTGAGACGTAGACAATCCGCCATACTGAGACGTAGACAATCCGCCATACTGGGACGTAGACAATCCGCCATACTGAGACGTGGACATTCCACCATACTGGGACGTGGACATTCCGCCATACTGAGACGTGGACATTCCACCATATTGAGACGTGGACATTCCGCCATACTGAGATGTAGATAATCCACCATATTGGGAGGTACTTAAATTGCGTGGCCAAGTTCTTAAATTTGGTATTTCTGGTCGTGACATAGCTCTATAACTCTTAGATATTGATAATAAAAAATTTATTAGAGTACATTACTATTTTTAAACCATTTATTGTGTGCTGTTTAAAAAATACACGACAGATTATGTCTCATTAATTAAATTTTATTATCTATTCTTTATCACATTTAACATAATGGCGGTTATACGAAATTCATATTTTAAACACATAAAAATCAAATACTTGTGTTATAGTGATAATGCTCGACGATGTCGAAAAGCTGACTTGGAAACAACTCGGCTTTTTTATGATCGTTTTTGATAGTTCTTGCCAATAATTTTGTTTAAAAAGTAATCAATTTTGAGATTTTTCAAATTTTATCAATGCCTCAATGTCCAAAATTATCCACATTTTTTGTGGATAAAATTTAGGCTATTTTGTACGTTTTGGCTCACATCAATCTCGGCCCTTTGCTGCTATCCGGAATGACTGGAATTTTACTATTATGAACTCATCGGGAACAGGAAGTTCCATATAAGAATAACAATAGATAAGCACAAGGACTGTAAGGTAGGACAGGAGTTATACCGAGCGAACCAATACGAAAAACCCCGGCAGGATGCCGGGGTTTTTTATTGCTTAGAATATCTATAACTGGGTATTGATCTGATAGCGTGTATTACGTCCACCACCTTCTAATTTAACGATACATTCTTTCTCAAGTAAGTCTGATAAGTGGCGAGTAGCCGTTGCCTTACTGACTTTAGCAACCTTTTGATATTGCGAAGCACTAATACCATGTTCAAAGCCATTTTCGCCACCGTCTAATAAACGATGTAGAACTTTACGTTGTTCTTCACCCAGGGCTAAATTTGAATATTTATGCCAAAATTGACTTTTAAACAATGTTCGACTGATCTGCGCTAAGGTTTTTTCAAGGCTTTCATTCAACGTGTCTAGAAACCAAATCAGCCAATCTGTGATATCAGAATCATTTTTTTGAGTTTGTTCTAATATCTCATAGTAACTTTTACGTTTATTTAATATCGCAGTAGACATTGCATACAAACGGATACTTTGCTCATCCATTTGAGCTAGAGCAAGGTCTGTAAGTGTACGTGTAATACGGCCATTACCATCATCAAAAGGATGTAGGGTAACAAACCATAAATGGGTAATGCCTGCACGTAACAGAGGATCAAGCAATGAATCATTCAGACTCTGATTAAACCACGCTATGAAGGTATGTAAGCGTTCTTCTAAGCCTTCTCTTGGCGGTGCTTCAAAATGTACTTTAGGGTAATCCAATCGACCTGAAACGACCTGCATAGGCTCTGATCCCCTCAGTTGACCAATGCGTAAACGTTGCATTGTCCAGTCGGGGTCATTGAAAAGCCAACGATGCCATTGCATGAGGCGCTCAACAGTCAGTGGTTGCTTAACATCGTTCAGCGCATCCAGCATGATATTGGCTAAACCTTCTGATCGATCTGAGCTTGGATAAGGCTGTTCAAGAGTGACACCCAAGCGTTGGGCTAAAGATGATCGCAATGAAAAAACATTGAGGGTTTCATTTTCAATTGCTGATGAAGCAACGAGATTGGCAAGTAGAGTATCTAGAGTGAATTGTTCTTTCGCTAAATCATGCTGACTTTGTCCAAGAAGAATTCCTATTTTTTGATGTATCTGTCTGGTTTTAGGTAAGATAGTTGAATCCTGCCATGTGAAATTTGTCCAGTTTTCTGCTTGCCAAATCCATTTCTGCATTTTCAATCTCTCTCATCTAAAATCTAAGATGAGTTAAATATAGCACAAATTCGACTCATATTGTGAGCCGAATTTGTACTGTTAATTAGCTCATTATTTATCGAGAACAGTTCTACTTGGGGCTTACATTTTGTGTTATTCACCAATTAAAATGTCTATGTGATAAACCATTTAAAATGTCCTGTTTTTAACCACAAGAGTCAAGCACAGGATTTAAATTTCTTTGTTCAATAACAGCTTTCTGAGCTTTACGACTCGGCATACTTTTCTTGAGACGGGAACGTTTATTCTGTTTCTCCAACTCTTCATGTTGTTGCTGGATATGCGCCAGAACTGAGCCTAATCTTTTATTCTCAACCACTTCATTCTGCTGTAGTCCAGCCAGTTTATTGAAGACGCTATAGTTGATCTTCCGTCCTTCATGCATGAGGGCCACAGTGCCATCCGGGTACTCCAGAAATGAAATGTATTGCCCAACAAGCTTATGATTCAGCTCTGTCGGTTCAAGCAGATAAATACACTTGTCATAGGTGATGGTTAGGTTCTTCGTGACGTTACGCGGTTCCTGCCAAGTGAATATATCCTCCAGCTCAGCATCAGATTCCGTTAAAGATCGATGTAAATTCTTCGAGTTTCTCGCACACTTGGCAAACTTCTGATTGAAGTGCTCAATGAAGCAGGGTAGCCATGCATTGGCTTCGGCAATTGAACTGATGCCTTCCAGACGCATCTCCTTGATCAAACGGTCTTGAAGGGTTCTATTCGCGCGTTCTACGCGACCTTTAGCCTGTGGTGAGTTGGCAAAGATAATATCAATATTTAACTCGTTCAGAATCCGCCCAAATTGCGTGATCTGGCTGTCTTTCCTGGATTTCTGATTAACTCTGAATACCGAATGTTTGTCGCTATAAAAGGCCAGAGGTTTGCCGTATTGTTCAATGTAGGCTCGGGTTGAAAGCATATAGTCGAAGGTGGTTTCCGCCTCACAGAAGCGTAGATGCAACAGCTTTCCAGTGGTATCATCGATATACACCAATAAACAGCACTTAGCAGCGCGTCCTTCGAACCAGTCATGATATGAGCCATCAATCTGGATCAGCTCACCGAAGCAATCCCGGTTATAACGTGGCTGATATGGACGTTTAAGGCGCTTGGATCGCGGAATCCAGAGGTCATTGGCCATCATCCAGCGCCGAACCGTTTCTACCGGGATATTCAGGTCAAACATGCTGCTGAGCTTCTCATGCGCCAAGGTAGGTCCAAAGCCCAGCAGATGTTCAGAAATAATGGAAAGACATTTTGATTTTAATAACTCATCATGGCGATGATGGCCAGGTTGACCACGACTAGCATGTGCCAGACCTGAAACACCGTCTTGATTGAGTTTCTGCAATAACCGGGTAATTTGACGAGTGGAAAGATTCAGGATTTCAGCAGCACGGACCTGGATAATACGATGATCTCGAACGTCTTGCAGAACTGCAAGACGTTGAATTTCCTTGTCAGACATAGTGATCAACATCTCTAATTTATATCCAGTCCATGATGGTAAAAACCATCATAAACTAGACATTTTTATTGGTGAGAATATAGACACTTTAAATGGTTTCTAACACACTGATTTCGTATAATATTGATTATGTTAAGCGAAGTATACCAAACAATAACTTCATATATCCCTTACACTCACCTGATTTCAATAAGTTAAAGTACTATCCTTTATTTAGATAAATATGATATGTTGAATTAAATTTTAATTCATAAACTTCATCATGTTTGAACTAAAAACAATTCGATTGACAAAAAAAGGTTCAACTAAAAAACAACTAATATTATTGTTTCACCTCAACTCGTACTGTCCCTGTCTATACCCATTATTGTTCTCAATGAAAGCCTTACGCTTTCAAAGGGCTTTGTTGCACAAAGATTTGAAATGCAAAGCGCCCCTAATTGAGCCAAATTTAAGACGTAACTTGGGTAAGTGGTCGACTTAATTCCGTAAATCTGTTGAGGACTGCTACACGTGCATGAATTTCATTCACTTGGCTATCAAAACTCCTTGCGCTGAGTTTATCTCCTAATAATTTAATGCAGTGCATCTTAGTTTCAACCAACTTCGCCGATGATAGCCTGACCATTTTTTCCATAATGTCCTGCCTAAACGTTTAACTGTTCGAAGTAATTCATTTCGTTCTAGCGAGCTACTCTTTGTATCTTTCCATGGTTTCGCATTTTTTCTAGGTGGAATCACCGCATGCGCTTGCCGATCTGCAATGACCTGACGGCATTGCTTGGT
>NZ_JAMXXK010000071.1 GCF_024129735.1 Acinetobacter lwoffii | reverse complement strand
ACCATCGTCCTAGAAAAACACTAGGTTGGTATACACCGAGTGAAGTTATGGCTGGTTTTTATACTGTTGCACTTGCCGCTTGAATCCGCCAATCATTAAAAAGAAGTTCTCTCTCCTTATAGGAGAGCGCTAGGGAGAGGTTGTTTCTATGAATTACCCTCATCCTAACCTTCTCCCAGAGGGAGAAGGAACTTCCAAAATTCATTAAATATGAATGTAACGATCATTTTTTGACTTATGAAAGATATCTTTTGTATTTCTGTAATATCAATATGCCTATTCAGGCACACAGAGCAGCGACGTTTATAGCTTGAAGATTTTGATTGCTTGCCCTGAACGCAATTCAGTTCTCCTTTAGCTATTTTCAGACTATAATTCTTTTAAATTCCGTCTCTCCCCGTTTCCAGATTATGAGCAAACACGATTCTTCGCTTTCTAAAGATCAGTACAATTTGCTGAAAGACTTTAAAAAGCAAATTAATCAGCCTGCCAAGGCTGAACCTGTTGCCCCTGTCGTGAAAACAGCGGAGCAAGAACAGGCTGAGGACCTCGACCTATTTCGCAAGCAAATGCAGGGCGTGCAAAAAATTAAATCGGGAAATACGGTTCAACTGGACAAACCACGCAAGAAAAAGCCGGATGCACAAATCCTAGCAAAGCGTGCAGCGGCTACTGGCCCGATGGAAACAGAGGCCATGGCTTTATCAGATACTCAGGCCATGCTCAATCCTGTCGGCAGTCAGGCCAACTTGAGCTATCGCATCGCCACCTTGCAGCATAAAGTGTTTGAAGACTTGAAAGCCGGTAACTTGCGCTGGTTTGAAGCTGTGGATCTGCATGGCTGTACCGTGGAAGAAGCGCGTCAAGCCGTGCTGCAGATTATCCAGATCGCCAAAGATGAAAACCAGAACGTGATTAAAATCGTACATGGTAAAGGTCCAGAAGCGATTTTAAAAACCTATGTCAACGGCTGGCTGCGTCAGCATCGCGATGTTTTGGCTTTTGTCAGTGCACCTGAAAAGCAAGGAGGTACCGGTGCAGTATTGGTTCTGCTCAAACGTGCAGAAAAGAATCCAAAGTTCAAACAGTAAACGGTTTTAGCCTCAAAACAAGGCATTGTAAAAGTTTTCTGCTACAATGCCGTCCTTGTTCATTCTCAGTTTAAGTGAATACGTCATATGACTATGCAGCAATCCTACGCAAACATTCTTACTGCCGTTGGCGAAGATCTAAATCGCCCTGGTCTCAAAGATACGCCTGTGCGCGCTGCGAAAGCATTTTCATATTTAACCTCGGGTTATAGCCAGACACTTGAAGAAGTGACCAACAAGGCAGTCTTCCCTTCCGATAACCGTGAAATGGTACTGGTCAAAAATATCGAATTTTATTCGTTATGTGAGCATCACTTATTGCCATTTTATGGCCGCGTTCATATCGCCTATTTGCCTGAAGGTCATGTTTTAGGCCTGTCTAAATTTGCCCGCATTACTGAAATGTTTGCACGCCGTTTACAAATTCAGGAAAATCTGACTCAGCAAATTGCAGAAGCAGTGGCTGAAGTCACCAAAGCACGCGGTGTTGCAGTAATGATTGATTCTGCGCACATGTGCATGATGATGCGCGGTGTAGGCAAGCAGGAATCAACCACACGTACGGTATCATTTATTGGTGATTTTAAAACCGACAAAGAAACACGTCGTGAATTTTTAAGTGCGGTTCCAGAAAGCTATTAATTATTAAAGCTTAAAAATAAGTTACTCAAAGCCTCGATCATTCGGGGTTTTTTGCTTTTAAAGGAAGAGGATATCAATACTTAATTCAAAAGCTCACTTGCTATAAATAACACCTGGTAACAGGGTTTAAAGACCTGTCCCAAAACTTGCTATGTTTCAGTCTAGAACTCAAACAATTCCTGCTTGTGTTTGCAACAAGCCTACACTTGGATACATGATAAAGTTTTAATCCTGCCGCTCTCCCATTAAAGTAATTTGAAGTTGATATACAGCAAAGCGCTTTATATCTTTCTGATTGATTTTTAATGATAAGGAAAGTAACCATGGCGAATAGTAAAAATAACCAGGCGAAAGACAGCAAAAAATCAGCAAAAACTGCTAAAAAGACCCAAGATGAGAAACTGAAAAAGTCGAATAAGAGTAGTGACAAAGACAGTGATCGCAAAGTCACTAAAAAAGCGGCGAGCAGTAAATCTAAAGCGGCATCTTCTAAGAAAGACAATGCCAGCAAAGATGAAAAAGTGAAGGTGAAGAAAAATTCGAGCTCAAAAGCCAGTGATAAAGCGAAAGACCAAAAGACCTCTTCCGCGAAAAAACCGGCTAAAGCGAAAAGCAGCAACAAGAGTAAAGACGACACTAAAGTGAAAAAGTCTTCTTCAAAAAAATCGGCGCCTGCTAAAAAGCAGTCGAGTAGCTCCTCTAAGAGCAAGTCAACCAAGGCTAAAACCTCGAAGACCAGTTCAAAAAAATCGAAGTAAAATGAAAGCCCCTAGCTCTAAATGACAGGGGCTTTTCTGTATCCTGCCCCTTTATTTTTATAATTTGTATTAGCTGAAATATTGAGCAATTTTAAATTTCAGAAAAGGCCGAATATGAAGCCATCTGCCAAAGTAGCGCCACCAAAACGTCCGTCACGTGTAGTTTCGAATAGTTTTGATTATTCTCTGGACTTTGCAAAGGTTAATTTCCGCAAACGACCGGAGCTCTACCGGATTGGCCGTGGTGAACAAGGTGTATTACTGGTTGAGCCTTATAAATCAGAAATCCTGCCGCACTGGCGCTTTGCAGATGAAGAAAAAGCACAAGCCAGTAGCGAGAAAATCTATCAGCTTTTTCTAGACTATTTAAAGCAAGAAGATTTTATCGGTGCGGACATGGCACGCAAGTTTTTACAGATGGGTTTCACCCGTGCCCGACGTTATGCCAATCATAAAGGTGGCAAAAAATACGATGGCCCGGTTCCGGAGGATAAAAAAGGCTTGAGTGGTGCGCATGGCCGTTCCGAGCTACCACGTAATCATGAAGATCCGGTTAAAGCCGCTGCTGCCAAAATCTTTAAACAGAAATGGGATGAAGCTAAAAATCATCCCGAATATCTCCAGCAAAAACAGAAATTTCAGGAATTTATAGAGCAGCAGTCTGCAACTGGCTAAAAACCTTTCATTTAAACTGAGAGTGGCTGTGCGACAGGGTTCAAGGACTGATGAGCCATATAAACTCTGTTACGCCCGTTGTTCTTCGCCATATACAAGGCAGAATCTGCCGCATTCAGGAAGCGCTGATAATCCGGATGTCCATCATAAAGCACACAACCAATACTCACCGTAAATTTAAACTGCTGGCCTTGTGCCGAATTAATCATGCCATTTTCAATATATTTACGAATACTTTCGGCGATATTGAGGGCACGTTTTTCATCAGTATCCACCAGTAACAGCAAAAACTCTTCACCGCCGACCCGAAAAGCATAATCACTGCCCTGACTATATTTTTGCAATGCTTCGGCCAGAAATTTCAAGGCCAGATCACCTGCTGCATGTCCGAATTTGTCATTAATACTTTTGAAATAATCAGCATCGATAGCAAGTAAAGACAAAGGCGTATGATTCTTACGAGAAAAAGTGATTTCACGTGAAATAATGGTATTCAAATAACGGCGATTCAGTAACTGGGTCAATGAATCATTACCTGATTCAATATATTCGGCCACCTGAAATAACTGATCTACCAACAACTGAATTTCGCGGTTTAAGTCACGGATCTGCTGGATCAGTCCCAGCATATTGTTTTTGTCAGTACAGTCCATAATATCTTGATTAAGTTCATCGACTTGATAAATCCGTTCAATGATTAAATCGACCTGATCAGAACCGGTAAAAGCATAAGAGGCTTTATGGATAAACCATAAACCGAACTCAGACTTGGACAGCATCGGATGATTCAATTTCTCATGCTCAGAAAAGACCTTGAACATGAGCTCATTTTCCCAGTCCAGCAATGAGCTGCGCTGTTTATCTTTTTGTACGGCCACATCCTGCATCGCTGAAAAAACACGATAACTGTGTTTAATTTCCTGATTCATGGCTGTTTTGGCTTCATAAGATCGGCACATGACTTCTGTGGCAAATCCCATGATTTGGACAATATAACTGCAGGTGGTCAACATACTGTGGTGAGGATTCTCATCCAGCAGTTCAAACATTTTACGCTCAATTTCACGTACACCGCGCATGATCAGCCAGGACGGAATTCCGACACGCGCATGCACATGCCCCACCATCGCCTGTTTCTGCACGGCATCGGCATAGCGTTTATTAATTCCTACACTAAAGCTTTCAAGTAGCCAGGCATTTAAAGTGTCACGCAAGCGCTGTTGAATCAAGTCATCAGAAAAGAATTCTGCAGATTCCTTTTCAATGAGCATATTTTTATAGAATTCTTCCACCAGAATCAGGGAATGATCTTGAATAAAGTGAAAGGCATGCAATAAGTCATCAGATGAATAATTTTGACAGATCTGTTCCCATTGCTCGGCCAGTCTTGCCATGCATTCATTATTCATACTGTCTGTTCCCCAAAACCTTGCAATTTGCACTCACATTATGTGATAAATATAGCAAATATCAGGTATTTTTCCTAAAATATCGACCAGATTATTTGCACCAAACCCAGCTAATCTTTTTATGCAAGGGAAAACCGAACAGTAGCCTCACAGATACACAGCACTTTATGAATAGTGTTGATCAGTTTTAACTAAATCTTAAAAATACCGGATCAAACCAAGACTCCATTGATCCCAGTCTTTGGACTGTTGTTGCTGATATTCCCAAGACAGCCGAAGTGCATGTTGTGGATTGAATGCATATTGGAGTTCAGTATTCAGTTTCAGCTGCCAGCGATGCGAATCTTCCCAATAAGGCAGTTCCACCTGCACCAGACTGTTAATCTGATCGCTCCAGATATTCTGACAACCCACGGTGGGGCCTGCACCTACGCGCCAGCCTTGATCAAGTGTCTTGCCTGCCTGTAGCTGAGTTTGCATTTGTGCATAACATAGATGTTCACGGCTGACATTTGCCCAGCTATAACCGACCTGAGTTTTTAAGCTGGCAACGCCATGCTGCTCATCTTCACTAAACTGGCCATGCGCATTCAGTGCTTCCTGTTGCCAGCCCAGATTAAAACCCCAAGACAATGGCGTATTAAACGGATTGACGGGGTTATAGGAATTGACAGTCAATAGATCCAGATGCTCCAGTTTGAGTTCACTGTCACGATATTGCAAAGCCCCATCCAGAAACAGCAATTGTGTGCCGGTTCGAAAACCGCCTTGCGGGTCGATGAGATCATGATAGGCTTGCCGATGCCCTAGCTGGACAAAGGATTCACCCTGAACCTGTCCGGCCTGAAGACTGATATTCCGTGCATGATGGCTTTGTACCGGGTCTATTTTTGGACGTTCAGGCGCTTTACGCTGCTTCTCGATATTCAGCTGACTTCTTAAGCCTAATAACTTGCGAAAACGTGGCTGGGAAAATGATTTATCGACTGTTTGTCGGAGAAAGTCCAGATATAAATGATCATAGGCCATTTCCAGAATTTTGGCCTGATCTTCTGCCGGATAGGGCTGCAAGATTGAAGGCATTGCACCTGTTTCTGCATAAGCCAGCTGATGCGCAGTTTTTGCCAGCGCTTTGCCATGCTGTCTGGACTGTGCCAGCAATTGAGTTTCAAGCGCCGGACGGTAAACTTTCTGTTTGATCAAGCCCTGCTGTTCTACTACTTTTAGTGTTTCAATCGGAATCGCAGTCGAATTAAACTGTTTCTGTAGATTTAGCTCGGGACGTACCAGATCAAACAGTCCCAGTAGGCGATAAGCGCAATTATCACTGATAAAATAATAAGGGAAACTTACATTTTGCATTTCCCAGAGATGCTGTACCAAAAACCTGGTTTCTTGCGGACTTAAGTTTAATTCATATTCCCACAAATCCCGGCTTTCAAAGTCACCATACTCTTTGACCTTGCGGTAATACGGCATCAGTGAATATTCACCCGGATATTGTCCAGTCAGCCCTTTCCAGGCAAAGGACCAGTTGTCATTGCCATCGACCGTCGCAGCATAGTTGACCGCATAAGAAATCAGATTGAGTTGTTGCTGGTCTTTAGGGTCCAGACGCAACAAGGTATGACCAAACATCGAGCTGGGATTACCCATAAAATCCGTGGCATAGATCAGGGTTGCCTGATAAGGCTTGACCTCGCCAATCCATTTATCCAAATCCGGGCAACTGACCGCAGGCAATTGTTGCTCGGAAATATTCAATTGCTGCATTAACCAGCTGCTGCGTGCAGGAAACTTACAGCGGACGGACTGATTCGGCTCTGCGCTCAGGAATAAAGCCTGAATGTTATGCTGCATTTCTTTTTTTAGATCAGTTTTTCCCTGCTCTGCCAGGAAATAGCCCGAATAGTTAACCTCGCTATGACCTTGGGGATTGGCATACATGAGACGTTGCCAGGTAGTGCTCTGATCCAGATGCTGAGTTTCGGCCTGAGCGATATAATGCTGGATGTCTGGATTAATTTCGCTAGAAAAACTTAAAGGGCTGAATGTCAGGCCCAACATGAAGAACGCATATTTCATTCAGTTAACTTATTCTCATCAATTTCTTTTAGTCATAAGAAAACCCTGCCAGAACAGCAGGGTTTTTAGGGTGCGGATCAGATGTAGGATTTCAATACTTCATCTTTGGCCATCACAGTTTGTAAGGTGCTTAAAACTTGTAATGTATTCTGGTTTTCTTCGGAATAAATTTCAGAGAAATTCTGCTTGGAAACGCTAAAGAAACGAGCTTTATCTTCAGATTTAATATTCAAAAGTTCAGCCAGAACATTCAGGCTTTCACCCTCTCCAACTGCCATATCACGCGCCAATGCTTCAGCGTTTTCATTGGTAAAGGTCACCACTTGAGCGGTTACGGTACCGCCCTGGCTACAACCCAAGGTACCAAAAGTGATCCCGAGCCACTGATTCGTGAACAGAACGTTGGTCGTACCTGCAAAGAGTTTAGGAATAATACCAGACTGACCCGCCCACACCTGGCTTCCGATACCACAACCGACATCTCGGTCAGCCATCGCCATGCTTGAACCAGTCGCCAATACCGCCGCCAGCATAATTTTTTTCAACATAGTTATTCTCCAATTATTCTCATGCAATCTTTGTTATTACTCTAATAATGTAATTTAAATTACATACTCAAGCAGAGTAGCGACAAGTCAAGTTTGGCGCAATTGAAAAAATGTATGCTTTACATAAACATAACCTGATTGATTTTACTGTTCCTTGAGCGCCCAATCGCCTTGTGAATTACGCTGTCCCAAGATTTTCAGTACTAACACCAGACTCAGCAATAACAACAAATACCAGGAGCCCAGTTTGCCCCATCCCACCATATGCCATTGCTCAATCTGGCTTGGATAGAGCCAGATCTGGTAAAAGGTACTGATGTTCTCGGCAATCCAGATAATAAACGCCAGAATCAGCAGTACGGGTAACATCGGCAACTGAAAAGTATGCCGATTCAGCTGAAAGCGAATTCTGGTTTTCCAGAACATCAGCACGCTCCAGACAAATAAAATCACCCGATAATCGGGAATAAAAAACTTGCTCATAAAGTTGATATAAGACAAGACAGCCAATGTCAGCATATGGCTAAAACGCGGCAATTTTTCAAATGAAACCTGATATAGACGTAAAGAGCGCGCAAAAAAACTGCCGACCGCAGAATACATAAAACCGGCAAATAAAGGCACGGTCAGGATTTTAAATATTGCGGGTTGAGGGTAATGCCAGGAAGCAATTGCCGGATGGGTCAGGAAGATTTCCATCACCATGGCCATGAGATGAAATAACGCAATCACTTTGGCTTCAGCCCAGGATTCCAGTTTGGTATAGAGCAATATCACCTGAATCAGCAAAGCAAAAAAAAGCAGATAGTCATACCGGTAAAAACCAAAGAAGAGATCGCTGCCCATAGAAGCAGTCAGCGCAAAAGCGAGCAGGAGTAAAATCCCAAATAAGGCAGCCGAAGCTGCCTTATAAGTAAATTCAAACCCTGATTTGAATAGATCGATCAAGGTTTACATCCTAAAGATATTTGGCACTATACTCATGTACGGTATCAATAAATGCTTTTGGATTCGCCGGATCAACCCACTGGGTAATACCATGACCTAAATTGGCAACATAACCGGTTTTCTCGCCATTGGCATAGGCATCATCCAGCATGGCTTTTGTCGCTTTAATGATGGTGTCTGATGAACCATATAAAGTTGCAGGATCCAGGTTACCCTGAAGTGCTGCACGACCAGCAACCGTTTGACGAGCGACATTCAATGGCGTGGTCCAGTCCAGACCAAATGCATCTGCGCCTGTCGTAATCATCGGTTCCAACCATTGACCGCCACCTTTGGTAAACAGAATTACCGGAATCTTGCGGCCGTCTTTCTCACGTTGCAAACCAGCGACAATCTTCTGCATATAGTTCAGCGAGAACTCGATATATTCACGATGTGCTAATGCCCCACCCCAACTATCAAAGATCTGTACCGCTTGTGCACCCGCATCGATCTGCGCATTCAAATATTCAGTCACTGCATCAGCCAGACGATCCAGTAAAGCATGCAAAACTTCAGGCTGCGCATACATCATCTGTTTGGTAAAACGGAAATCCTTGCTTGAACCGCCTTCGACCATATACGTTGCCAGAGTCCATGGACTGCCCGAGAAACCAATCAGAGGAACCTGACCGCCCAAGGCTGAACGAATGGTCGAAACGGCATTCATCACATAATCCAGATCCGACTTGGCATTAAATGCAGGCAGATTGGCGACATCCTGTTCGGTACGGATGGTCTTGTGAAATTTCGGGCCTTCACCGGCTTCAAAATACAGCCCCAGTCCCAAAGCATCCGGAACCGTCAAGATATCCGAGAATAAAATCGCGGCATCAAGATCATAACGGCGTAAAGGCTGCAAAGTTACTTCACAGGCCAGTTCAGTATTCTTGCAAAGCGAAAGGAAATCTCCTGCCTTGGTACGCGTTTCGCGGTACTCAGGCAAATAACGGCCAGCCTGACGCATCATCCATACTGGCGTAGCATCTACAGGCTCACGCAACAATGCGCGCAGAAAACGATCATTTTTTAAGGTCGTCATTCACATTCCTATCTTTCTTTGACATTGCCAACATCATAGCAAAAAGGTCGCAGTTTTAATAACTTCTGGCAACTTTAAAAACCGATCGGATTGAACGGCGACCTAGCGATTTACACAAAACAACTACTGCATCTCCACATTTTTTCTGTAATACTTATAGTGTTTTTTCACATAGTTAAAGAAATAATTCTTGAGGTTGAGTTACATGTTCGTTCGCACAATGCTCGCTGTGAGTCTAGGTTGCATTTTCGCAGGTCAAGTTTTTGCCGCGTCTACTGCTGAACAACCATTAAAACCCCAAGTGGTGACTGATGTTGCAGTGCAAGATCCGATTGATCCACTAGCAACTGAAGCTTCAGCGGCCCAAGCAGCACCTGCAGAAGCGCAAATTACCGCACAAGAACAACAAGACTTAAAACAGGCATCTGAAGCGCTGAATGAGCTACAGGATACCGAAGATCAAACTACTTCTATTGGCGCAGCACCAAATACCAAAGCACCGACTAACTCTGCGGCGACCAAAGCTTCGTGGACTTTAGACGGCTTAAACAATGCCCAATGGTATGAAAATATCGGTGCAGGTCAATTCCCCGTTTACGCACGTGCGCATGTCATGCTGAATAATGCCCATGCATCACCGGGTGCGATTGACGGAACCAGCGGTAAAAACACACTTAAAGCGATTGCATCTTTCCAGCAAATGAATGGCATCAAGCCAAACGGTGTTTTGACTCAGGAAACCTGGGATAAACTGGTGGCACGTCAGGGTTCTAAGCCAACCTTTATTGAATACACCATTACTGAAAAAGATCTGGCAGGCCCATTTGCCAAGTCTATTCCTTCAGATTATGCGTTACAGGCGAAAATGAAAGGCCTGTACTACACACGTGTCAGTGAAATGTTGAGTGAAAAATTCCATATGGATGAGAATTTCTTAAAGAAACTCAATCCAAATGCTAACTTTAATAAAGTGGGTGAAAAATTACTGGTCAGCAATGTACGCAATGACTTGCCTGAAGGTATTCACTTGATTGTTGCACATAAAGGTGCGAAACAACTGTACTTATTTAACAGTAAAAATCAAATGATCGCGTCATTCCCTGCCACCATTGGTAGTGCGGATACACCATCTCCAACCGGAACCTATAAAGTAACAGGTGTCGCACCAAACCCTTGGTACAGCTATTCACCTTCTAACTTTGTACAAGGTAAAAACTTAAAACCACTATCTTTACCACCAGGTCCTAACGGTCCTGTCGGGAATATCTGGATTGGTTTAAGCAAGAAATCATTTGGTATTCACGGGACACCAAACCCGTCTACCATTTCGAAAACAGCGTCACATGGTTGTATTCGTTTGACTAACTGGGATGCCAATGATCTTGGCCGTAAAGTCAAATCTGGCGTAACGGTTCGTTTCTTAGAATGATGATCGGTCTAACGATTTAAATAAAAGCCTGCTTTTAAGTGGGCTTTTTTTATTCCTTATATTTACTTTCAGTTATGTCGTTGCAAAAATGCAATGATCTGTCGCCTATTTGAGATTTTTTCAGTTATAAAACGACAGTATGATGATCTCAAGTTAAAAATAATGTCGAGATGAAATCATGAATGCTTTTCTACATCCTAGCGAAAATCGTGGTCATGTAAAAATGGGCTGGCTGGAGTCTAAACACAGCTTCTCATTTGGTAACTGGTATAACCCAAAGTATATGGGTATCAGTGCTTTACGCGTGATTAATGATGATCTGATTGATGGACATCAGGGATTTGGCACACATCCACATGACAATATGGAAATCCTGACCTGTGTGCTGAAAGGCACCATTACCCATCAGGACAGCATGGGCAATCATGGCGGAATCGCTGCGGGTGAATGGCAACTGATGAGTGCAGGGACTGGTGTGCGGCACAGTGAAATGAACCAAGGCGACGAACAGGTCCATTTACTGCAAATCTGGATTATTCCAAATGAACGTGATGCCAAGCCTAACTATCAGCAAATCCGTCTTGATCCGCATGAGCAACCAAACCAATGGCATTTGATTTGTGGTCCGAATGACAATGCACCGATGCATATTCGTCAGAATGCCGAAGTCAAAACTGCGGTGATTCAGCAAGGCCAAAGTCTGGAAGTGAAAGCGACCCAGCATATTAATTATGTACATGTTGTTTCTGGCACTGTCCAGATAGCTGAACATACGGTTAAAGCTGGCGGCGCAATTGCTTTTCTGGATGACACAGAAATTAAAGCAAGCGAAGATGTGCAAGTGATCTGGTTTGATTTACCGGAAGTACCAAACTAAGCTTTTAAAGCTCTCAACCCTAATGGCTATTGATCCCAGTGATTAATAGCCATTTTTTATACATATAATTATGAATAACAAATAATAGTTCGCAAAATCATAATAAGGTTTCTTAACTAGGGCGTGTCCTCATTTGAAGAATTGGTTTTAAATACTTAAAATCCCCCTTTAAGCTCTTTTCATTTCTATATTTTTCCAATGGCACGCACTCTTCTCACTGATGATATCTGGCAGCAAATTCAAGATACTATGCGATTACACGGTTGTTACTGTTCAAAGAATAGTAGAAATATCATGGAAGCGATCTTATGGAAACTGCGTACAGGCGCCACATGGCGTGATATTCCCCAAGAATTTTGTCCTTGGCAAACTGCTTACAATCGCTTTAATCGTTGGGCAAGCAAGGGATTGTGGAATAAATTTTTTTTAGATTACGAGGCGTCTTGGATCAAGAATGGGTATTCATTGACGGAAG
>NZ_JAMXXK010000070.1 GCF_024129735.1 Acinetobacter lwoffii | reverse complement strand
ACATTCTGCATAACAGTACAAAATCTGCACGCTACCATACCAGCGCAGAAATTGCTCAAAAAATGATGGATACCTGGTCAGATGCTTCACGCTCTGAGAAAGAAGTCATCGACCATTTCTCCAGTTTTGATTTATTGGTGATTGATGAATATGGCCTGCATGACCGGCATGAAAAACGCCTGGAGATGGTGCATAAGGTCTTATATAGCCGTTATGACAACATGAAATCTACTCTGCTGATTTCCAATTTCACAGTCCAAAATATGCAGCGAGATTTAGGTGTCCGATTATGGTCACGATTACATGAAAACAATTTGATTGTAGTACCGTGTTATTGGGATGATAGACGCATCACCGGATAAAAGAAGTCTTTACTACCGCCAATTATATTATTGATATAATTGGCATTTTTTATAATTAATTTCTAAAAATCTCAACTTTATTCTCTAAAATATAGACAGAAAAATTCTAGAAAAAGAGAGGAAATCCTATCATTTTATGTTGAAAATCATAAAGTTCATTAATGAATTACCGGTATCAAAATAATTACTACCGAATAGCGTACTTATTAATAGGACTTACGCAAAGACGACCGAAGGCGAGTTATCTTAATCAATTTTTGAGCTTACAAGCAGGGGTTACGATGAAAATTTTTTGGTTTATACCGACACATGGCGACAGTCGTTATTTAGGCACGAGTAAAGGGGCAAGAACCGTTGACCATACCTATATGAAGCAAATTGCAGTGGCAGCCGATAACCTTGGCTATGAGGGCGTGTTGATTCCGACAGGTCGCTCATGTGAAGACCCTTGGTTGGTCGCCGCTAGTCTCATTGATGCGACCACTCGCTTAAAGTTTTTGGTGGCATTCCGCCCTTGGGTGACGACACCCGCGCTTGCTGCTCGCATGACAGGCACCTTTGATCGATTATCAAATGGTCGATTGCTGCTTAATCTGGTCACAGGCGGCGATAAACAAGAGCTTAAAGGCGATGGCATCTTTGAAGACCACGCGACGCGTTATCAGACAGCCAGTGAATACACCACGATTTGGCGAGAGATTTTGACTCGCTCGCACACAGGCGAATCCTTTACTTTTAACGGTGAACGCTTGCAAGTAGAAGATGCTAAATTGCTGTACCCCCCTCTACAACAGCCATATCCGCCCTTGTGGTTTGGCGGTTCATCTGAGGCGGCGCAAACACTGGCTGCCGAACAAGTTGACAGTTATTTGACGTGGGGTGAGCCGCCTGCCGCCGTCAAAGAGAAGATTGAGCAGCTTAAAACCAAAGCCGCTGCCAAAGGTCGTACATTAAGCTATGGTATTCGTCTGCACGTGATTGTGCGTGAAACCAATGAAGCCGCTTGGCAAGCCGCTGATGAATTATTGAGTCATGTGAATGACGACACCATTGCCGCTGCCCAAGCCAAATTTGCCCAAATGGACTCGGTGGGACAACAACGTATGGCAGCCTTGCATGGCGGTCGCCGTGATAACTTAGAAATTTCGCCCAACTTATGGGCAGGGATTGGACTGGTACGTGGTGGCGCAGGCACCGCACTGGTGGGCGACCCACAAACTGTTGCCGCGCGTATTCAAGAGTATGCCGATTTGGGCATTGATAACTTTATTTTTTCAGGCTATCCACACTTAGAAGAGGCGTATCGGTTTGCTGAATTGGTTTTCCCATTATTACCGATAGACACCCAAAACACCTTGGTCAAGCCAAATTTGACAGGACCGTTTGGTGAGATTGTCGCTAATAACTATGCACCACCGCAACAAACCCGTGACACTGCAACCCCAAAAACACCTACCACTGCTGCACCTAAACACGCCATCGCCTCTTAAATTCATCTTAAAGACATATTAAAGGCGTCTTCAATGCTTTTGATAAAACGTGCTAATTAAAGCACGTTTTTCGCTTCGTCTATACCTATCATTAGACACCTATCATCCGACAGGGTGTGTGGAATCCACCCTAGCCATGATAAACATCTTTTAACTGATAAACCTTTTAACTGATAGACTTTGTTTTAAAAAGTGGTAGCCAGTTATACGGTGAGATTAGACCAGCAAGCTACTTTGCTAAAGTTAATCATCAAGGTGTCAATATCCCAACTTTTTTAGCAAATGCAACACAGGAAAAATGACTTCTCTATAGCTAGGTTATATTCGGGATGTGAATAACCTATTGATAGTAATGAAAATTTTTTAAGCCAACACTGTTAGTTTTACGGTCTCTAGTATGTCATTTTTTAATCAATAGTTTAGTTTTGTAATTTTATGGGTGATGAAAGTTATTTTAACGCTTTTTGCTTTTTGCGGCTTATACAATAAAAAAGATTTAAATTTTAAATCATAAAACAATGGGATAAATAAATTTAAATCATGCACTTCAATTAATGATCAACTAACTATAAGGGCAATAAATATGACAACTGAAAACAATGAAAAACTTTCTTTATTAGACGATGTGGCATTAAAAGCCCAAATGTTCATGGCAAATCTAAAAGAGGGCGCTAATGATGGCTATGACCATTCTGTCACCAGTGCCGGTGAAAAGGGCTTAAAATCAGGCAAAGTGTCTGAACTCACCGCCATCGCCCCCTTGACCAAAGATGGGGCAGCTCGTATCAAGCGAATTTTGGAAATTACCAAAGGCAATCTTGCAGGGGCGACCAATGTAGGCACCTTGCATGATTTGCGGTTGGTGTTTTTAGACAATGATACTAAGCTACTGTTTTGTACCGCCTATGATGGCGATTGGGATGCTTACATCAACGACTTTGCTACCAAAATTCCAGAACTCATGGATTTGATTTTTGGCAATGTAGAGGGTTGGCCTGGGATTAAAAGCCCGACTGTCAAGCAATTTATCCTTGACCATCAGATTACCGCTACCGGTTGGTATGTAGGTGTACCGCATCTGACGGTTCGTGATATTGCGCGTAATGACAAAATCGTGCGTGGCATTAATAAAGCCATTGAACAAGCCCAATAAGCCCGCTTAGAACCTGTATTCACCATATCACGTTTATCAGCGTACTATTCTAACCGTACTCTGAACGGGCAAGCTTTAGGTTAAAATTTCGATACAAAAGCGATTTGTTCAGTGATTTTACCATAAGCAAGCGATATTTAGCGTGGTGTATGGTGAACAAGCTTTCAGCATCAAATTTTTAAAATTCTCTGCTAGGAACGACCATGAATAACGACAACCCAGCGAATGAAAGCCTACTTGGCAAATTAAAAACCCATCTACAAGATGGTATCGAGCATGGCATAGATGCCATTAAAGACAAATTTGAACACAGCGATACACCCGCTGAAAAAGGCAGTGTCAAAGAACGGGTACACGAAGCCAAACAAAAAATCGGCACGCAGCTGCACAGCGTCATGACACGGGCAACGAACGCTATCTATCCCAATATCGCCACGATGGAGCTTGAGGATATTCAAGCCATCATCTTGCATGACCGCCCTGCACCTTACTATGGCACGCTTGCCGCGCTAAAAGTCAATGACAGCAACGCAGGTCGTGAATTACTAAAAGCGGTATTACCAAACGTCACAGGCTCAAAAAATTTCCAAAAAGACATGGATGCCAATTTGACCATTGTGATGACGTATGAGGGGCTAAAAGCTTTAGGCTTACCGCAAAGCTCGCTTGATTCTTTCCCAGAAAATTTCAAAACAGGGATGGCAGGCCGCTCCGATATCTTGGGTGACAAAGGTGACAATGACCCGAGCAACTGGCTTGCGCCATTTGGTGATAAAGGCGATATTCATATTTGCGGCGCGGTGATTGCCGGTAGCCAAGAAAAATGGCAAGCCAAACTTGCCGAACTTAAACAGGCGTTTGCCCCTTATCTAGATACCAGCCGTAACGCCATCGAAATCTTGGTGGAACATGATTTTGGCGTAGATGGTGACGTCAAAAACGTGTTTGGTTATCGCGATGGCATCAGTAACCCAGAAGTGGATGGCAGTGGTATCACCCTTGAAAATAACACCGAACGCCCGATTGCGGCAGGTGAATTTGTGTTAGGTTATAAAGGTGAGGCGGGCGTGGTACCCCCCATGCCACAGCCTGAAGTATTGGGAAAAAACGGCTCGTTTATGGTACTGCGAAAATACCACAGTAATGTGGCTGACTTTCACCGCTATTGCCTTGAACAAAGCGACAATGACCCAGCTAAAGCCGATAAATTGGGGGCAAAAATGTTTGGTCGCTGGCGTTCGGGTGCCCCCATCACCCTAAGCCCAGACCATGATGATGAAGCCCTCGGTAAAGACAATGTAGCAAACAATAAATTTGACTACACGGACGATCCGTATGGCAAAGGCTGCCCATTTGGTGCCCATGCTCGCCGTATGAACCCCCGCAATACCAAAGATTTTATTCTAAGCGATGTGCGTCTTCACCGTATCATCCGCCGTAGCGTTTCGTATGGCGATATCGTGCCGCCCAACGTGACCCAAGACGATGGTCAAGAACGGGGTTTATTTTTTATCGGTATCAGCGCGCATGCCATGGACACGCTTGAGTTTTTGCAAAGCCAATGGATTAATGACGGTAACTTTATGAACCTTGGGGAAGAACGTGACCCAATGCTAGGCGTACACGCAGGTAGTGACGCTGATAGCGATGTATTCACCGTACCCGATGAGCCAATTCGTAAGCGTCATACCAATATTTTGCAATTTAATACCCTACAAGGCGGTGAATATCTTTTTGTACCAAGCTTGTCGGCACTCAAATGGATTAGTGAGCTTAACGAAAATTCATATTAGAGTAAAACTAAATAAAAAAAGGTTAGGCGTTTTTAGTGCACCTAACCTTATAAAATAATGAAAATAACAAAGGACAATCATCATGTTAAATAAATTATTCGGTGGTCGTTATGCCAAGTTTGATCCAGCCATCGACCAGCTTACTAGCGACGATGAAAAAGCCATCGACCAAATCACCGCAGATATTCGTGACTATATCGGCAAATCAGACACCGTTAGCAAAATCAATTATCACACCCGAGATGCACATGCCAAAGGCTACTGTGCCTTAAAAGCCAACTTTGAGATTTTACCAAAACTGCCCAAAGAATACGCCCAAGGTATCTATGCCAAACCCGCTCGTCATGAAGCAGTGATTCGTTTTTCTAACGGCTCATCTCGTGTGGCTGCCGACAACAAGTTGGGGCTTTCTCAAGGGTTGGCGATTAAAGTCTTTGGTGTCAAAGGCGACAAATTACTGCCAGATGAGCCAGATAGCCCAAACTTTGACTACAATCTGATTAATTTCCCTATTTTCTTTTGTAATACTATCCAAGACTATAGTTATATTTCACGGCTATTTTTACAATTAAATGATTATTTTGCCAAAGGGGCGAAAGGTCAAGCCAAATTTGCCTTTGACTGGCTTACCCAATATGGCAAAAAACTGCCATCCAAAGAATCCCTCAAGACTTTTAGGGCTTTTAGTAAGTTTAAAACCATCAAACCGCAAAATACCTTGTTATACAGTTTTTATTCACAAGGAGCGGTGCGTCATGGCGACTATATGGCAAAAATCCGTGTTGCTCCGACCAAAGCGTCACAAGCCAAAATCAAGCGCCGTGACCTAGATGTCAACGCTACTAACGAGGCGATTCGTCCTCTGATTTTACAAGAAATCCGTGAGCACGATTATGAGTTTGATGTGCAAATCCAGCTGTGCCGTAACTTAAAAGACCAACCCATTAATGACTTGACCAAAGAATGGGATGAAAAAGACGCCCCGTTTGTGACAGTGGCAAAACTCACCATCCCTTGCCAAGATGTGCCGGATGACGGTAATTTTGACATTATGGAACACTTGTCATTTACCCCGTTTCGCTGTATTGAAGCCAACCGTCCGATTGGTAATTTGCAACATGCGCGACTGCGTGCCTATCAGACCGCCTCGACCACTCGCCATCGTTTAAATCATAAAAAACGTGCCGAGCCAATCAATCTAAAACAGGCATTTGATAAAGATTTTTATAACCTTTAAATTTGGCAAAAAACCAGTAGCGGGGCGGTTATGGGGGCATTGTTTGGGGTAAAATTTCACCCATTGGGTAAAAAACTACATCGCCTTTAATCATTCAAAAACCGTTAGCCTGTGACTGGGCTAACGGTTTTTTACCTTTTTACGCCATTAAACTTATTTCATTAAACTTAAGCTATTAAACATAGTGATTAGCAAATACGATAATACCAAAAATAAAGTTGCGTATTTGCCAATCAATCTAGGAGTATTGTATGTCAGAGTCGAATCCTCTTGTTAATTTTACCCATATCACAGTCGCAGGCAGTGGTGTTTTGGGCTATCAAATCGCCGTACAAGCGGCGTTTCATGGTTTTAAAGTCGTTGTGTATGATATCAATGACGAGGTGCTCAATAAAGCCAAAACCAAATTTGCCAATATCGCCAAACGTCATCAGGATGATTTAAGTGAAACAAGCGAACAAGCCAAACAGGCTGAACAAAACTTGAGCTATACATCAGATTTAACCGCCGCCTTAAAAGACGCCGACTTGTTGATTGAAGCGGTGCCCGAAGATGTCGCCATCAAAAAAGATTTTTATCAAAAAGCCTCAGCAGCCGCACCCGAAAAAACCGTATTTGTCAGTAACTCATCTACCATGTTGCCCAGTGATTTGGTCAAATTTACCGACCGTCCTGCTAAGTTTTTGATGATGCATTTTGCCAATGAGATTTGGAAGCGCAATCTTGCCGAAATTATGTCGCATGCCGATACTGACCCTAATGTATTTGATGGGGTGACCGCGTTTGCCAAACAAATCGGCATGGTGCCTATTATCGTCAACAAAGAAACCTCGGGCTATGTACTAAATTCACTACTCAATCCTTGGTTAAATGCAGGGATGCAGCTGTATATCCAAGGCATTGCTGACATTCAAACCATCGACAAAACTTGGATGCTTGGCACAGGCTCGCCGATGGGACCATTTGCTTTTTATGATATGCTGGGGCTGACTACCCCTTACAATATTTACAAGCTTGCTGTGGCTAAGGGCAAACAACAAGACCAAGCGGTCGTCGATATGCTCAAAAAAGATTACATTGAGAAAAATAAACTGGGCGTACCAACGGGCGAAGGATTTTATCAATACCCCAATCCCGCCTTTAAAAATCCTGATTTTTTAAAACCACCCAAAGCGGATTTATCCAAAGTACCCTATAAAAATATTACCGTGGCAGGCAGTGGCGTATTGGGCAACCAAATTGCGGTGCAATGTGCGTTTCATGGGTTTAACGTGACGATTTATGACATTAACGATGACGCGATTGCTAAGGCGAAAACCCGCTTTACCGACCTTGCCAATCAGCATCAGCATGACCTAGGTGAAACCGATGCCCAAGTGGCAGCAGCCAGCAACAATTTGGCTTACACCACGGACTTGAATGAGGCGTTAAAAGATGCAGACCTATTGATTGAAGCGGTGCCAGAAAGCTTAGACATCAAAAAAGATTTTTATAGCAAAGCCTCAGCCGCCGCCCCTGCCAAAACCGTGTTTGCCAGTAACTCATCGACGTTATTGCCAAGCGTGTTATCAACCTTTACTAACCGTCCAGAAAAATTCTTGATGCTGCATTTTGCCAATCATATCCATATCCGTAATACGGTGGAGTTGATGGCGGCCCCAAGTTGCGACCCACAAGTCTATGCTGACGTCATCGAATTTGCCAAAGCCATTGCTATGCTACCGATAGCGGTGAAAAAAGAACAATCGGGCTATGTGCTTGATAGCTTATTGATTCCGTTATTGGTAGCGGGGTTAAAACTGTGGGCAAACGGCGTTGCCAACGCCGCAACCATTGATAAAACGTGGATGATAGCCACGGGTTCACCCTTTGGACCGATGGCGATTTTGGATAAAAATGGCATGACAACCAACTACAATATCTTAAATGAACTGGCAAAAACGGACCCTTCTTTGCAGCAGCCCGCTGAAAAGCTCAAAGCAGAACTGGTCGATACCAACAAATTGGGTGAAGCCACGGGTGAAGGGTTCTATCAATATCCTAACCCAGCTTATTTAGCGAAAGATTTTTTAAGCTTAATTCACTAAACTGCGTTTGGCCAAGGAGAATAAAAAGGGGTAATTTGCTAACTTGACGTATCTACTGTTGCCACTACCGACATGCCGGGTATCAATTCATTCAGACGACTTTGATTGCCATCGATGTCAATGCGTACAGAAATGCGCTGTACCACTTTGGTAAAATTCCCGGTGGCATTGTCGGTTTTAATGACACTAAATTCTGACCCTGTTGCGGGGGAGATGCTTTTGACTACCCCCGTAAATTTTTGTTTGCCTAGGGCATCGACAGTAAACCACGCTTTTTGCCCGATTTTCATTTTATCAATTTGGGTTTCTTTAAAATTGGCAATGACCCACATCGATTTTGGAATGAGATAAACCAACTGCGTGCCTTGTGTCACCAACTGACCGGTACGGATATTGATTTGCCCTAATTTACCTGAGGTCGGGGCGGTGATTAAGCCATACTCTTGGTTGGTATTGGCTTGATTTAGCTGTGCATTGGCGCTTTTAATCTGTGCCACCAAACCAATTTTTGCCACTTCCGCGGTCTTTTGACCTTCGCGGGCGACATTGACACTGGCGATTGCTTGGCTCATCAGTGCTTCATTGTTTTTAACTGCCGCTTTGGCAGTATCGACTTCATTTTGTGACACGGCGCCAACACCGACCAAGGATTCAAGTCGTTTAAGCTGTTGGATAGACAATGCTAGCTGGGTTTTAACTTGTGCTACTTTTGCCTGCGCGGCTTTGACATCGGCTTTGCGCTGCTCGATGATTTGTTGCTGGTTGGCTAAATTGGTGGTCGCTTGTTCCAGCCCTGATTGCGCTTGTACTACTTGCTGTGAGTAGTTAGCACTGCTGACTTTAACTAACGGCTGACCTTGTTTGACGTCCTCAAGGTTGGGGTCGCGAGTTCGAGTCTCGTTTCCCGCTCCAAATTCAAAAAGCCCTAATCGAAAGATTGGGGCTTTTTCGTTGTTGATTTTAAATAACATTTTTTCTTTCATTCTATAAAGCTATCAGCTTCAAAGTGAGTAAAAAGTTAAGTTAGATCAGTTAAGAGTGGGCTTACGTGACCAAAAGTGACCAAAACGTGCCCTATCAATGTCAACTATAGATCAACATGTTTAAGTTTTTGCATGAATTCTACTCAATATGAACTGAGTAATTTTTAAAAAAACCTGAAGCACTCCCTTATGGCTTTCATTAAAGCTTTTTAATCTCTTATAAAAAATGGTGACCAAATTTGGTCACCAAAAATACTCAATAAAAACAATATACTAACTAGAAAATCATTAAATTATATGACGCTTTTTATTAGCAATAATTATTCATCTGGCTTGAACTTTAATAAATCACCAACGTCTACATTTAACAATACGCACAATTTTTCTAATGTTTCAAAATCAATACGAGTTGATTGACCATTATAAAGCTTATGTAAAGTCGTCTTACTCATTCCGGTTGCCCGAGCTACATCTGCCACTTTCATTCTTCGTTCCGCCAAAAGAACAGGCAAGTTACAAACTATCATTAATTACCACCATTGTGTAATAAAGTACTTGCATGATGTATTAAACGCATTTATTATTGCATTGTGATCTTAAATAACACCATTGTGATACTTTATAAAAGGATACAAACATGAATCTTACTTATATTACTACAAAAGAATTGGCGGAACGAATCCATTATAACGAACGTACCATTCGTAATCAGTTAAAGGATAGCGTTCTAATCGAAGGTATTCATTACATCCGCCCTTTTGGTGGACGCAAAATTTTATATGTATGGGAGCGTATTGAAGAAGATATGACCAAAACCACTTTAGGCTCGCTACACAGCCTACAACTTCAGTAAGGAGAACATTATTATGGCTGCCATCCGTACCAGATACGGTAAGTTATGTGTCGATTTTCGATACTTAAACATCCGTTGTCGTGAAACAACAGCTCTGGAAGACAATGCTCAAAATCGCAAAAAGCTTGAAAAAGCGATTGAGCGAATGGAAGCAGAAATCTTATTGGGTATTTTTGACTATGCTAAATACTTTCCAAAAAGTTCTCGTTTGAAAGAAATCAAAAATGCAGAAAACAGAGTAAATGAGATCAGCTCTAAAACACCTCTATTTTCAAAATTCTGTGAAATCTGGTTCACTGATAAAGAAATAGAATGGCGTACGAGCTACAAGGGAAAAATTCAAATTGTGATCAAAAAGTACTTAATCCCTTTTTTTGGCACAATTCCGGTAATTAATATTAAAAAGTCAGACATTCTTGGATTCCGCTCATCCCTCGCCAAAGTGACTCACGGGAAAAACCAAGAATGTCTTTCACCATCAAGAATCAACCAGATTATGATAGCACTTCGCATGATACTCGATAGTGCTGCTGAACGATATGACTTTGATAGCCCTTATAAAAATATCAAGAACTTAAAGCAAGGAAAGATTGAAGTAACACCTTTTTCATTAAAGGAAGTACACGCAATCCTTGCCACAGTTCGTGATGATTTCAAGCCTTATTATACTGTTCGATTTTTCACAGGTATGCGCACCAGTGAGATCGATGGCTTGCAATGGAAAAATGTGGACTTACCACGTCGTGAAATCCATATCAAAGAAGCGTTAGTAAATGGGGAGCTGGGTGGAACCAAAACTTATGGTTCTGACCGCACGATCCAAATGAGTGATCGGGTTTATCAGGCCTTTCTGCAACAGAAAAGCTTAAATAATGGTAAATCCAGTTTTGTTTTCTGCAATCGTGATGGTGGACCTCTCGATTATCGCTTGGTAAACAAGCGTGTCTGGCACCCCCTATTACGCTTTTTAGGGTTAAAGCCCCGTCGTGCTTATCAAACACGTCATACCGCTGCAACATTATGGTTATCTGCAGGCGAGAACCCGGAATGGATCGCACGCCAGCTGGGACATTCAACCACTGAAATGCTGTTTCGAGTCTATAGCCGCTACATTCCGAATGTTACACGTCGCGATGGTAGTGCTTTTGAAGCCATGCTGGAGAGACTGAATACAGAGGAGCTTGCCCATGAACAGTAAAGCTTTCTTTGGCGGCGTAGTCGTTAGCCCAGAAGCAGATATGGTCGCGCGTGAACTTATTCAAGAGTTACACATTCCCAAACTGCACAATCTGGCCTTTTTGCTGGAAATCAATAAATGCTTCGATGATCACCAAGCATTAAGACTCTGGCTACAGCGAATGCTGGATGAAGGGCAAGCTCATTACGATGACTTGGCTCAACAGGCCCGTTTCCGGTTAATGAGTCTCGCTCACTCATAAAACAAACATAAAAGGTCATCAAATCGATGACCTTAGCCCCTCTATACCTATAAAAAGGTGAACACATGCATAAAGATATTTCAATTTGGATGCCACTCTATATTGGCGACCTACAGGCAAAATTTGCACGAATGACGGCAGAACAAATTGGTGCGGCACTGCTGTTAATGATGGATTTCTGGAAAAATGGTGCCATTCCTCATGACCTAGCTACTGTATGTAGCATCACGAAATTACCGCAGCACACCAAGGCTAAAACTTTGTTGAATACGCTAATAGCCCTAGAATTGTTTGAAATCGAATCTGAGCAGATTCATTCAAATTTTTTAACCAGTTTAAAAAGCCAGGCATTGCAAAATCAGCAAATGAAATCTGATAAAGCTAAAAATGCAGCCCAAGCACGTTGGGGGAAATCCGCAAGTAATGCTCAAGCATCAGCCAAGCAACGCAAAGTAAATGCTCAAGCAACTCCTGAGAAGAGCCCGAGTATTACTCAAGTCATGCTTGAACCATGCCCTTCATCTTCATCTTCATCTTCATCTTCATCTTCATCTTTATCTTTATCTTTATCTTCAAATTCTGAAGAAAAAAATGAGGATTTTTTAGAAAATTCCAAATGGATTTAGGAGAATAATCATGAATACCATGCTTAAAACGCTCCAGTTTCGCGCAAAAACAATAGAAACACTCTGCCCTACCCACCATATACCCCTGATGGAAATCGCCG
Organism: Acinetobacter lwoffii; assembly: GCF_024129735.1. Taxonomy (GTDB): domain Bacteria; phylum Pseudomonadota; class Gammaproteobacteria; order Pseudomonadales; family Moraxellaceae; genus Acinetobacter; species Acinetobacter lwoffii_H. The sequence goes on along the minus strand of NZ_JAMXXK010000070.1, from coordinate 66 downwards.
GTCACAGGCTCTGTAAATTGTGTGCCAAAGAAACCGTCCATCACTCACATGCAGCCTATGCAGATG
>NZ_JAMXXK010000069.1 GCF_024129735.1 Acinetobacter lwoffii | reverse complement strand
AACCATCGTCCTAGAAAAACACTAGGTTGGTATACACCGAGTGAAGTTATGGCTGGTTTTTATACTGTTGCACTTGCCGCTTGAATCCGCCGGATATAAAGAATGGCTAAATTCAAAAAATAATTGCCCCGACAATAAAACAAAATAATCCAAAAATTACCCAAATCCAGACATTCGATTTGGGTTTCTCAGTATGTGATGTATAGAGTGGTTGTTGTTCCTGAGCAGGATTCTCTTGGTTACCAGCTCTGTTCTTATAGGGTTGGTACTTGGAATAGGATAGGCCTGTGCCTGGAATACCAACGCTGGTTCGGGTGCCTTTTTTGCCAATATTTAAAGAAGCACCAAGTTTGCCAATGCTTGCACTGCTGATGCCTTTATGCGTCAGATTGATTTTTAATCCAGGTAATATTTTAATACTCTTGCGAAATCTGAAGCCCATATTTTTTCCATTTACAAGAACCAGTTTGGTTTCTATCTCAGTTGTCCGGATACATTGAAATAAGAGTTTGATTCATTCATAGGACTAATCATTTGACTTATCTAGTGAAATATCAGTATGTTCTTTAACATAAGATATTGGCTTTTAGACAATGAATCAAACATCAAATTATTACAATCAACATGCTCAAGCATTTTTTGAAAATACCTATCAGGTTGAAATGAAAAGTCTATACGCACCATTTCTAAGATATTTGCCGGAACAGGCATTGATCCTGGATTTGGGCTGTGGCTCGGGGCGGGACACTTTGGCATTTAAGAAAAAAGGCTATCAAGTTGAGGCAATTGATTATTCTGCCGAGCTGGTTGAAAAGGCGAGAGAGCTGACCGGCATTGAAGTACGTCAGCAAAGTTTCTATGAATTAAATGAGAGTGAGAAGTACGATGGTATTTGGGCCTGTGCTTCTCTTTTGCACTGTGACAGAGATCGTTTGCCTGAAGTGCTGTGGCTTATATTCAAAGCACTAAAGCCCAATGGCGTGTGTTACATGTCTTTTAAATATGGCAATACAGACCGTGATATAGAGGGGCGCAGCTTTACTGACTTGAATGAGCAGCAAGTTCATGACTTACTCAAACAAATAGATCAGACTTTAATGTTACAGCAATGGATTACTGTCGATAAACGTCCAGACCGTACAGAAGAGTGGTTAAATATTCTGATTAGAAAAGAGCAGGCTTAGACATGTTGTTTAGTAAAGCCGAAATACCAACACCCAACGAGCAGCTGAAATTCTTGAAGCATATTCAGCAGATTTTACAGTCAGGGACGTTTACTTCGACCTATAAGTTTGCTTTGCTGATAAGTATCACGCGACTGGCGATTGAACAGGGTCAAGATACCTGTGCTGCGTTGCATTTGGAATATCAGGATATTGCTGAAAAGTTTATTGACCTTTACTGGAAACAGTCACTGCCGTTTCAGTTCAACCACTATGAACCTTTTATCCTTAAACAAGCCACTGGACAGCAAGCAAAAATCATCAGTGAGATTCAAAAGGCACAGCAAGAATTCAAAACCTTGGGAACGTTGAGAAGGGATGTGCTTTACTGGAACAGGCTAAAGCGGACAGTTGCAACAACGGTAAAGCAAATGCCAGTAGTGTATTTGCAAAATCTGAATGGCCAAACTATAGAGTTTCTCTATTGTCTTGAAGATTCCAAGCAGTCCCTCAAGCTGTTACCCAAGGTGATGTATTGCTTGAGACAGTTTAGTGAAATTATTGAAGAACTGTGCCAGAAGCGCTGGATTGACTTTGTCCGGCTGAATAAGCAGAACCTAGGTGTATTAGATGGGTTACCTGACCTAGATGAATTCATGTTTGCACCGAGTCGTAACCAACTAGGGCAGGTCGCAGACTTCTTAATTGACTTACAGCAATGCCAGTGTTTTTACTGTGGAAAAAGCCTAAAAAATTTAAAATATGCCGTGGATCATTTTATTCCATGGTCTCTATATCCTGCCGATACCGGACATAACTTTGTCTTAGCGGATGAAAAATGTAATTCACAGAAAAGCAATTATCTAGCATCCAAGCAATTCTTGGAGCAATGGAGAGAACGTAATCATCTGCATGATCAAGCCATTACACGAGAGATTTCTCAACTTGGCTTCTTAACGGATCTGCAGCGTTCGCATCGGGTTGCCGACTGGGCGTATAAGCAGGCAATTGAAAATGAATATTTAGTTTGGTTGGGTGGGAAAGATAAAAAGATATTTGCCTCAGGTGCATTAAGGAAATAATTTTCAAAAAATATTTTTAAGTATCTGAATTTAATCTGCGATTGTAATCATCAGTAAAATTCTGTTAATTTTGTTAAATAAATTTCACATTAAATATGGTTTATAACCAATGGTTCAAATACAGAAAAATGATCTAATAAATACCCCTGATGCATCTCGATTAATTTATGGGCTTCGGGATACAGGTTATAACTTTCCCATGGCGGTAGCCGATATCATCGATAACTCAATTGCGGCAAACGCAAAAAATATTAGCGTAGATATTGAATTAAAATCTGATGGACGAAAGTTCGTTTACTTTGCTGACGATGGCGATGGTATGAGCTATGAAATGCTCAAAGATGCTATGCGTTATGGGGCTAAAGAAAGAGAAAATCCTGCAAGCCTTGGGAAATTTGGTCTTGGATTAAAAACTGCTTCCAGTTCTGTTTGTTTGAAATTCACACTTATTTCTCGACAAAGTGCTGATCAGCCATTAAATAAACTCTCTTGGGATTTGGAGTATGTTAAAGCCAATGATCGATGGGAGATGATTCATGAAGAAGTTTCAAATGAAGAGGCTGCTCGTTTTGAGGAATACTGTGGGGAAAAAGGGACTCTGCTTATTTGGTCAAAATGTGATAGGTTGCTGAAAAAAATATATTCTGAGCCAGGTGGTTCACTTGAACGAGCAGCAATAGCTCGCCTCGCTAAAACTCTCACGGATCATCTGGCACTGGTCTACTATCGTTTCCTTGCTCCAAATGATACCCGAGCTGAAACTATTTCGATTTATATTAATGGTGAAACTATAAAAGGGTGGAATCCATTTTATCCAGAGAAATCTGAACAAGTTGTAGAGGAGGATCAGCAAACAATTCGTTGTGAATTGCAAACAGGAGAAGAACAAGCAGCAACAATAAGAGCTTGGATTTTGCCTCATAAAGATGACTGTACACTTGAAGAGCGTGAAAAAGCTAAAATTTCAAATAGAGGCCAAGGGTTTTATGTTTTTCGTGAAAACCGTTTAATACATAAAGGTGACTGGTTAGGTATTCCTAACTGGGGAAGTCTTGAACCGCATATGAGCTTGCTAAGAGTTGAGTTTGATTTTAATCATCTCCTTGACGAAGCTTTCATGGTTGATGTTAAAAAGTCTCGGATCCTTCTTGATCCTGAACTAGAACACCATGTTCAAAAGTTGTTACAACCCATTAGAAGGGAAGCTGATCAACGCTATCGTAATAAAAAACGGACGACAGCTTCTACAGTGGATGTAGACCATTCTAGTGCAAATATTAGTATAGGAAATGCTCCAAATACTAAAAAAGCAGACATTCTTGAAGTTGATGCTGAAAATTCTAAGGTTGTTGTTTCTAACCAAATTGGTTCAGGTATCAAGCTTAAAATTCCTGTAGAAAATAAGGTCGATCCATCTTCTCTCTACATTGAGGCATCAGATCAAATGTTGGGTGGTGAGTTATGGGAACCAGTTTTACGGAGCGCTTCAGAAACCGGACATAGAACTGGGGTCAGAATTAACCGTCATCATGACTTTTATCAAAAAATATATTTACGGGCTAAAAATAATGGCTATTCTGTCCAAGGTATGGACTTGTTGTTATGGGCTTTATCTGCAGCTGAAGTAAACTATACTGATGAAAAATTACAACTTATTTTCGAGGATTTGAGAGAAGAAGTTTCAAGTAACCTTAGAAAGCTTTTGAGAGATATAGATGTGCCTGATATAGGTGATACAGATATTGATGAATAGTAGACTTTCTATTGATGCTATTAAAGACTTAGTCTCTAAGACTGGTATCGATTTAAATATAAAGGCATCAGCTCATGATGGGATCTTCGGAGTAAAGTGTTGGTTTAAAGACTTTTCTTTACGTGAAGGTCCGATCTTCATTTTAAGAGCAGAGGGTCTATATCGTCATTCTCTTGAAGTTCGGTTTGGTGCATTAGCACAGCCCATCATTGATCAGATAAAGAGGGCATCAAAGACTCAAATTGAACGCTCAGCAGATTTCTTAAAGCTGATCGAGAAACGTGATTTTTCTATTGAATATAGTCTTTTAAATGTAGAATCCTTTTCTAAGTTAACTTCCGGTTTTTCAGTATTCAAGGCAACGAAATTAAAAGTATCAGATCATTTGTCTGAGCAGATATTTTGTGAATCATTTGAGAAAGTAGTTACGCCTGCTATTTATGCATTAGCCGAATTAATCGGGTATGAAGAGCTAGAATCAGATGCTGACCATTTGGATGGTGAAATGGAAGGGGCTTTAACTCTTAAACTAGTCAAACAACGAGAAAGAAGTAGACGAAATCGATATTTATGTTTGGAGTATCAGGGGGCTATCTGTGGTATCTGTCGTTTTAATCCTAAGATTATTTATGGGGAAGCGGGTGATATTATTGAAGTTCATCATAAACAACCAGTTAGTTTATTAACTGCAGAGAAAGTCTTTGATCCTAAAACGGACCTAATCCCACTTTGTCCTAATTGTCATCGAGCAGTACATACTAAGCGCCCAATACCATGGACACCTGAAGAACTTCGTCAGATATTAGAGGTAAAATATGGAGATTGAGTTTCCGGTATCCTTTGATCAATTATTGGATATGTCTAGACAATATGGTTTAAAATTGATGGATACAGTACTTGATCCTATTTTAATAATCGCTATTGATGAGAGTTCTGGAAATCTCACGGTACAATTAGCTGCCTCAAGATATATAAAAGGAAAGGAGAAATTACTATGGGCTCCAACTATTTATCATAATTATGTCGTATCTGATACTCTTGCATATCCCTTACCAAGGGATATAGGAAATGAAATTTCAGCTCTGTTTCAAGGAAAGAAAGTTGAAAACTTACCAATCGCTGATGTCATTAGATTAAAAAGTAATTTTCCAGAAAATATAAAAATAAGATTTGGAGAAGAGGTTTTTGACCCTGCCGCTCAAAATGCTTCTATTTCTAATAATAACTATAAGGTATCAAAATTATTAAAAGCATCACTTTACCCTTATCAAAGTGCAGGGGTTGCGTGGATTAGTAAAATGCTTAAGCATAGCTCAGGCTTAATTCTTGCGGATGAAATGGGGCTTGGAAAGACAGTACAAGTAATAGCTTCAATTTTAGATCTTGAGCCGACTCATGAAAATCCTGTTCTTATAGTTTGTCCCACAAGTCTTATCGCAAACTGGGTATCTGAGATACATAAATTTGCGCCAAGTCTTTCGATTTTAGTACATCGTGGTGCAACAAGAGGAGGTGTTGCTAAAGCACTTAAAACAGTTCATGTAGTGCTTAGCACTTATGACACTTTGGTGGTCGATGAAATGTTGATGAGAGCTATAAATTGGCGGTGTGTTGTTTGTGATGAAGCTCAAGCTCTAAAAAATCCAGATTCAAACCGTCGGAATGTGATTTCAAGGCTTAATCGACAATCTTGTTTATTAATGACAGGAACACCTGTAGAAACCTCTCTGCTTGATATATGGTCTCTTTTAGATATATCTATACCGGGAGTATTAGGAACTCGAGACGATTTTTCTGAAAAATTTCTTGATGATGAAATAAGTGCAGATGCATTAAATGATCTTGTAGCTCCATTAATTCTTAGACGAACTGTAGCCCAAGTAGCCCAAGATTTGCCTGAGAGAATAGATATTGAGTGTCCAATATCTCTTGGAGAAGATTTGGAGGCAAAGTATGAGACTATCAGGCAACAAGCCTTAGATGAATATGGGATTGCAGGTGGACTGGTTGCTACTACTCGATTAAGTATATTTTGTTCTCATCCATCACTATCATCTACTGAATTGGAAAATCAAAAAAATATAGATGATGTCAGAATTCTTACATCTCCTGAGAAGTGTATTGTGACTCCAAAAATGGAATTAACATTATCTATAATTAATGAGGCATGTACCCAGAATAAAAAGGTTCTGATCTTCACTAACTATAATCGTATGGGTGATATTCTCAGAAGTGCAACCCGCCATATGCCAATTAGTTACTGGAATTCTATCAATGGTTCAACTCCTCAAGAGGATAGACAGGTAATTATTGATGAATTTACCTTACAAAAAGGAAGTGGTGTGCTGGTGCTGAACCCGAAAGCTGCTGGAGCCGGATTAAATATAACCGCTGCTACAGTAGTAATACACTATACTCCTGTCTGGAATCCTGCATTAGAAATGCAAGCTAGTGCTCGAGCACATAGGAGAGGTCAGACATTACCAGTGACAGTTTATTCATTATTTTATGAAGGGACAGTGGAACAGGTTATGATGGAACGCGCTCGTTATCGAAAAGAGCTGGGAAATAGAGTTATTCCTACAATTTCAGATGATTCGGTAGATATTTTAAAAGCATTAACCATCTCGCCAGCTGGAATATAGGATTAGATAATGAAATTTGCAAAAACACTTTCACGTAATGATATTGGTGCTAATGGATCACATCAATCAGGATTTCTAGTTCCTAAAACTATAAAAAGTTTACTGGACTTCCTACCTCCTTTAGATTCCAAGGAGCTAAATCCATCAAAATGGATTGATTTCTATGATCCTCAAGGAAGAAAATGGGAATTCCGTTATATCTACTACAACAATAAGTTACATACAGAGAAAGGTACACGTAATGAATATAGAATTACCTGTACAACTACTTTTATGAAGGAAAATAATGCTATGGAAGGTGATACTGTATTTCTTTTCCAAGATCAAGATGGTCGTTATAGAATCATGTTAGAAAAACACGCCATATTACTGAGCCCTGTAGATAATAATAGAGTTAAATTGAGGGGCTGGCGACAAGTTTACTAAAGTTAATTTTACTTAAGGAGTTTAGAAATAAACTCCTGCATCTTTACTATAAAACTTATTCACGATTGTTAAAATGACTGCAATACTTATCAGATGAAGAGCTTATAGGTTACTAGACTGTAGTTGATAAAATTAGGGAATTCTGGAAAGCTCCTGATGATGAACTTCATGATCTGATTTTGTACCTACGACGATCACTAAAAATCAGTAAAGTAAAAGAAGCCCGATGGTATATCAGGGTTTTTTTTGCCCACGTCCGTTTTTTTAATGGAAAATTTATGACCTATAGTGAATGTTCATACTTATATCTGGGTTAAATGGGTGATAAAGTATCACTCAAAACACCCAATATAGATTTATAGATGAAAGAGTTTCTGTCCCAAGCCGATGAGTTACATGAAAAGTATCTGATCTTGGAGAACCAAAAAATTGAAGAACACAAGACTCTAGTAAATCACGTACTGGAATCCTATGACCAAAAAACTGTTGCTGAAATACTTCGTAGAGTAGGACAGTATGACTGGACCCGTGAAACACTGAATAAATGGCTCAATGGAAAGACTGCACCACGAGCACTGAGTGAAGGTGAAGTAGAGATGCTCCAGCAGAAAATGCTTCCAAAACCGCCATCTCACCATCCCGATTATAAATTCCGTTTTATCGATCTGTTCGCTGGTATTGGCGGAATCAGGAAAGGTTTTGAAGAAATCGGCGGACAATGCGTTTTTACAAGCGAATGGAATAAGGAGGCAGTTCGGACCTACAAAGCCAACTGGTACTGTGATCCTGAACAGCATAAATTCAACGAAGATATCAGACAGGTTACGCTGACTGAAGATCCGGATACCGACATTACTGAAGCCTATCAGCATATTGATAACGAAATTCCAGATCATGAGGTACTACTGGCCGGTTTCCCATGCCAGCCTTTCTCTCTGGCAGGTGTTTCAAAAAAGAATTCCCTTGGCAAGGCACATGGTTTTGAATGTGAAGCACAGGGAACGCTGTTTTTTGATGTGGCACGTATTATTGCTGCAAAACAGCCAGCCATCTTCGTACTTGAGAATGTAAAAAACCTGAAAAGCCACGACAAAGGAAATACCTTCCGTATCATCATGAAGACGCTGGACGAGCTGGGCTATGATGTTGCAGATGCTGAATCGAGTGGTCCAAATGATCCAAAAATCATTGATGGCAAGAACTTTCTTCCCCAGCACCGTGAGCGTATTGTACTGGTAGGCTTCAAGCGTAGTTTGGATATCAAGGGTGACTTTTCTCTGAAGAATATTAGCCAGTTCTTCCCTGAAGTCCGTCCCGCAATACGGGATATTCTGGAACCAAAAGTTGATGATAAGTACATCTTGACCGAAAATCTCTGGAAATATCTGTACAACTATGCAAAGAAACATCAGGCCAAGGGTAACGGTTTTGGCTTTGGTCTGGTAGATCCGCAAAACCCTGACAGTGTGGCTAGGACCCTGTCGGCCCGCTACCATAAGGATGGCTCGGAAATTCTGATCGACCGCGGCTGGGATATGCAGCGTGGAGAAGAAAATTTTGATGATCCTGATAACCAGATAAATCGTCCGCGTCGTCTGACACCACGGGAATGCGCAAAACTGATGGGCTTCCAAAAACTGGATGGAGAAGATTTCTTCCGTATTCCGGTCTCGGATACACAGGCCTACAAGCAGTTCGGCAACTCGGTTGTTGTTCCTGTTTTCACTGCCGTTGCGAGGTTACTCGAACCTTATATTTTACGTGCAGCAGAAATTCAGAAACGCGAAAAAGACAAGATTTTTGATTAAAAGGTATAAAAATCAATCAAATAAAGGTACGATCCGGTTATAAGACAATGATCGGATTGTATATGGCCACTCTCAGGCAGATATCACAGATAATGCAGGCTCTAGGCGCAACCCGCATCCTGCTCAAGCCGCTTTCCAATAATGACAATTCCAAACAGCAAGTCTATTTAGGGGGGGATTTTGAAGTTCTTCAGGATTTTCCACTGGGAGAGATCCGCGCAGATAGAGAATCCAGCAAAGGCCCTATATTCAAAGCGCCTATCAAACTGTTCTGGATCACACCTGAAGGTGAAACTGAAGAAGCCGCAGGTTCCCAGATTATCCTCTATCCCAAATATCCGGAAATAAGACTTTCCGGATTCCTGCGTGGCTGCTCGCTTGCCCCGGGCAAGGTAATGAAACCGCCAACAGCAGACGAACGTGAAATGTATGCCAGCAGGAAACGGGGCATGATACTGGGACTGACTGAAAACAAGGTCTTTGTCTATACAGGATCATGGGAGGAAGAAATTTCAGGAGAGATTCAGGAATACGCCGAAAAGAATAAGGACAAACAGGTCTTGTCAGTTTTCTATGAATACTATTCTAGCCTTGCAGACAGTCAGGATCTGCTAATCGGAAAACTCAAGGATATCTACTTCAAGGGACTTATAAGATCCAGAAGACTGGACAAAAGCGGTACTGTTATCTTCTATGAGGCAACAAATGGAGCTGGTTTTACCTTGGAATGCGAATTCGGCATCATTCCAAATGGGAATGCCAGCCCAGATTTCCTAGACTGGGAGCTGAAAACAAGGTCAAAAAGCATTACGACCCTGATAACACCTGAACCGGATATCGGACTCTATCGTGATAGTTATGTAAATTTCATGACTACCCATGCAAACCGCAGGCAACCGGATCAACTCTACTTTACAGCCAAACACCAGTCGGGAATCCGAAATCCGGAGACCCACCTGACTCTTTTTATTGAAGGCTATGATCTGGAGAAAAAGAAAATTACCCTGAGCGAGGGTGGCTATTTTCTAAAAAATGACAATGGAGAAATTGCAGCTGGATGGACCTTCAGCAAACTGCTCAATCACTGGAAGAAAAAACATAAGAAAACATGTTATGTTTCATATACTAATCTTAAAATCGAAGGGAATACCTATTACCAGTTTGGCCCGGATGTATCGCTGGCCAAAGGAGCGAGTATTGAAAAATTCTTGGATGCCCTGTCTACAGGAATAGTGGTTCATGATCCAGGATGTAAATATGCACTGGATGCAAATACGGGTAAATGGAAACAGAAAAAACGCAACCAGTTCAGGGTGTCAGCAGCAAATTCAGCTGCACTCTATGACGAATACAAGGAGCTTGATCTGTCATCATAGAAAGAAGGATTCTAGATTATGGTATGCATCATTTTAAAGGTAATCAGATTCTTGGGGTGTCACGTATTTCAAGAAACAGTTCATCACTTGCAAGCCAGTCAGCAATTGTACTGACTATTTTTTCCGGATCTTTTTGGGCTCCCCGAATACTGCACTCCCATACAATGCAGACTCGCCAGTTACTAGCGAGCAGGAGTTCTATAGCTCTGGAATCATTCGCCTGATTACGACAGATTTTCTCCTGCCAGAATTCAGTCCGTGTTGCCGGTAACCTGAAAAGATGACAATTCTGATGACCATGCCAGAAACAGCCATGTATAAAAACCACTGACCTGTATTTTGGTAGGACAATATCCGGTTTTCCGGGAAGATCCTTGGCATGGAGACGGAAACGGAAGCCTTTTCTATGAAGCAGACTGCGGATCAGTAACTCTGGTTTTGTATTGCGCCCCCTGATTCCGGCCATCATACGGCTGCGGGTTGAACTATCTACAATATCTATCATTATTTTCTTGCCTAACCATATCGCACTAATATATCAAGGCTGATTCAGCCAAAATAATTGGTAGTCCTTCGCTGTGAAGATAATTAAACTTTTGGAAATAGAAATAATAATCTAACTAAAGAGTGTCTACAAAATCGGTGGCTATTCAAACAGCTCACGAAATATCTCTAATATCTGATTCTCATTATAAAAGAATGATAAAATTCTTTAATCATGAAACAAGAGCCAGATTCTTGATAATATTGGATATTTCTTCACTGAGTATAATATCTACATCATTATTACCATGAACATTTAAAGGCTTTTTCTCTATAGTAAACAGGTCTTTAAGTATTTTTATAGTGAGAGTATTTTGAGGTGAGGTAGAAAGTCGAAAGATAGATTCATCCAGAATAGTATTTAACTTTTTAATCTCATTTTCAGAAGTATTTTGTTTTATAGAAACTAGATACGCACGATATAGGACTGCAATAGTATTTTTATATTTCATAAATGCATGCATATTTACTTTCCCACGTTGCATAGAAGACATAATCATATCTTTGCAGGTGATTTTCTTATTTGACAAGTCAAAATCAGCATGAGCAAGTATATCTCGAATTTCACGTTGAATATGTGCTTTGTTAAAGTAAGGTAAGCTGGTTTCAATCGCTTTTTTAAGATTTTTAGGGGTTAAGTCAGCCTTCTTGTTAACCAGACTTGAAAAATCATAACCTTTCGAACTATCTGCATATACCAAAGCATTACTGCGTGTCATCATTGTAAGAGCTGACCAGAATTGATAATTTATTTCAGATCTAAGTTCAGGGCCAAGATTGAGAGCTGTGTAGTTTTTATAAATATAAAAAATATCATCAAGATTTTTTAAAAGTTCAGAGGCAACAGCTACCTCAGACTTAATAGGATTGGGATTAAATTCAATTCCAATCATGGAAGAAATTAAAAAGCCGAACAGGCGAGCCATGTCCTGATTTTCAATAATAGATTCATAGTTATATTCTTGAGCAAAAGTATCCATTGCAGTTTGTGCCAATGCTTCGTATAAATTTGAATCTTGTACTGGATCCAATTTACCTTTAGTAGCCACAGAAACATCAGGATGTATGAAACTGGTGAATAAACCCGATGCAATATTAAATTCAGCATCAGATTTAAGAAGCTCATTCATCATAAGAACACGGATAAAATATTCTGTATTCTTAATATTTTTAGCAGTTGGTACCAAGTTAATAACAGCATAAGTAAATCTTGGATCGTCCGTTTCCATATAGGAGACTTTTTTAACTTCATAGGGATGACGATAGTTCTTAACTGGTATTAGCTTAAAAATTGGCTCTAACATAATGATTTCTTGGGAACTCTGAATTTTAATAGTGTAATTTAGGTAGGGTAGGTATCAACTTGATGGATGATCTGCATAATCCATAAGAGGCGGTATTCGTATAAAGAACCTTTTTACCCAATTTTATCAAATAAAACTACTATTTATCTAAAATATAATATTAATGCAATTTTGAAAAATCTGATTATAAAAAGCCAATTATTTCAGTGAGATAATTGGCTTAAGTAAAGAGTCGTATTATTTGGTTATCCGCTGATCATCCCAATAACATGGCACTACAATCAAATTGTTTTCATGTAACCGCGACCATAATCGGACACCTAAATCCCGCTGTATATTCTGTAATGTGAAATTGGAAATTAGCAGCGTGGACTTCATGTTGTCGTAACGGCTATATAAGACCTTGTGCACCATCTCCAGGCGTTTTTCATGCCGGTCATGCAGGCCATATTCATCAATCACCAATAAATCAAAACTGGAGAAATGGTCGATAACTTCCTTCTCAGAACGTGAAGCATCTGACCAGGTATCCATCATTTTTTGAGCAATTTCTGCGCTGGTATGGTAGCGTGCAGATTTTGTACTGTTATGCAGAATGT
>NZ_JAMXXK010000068.1 GCF_024129735.1 Acinetobacter lwoffii | reverse complement strand
CAAGGATTATCTCTTGAATTAAATAATTTTGCTGATTAATTTAAGATCAAATAAATTGTACGTTTTTTGATTTATGACGGAAGTCTAATGTATTGATCGAGTTTTGAAGTGAATCAACTGGCATCATCTACCAGATAAGCTTAATTATGAGAGCCAATTTAGCATGAAAATCACCGCTGCATTTCCCGCCCGATTCTGCCATTTTCCTTTGTGCTATTTTAAAATCGCAGATAAATTCCATTATTTTTTTAAGTTTTTATGGCTTTGACGGCTTATTTAATTTATTTAAAGTTACTTTTCCAGTACAATGACAACGCTTAATCCTGTGCTTTTCTTTCGATCAGATACCGAAAATCAAGCCTTTGCATGCCTTTGAAAATTCGCGTGGCCTATAATTGTAATGACTCAAATTATCCATAACACTATGGAATCTGCTCCGCACATTCGGGTTCTGGATGAATGGCAGGATACAATTCCAGAGGATCTGTACATTCCTCCAGCGGCATTTGAAATCTTATTAGAACATTTTGAAGGCCCACTCGACTTTTTAATTTACCTGATTCAAAAAAACGGTTTTGATCTGTTACAGGTCGATATCGCGCCGATTGCAGCGCAGTATTTGTCTTATATGGACGCGATGAAATCCCTGAATATCGAGCTGACGGCCGATTATATGGTGATGGCAGCCTTACTGGCAGATCTGAAATCGCGTTTGCTTTTACCTAAACCAAAAAGCCTGACTGCGATTGAACAGGATCCAAAACAAGAACTGATTGACCGTTTAGAAAATTATTTAAGAATTAAACAGGCAGCAGAACGTCTGGGGCAGATGCCAATTCTGGAACGAGACACTTTCACCACTAACGTCAGTCTGGGTGAAATCCAGCAGCCGAATGAAGGCTATTCAAGCGATTTATTGCGTGATGCCTTGCTCTGTATATTTAATCGTCCTGAACCCGTGATTCATCAGGTACAACAGGAACCGGTACTGCTGGAAGAACGAATTGCCTATATTGAAAGTTGTATTGAAACTGGCGAAGTACTTAGCTTTAAGGCCTTGTTAAAACCGAGCCAAGGCCGTATGGGTATGGTGGTGACCTTTATGGCGGTGCTGGAACTGACCCGACAACAAAAAATTCAGATTATTGCTACAGGTATTGAAGCCCCGCTCGCGATTCAAGGAGCCAGTCAATGACACTCGATCAAAATACGCTTTTATCTGCAGAAGATAATCTGCATGAAGTATTAATGCAGCTTGAAGCTATTATTTTTGCCAGCGACTCTGCTGTTTCATTGGCGCGTCTGAAAGAAGCTTTTCAGGATCGCTATAGCAAACAGGAATTACGTCAGTATTTACAACAACTTTCCATGCTGATGCATGGCCGTTCAATCGAACTGATTGAAACAGCACAAGGTTATCGTTTTCAAGTACGTGCAAAATATCGTAATATTATTGCACAGACCTGGCCAGAGCGACCGGCTCGCTTGTCGCCTTCATTACTGGAGACACTTGCGGTGATTGCTTATCACCAGCCAGTGACTCGAGCGGATATTGAACAGATTCGTGGTGTTACGAATAACAGTCAAAACCTGCGTACGCTGTTTGACTGGAACTGGATTAAAGAGTCCGGATTTCGTGAACTCCCTGGAAGACCTGCGTTGTTAATGACAACGCCACAATTTTTAAATGCGTTTGGCCTGAATAGTTTGGGCCAATTGCCTCCCCTGCAGGATGCCAAGGAAGCTTTTATGGCCCTCGATGCGAATGCACCGAAGTCATAAATAGGTGAACTGTTGATAATTATTTCTAAGGTTATGCTGTCATGAGTGAAAAGTTGCAAAAGGTGCTTGCACGCGTTGGTTTGGGTTCTCGCCGTTATATGGAAGAAGTCATTGCCGCGGGTCGTGTAAGTGTCAACGGGCAAATTGCCCAAGTGGGTGAACGAATCGAACCAGGTGATGAGCTTCGCATCGATGGTCGTAAAGTTGCCTTTCAGATTGAAGACGAAATCCGTCGTCGTGTCATTATCTATTACAAGCCTGAAGGCGAGATTTGTTCACGTAGCGATCCTGAAAACCGTCCGACCGTGTTTGAACAGCTGCCTGCTATTCCGGGCGATCGCTGGGTGATGGTGGGTCGTCTGGATATTAACTCGACCGGTCTACTCTTGTTCACAAATGATGGTGAACTTGCGAATCGCTTGATGCACCCATCGAATGAAATCGAACGTGAATATGCAGTTCGTGTCATGGGTGAAGTTACACCACAAATTCGCAATAACATGCTCAAAGGCGTAGTGCTTGACGATGGTCCGGCAAAATTCGAATCTTTCTCTGAACTGGGCGGTGACGGGATCAACCGTTGGTTCCAAGTCGTGGTGAAAGAAGGTCGTAACCGTGAAGTCCGTCGTATCTTTGAATCACAAGGCCTGAAAGTCAGCCGTCTACTACGTACCCGCTATGGTACTGTGATTCTGCCACGTGAATTGCGTACTGGTCGCTGGATTGAACTGGATAAAAACGATATCGACAACCTGACCAAAGCTGTGGAATTGAAGCCACGTCAAGGCACTGGCTTGTTTGGTATGGCGAAACGCCGTAACGAGCGTATGCAGGACAAACCGATGGCTGCACGCCGTGGTGGTTTCTTGCGTCAGCAACGTCGTGACAGTGATGAGCAACCACAAAATAATACTGGCCGTGAGCGTCGTGATGACAATGCTTATGGTCGTCGTGACAGAGCTGAAAACCAGAATGGCACTCAGTTTGTGCGTCGTGAAAACCGTCCGGATCAAGGCTTTGGTCGTCGTGAAGAGCGTGATGAAAATGCGCCGCGTCGTCCATACGGTATCAACAAAGGCTTTAAAAAGTTTTAATTAAGATAAATAAAAAAAGTCAGGCACATTGCCTGACTTTTTTTATGCCTTATGCATCAGGCACTTTGTGGAATCCCTTGCGGAATGGCACCGAGTAAACGCTTGGTATATTCATGCTGTGGAGATTGATACAATTCATCTGAATTGGCGATTTCCACCAATTCACCATGATTCAGCACCATGATCTGATCTGAAATATATTTCACTACCGACAAATCATGTGAAATAAAGATATAGCTGAGTCCAAATTCATCCTGTAAATCTTGCAGTAAATTCAGCACCTGCGCCTGTACTGAGACATCCAGTGCCGAGACCGATTCATCGCAGATCAAAATCTCAGGCTTTAAGGTCAGGCAACGTGCGATTGCAATCCGCTGACGCTGACCACCGGAAAACTCATGCGGGTAGCGATAAAAAGCCTGAGCAGGCAAGCTGACCCGTTCCAGCAAATCCAGAGCCATTTGTTTGCGTTCGGCATCATCCTGACCAATCTTGTGAATCTGCATCGGTTCCATCAGGATTTGCCCTACGGTAAAGCGCGGATTCAGAGAAGCATAGGGATTCTGGAAAATGATCTGGATTTTACGTTGATACTGGGTAAATTCCTGTTCCGACATGTCCAGAATGTCCCGACCCTGAAACAGTGCCTTACCGCCCGTAGCCTTTTGCAGACGCATCAGCAACAAGCCAATGGTGGTTTTACCCGAACCGGACTCCCCGACCAACCCCAAGGTCTTGCCTTTGGCCAGCTGAAAAGAAACTCCTTTTACTGCTTGAAACTCATCTTTGCCAAACAGTCCTTTACGACTATAAAAAGATTTTTGCAGATCCCGTACATCCAGAATAATTTCCTCTCCGCCCTTTAGTCCACGTGAACGTTGCGGAAGCTGAGTATTCAGACGAATATCTTCCAGCCAGGTTGAACCATCCTGTTTCATAAAATCGCTGATCATCGGCAAACGTAACGGACGTTGCGAGAGTTGCGGGCGGCAGTGCAACAAGGCTTTGGTATACATGTCCTGAGGCCGGTCCAGCACCTCCCGAACCGGACCCTGTTCACGGATTTCCCCATGGCGCATCACAATCACCTGATCGGCAATTTCACCAACCAATGCCAGATCATGGGTAATAAACAGCATCGACATCTGACGACGCTGACGTAGCGATTCCAGCAAGTCCAGAATCTGCTTTTGAATAGTCACATCCAGAGCGGTGGTCGGTTCATCTGCAATCAACAGTTTCGGTTCACAGGCAATAGCCATGGCAATCATGACCCGTTGCTGCTGTCCACCGGAAAGCTGCCCCGGATAGGCATCAATTTTAGTTTCTGGCGCAGGGATCCCCACTTCTTTGAGGAGCTCCAGGGTACGTTGCCGCGCCTGTTTTTTATTCATGCCTAAATGTAGTTGCAAGATTTCTGCAATCTGCATGCCTACCGTAAATACCGGATTTAGCGAAGACATCGGCTCCTGAAAAATCATGGCAATGTCTTTGCCACACATCTGGCGCATTTCACGGGTTTTAAGCTTGAGCAGGTTTTTCCCTTCAAAGATAATCTGGCTATCTTCTGAAATACGTGCGCTTTCTGCCGGAAGCAGGCCCATAGTGGCCAGGGAAGTGACCGACTTGCCACTCCCCGATTCGCCTACCAGTGCAACCGTGGTATTGGCCGGAATCTCGAAAGAAACTCCTTTTACGGTTTCAATATATTCTTTATTTTCACCTTTAAAACTGACTCGCAGATTTTCTACGCGAAGTAGCGCAGGTGCTGTGCTTGGATTGATTTCAGACATCGTTGCGCTCCTATTTCAGTTTTGGATCTAATGCATCACGGAGTGCATCGGTAAACATCGAGAAAGCAGTCACCAATACCGCCATGGCGATTGAGGCTGCCGCCAGTTGCCACCATTTACCCAAAATCAACTCGCTTTGCGCTTCATTTAGCATACTGCCCCATGACACTACCCCGATAGGCACACCGAAACCAAGGAAGCTCAAAATGACTTCAGACTTGATAAATGCCACCACCAGAATAGACATCTGCACCAGGGCAATATGGCTGACATTGGGAAAAATATGGACAAACATACGACGCATATTACTCACGCCAATCGCCTTGGCAGCCAGCACATATTCACGTGCTGTATGTTTCATGTATTCGGCACGAACCAAACGGAAGACCCCGGTCCAGCCAGTCAGACCTAAAATCAGGATGATTGATAAAATACCTTTCTGCTGTAACACTGCGGCAATCGCCAAAACCAGCAACAGGTAGGGAATCGAGGTAAAGATATTATAAAACCAGTTGAGGACATCATCGACCCAGCCACCAAAGTAACCTGCTATTGCACCCAGTGCAGTCCCAATCAGTACAGCGACAAAGGCTGCAATCAGTCCAACCAGAATCGAGGTTTCAGCCCCCTTGATGGTTTTCTGTAAAACATCCTGACCCCATTTATCGGCACCGAAGACCAGACTTTGCTTGAGTTCCCCACTTTCATCCATCAGCTGGCCGCCGAGTTCCTGATTAATGGCCTTCATGTCTTCTGCCAGCGGATCGACCACTCCATAATAATCGATGCCTGCACCAGCACCCTGCTCAGCAGCAATTTCAGCATTCAATTCAGCAATGACATCTTTTAAAGGATCAACTGGATTGACCGGTAGAGGCACAGATTCTGTACCCTGTTCTGCATCAGATCCAGCCGGAACTGGCGCTGCACTGATAAAACTCGGCGGTGCATAGCTGACCGCTACTTCTTTATTCCAGTCTTTGGCAATCAGGCCGCTCATTGACAGTACCAGCAGCAGCAGATAAAACAGCACCACATACAGGGAAAACATGGCAATCCGGTCACGTTTCAAACGGCGCATGGCCAGTTGCCATAAGCCTGTTGAAGCCGATTCAGGTGCTGCTTCAGCCGCTTGTTCTTTTTTAAATATCGCACTCAGCATAATTCACCTACTTCAACTGTACACGCGGATCGACCCATTTATAGATCAGATCGGCGATCAGGTTGAATATCATGGTCGCAGCAGCGACATAGACCGTAATGGCTTTAATCACAGGAAAATCGGAACGTTCTACCGCAATAATAACTTCACGGCCAATTCCCGGAATACCAAAAAAACGTTCGATCAGGAAAGCACCGATCAGCAGTGCCGGAAGTCCTGCCATGACATCGGTAATAATCGGAATCGAGGCATTGCGCAAGACATGCACGCCCATGATACGGTTTTCACCCAGGCCTTTGGCACGCGCAGTACGTACATAGTCCTGATTAACTTCATCCAGTACGAAACTACGATACAGGCGTAGTGTTGGTGCAATACTTACCACCAACATAATCAGCACAGGTAACAAGGCATATTTGAAAAGATTATCGGCGAAATTATCACTCCAGCCCTGTACCGGAAACCAGCTCAATTCATAAGCCAGGAAATACTGGAACACGATGATGTATACCAGAATACTGATCGACATACCGATCGTACACAGCATCATGATCATGCGATCAGTCAAAGAACCACGAACCGAAGCCACCCCCAAAGCCAAAATGATAGAAATAATAGTTTGCAGAATGGTCAGTGGAATCAAAATGGTCAGTGAGGGCCCCAAACGGGTAGTGATAATCTGTGCCACCGACTCCCCGGTGCTCCAGCTCACCCCATAATCAAAGGTTAAAATCTGCTTGATAAAGATCCAGAGTTGTACGTAATACGGTTGATCCACACCCAGTTGCTGACGGATGTTTTCAATCTGTTCCGCATTGGCCATTTTACCGGCCAGAATATAGGCAGGGTCTCCGCCTACCCAGTTAAACAGCAGGAATATCAGCAAAATCACCCCGAGCATGGTCGGGATCATTTGCCAAAGCCGTCGAATAATATATGCCAGCATCGCTTGTCTTCCTTAATTTTTTCCAGAGATTTCATTAAAGAAAGCTTTGCTGTCCGGATCACGACCCAAGAAGTCTTTCACCATTTGCTCGCCATGCTTTTGACCACCTTGAGCCAGGACCGTATTGCGATAATGCGCACCGACTTTCTTGTCCATCAGCTGATCGCCAAAGGAGGAAAGCATATCCAGGGCAATGACCTCAGACCACATATAGCTATAGTAACCTGCCTGATAGCCGCCCATCAGATGCCCGAACTGTCCCGGGAACTGCTGACCGTTAACATAACCCAAGGCAGTTTTACCTTCCATATCCTGCCAGAGTTTTAAAGGCTCAATGTTTTTTGCATCTTTACCATGCAAGGCCATATCATATTGGGCATATAAAGCCTGACGGGCATAATGCAGGCCTCGGCCGTAATTCTTCACATTCTTTAAGCGCTCGGTCATGGCAGCATCCACCCGAGGACATGCCGGCTCACAGTAATCTGCTACTTTTGACAAGGTTTCCAGACGGCGTGCCCACTCTTCATACATCTGTGATGGTGCTTCTACAAAGTCACGCTCTACCGAGGTACCAGACTGTTCTGTATAGCGGGTCTTCGAAAGAATCCCGTGCAAGGCATGACCCATTTCATGCACAAAGGTTTCCAGTTCATTGCTGTTCAAGCCCTTACGGTTAAAATTGGTCACCAGTACCGATACCGGACGACGCTGATTCAGGGTACTGCCGCCATAAGCTCCCCAGACAGCTGCATGCCCATATTTGCCTTCACGCGGGTATTTATCAACATATAATCCGCCCAGGAATTCGCCCGTAGCCTTGTCATGTACCGCATAATATTCCACTTCATCATGCCAGGCCTTGACTTTCACCGGCTTGAACTCAATGCCATAGAGTTCCGAAGAAATAGCGAATAACCATTTTTGCGATGCTTCTGTCGGGAAATAATCCCGCAATTTTTCCTGGTCTACCTTGTATTTGGCCTGACGCAGTTTTTCACTCCAATAACCCTGATTCCAGCGTGTAATTTCTGCTTTCTCTAACGGAACTTTTAAAGTTTCAGCCTTGAACTGGCGTAATTGTTCTACATCCTGCTTTTCTAGAGGTGCAACTTTGGCATAAACCTCATCCAGAAAACCGTTCACTGCTTCAGGAGTTTTGGCCATACGGAATTCAAGCGCAGAATGAGCATAGCTTTCCTTATCAAAAAGTTGTGCCATTTCATAACGCAGATCAATGGCATTTTTCATGAATTGCAGGTTTTGTTCGGTCCCGCGACGCGTGTAAGCAGTCTGGTAACGTTTGCGTGCTTCATCACTTTCTGCCAGCTCCATAAAAGGCTGGTATTCCGGATAATCAAAGCCAAGCAGATAATTGCCCTTTTCATTTTTCTTTAAATTTGCGATGTAACTTTCTGGCAGGCCTTTCATTTCAGCTGGAGTAAATTCAACTTTTTCAGGGTTATCTCGCACATTTTTGGAAAAGTCCTGCCCCAGTTTGGTACTTTCTTCAATAATTTCTTTCAGTCGTTTCTGTTTTTCTGCACTGAGTTGTACCCCGGTATTCTCAAACTGTTCCAGAATATCTTCTAAAAATTTCTGATCAATCGGATCGCTGGCTTTCAGTTTCTTGAACTGGGCATACAGTTTAGGATTCTGATACAGGGTGGTCTGGTATTTGCTGATTTTAAGTTCACAGTCATCGGCTGCCTGACGCAATGCAGGATCCGGATCGACATTACTATATAGTCCTACTGCAGCACCGAAATCCCGGGCTTTGGCATGCAACTCATCCCATTCAGCCAGATAAGGCCCTGCCTTGGCTTTATTTTTAATTTTCTTATTTTCAAATATCTGGATATCTTTTTGCATGGAAGCCAGACTGGCATCACATAAAGACGGAATTTCTGCAGCCTTGAACAATGGCAGCAGCTGTACTTGGGTATCTGCCGCTACACCCTGATATCCCCCCATTATCATTAAACATAAGGTACTTAATTTTAAAGACTTTGATTTCATATTCATCTCCAGATTTTTTCTTACTTTTTCGTATTAATATCGATATACATCCATTCTGAAGACAGAATCGGATGGGACTTATGTCCAATAATTTGGGGTTGGGTCAAGGCATTACGGTAGGTGCTATAGAGCATCAGGGTCGGCATGTTGACTTCGAGAATCCGGGTCATTTTGCGATAAAGCAGATCACGCTCAGGGCCTGGCGGCATGCTCTGGGTTTGTTCGTATAGACGGTCGAATTCAGGATGTTTAAAGCAGGCATTGTTGGTGACATTGACATTCTTGCCATAGAACAACTGCATAAAGTTGTCAGCGTCTGGATAATCGGCAATCCATGCAGAACTCTTGAACATGGTTTTACATTGCTTTTCCAGCTTGATGCCTTCAGCGAATGGCATAGCCTTACTGGTCAGCTGAATATGAATACTGTCCAGGGTCTTTTTCCAGAACTCACCCTGTTGCTGGCCCCGACTGGTATTCCCAGTAATCAGTTCAATCACCAGAGGTTTACCTTCAGGTGTCTTTCGCCAGCCATCTGCACCGATCTTGTAGTTATAGCGGTCGAGCAACATGTTGGCTGCTTTGACTGAATAGGGAATACTGCTTTTATAAGCAGGCGAATAGCCGGCTATCCCTGGCGGAACAGGCATATGCAGTTTTGCTCCATCTCCCTTAAGTAATACATTGATCATGTTTTCCACAGAAAATGCCATCGCCATGGCACGACGTAAGGCAATTTTTTCTGGCGCGAAACCACCCACGACCGGGTTTTGCATATTCCAGTAATGATAACTAATGGAGGGCTCTAAAATACGTGACAGCTTCACTCCCTGCTGAGCCAGCTCAGGCTTTAATTTGTCACCATCGAGGGCCTGAACGACGATATCACCCTCAATTTCGAGCAAGTCCAGTTCATTTTTCTTAAATGCCAGCATCCGGGATTGCGCTTCTTCAATAACACGCACATCAATAGTACCGATTTGAGGCATTTTTTTGCCCTGCATGGCTTTTACAATGGCCTGATCTTCTGCACCACTGGCTTTAAAGTCCCAGACAAAACCACGATAAGCCGGATTTGGTTTTAAGATAATCCGTGAGCCGGGTGTCCAGCGGCTGAGCACATAAGGACCAGTTCCCACTGGCCTATTCATGACCCAACCCGCCTTGTCTTTATATTTTTCAATCACTTCACGAGCTACTGCAGCGGCAGGCCCATGTGCCAGCAACATCGGAAAATTCTGATCCGGATTATTCAGCTTTAATACCAAGGTATAGCGGTCTGGAGTCTGAATACCTTCAAACGGATTTTCATAGGCTTTGCCATTCTTTTTGGTGAGGACCATCCATGCTTCCAGCCCTTTAATTCGGCCATCCAGCAACCAGCTGTTCGGTGAATGCAGCTTTGGGTCCAGTAGACGTTTCAAGCTATAAGCATAGTCATACGAAGTCAGTTCACGTTTTTTACCGCCAAAGACCGGATCATTGGCAAAATAAATACCCTTTTTGATTTTGATGGTATAAGTCAGGCCATCCGCACTGACTTGAGGCAGACTGACCGCAGTCAATGGCACTAATTTTGCTGGCGAGGCCAGATAATCATAGGTAAATAAGGTTTCAAAAATCGCGGCATTAATTTTGGCTGAATAACGGTCCTGGATATAACCCGGATCAAAACCGGTTTCAGCTGCCAGAAATACTGTTTTTAAAACCTTATTCGGGTTGGCAGGATTGCTGGCCCATGTCGATGCACTCCCTGCCATCATCAAACCGGCCACTAACACCCCACTGGCCAGTTTTTTTAAAGTATTTTTATTCACATTCATACTGGTTCTTAATCTTCTCAAGTTATTTTTTAACAGGTTCAATATCCATATATTGCCAAACTGCTCTGGTCACCGGATGGGCCTTAAAGCCCTGTACATGCGGATGAATCAACCAGTTGCGTATACGGGTATTGTGCAGAATCCATGGATTATCGGCCTCCATCTGACGGTTCATCTGCTCATAATATGGCGTCCGCTGCTGCGGCGGCAGTTTCATCGCGGTCTGGTACAATGCGTCGTAGGCTTTTGAGGTATAGCAACTCAGGTTGCCTTGCTGCGCATTTGGCCCATACAGTAACTGGGCAAAGTTTTCCCCTTCCGGATAGTCCGCAATCCAGGCTCCCCCCCACATCATATGTTTGCATTGGGTGGCTTCTTTTAGATTGTCAGCAAAATTACTAACCTTGAACTCAATTCGCACCCCGATCGCATCCAGATTCTTTTTCCATAACTCTGCAGAAATCACCGAAGAGCTTGAGCTGGTTGAATTCATTTTTAGTGTCAAAGGTTTGCCATCAGGCAAGGTTCGGTAACCATCAGCGCCTTTCTTATAGCCAAAGCGGTCAAGCAGTTTATTGGCCAGTAATGGGTTATAAGCAATACTGCTTTTATACGTCGGGTCATGTCCACCCACGCCCTCTGGCAAAATCATTTCAGCTTTATCGGCATGACCTTTGTACAACTGCTGGATAGCTTCTTTCTGGTTATAGGACAAGGCGAGAGCACGACGTAAGGCAATTTTTTCCAGTGAATTCCCACCAATTAACGGATCACGCATATTCATGATGGTATAGGTAATTTCCGGTTCTTTATTCGGATAGTGCAGGATGCCTTTTTTCTTGTATTCACTTTTCAGCTGCTTATTTTCCAGTGCCTGTTCGGCGCCGCTCGCAGTGAGTTTGTCATAGTCCAGTTGTCCAGACTTTAAAGCCAGCCAGCGAGACTGTTCCTCTTCAATAATACTGATTTTGACCTTGCCAATTTGCGGCATCTGCTTGCCTTGCATGGCTTTGATAATACGTTGATCCCATTCGGAACCATCGCCCTTAAAGTTCCAGACAAAACCGCGATAATTCGGGTTGGCAGTCAGTTCAATACGGCTACGCGGAACATATTTGTGTAACTGATACGCTCCTGTTCCAACCGGATGCTGACCTGCCCGATGACCATAATGTTCGATCGCTTCCCGTGCGGTACCACTAAAAGCCACATAGGCCAGAATATATGGAAAATTCAGATCGGAACGGGTCAAGGTGATTCGTAAAGTATATTTATCTAGTGCTTTTAAACCGGGAATAGGCGCATCGTAGTTGAACTTGCCAGTTTTTTTAGCCTGCTGGATGACCTGATCTGCCCCAAGGATTTTTCCATCAATAAAAGAAAAAGAAGGAGAATGATTTTTGGGATCCATGATCCTTTGCATGGAGTAGATATAATCACGCGCCACCAGTTCACGCTTCTTGCCCTGAAATACAGGATCAGGACTAAAATAAATTCCTGGCTTGATTTTAAAGGTATAAACTTTGCCATCCTGCTCAACCTTGGGTAAAGATTCGACTGTATTTGGAGCCAGGATTGCAGGCCGCGCCAGATAGTCATAACGCAACAAGGGTTCAAAAATGGCTTCAGCAACGCTACCACTATAAAAATTATAGGTTTTGACCATATCAAAACCATCATCAGGTGCTTCAAAAGCCAGGTTTAAAACTTTATCCGGATGTGCAGATGATTTTGCCCAGGAGGCTTGCCCCGTAGTCATGGCCAAGGCCAAAATTGTCATGCTGAAAAGTGCTGATTTCAAATTTGTACCTATTCTTGATCTTGAAGTTTTATTGCTATAGGAAGTCTTTAACACATCATCCCATATTTGCTTCAATGGATGGGTCAAAGCTGGACAGATGGAATAAAATGAACAAAGCGAATTTCATGCCATCCTCGAAAAATAACGATTTTTTCCTGTTATTAACTCAAAAAAGCTTATTTTTATTAATCATTTAAAACATTATCAATAACATAATATTTTCCATGAATCATTAGACTTCCTTCATAAATCATTTTTCAATCAATTTAATTGTTTATCTTTCACCCAATCTAAATTGTATATGCCAGCAAGTAAATTAA
>NZ_JAMXXK010000067.1 GCF_024129735.1 Acinetobacter lwoffii | reverse complement strand
CTATTTAACATAATGGCCGTTATACGCAATACACTTGTATATTAATATAAATATCAAATATTTAATAAAACAAGAAAAATCCAAAAATGCCCAAAAAGCCGATTTTGAAACAAGTCGGCTTTTTTATGTTCGATTCTGTAAGCTTTTGCCAATAAAAAATGGAAGAACTTTGCAAAATTTACAATTTTGTATTAACATTTTTATATTAACAAAAAGCGATGCAACTATGGAAATTGAGTTTTCATGGGATGAGCATAAAGCAGATACAAACCTCAAAAAACATGGTGTAGCTTTTGAAGATGCAACATTGGTTTTTTATGATGCTTATGCCGTCTTCAAACAGGATCGCTTTGAAAATGGTGAATATCGTTGGCAAGCGATAGGTCTCGTACACGGCCAAACAGTTTTATTAGTGGCTCATACTGTACAAGATCATAATGGGATTGATCATATCCGTATTATTTCCGCACGACAGGCAGAGAAAAAAGAGAGGAAACAATATGAGCAAAATCGTTACCTACAAAATGGATTTGAATAAGTCTCCTGTTTTGTCTGAAGAACAAAAGGCAAGACTCGAAGCCCTGGCTAAACGCCCAGACAGTGAAATAGACTTTTCGGATATTCCTGAACTTGATGAAAGCTTTTGGAAAAATGCAGTTCAAAATCCGTTTTATAAGCCAACTAAACAAGTGACAACTGTTCGCATTGATGCCGATGTTATGCAGTGGTTAAAGGCTCAAGGTAAAGGCTATCAGACACGAATGAACAAAATTCTGCGTGATGCTATGTTGAATGATTTGAAAAATCATCCATAAAGAACGAGAACTAAGCCTTGTTCTTTATGAAGTAATATTAAGCCTGTAGATTTAAAATGACGAATAAGTTATTTTTTTAATTTTTCAATACTTCCAGGTAAAGCGAATCTTGGAGGACAGTAATCAGGTAGCTTTTCACCTAACTTCATTTTTTCATCATCAAAAGCTATTCCTGAAAATTGTAAAGACTCACCTAATCTATAAAGCTCTTTTGATTTAATATTTTTTAGACCTATCACCTTATTATAATTATCGAAAAAGACCTCATATTGTTTAGGTATGACTAGAGTATGCATAGTTTCTCTATCACCTCTTACTATGATAGATAAGCAATTATTATGAAGAGTTAAATTTCCTTGAAAGATTGCTTCTAGTTGAGCTAAATTTGGATCAAACCTTACATCTTTAGCTAAAATAAAAAATTGCTTATAGTCGCTTTTCATAGGTTTGATATTAGTATTTTCAGCGGATACTGATGGATCGATATTGGATTTATTGTTGCTGTTATTGATTTCATTAGTATCGAAAAAACAGCCATTTAGAAAAAACAAACTGAATCCTAAAATATAAAACTGAATTTTCATGCTCATGTTTTCCTCCTACCTATTTTTATAAATTTTTATACAATTCATGACCAAATTATTCTGATATGGTTTGTTTTAATTACCCTAGCATTAAATACTCATACAGGTTTCAATATATGAAAAAATTTGTATTTTTCTTAGTCAGTCCGCTTGTAGCCTGTAGTCCAATTACAGAAAAAATTGATTCAAATGTAAGTATTCCACGCATCAAATACACAGGTGGAGCAGATAATGCAAGTTATGGTGAAGCTAAGCTTATTAGGGAAGGCAAATGTTTATACCTACAACATACTGATGGCTCTAAAGTTCTGCCAATTTTTGCTACGAAAACTATAAATTGGGATAGTAAAACTCATAGTTTAAAAGTAGATTCAGATACTTATTTTCTGGGTGATAAAGCAGCGTATGGAGGGGGACAATCTTACCCTTTAGAAAAAAACAATTATTCCTGGATAACAGAAGTAGATAATAGCTGTGATATCTCACAAGTTATCGTTATTAATAAACTCATAAGGCCAATTTAACAGAACTATCAAAATGAAGAATAGCCTATTTTACTGTCTTGTATTATTTCTACTTATAGGATGCCAGCCATTTGAAAAAACTGGATATATTTCTATTAAAAATCAGACTGATTACCCAATTACCGACCTTAAAATAACTTATATTAGCGCTCAAAAAACTTATAGTTTAGGTACTCTTTATCCTTATTCAGAATATAAATACGCCATTAATTATGAGCATCATAATGAGGATTCGATAAAACTTTCATACCTAGATAAAAGTGATAAAAAGATTAATCACGAAGTAGCTCCTTATGTAGCTAAATATGATAAGAAAAACTATGGCATAACTATTAAATAATGTGATTTGACAACACAAACGTAAACTGGACATTAAAGTCCTAAACTTTAACAATATAGTTGTAAACAAAGAGAGATTAAAAAAAATGTCAAATTTTACAGAAGCATATATTCCAAGTTTTGGATATGGTTGGTATAACGAATCTATTTCTTATGATGCTTTAACAGGTGTACATAAAAATCTATATGCAAAAACAGATCAAAAAGCTACTAATGGCAACCAACGAACAGATAATTCAAGTAACCCAAGTGGGTATCGTGTTAGAGCAGGGTTTGTTGATCCTAAAAGTGATAAAAGATTTTAGAATGTATCCGGTACACACTATGAAACCCTAGATAATGGGTGAGCTGTTTCTCAATACACATCTGCAAAAGATTGCAATTTTAAATTTGGGCAGTTTTTATAAAATCTTATGAAAAAGAATAAAATTCTATTAATAGTTCTTGTGGTTGGTATTATTGTTTTAGGTATTGTAATTTTAATAAAATCTCAAGCAGTTACAGAAACAAAAAGATTGGGTAACGGTGAAAATACCAACCATAATGAAACGAGTTCATCTTCCAAACCATCTATCTAGTTTCCTTTGAAGAAGTTTTACCAATTTGGAAAGGCTAGGTTTACAACTATATTGTAAAAAACCGCTATTTTTCTAAACTGAAAAATCCATTGAGTTTAGAACTGTAATGTGGATTTATTCAATTAGATTTGATGTAAGTTGTTGATTTTACATTTTGCCAGTTTAAGACATTAATGTAAAAAGACAAATAAATATATGTTTTAAATAGAATTTATAGTTAGTAATTTAACATAAAATCTCTTATACGAAATTTGACTGTTAGAACCTCTCTATAGTGTCCAAATCACGTTTAGAGCTTTTCATTCCGGTTAATCGGTGCCGTAGTCCTAAAACCGGTAAATTTCAAAATCCGTTTTGCAAGGCTTCCCTTGATTTTAAGATCAACTTTGTAGCGATTGAGCTTCGCCCCTTCAGTATTTTTCTGTTTCAGGCTCTTGGCGATTCTTCTTCGCTCAAGCTCATAAAGGGAAAGAATCTCTGTTTCCCTTTGGGCTATTTGAGATTCACTTAAGCCCTCTTTATAGCTCTCAACAGCATTTTTGAGTTCTTCAAAAGAATGATATTTAAACTCAAACTTAGAAGCGTTAAACCTTGCTCGACTTGCCAATTCTTTAACTTTAAAGGCGTTAGTAATCGGCAAGTCTATTTTTCTAGCTTTTCCATCTTTGGCTCTAACAGCTTTGGATTGCTTAATTCCTTTACTATTAAAACGCCATTCAATTTCGCTGACAATTTTACCTACATCACTCGCAGTACCACTAAATGCTGGCATGTACTTCACTAGAAAAACAGCATCACTCACGCATGTAGCAAGCTCAGTAGGACTAAGCTTTGAACTGCGACTTACTTCTTTTTTGGTCGGAGAACTTGCCGTTTTATTTTCAGATGTAGCCTTACGATTCTCAAATTTTCTTTGTCTTTCGATTTCAGCTTTCTTTTGAGATTTTTTAGCCGTAATTGCTTGCTCAATTTTTAATTCAGCAATGCGTTTCAGGTATTTGGAATAGTGAGGAGTTAAATTCCAAGTCCAACGAGTTGTCTTGAGATTTCTAGGTTTTTCACCATTTTCAACTCGTTTTGCGTCCAATGCTGATTGCTTTTTTCTTTGCTGATCTGTGTATTCAGCCCTGCGTAAAACCAGTTTTCTAATTTGATCTTTAGTGTAGATGTAGAGCCTTTCATGCTCCCACTCTAAACAAAAAAAATTATCAGGGTTTGGGTTTGTTTTAGAAGTAAAAGCCTTTTTGATGAAGTCTTTCTGCCATTGCACAGCAATTTTTTTTCTATGCTCAGGTGTGGTTTTAGCTGTTTCCACGACTTCAAGATTTTCAACCAATTTTTTATAAACATCAGCTTGGGAACGGACAGCAATCGGCAACGTCACCAATAGATAAACCATGCACTTTCGTTTAGCGAGCAAAGTCTGATTCATCTGAACAACCAGGTGCCCAGCACAGGGTTGTTCAGGTGAAGTCGTAGCTTTACCAATCGACACGTTGTATTTCTGAATTAAAGCGGTCAAAGCCCCTTGGGTGTTATCCAAATCAATCAGTTCTTTTATATAGAACGTAGCTTTACCAATGGACACGCATTTTAAGATGCCAATCATGGCAATTTCATCTGATGTAGCATAAAAAATCATGTCCCTACCTTCTTTAAAAAATTCCGTAGTAGTAAAACTGTAATAGTAAATAAGATGAAATGGAATGGCTTTGATAAAAATCAAAGCCATTATTTGTAAAGCCTTGCATAGCAAGGCTTTTAAAGAAAAAAACAGCTTTGCTGTTTTTTAACGGAGCTTTGCTCCGTTTCGGGGGCGACAAATTTCGTAGTTAAGTCGTTCCTAAAATGAGCGAGAAATTCGTTGCCCCCGATGTTTTTTTAGCCTAAATTAGTCATCAGTAGACGACATTCTTTAAAAACAAGTTCTCTTTTTTTTAAAGATGGATGTGCTCTTTTTGTTTGACTTATTTCAAGCAGGGGGGGCGACCAACTCCCCTGTTTCTCTTGATTTAGGGGGGCTGACCATCCCTCTTTTAATCACTTGTTAGCTCTCCTAGACAGACAAAAAAATTGTCTGACGCTACTAGGAGGGTAGTTTTATACCCACTCTCGGCGAAGCGGACTGCCATGCCAAATGGCTCGGTCGCGCTACGCAGGGGGCTGACGGTTGCTTGCTGTGTAAGTGTTCCACTTACACAGCATCAATACGTCTTCTACCCGTTCCTTTTTAGGAAATCTGTTTTGCACAACCGTCTATATGACAAGTTGTGTGGTCTTTGGGCGACCATGAAAGCCAACATGAAGATGTAAATACATCCTCTCTTAGGTAGGAATACCGCCTAAGAAATGCCACTAAGGGGACTAGTGCAGTGAAAGAGCAATACTAGCGAGACGTGCGCTAGTAGAACTTGGGAATCTGTAGCAAATGGCTGGGAACATTGTTCTCGAAGTTTGTTGATCTTGCAGAAATGCAGGTGAACTATGAATAGCTCAACCGAACAAGCTTCTGGCTTTTCGGTTAAAACCGAAAAGTGTGAAGCAAGTGGGAAAGATTGTAGGAGCTTTATCCTGATTTTTAAAGAAACCGATGACATATTGCATTGGACACCTGTTAAGTGAGTTTTCGGAACGACGACTTGCGTGTGACAGCTCTTAAATGAGCAGGGCTTTAGAAGTTATAGGAAGGCTGATAGCAGTCAGGTAGTGTTGGAAATAAATGGGGAAGGTGGCGCAGGATCGTGCGATTGCGAGCACGGTCAGCTTTGATTTTGTCAAAGCACTGTTTCGGTTCATAGCCGATTTAGCCACTGGGAGATTAGTCAAGTAGGAGCAGCTTCACAAGCTGCATTATTTAGGGCAAAAACGAGCTTTTTGGGGTAACTTCTGAAAAAGTAAACGGTCAAACCGTAAACAACATTTTAAAGGACCAAAAGTCCGCCAGGAAATTTAGGTAAAAAGTTGGGTTTGTTAAAAAGTTCTGAGGACGAAAGGCTAAGCAGAGTAAGTGGTCACAAGTAAAAAAGAGAACTGAAAATATTTTGTTATGGGTGGTTTCTATAGCAGTTCGACAAAGTGGGTAAGGGTTTGGTCGCCCTCACTACAAGCGAAGTTGAATACGGACGGAATCCGTAGATATTTTCTAGTTGAAGTAAGTCAACAGGCTGATGCACTTAAGTATCACCCCTGAAAAGGTTATTTTCAGCGTTGTGAGTAAACACAACGAATCAAAACAATCTAGGTTCGTCACCAAATTGACGAAAAGGTAGTCTTTCCTTCGATAAAGATGGCTTCAACAGCCTTACAGTTGAAAAGCCTTTCAGTAGTGCTTTTTTCTACTGACGCACTCCTCAGCGCAAGAGGATATGACCATGTAAAACTTAAACTTTTTAAAACTCATTAGGATTAATTTACTTTTGAAAGTGTCGTTTCAGTGTGGTTACTGAGAATTTACGACAGCTTGAGAATAGTAAACATAAACTATTTGTTTTTATTAAGTTATATCAATGGCTTAGGCTATTTCAATTTAAAGAAGTTAAGGTTTTACTTTGACTTCATTAATTCTATTTCTTTGGATCTGGAATTAATTCAACCTCAAGGGCTATTGCATTGCAATAGCCCTTACCTTTTAAATTGCTCTCATTTGCGTTTTAAGCCTGTTTTATCTCTGAATGTAGGTTAGGTTGGTAATCAGTGGAAAAATCGCACCTACCCCCCTATTTTTTGCTTTTAATCGCTATATCAGAGCGAGTGTCTACGAGCGAACATACCAAAATTTGCGCCTAGACTCCCTGAAAAACAATTTTTTCAGTCTATAAATTCCCAAAAACAGAAAATTACGTCTCCTAAGTTGACTCCAGATCGAGCGTAGCGAGCAAAAAAGCTTATGAGCGAAGCGAATTCCGAGTTGCTTTTGCTTTTTCTAAAAGTCACGAAAATATTATTCAAAAATTGCCCCGGCGAATCGAGCGAAAGCGAGATTCAATAGAGTTTGAGCGTAGCGAAAACCAAGGGCAATTTTTCAATTTGCTCTTTTTAAATATATTTTAAATCTTTTAAATCTTTTAGGCTATCTGAAAGGCTTTAACAGAAAGGCTTTCAGATACTAACTATGAGGGATTGACTACCAACTATGAGGGATTGACTACCAACTATGAGGGATTGACTACTTAACTATGAGGGATTGACTACCAACTATGAGGGAATTATATTACTCATAGTTAATTTCTTGAAATAAGAATGATGAGTACATCTAAAAAAGAATTGGTAGTTAAATCAAATCAAGTAATTGAGGCTTCATATCAACTGAGCTCGACAGAACAACGGATTGTCTTAGCAGCTATTAGTAAGATTAGTCGGGCTGAAGATATTACCGATGATGAAATTTATCGCGTAACTATTGATGATTTAAAAAAACTTGGGGTTCATGAAAAAACAGCTTATAGAGATCTAAAAGATGGTGTAAACCGCTTATATGACAGATCAATCAATTTAGCTATTGATGATGAATCAATCAAAATGAGATGGATTCAATCCATACGATTTTTAGAGAGTAAAAGTGTTGTAGGAATTCGGTTTTCTAAAGAAATTTTGCCGTTCATTTCTAATCTAAGCCGTGAATTTACTAAGTACTCTCTATCTGACATTGCTGGTATGAGTAGCGCATATGCTATTCGTATTTATGAGCTATTAACGCAATATCGCTCCATAGGAAAACGAGAGATTTCCATCGAAGCTCTAAGAGGTATGTTGGAGTTAGGGAAAAGATATCCATTGTCTGCTGATTTAAAGAGATGGGTTATTGATACTGCTGTAGATCAAATCAATGAA
Source organism: Acinetobacter lwoffii (assembly GCF_024129735.1). Classification (GTDB taxonomy): domain Bacteria; phylum Pseudomonadota; class Gammaproteobacteria; order Pseudomonadales; family Moraxellaceae; genus Acinetobacter; species Acinetobacter lwoffii_H. The sequence goes on along the minus strand of NZ_JAMXXK010000067.1, from coordinate 5,409 downwards.
CATAGCCCTTTAAATGTATCTTACGAGCAAATAAAGACAGGTCGAAAAGTCACACACATTCATTTCACGTTTAAAGAAAAATCAAAAAGTATTGAGCATAAATCCAAACAGAATAATTTTTATAAATTGACAGATTCACAAATTAATATGTTCGGTAATCAGCTTTCACGCTTACATGAAGTATCTCACCTAGCACAACAAGGTGAAAGTTATGACGATTTAGCTATTAAAATTAAGGATATGCTGCGAGATCCAATCCAACAAAAACAACTTATTCCTCATCTTAAAAATTTAGGTTTTAAGGCATAAAGATCAATTGTGTGTAGCGGTTGACTACTTGCTAATGTATCTTAGTTTACATAATAGACAACCAAAATCATAAGATGAAATCACTATCTGTTATTGAGCTTTCAAACCTCTACGGAATAACTCGTCAAGCCATTTATAAGCAAATTAATAAAGGTAATTTAAGTAAGAACAGTGACGGTAAAATTGATCTTGCCGAAGCTATTAGAGTCTTTGGTGAACCATCCAGAAATGTAAACAGTTCACAGACAACTGAAACACGAAAGTTGTCAGAAGTTCACCTGCTAGAACAACAGGTTTACATGCTTCAAAAACAGCTTGAACAGGCTCATGAGCGTGAGCAGTTCCAACGAGAGGAACTAAAAGCTAAAAATGATCAATTACACGTTAAAGATGAGCAAATTGAAGCGATACAACGCTTACTAGAGGCTCCGAAAGCTTATATAACTAGTTCTATCGACCCAAAATTAGATATAGCAACAGATACTAGGTCAAAAAGTGAGTCGAACTATGATGGATTGACTACTCAACCAAAAGAAGCTCCTGTAGAAGCAAAGATTCAAACTCAGCCTAAACATGACGGATTGACTACTGCTGAGGCTAAACGGGTTACGATCCCTGAACAGGTGGAGACTGAACCCGAAAAAAGAGGCTTTTGGAGCCGTTTTTTTAGACCCTATGATTAACCACGATTGTTTAACTCATATGAACAAAGTTATGGAACATTGATCAAAGAATAGGCGTGGAACGTGAAAAATCATAAAAAAAGCCCGAACAGGGATGTTCGGGCTATCAACTAGGAACTACAGCGTTGAATTTTCAAGAGAATTATAACGCATTTCGTATAAGGTGTATTATGTTAATTTTAGCTTTTCTCTATAATTACTATCTTAAGGCCCACTACCAAATTCTGTAATTAGCCAATCAGATTGAGGAGATTGTTTCACAAGAGTAATAAATAAAATATAGTCACCTACTGGACTACCAGCATCATCTATATGGACGACTTTAACTTTTACCATCACTGAAATAATTTTATAAAATTCTTGATAATACTCAGGTCTACTTTCCGCTGAATCATAATTAATCCTTACTACTTCTAAAATTTTTGAGTCTTTGAAAGAGAGAAACCTTTCAGAACTTTTTAAATCTTCATGTAATCGCGCATCTGGCCAAACATATTTGATTGCTGATTCTAGATCATGTTTAGCAAGTGAATTAAAGAAAAGTATTGTTGTCTGTGTTGCCATCTCTTTATCATGATTTAATTTCTGTTTGTATGAATTAATGATTAGAAGTAGACATAGACCTACAAGTAAAATTCCTAATTTTATAAATATTTTAGACATTATAATTTCACTTTTATCTTTCGAAAAAACGCATAACTGACTAAAAGACACATAAGCCAAAATAAATAATCAAGAATAAAATATAAAAAAATGAATTGATCTATTCCTATAATAATATTTAAAGGATCTAGCGCTATACTACCGCCTGGAGATATTTCACCATCTACTAAAAACTGTAATGGAAATCCTCCTCCTATAACTTCAACTTTTCCAAGCTTGTCTACAACTATCCGGTCTATCAATGTATATTTCTGATGAAACAAAGACAAATAAGTCAAAACAAAAGCTAATATATTGAAATATATTATTTTTTTCTTTAATAATTCTTTAACTTTAAAATCAGTTAAAAATAACCAATAAGACAAGCCTGGAATTAGAGCCATAAAGATAGTCCAAGTGTCGGTATACATCTTCCACCATTCTTTCGAAACTTCTCCTGTATGGCTCCATCCAAAAAGAACAAAAAATGGCATAGCAATAATTAAAGAGCTAATACAGATAGTTAGCAAATTAAGAATACTATAACGATTTAAAAGAATTGAGACCATAAAGCTAAAAGGTACTGTCAAAATACTATAAGCTAAGTAAACAAGACCATGCCCTGCAAAAACCACAAAAATTGAATATAGACTATATTCACGATTCATTATGATAAATAGCAATGCTGTGAAAAAAAGTAGTGGTAAAGGAGCAAGTAATAGGGCTTTTACTATTTTTTCTTTTGAGTATTTCATTAACTTAATTCTCTTATTTACTCAATAATTATTACACTATATCAACTCTTGGAAAAAGCGTTGAATGAGCCTATTTAATTGGTGAATAATATAATTTAAAGTTTCTTTGATGCTTTTTCTATTGATGTAACAACATTCTTATTTAAAAACGTAGGTAATATGAAAAATAATAGTAAGTTGATTTATTTAGTTATTACGGCAATCGTAGTAGCTTTTATTGGATTTTTTATTTTTGCCAAAAAAAGTGATGATGTACATAGTAAAGAGCTGATGGAAACTCAAGAAAAGATCAGTTCCAACCGTAATACTCTTAATGCTAATGACGGTATCACTAACAATGCGCCCAATCTCCCTCATGGAATGCCTCCTAAATGGGTAAAAAGTACGATTGCTATTAATGATAGCCCTACATATTCACGAGAAGATAAAATCCATAAGCTAGTTGATTTGTTGAAACAAAATGAATCGAACCCTGATGCATTAAGTGTAATTCTTGTATCCCTAACGAATTTAGACCCAATTGAAGCAGCAGACGATATTATTCCTTATTTAAAGGATACGAACCCAAAGGTTCAAATTTTGGCTCTGGGTGCTCTTAATAATGCTTCGCTACTCACTCAGAAAGAACATGAGATTAAGGGTTCACTGCCAGAGAATGAAGCTGTTCGTAAACGGATTATTGAAGCCGTTAATGAGCTTAAAGTAGATCCAAATACGTCAGATGAAGTAAAGAAAGTATTAATTGCCACTTTCCCATAGATAAATCCTTCTTTAAAAGGCAAATAACAAATGATTTTATAGAGCATTCTTAATTCACTATTCAGCGGAAAAACATACCCACTTAACATAATGGCGGTTATACGAAATTAATAGCTTCTAAACTGATTTCCTAACGTATTCGTCTTTTGTCTTATATCTTTATTTTTACCAATAGGTAAAATATATTCATAACTTACATCGAAAAGTAGGTAATTAAGAAAAAAATTACAGCGTTTTATAAGCCTTATAGTAACGGGAGAGACTATAGGGCTTTTTATTTATCTTAATATTCATATATCTATGATGAAGCCATGATGCTCGGCGATATAAAAAACCGGCTTGAGAATAGATCGGTCTTTTATGATATTTGCTAAAATGCTCTTTTAAAATATAAAAAACTAAGCGTGTGTAGCACTGGGTCTAGGTGTTCTTTGGGCTTAGTTATTAGCGTTATTTAAATAAGTATAAGTCAATTTTTACCTAATGGATTTGCTTTCCAACTAGTTCCAATTTCTTTAATGCTTGCCCTTTTTTATGATCATTATTAATCTTTACAACTAGAGCTAAAATAAAAACCATCACTATAAAAACAAGGAAAATCAAATGCTTTTTCATCATTAATCCCTTCTTTTGATCTTTAAGAATGCCTTGTTCCTTTGTAAATAGATATGACATAAGGGAAGCACTGATACAAGCCTTTTTAAATGACTTTAGCAACTCGATAAACAGTTGCAACTCCACAATTCACTGCTTTGGCAATTTCTTCCTTAGTCATATTGCCTGCTGCTAGTAATTCTTTTATTCGTTTGTGCTTAGCCTCATTGGCTTTCTTACCTGTTGGCTTGTAACCCGAACGTGCCAGGCCCTGCTTAATACGTTCTATACGTTTCTCATTGTCCAGGCGGGCCATTGTTGCCAGGAGATCAATCAACATATTGTTGATGAGTTCCAGGATTGAATGAGTAATGCTGTCACTGGTTTGAATCATTTGGTAGGTAGTAGGAAGATCTGCCACAATTAATCGAAGTCCTTTCTCCTGAATCCTGCGCTTCAGCTCTTGAAAATCCTGTTGGGTTAGGCGTGATAATCGGTCAATACTTTCAACCAACAAGGTGTCACCTTGATTTGCTTCTGACAGCAGCTTATTCAATTCAGGTCGGTCTAACTTCGTACCACTATAGTTTTCCACGTACACAATGGTTTCACCCAAATTCAAGTTTTGGTTTAGATCCTGAAGAATCTGCAAAGCCCTTTTTGCATCTTGATCTTTAGTTGAAGCTCGTAGATAAATACGTGTATTCATTTCTATCATTTAATCTTAATTCTATTAGATTAATGATAACAACATCATTTAATTATTGCATTAAGTCTAATGATAGATATTGTATGCGATTTGGCTCGCTATCATTCAGCTATACTCTTTTGATAAAAAAAGCGAGGATTTTCTCCTCGCTCTTTAACTCAACAAATTAGAAGTTATATTTTAATTGAGCATTTACACCATTAAAGCCATCAAACGCATTAACGTGTGTATAAGCTACTTCTGCAGCCAAGTTTGGAGTGAAGTTATAGCCAGCTCCAGCCTGAATGATTAAACCTGAATCATCTTCGCTAGTTGAAACTGTATAACCTTGAAAAGTAGCATCTACATCGAGGTCAACACGTGCATAACCAGCCATACCTTTAGCATAAAAGTTATTTGCTAAAGGATATTTAGCTGTTAAGCCAATACCATAGTATTGAACATCGGCATCAGTTCTTACACCAAATTCTTCTAAATCGCCATCGAACTCGATGTCATTCACAGATTTATTCCAGAATACTTCAGCACCAACATATTCATTAAATTGCAAACCACCATTCAGGCCTAGAAAATGTACATCAACATCATCGTTATTTAAAAATGTATAGCCAGCGCCTACATATGGCTGAATTGTTGTATTACCAGCATTGGCCGTAGTTGCTGCAACAGCCCCAAGAAGTGATACCAAAAGCAGTTTTTTCATTGTATATCTCATGAATATTGAAGTTATATAAAAACCCATAAATCATTGATTTAAAGGATTTGTATATATTGGAAATATAAATAAAAATTTGCAATAAATTTATACTAATTAGTAAGATATTTTTTGATTAATAAATAATCTTTTCTATTATTTCTAGAAATTTTCTATTTAACATAATGGCCGTTATACGCAATACACTTGTATATTAATATAAATATCAAATATTTAATAAAACAAGAAAAATCCAAAAATGCC
>NZ_JAMXXK010000066.1 GCF_024129735.1 Acinetobacter lwoffii | reverse complement strand
AAAGCTTTATTTTCACCCGATAAAATACCCATAAAACAAGAGGAAGCTCAAATGAGCTTCCTCTTGTGAAAAATTGTGGGACAGCAATGGCTTTCGAGCCTCTTTTTTATAGTGCCACCGTTTAGATATTCAAAGAGACAGACAGCACATAAAAAATCCACCAAACAGCAACAATGCTGAACATTTCCTTTGGCTTAGAATACAAATTAAATGAATTCTATAGAGAAAAGTGTCATGTTTACGGATGGAAAAATTAAAACTTACGATTCCGAACGTGGTATGGGTACTTTGGAGTTGATAGGAGAAGCTCAAGATTTAAGTTTCGAGTTACAGGATTTACCTTCGCCTGAAATTGAACCACAAATTGGAGAGCGGCTTAAATTTAGAATCATTCCACAACAAGGCAGCATGAAATTAGACAACATGGTACGTCTGGATATTAAAGTGCAGGATGAATTTGTGCCAGAAGTCGTCGCCTTGCAATCCTTGGCACCCACAGTCGGTGTTCCTGTACGTAATTCACTTTTCTTTAGTCCGACCCTATGGCTGGCATTGGCATCAGCTGTTGGTTTTATGATTTTTGGCGAAGTATAAATAAAAACAGAAATTTTATTTTTTTTACTTTTAACTAGGGATCTATTCTTCCGCCATAAGATGCACTTCTAGTTTTTATGTTTCTACTTTAGAGAATTTTACAAAAGATTTTCAGTCTCTTTTTGATTACAATCATAAAAAATATTAAAGATAAGAGCGAATTATGTTTCAAGAGGGGAAAATCAAAACCTATAACGAAGATCGTGGTTTTGGTTTTATTCAGATCGAAGGGCAATCCAAAGATTTATTTTTCCATGTCAAAGACTTTCCCAATAAAAATATTCCGCCAAAAATGGGGGAAAAATTAAAGTTTTTGATTGTGGAAGATAATGGAAAGTTTAAGGCAAACCATATTATTCGCTTGGATATTAAGCAAGAAGTTCCTGTTACACAAAACAATGATCTACATGGAGATACTGAAACCAGAGCTTCTCTACGTTATGAAAAGAAAAAATCATCAACTACATCAAAAATAATCACAATATCAGGACTGGTGATTATGATGATTCTTGCTGTTCTTGTTTATAACAAATACCAAAGCTACCAAGTTCAAAAACAGCAAAAGCTGGAAGGACTGATGGTAGAGCAGCAACGAATTGTCGCTGAACAGCGAGCAGCGCAAGGTGATCTACCTATGCAAGGATTATCTGAGCAGGGCAGAAAGAACCTGGAAAATCAAGGCACTGAGTTAAGAAGCCAAAGTAACCCAGTTAATTCGAAAACTTCAGAAACGACTTCGCCATCTGTATCTCAATTTAAATGCGATGGTCGAGAACACTGTAGTCAGATGGGTTCTTATGAGGAAGCATTATTTTTCATTCGTAACTGTCCAAATACTAAAATGGATGGTGACGGCGATGGGATACCATGTGAAAGTCAGTTTTGATGAATCCTAAAAAAAGCACCTGAAGGTGCTTCTAATATTTTAGCTTTCACAAAAATTCATAAAGGCTCTCAGACCTGGACCCTGATATTTCTGGCGATGTACCAGCATAAACAGAGGACGAGTCAGCGACCAGAATGGTGTATCCAGAATTACCAGTTGACCTTTTTCACGTAAAGGCTCAATCGCAAGTTTGGAAATGCAGGACATACCAATTCCGCCCGCTACAATTTTTAAAATCGCTTCATTATGACCGAGTGTTAGACGGATATTGGCATCTGGTACATCTTTCAAGATGGCATTGTCAAACACCTCACGGGTACCTGAACCTTCTTCACGCAAAATCCATTCTACAGATTTGAAATCTTCAGCGGTTAGTTCACGGTTCAATTGCGCAAGAGGGTGGTCTGGCGCACAGCACACAGCCAGCTCATCATCACGCCAATGGATACATTGCAATTGTGGCAAATGACAAGATCCTTCGATCAGGGCCAGATCCAGCTGGAACTGATTCACCGCTTCAATCATTTGACGGGTATTACCGACTTGAAGCTGTAAATGTGCTTGCGGCTTGATTTTCAAGAAATCGGCCATCAGGTCAGGAATCAGGTAATCTGAGATCGTCAGGGTTGCACCTAAACGTAAATCGATACTTTGAAGCTCACCTTTAGCAACTTGTTCAAAGGATTCACAGCGGCCTAAAATTTCCAGGGCTTGAGGGAGAAGAAAGCGCCCCAGGTCATTTAGCTGTAAACGTTTGCCTAGACGGTCAAATAGTGGAGCACCCAGACCATCTTCCAGATCTGCTAAAGCCATACTAGCCGCACTTTGTGTAAGCTTGACGGCATCGCTAGCCTTCGTTACGGTACCCTCTTGTGCCACTGCTACAAAAACAGCCAATTGGCGTAAAGTCATGCGCATGAGTAGAGCCTTAACATTTAAAAAAATATTAATAAATTATGTTGCCATGCTACCATGAGCGCAGTCTTTCATGCCACGTTGAAATCATGTCAATTGAAAAATTTACCCGAGAAAAAGTTTTATCTGTACACCGTTGGACCAATACATTATTTAGTTTTACGATGACACGCCCGGCACATTTCAAATTTACTGCAGGGCAGTTTGCGCGTATTGGTTTGCAAGTGGGGGATGAACTGGTGGTTCGTGCCTATTCGGTGGTGTCATCTCCTTTTGATGAAACTCTGGAGTTTTTCTCGATTGTCGTTCCTGAAGGTAAATTTACCTCCAATTTACAGTACCTCAAAGTAGGGGATGAGCTGCATCTGGAAAAAATTCCTTATGGTTATCTGACTCTGGCACGTTATCAATTGCCTTTGCCTAAAGACCTATGGTTACTGGGTACCGGCACGGGGCTGGCACCGTTTATCTGCATGTTGCAAGACTTTGAAACCTGGAGCAAATACGAAAAAATCAATCTGGTTTATAGTGTGCGCACCCGAGCGGAACTTGCTTATGTGGACCGAATTCAGGAAATCGCCGAGACCTTTGGCGAAGGGCATACCGGTTTTAAATTTATCCCGATTATTACCCGTGAACCCGATGCACCTTTGCACGACCGTTTACCGATTCTGATTGCCAATGGTGAGCTGGAAAAGGCAGCAGGTATCGCGCTTAATCCGGAAACGACGCATGTCATGCTTTGTGGTAACCCGGATATGGTCGATGACACCAAAGAGGCTTTAAAAGCTCGTGGCCTGACCATGAACCGTCGTGGTGAAGGTAATATCGCAGTCGAGAATTACTGGTAAGGCTGAAGGATTTATGAGCAAAAGTTCCTGCTTGAAGGCAATGCGGTTCCCTTAACAGGAGCAGGATTGTGATATCTAGGGGATAACGGTTTTTTGACATTTTGACTCTCCGAAGCCTTGTAGGCCTCTCTAAAACAAACTACCTATCCCTGTCTAAGTTCCGACAGCCCAGCCGGATAATGCTCTTGTCCCCAGTGTTGATCGGTCTGGTGAAATAGCCACTCCACAGAATCTGCACCAAGATGTTTACGTGTATTGGTTAGACTAATGCGCGTCAGCAAGTCATAAGAGGCTAACCACTGAGTGCAAATATTGAGTCTTCTTGCTGCTTCATGGATGAGGACATCACGGAAAATCGCCATTCCAAGAACCAGCCAAAGTACCTGATCCGCAGGCAAGCACCGCCTGCGAATAGTCGCGGGACTGCTCAACCTGAGTGTGGACTTGACCCACTCAACGGGGATATTGTGAATAAAAGTACTCAGATTCGAGAGCTTAAACAGATTGTTAAGATCTAAAATATCCTGCTGAAATACCATAAAAAAATCCGATGCCAAACCTGACATCGGATTCTCTAATGAATTCCAAAATGATTCAAATGCTTAAGTAAACGGCATTGCACATTGCGGAGGTTTTTTCGATTCAAGCTTAATGCACAAACATATCCATTGATTCACGGATTTCCTGAATGGCGGTTTCGACATCGGGACTGAGCCAGGTCGGTTCAAAAAATCCGGCATAGTGCTCAATACGGTCTGCAGGCACCACCAGGCGCACTGGACAGTCTTCTTCCAGTAAACGCCATGGAATAATCGGCACTTCATTATCCAGCCATGCCGTTACATCTCGAATATCGATAATCATCGCATTGACACAGTCCGGAAAAGGCATCACGGAAAATTCTTCGGTACGACGACGGAAATATTCCAGATCTTGCCAGCGAAGCAGGAAGCTTGGCTTACTAAATTCAATAATTCCAATCAGATGCTGATCACGGCTGTAGTGCAGCGTACATTGATGTGTGACGTCAGTATCAAGATCAAGCGATACACTTTGTTGACGATACGCCATATAACTCGGGTGTATAAATGAGAAGGTGGATAATTATAACGCATTTCATCGCTGAAAGGCAGCGTCTCAACTGTCTTCACTAAAGCCTGCGGAACTGGTATGGCTTATGCATATCTCCAGGGAACAACGATAAAAACAACGAGGTTGCTATGTCAGAATCAAAAAGTGTGATTGATACCAGTGTGACTGAAACAGCAGTACAAGAAGATTATTTTGCCTTACGTCAGCTCAAGAAAGGCGCCGTAGGTTGGCTGCTTCTCGTCGGTCTGGGGGTCGCGTATGTGATTTCCGGTGACTTCGCTGGCTGGAATTTTGGTTTGGCACAGGGGGGTTGGGGAGGCATGTTTATTGCGACCATTGTGGTGGCATTCATGTATCTGTGTATGTGCCTGGCCATGTCCGAAATGTCGACCATGCTGCCGACTGCAGGTGGGGGTTACAGTTTTGCTCGTACTGCTTTTGGTCCCTTTGGCGGCTATCTGACCGGGAGTGCCATCCTGATTGAATATGCCATTGCTCCGGCAGCAATTGCCTATTTCATTGGTGCCTATTGCGAAGCCTTGTTTGGTATTGGCGGCTGGATCATTTATCTGGTGAGCTATCTGGTTTTTATGGGCTTGCATCTGAAAGGTGCAGGTGAAGCACTCAAGATCATGTTTGTGATTACCGCAATTGCTGCGGTTGCCTTGATGGTGTTTATCTTTGGCATGTTGCCTCATTTTAATAGTGCAAACCTGTTTGATATTGCGGTCAGTACGGAAGCGGCGGGTGCAAGCAGTTTCCTGCCATTGGGCTATCTGGGCATCTAGGCAGCAGTGCCTTATGCGATCTGGTTTTTTCTGGCAGTTGAAGGTGTCCCGCTGGCAGCAGAGGAGGCCAAAGAGCCAGCTAAATCCTTGCCGCGTGGCCTGATTGGTTCCATGCTGATTCTGGCATTCTTTGCGCTAAGTATTTTGTTACTCGGTCCTGGCGCAGCAGGTGCAGATACGCTGAAAAATTCCGGTGCACCGCTGGTGGATGCCTTGGTGGCGGTCTATGGTGCCAATACCTGGATGGCAAGTTTCGTGAATTTTGTCGGTCTCGCTGGTCTGATTGCCAGTTTCTTCTCGATTATCTATGCCTATTCCCGTCAAATTTTTGCGCTCTCACGTGCCGGTTATTTACCGAAAAAATTGTCCTTAACCAACAGCAATCATGCACCTTATTTGGCCATCATTATTCCGGGGATTATTGGCTTCCTGCTGTCCCTTTCAGGTGAAGGTGATCTGCTGATTCTGATGGCGGTCTTTGGTGCCACCATTTCCTATGTTTTGATGATGATGTCTTATATCAAACTGAAATTGTCCCGGCCGAATCTGGTACGTCCTTATCAGGCACCGGGCGGTATTGTGACTGCGTCCATTGCGCTGGTACTTGCTGCGATTGCCGTGGTGGCAGGCTTTCTGGTCGATCCAAAAGTCTGGTTAATGGCAGCTGCCATTTACGTTGCACTGATTCTCTATTTTCTGCTGTATAGCCGCCATCATCTGGTGGCCGGGACACCGGAAGAAGAATTTGCCCGTATCGAGGCAGCAGAAAAGGAATTGAAATAAATTATCTAGCAGGGAGAACTTGCTTATGTTGTATCAGATTAATGTGGCCAGTCAGCATTATGTCTTTGAGGATTTAAAAACCCTGTTGGCCAAGGCTACGCCTGAACGTTCTGGCGATCAGCTGGCAGGGATTGTGGCCACTGATGCAACCGAGCGTGTTACTGCACAAATGTGTCTGGCAGAAGTACCATTACAGCAGTTTTTGCAAGAAGCTGTGGTTCCTTATGAAGAGGATGAAATCACCCGCCTGATTATGATGGCAAGTTTCGTGAATTTTGTCGGTCTCGCTGGTCTGATTGCCAGTTTCTTCTCGATTATCTATGCCTATTCCCGTCAAATTTTTGCGCTCTCACGTGCCGGTTATTTACCGAAAAAATTGTCCTTAACCAACAGCAATCATGCACCTTATTTGGCCATCATTATTCCGGGGATTATTGGCTTCCTGCTGTCCCTTTCAGGTGAAGGTGATCTGCTGATTCTGATGGCGGTCTTTGGTGCCACCATTTCCTATGTTTTGATGATGATGTCTTATATCAAACTGAAATTGTCCCGGCCGAATCTGGTACGTCCTTATCAGGCACCGGGCGGTATTGTGACTGCGTCCATTGCGCTGGTACTTGCTGCGATTGCCGTGGTGGCAGGCTTTCTGGTCGATCCAAAAGTCTGGTTAATGGCAGCTGCCATTTACGTTGCACTGATTCTCTATTTTCTGCTGTATAGCCGCCATCATCTGGTGGCCGGGACACCGGAAGAAGAATTTGCCCGTATCGAGGCAGCAGAAAAGGAATTGAAATAAATTATCTAGCAGGGAGAACTTGCTTATGTTGTATCAGATTAATGTGGCCAGTCAGCATTATGTCTTTGAGGATTTAAAAACCCTGTTGGCCAAGGCTACGCCTGAACGTTCTGGCGATCAGCTGGCAGGGATTGTGGCCACTGATGCAACCGAGCGTGTTACTGCACAAATGTGTCTGGCAGAAGTACCATTACAGCAGTTTTTGCAAGAAGCTGTGGTTCCTTATGAAGAGGATGAAATCACCCGCCTGATTATGGATGAACATGATGCTGATGTCTTTTATCCGATCTCGCATTTTACTGTGGGGGATTTTCGTAACTGGCTGCTCAGTGCAGATGCCACCACAGAAAAGATTACGGCCTTAAAAATGGGCCTGATTCCAGAAATGGTCGCAGCGGTTAGTAAAATCATGCGCAATCAGGATCTGATTCTGGTGGCAAAAAAATGCCGAGTAGTGACTCGGTTCAGAAATACCATCGGGCTGGCAGGGCATCTTTCTACCCGCTTGCAGCCGAACCACCCGACTGATGATCTGATAGGCATTTCAGCTTCGATTCTGGATGGACTAATGTATGGCAATGGTGATGCCGTGATCGGGATTAATCCGGCCACAGATAATCTGCAGAATTTGACTGAGCTGCTCAAACTGCTCGATCATGTCATTCAGGAATATGAGATTCCGACTCAATCTTGTGTTTTGACCCATATTACTTCTGGCATTCAGCTGGCAAATAAAAATGTTCCGATTGATCTGATGTTCCAGTCCATTGCGGGAACCTAAACAGCCAATACTGGTTTCGGTATCAATCTGGCGCTGCTGCAGGAAGGCTATGAAGCTGCCTTAAGCCTGCAACGCGGCACCGTGGGCCAAAATGTCATGTATTTTGAAACTGGACAGGGCAGTGCCTTGTCTAGCAATGGCCATCATGGCGTGGATCAACAGACCGTGGAAGCACGTGCCTACGCCGTGGCGCGTAAGTTTAATCCCTTGCTGGTCAATACCGTGGTCGGCTTTATCGGACCGGAATATCTGTATAACGGCAAGCAGATTATCCGGGCCGGGCTGGAAGATCATTTCTGTGGCAAGCTGCTCGGTGTACCAATGGGCTGTGATATTTGCTACACCAATCATGCCGATGCCGATCAAGATGATATGGATGTACTGCTGACCTTGCTTGCCAATGCCGGACTGAATTTTATTATGGGTATTCCCGGTTCAGATGACGTGATGTTGAACTATCAGACGACCTCCTTTCATGATGCGCTCTACATCCGGCAATTACTGGGATTAAAATCAGCTCCTGAATTTGACCACTGGCTACAACAGCAAGGCATTTTGGCACAACAGTCCAATCAGCTGCATTGGCCGACCGAGCTACCGAAGCAATTTTCACGTCTAATCCTGTCTTGAGGAAGTACTATGAAACTGATTGCCGATGTGAAATTTGAGTCCCAATTACAGGATAATCCTTGGCAGAAGTTAAAAGCTTTTACCGATGCGCGGATTGCCCTGGGCCGAACTGGGGGCAGCTTGCCGACTCGACCAAGTCTGGAATTTCAGTTGGCACATGCGCAAGCCAAAGATGCGGTACTGAAGCCACTTGATGTTGAATCTTTAAAAGCTGGTTTGAGTAAAACAGGACTACCCATTCTGGATATTGAAAGTCAGGCTGTGGAAAAGGACCTTTATCTTAAACGTCCCGATCTTGGGCGTGTGCTTTCAGAACAATCCAAAATGATGTTGCGGCAATACCGGGCCGAACATCAGCAACATTGGGATGTGGTCATCATTGTAGGAGATGGGCTGTCGGCACGTGCCATTGAGGAAAACAGCTTGCATTTTATTCCAGCGTTGCTGGAGGCATACAAAGAACAAGGTTGGCAGATTGCCCCCTTAATGATTGCCCGTGGCAGTCGTGTGGCACTAGGCGATGAAGTGGCAGAAATTTTACAGGCAAAAATGCTGGTCATGCTGATTGGCGAACGGCCAGGTTTGAGCTCACCGGACAGTATGGGAATTTACTACACTTATAATGCTTTTAAGGGCTGTCATGATGCCTTGCGTAACTGTATTTCCAATGTCCGTCCTGCGGGCTTGGCCTATCCAATTGCCATCCAGCGACTGGTGGCATTGATGCGTAAATCCTGTGAGTTACAGCTCTCAGGGGTGCAGTTGAAAGATGAACACCAAACCCCAGTCGACATGCAGCATAGCCCGGCCAAACGGCTATTTTAAAGCAGCATCCAGCAGAGAATTCTGATGGATTAGTGACTTACATCCCGTCACCATCTCACCATGTTTTGTCACAGAAGCCCTATTCACAGCTTGTTATTCTAAAAATCTACTTATGAATAACAAAGAGTGAGGATGGTTATGGTCGATGATTTCAATAAAAAACCACCTTTAAATCATCAGACAGACGTGACGCAGAAAAAGCGTATCCCTGTTTATATCTTGATTTTGGTCGGTATTTTTTTACTCGCACTACTGTTCTATATGTTTGCTGACATGAATCCAGATGCGAATGATGCTCCTGCAGGACATCCAAATCCGAATGTACAGCCTGCTACCCCAAATAATTCAACTCCAGTCGGTGAGCCTACACAAGGCACCGCCACCATGAATGACGGAACGGAAGCTACAGCAACCGTGGATGATGGCACAGAAGCAACAGCAACCGCGACTGATGGACAGGCGACTCAATAACTGAAAATACCTGAAAAGCTCTAGTGAACCACTGGGGCTTTTTTGCAATGGATGGTGATGTTTTAAGGTAGTGCCATCTACCTGGCTTGAGTCTGAAAACATCAAATCTAATATGAATCCGGAAGAAGAGGGGGCTGATTGTTTCAGGGAAACGCCCCCGATTTCAGATAAATAGCTTAATAACAAAGAGGGTAGAACAACATGAATGATTATATGAGAAGCCCGCGTGGTGGCTTCGATGCCATGTACTATTGGGATCAGTTCCATCCCATTCTTAGTGCAATTGCCATATTAGTAATTGGCTGGATCATTGCATTACTGGTCTCGGCAGGCGTTAAAAAGCTCTTGCAAAAACTGGGCACCAATACACATTTAAATACGGCGACAGGTCATCACTCCAATGTGGAGAGCATTATCGCCCGCGTCGTGTTCTGGATTATTCTGATTATTGCCGTGATTGGTGCGCTGAACGTACTTAATCTTACCAGTGTCAGCGGTCCATTCAGTAATATGATCCAGCAATTCCTGTTATTTATCCCGCAGTTACTAGGTGCAATTGCAGTCGGATTCATAGGTTGGATTGTGGCTAATCTGGTGAAGATAGGGCTACAAAAGCTGCTGGACCGAACGCAACTGGATGAAAAACTCAGTGCTGAAGTCGGTGTCAGTCCGATTAGTAAAAACATCAGTGAAATTGCTTACTGGTTAATTTTATTACTGTTCTTGCCAATCGTGCTGTCTATTCTGGGTCTCAACGGTCTGTTGTTACCAGTTCAAAATATGCTGACTGATGTCGTAAGTTACTTGCCAAACATCTTCATTGCTGCAGTGATCATTTTTGTCGGTTATATTCTGGCAAAAATTGTGCGCGGTATTGTCGAAGGACTATTAAACAGTCTGAACGTACAGCAACATGCTGAAAAAGTAGGGATCTTCAAAAACTCGAATGTTTCTCAGGTGATTGGTTCATTCATCTTCGCCGTGGTGATCATTACTGCACTGATCATTGCATTTGAAGCATTGGGTATTGAGGCTATTTCTCAGCCTGCTACAGCCATGCTGTATGAAATCATGAACGCCATTCCGAATATCATCGCTGCTGCGTTGATTCTGATTCTGGCGTATGTGGTGTCTAAACTGGTGGCACGTCTGGTGGTTGAAGTAGTTGCCGGTACAGGTGTTGATGAAATTCCTGCCAAACTGGATATCCAGCGCTTTTTAGGCACGACTAAACTTTCCAGTGTAGTCGGTTTCCTGATCGTTTTATTTACCATGTTATTTGCGGTATCTGAAGCAGCGAACCGTCTTGGCTTTGAACAGATCAGTGGTCTGATTGCAATGTTCATCTACTTCGGTGCCAACATTCTGCTTGGTGCGGTGATTCTGGTAATCGGTTTCTGGCTGGCAAATATCGTTGCGAATATCGTACAACGTGGTGAATATAACAGCTCACGCTGGTTAGCGAATCTGGTTCGTGTCCTGATCATGGGTCTGGTTGTCGCAATGGGTCTGCGTGCCATGGGTATTGCCGATTCGATTGTTAACCTGGCATTTGGTCTAACTTTGGGTGCTGTAGCAGTGGCATTCGCCTTGGCATTTGGTCTGGGTGGTCGTCAACCTGCGGAGCGTGTACTCACAGATTTGATTGATAAAGCCAAACGAGAGGCCAAAGAACCCAATCCAGTCAGAGAAAAAGCTGAGAACAGCATATTTTCTGGATTAGGTGGCAAGACCACAGGTACAAGTGCAACCGACATGTCAGGTACTACAGGTGCGGCGATGGGTATGAGTTCTACAGATAGCTCAATGAGTCAGTCCTCTGGTGGTTCGCAAACTGCTACGGGTACTAGCGATTCCTCAATCACAACTCCAGGAGCAGGCATCGTGCCAAATCAGGATTCAGACAAGAGTACGCCTATGGGTACGGATTTATCCCATACTACCCCGGCAATCCTAACAACTGCACCGCAGGATGATGAATCATTGGGTATTGATCCGGTCAATCCGGATGCGGATCAAGCCGTACCGGATTCACTAAAAGTCGATCCGACCCATCCGCCAGTCAATAATCCATTTGGTTCAACTGGAGAAAAAGAGCCGGATGTCGATATTGATCGTTCTACTCAGAAAAAAGATGACCTGAAATAACCTGTTATCTTTAAGCAAAATCGACCACGCTCATGTGGTCGATTTTGTTCAGTCATAAGGAAAAATGAATGAATACCAAGAAACCTAACAAAGTTCTGGCTCCTTTAATCATTGCAGGAATTACGATTGGCTTTTTTACCGCTGCCTATCGATTTATTTTTGTGAAGAGCACACAGGAAGAGCAGTCTGAGCGAGAGCTGGATAAGAAAATACCAGAGACAGACGAATTTAACTGAGAATAAAATTTTTCTGAGTACGAGAAATAGAATTTTCTTTTTAAAAAATATAGAATATTCAAATGAATACTAAAATGATTTTGGTATTTTTCTTGCATTAAAAATATAAAGAAAAGGAGATCAACACGATGTGGAAAGCACTGCAACATAAATTCATGACATCTTCAACAGATGACGTACCGCTATGTCTGCGAGAAGCTAAAAAAATGCAGCTGGCGATTGACCGTCTAACAAATACGGCCAATCTTAACCTGTTTAAAACAGATTATCTGGAATGAGTTAAGTAGCCATCCAGATTATCTATTGATTAAATATATTCCGATGCGGCATGTGCCGATGACCATGCCCATTGGAAATTATAGCCGCCTAAATGTCCGGTAACATCCAGTACTTCACCAATAAAATACAAGCCTTTTTGTTTTTTACTTTCCATGGTTTTTGAGGATACTTCCGTAGTGTCTACACCACCCAAAGTCACCTCCGCCGTACGGTAGCCTTCTGTTCCTGAAGGTTTCACTTCAAAGCCATGCAGACGTGCCGCAATCTGTTCCAGCTTGTCATCGCTGATATTACCAATGGCAGTTTCAACGCTTTCAGTCCAGATCAGACTTTGTAATTCAGCCACCACACTTTTCGGTAAATATTCATTGAGGAGTGTACGCAGCAAGACTTTGGGCTGGCTTTGTTTTTTTGCTTTAAAGAAATCCAGTAAGTCTACGCTCGGTA
Source organism: Acinetobacter lwoffii (assembly GCF_024129735.1). Taxonomy (GTDB): domain Bacteria; phylum Pseudomonadota; class Gammaproteobacteria; order Pseudomonadales; family Moraxellaceae; genus Acinetobacter; species Acinetobacter lwoffii_H. Next base: position 1,103 of record NZ_JAMXXK010000066.1, on the reverse strand, counting down.
AGAAATCGACCTTAAAGCTTTGACCGACATTCCAGTAGTTGGAAAGTTGTAAGGAGCTTGGCCCACTTAAACCGCGATGGGTAAATAAGAGGGCTTCGGTAAAGCTATTAAGCTCATTCGAGAGTGTTGCTTCTACGGCATTTCCGCTTAAGCGCGTGGTGACTTCTTTAAATCCGTCAGAGAAGGTAAATGGAACCAGTCCGGCACGAGTCGGATAGACGTGATGTCCAAACTGTTTTGCAATCTCATAGCCAATGCCTGAACCGCCAAGCGTAGGAATAGATAAACCGCCAGATGCCACGACGACAGATTCAACTTCAAAATATCCCAGTGAGGTCGCCACCTGAAAGCCTTGATCATCGACTGGATTCACTGCTTTCACTTCGCAACTGGTCTTAATATCGACCAGACCGGTTTTATCACATTCTGCCAGCAGCATCGACAAGATATCTTTTGCACCATTTAAGGTAAACAGCTGTCCATGTTTGCGCTCTTCATAAGCAATGCCATATTCACAAACCAAGCCGATAAAGTCCCAGTTGGTATAACGCGTTAAAGCTGAAATCACAAAATGTGGATTGTGTGAAATATAATTGCTCGGTTCGACTTCCAGATTGGTGAAATTACACTTACCACCGCCAGACATCAGGATTTTTTTGCCAACCTTGTTGGCTTTTTCCACCACCACGACTTTACGCCCACGTTGCGCAGCCATATACGCCGTCATTAAACCTGAGGCACCGGCACCTATGACTAGAACATCGTATTGCTTGGAAGACATCACACACTCAAGGGAGAAGAAAAGGGAAGCATTATAGACAATTTTATTTCAGCTTTCTCTATTCCAGAAAAATCAGTTCCGTGATTGCAGATTTACAGCGGATTTTAAACATAAAATATTTGAAAGCTGCTTAAAAATCATGCATAGTTTTTGTACAAACTAAAAAGATAATAACAAGGAAAAGCGAATGGCAAGCGCGGAAGATTTAAAACAATATAATCTGATTACATATATTAGACTTCCTTCATAAATCATTTTTCAATCAATTTAATTGTTTATCTTTCACCCAATCTAAATTGTATATGCCAGCAAGTAAATTAAA
>NZ_JAMXXK010000065.1 GCF_024129735.1 Acinetobacter lwoffii | reverse complement strand
GAAAGTGCCGACCGTGGAAGGGATTCATCTGCTGTATCTCGAAATAAATAAGATATTTAGCTTATCATGTCAGCCTATTTGCAACAGTGCCGTTTTTCTTTGGTTCTAAAGAAGATCAGTAATTAGGGTTTTGTACGAGAGTAAAAAATTATCACATTGGCTTACTCTCAAGCCTTTGATTTTATGTGAAAGCATATAAACTGAAAAAACAATAAATGTTCATACTGGAACTTTAGATATGAATCCATGAAACATTTATGAGTAATAAAGTTTCATACTAGCTTATGACCCTTACACGTTTGCCATAGGTACGCCTACCTGTACCAGAACAAACTGGACACCATGAGTTATTGTGAAATAAGTTTTGAAAAGTAGGATTCCATTTATGCTTCTTTTCACATTGCACATCAAGCTTCTGACGTACATTGATGTATTCTGTAGAAAATAAAACACCGCCTTTACTTTCTATAAATTCCTTAACAAATTCATAGGTATGCGCAACATCTCTATTGCTACATTCATTACACCAAGATTTTTTATGTATATGAACGGCAGGAGTGGCATAAAATTCATGGCCTTTTTCACATCTATATAGGAGTTTAACAGTCCTACCTAGATATTCTTTTGAAAGACATTCTCCTTTATGCTGTTTCGCATAGTTTTGACACCATTCAAGATTGTATTTAGGTAAGGCCATAGATAAATCCTTTGAGCAATCTAGTATGAGAATTTATTGCTCAGTATGATACTTTAATACTTAGTATGAAACTTTTTTACTGCCCCACATAGGCTTTTTGATGTGGAAAGGTGCAGGCACAACTGGCTTAGACTTTGCAAGCTTTACTAAATCCTTTTTAGGCATTATTGGTGTAGGTGCGGCTTTATAATTCGCAATAAAATTTAGTCTGCCTAAAGCATTTGTGTTTCCCGCAATCGCTATTTTATTGGTTGCTTGCTTGTTCCCCGCATTAAATTATTATGCTCTTGAAGCATCTGAAAAGTCATTTAACCAAACAACCAATTTTTTAAGTCAGCCAGTACATAAGTTTTCAGCAAATAAAATAACTGTACTTTGGGGCATGTGGTACATGAAAGCCCTATATTTAGCCATAGCAGGTTTAATTGGCTTTGGCATAGCTAAAGCTTTATATCCTGAAGTGATTTAAAAAAATTGGATATTTTTATTTAGAAATTACATTGTATGTTTACAACATAAATTGAGATATATAAAGATGACCCATTGAAATGGGATTAAAAAAAATACTTTATTTTTAATATTATAATTATATGTAGTTCAACTAATGGTGTGATAGGTTTTAGTTATAAACTTATTCATTCAGGAATTATATTGCTGAATGAATAAGTCTAATTGATTTATTTATGCAACCCAACTATTCATTTGATTCATTTGATTCATTTGATTCATTTGATTCATTTGATTCATTATTTTTAACTTGTTTTTGTTTAGAATTTTCAACTTTAGAAGCTTTTAAATTCTTTTCAAGAAATAACAAGCCGCCATCTGCATAACTAAAACTTGCGATACTAAAGAATGCACTAATTAACAGTAATTTAGTACAAAATTTATTTTTGAATAGCATGTTTATTTACTCTCATTTAATACTTGTTAGATATTCTAACTTTAAAGAATTAACACCCAGAGGACTCATAAATTACATTCTTGTAATTTTAAAATGTCTCAGGATGGTGTTTAAAGTGCGTGTGATAAATAGAAGTGTAATACAGGAAAATGGTAAGGTTTATCAGCCTAGTCATCTGTCCATTATGTAGAAAGAGCAGCACTTTAATGTTTATGCTGTTCCAATGTATTACATTCCTTACTTTCTATTTGTAACGTAATTTCAGTAATATTATGATTATGTTTTAGAACTTCTAAGGCCTTTTGATAGAGTTGATCTGTATTGCTATTCGGAGCAACCAAATGAGCAGTTAAATGAATATTTTTTGAGGATATAGCCCAGACTTTCAACTGATGAATCCCTTCAACGCCCTCTAGCTTCAATAAATCATTTCTTAACGACTCAATATCAATCTCATCAGGAACTCCTTCAAGCAGAATATTAATACTTTGTTTTAATAAAATCCAAGTTCGAGGTAAGACCCAGAAGCCAATTAACACAGCGATTACGGTATCAACCCACATCCACTGGGTAAAATAAATAACTATTCCTCCGATAATCACGCCTATCGATCCTAGAGCATCACTAAGAACTTCTAAATATGCACCTTTTATATTTAGACTTCCTTCAGCACTAGCAGAAAGGATTTTCATTGAAATCAAATTTACGACCAAACCAATGACCGCGACAATCATCATTTCAACACTTTGAATTTCAGCAGGGTTCGTAAAACGTTGATAAGCTTCATATACAATATATATTGCTACCACAAAAAGCATCACCGCATTAAACAGAGCCGCTAAAATTTCAAATCGCTGATAGCCAAAAGTTCTTTTATCATCTGCGGCTTTTTTACCAATTTTGATAGCGGCAAGAGCAATAGCTAAAGCGGCTACATCAGTAAACATATGAGCTGCATCAGATAACAAAGCCAAACTTTGGGTAATAAAAGCAGCGACAACTTCTACTATTAAAAAAGTAGTCGTTAAACCTAAGGCAACCATTAACTTCTTACTATTTTCTTCAGTAACAACCGCATGGCTATGATCATGATGTTCTGACATAAAATATTTTCCTTATTCTATTTATGATGAGCAGAGATATTGGATAACAGCCAATATCTCTGCTGTAAATCGACTAATCTATTGGATTAAGAAACTTTCTTTTCATTCATCCAGCGGTACAGTACGGGCAATAAAACCAATGTAAGCAGGGTAGAGGAGATAATTCCTCCAATAACCACTGTTGCTAAAGGTCTCTGTACTTCTGCCCCAGTTCCGGTTGCCAAAGCCATCGGGACAAACCCAAGGGACGCCACACAAGCGGTCATCAGCACAGGTCTAAGACGCAAAATTGCACCCTGCCACGTTGCATAATAAAGGTCATATTGTTGTCGCAACTCTTTGATAAAGGTGAGCATGACTAAGCCATTCAGTACAGCCACCCCCGATAGTGCAATGAAGCCAACCCCTGCTGACATGGATAATGGAATGTCACGCAACCACAACGCGATTAAGCCTCCACATAAGGCAAACGGTACACCACTAAAGACCAGTAAGCTTTCTTTGATATTATGGAATACAGCCATCAATAAAATAAAGATCGTCAACAATGCGAGCGGAACCACCAATTGCATACGCGCTTTTGCAGACATCAGATTTTGAAATTGACCGCCATAATCTATCCAATAACCGCTTGGTAATTCCTGTTTGGATAACGTGCTCTGAAGCTCTGTTACGAATGAGCCTAAATCACGTCCTTCTACATTTGCAGTAATAACCACTCGACGTTTACCATTTTCACGGCTGACCTGATTAATACCCAGGATATTTTCAACGCGTGCCACATCTTGCAGTTGGACTAAACCACCATTCGGCAATTGAATAGGAAGTACCGCTAACTGTTCAGGACTACGCTGGGATTCATCTAGACGGATGACAAAATCAAAACGCTTGTCTCCCTGTAAAATTGTTCCAACATTCTGGCCACCGACACTTGTAGCTACCAGATCCTGAATTGCTCTTACCGACAAGCCATATTGTGCAGCTCTGGACTTATCCACCTCTACATTCAACAAGGGTAAGCCACTGGTCTGTTCTACATTAACGGCTGTCGCGCCTGAAATTGAGTTAATTTTTTGAGAAATTTTATTCGCTTCGCGATTTAGAATCTCCATGTCATCACCAAATAATTTGACACCCACATCACTTCGCACCCCTGAAATTAACTCGTTAAAGCGCAGTTCAATGGGTTGCGAGAACTCACTGTTATTTCCCGGCAATGTCGCTAAGAAAGTAATCATTCTTTGGCGAAGCTCATCAATCGTTTGTTTTGGATCAGGCCATTCATCATGAGGTTTTAACAGTACCACGCCATCTGAAATGTTGGGTGGCATAACATCTGTGGCCACTTCTGCTGTACCGGTACGAGCAAAGATCGCTTTAATTTCAGGAAATTCTTTCAACAGTAACTTTTCAGTATTTTCCTGCATTCTCAGTGACTGTTCTAACCCTGTACTTGGGGAACGCATTTGCTGAACAGCAAAATCACCTTCACCCAGTTGAGGTGCAAACTCGCTACCTGTTTGAGTGGCTAGCACGCCCGTAAGCACTAAAATACAGGCAGCCACAATAGTCACAAATAAACGAAGCTCATAGGCTTTATCTAAAAGCAGTTCATATTTGGTTTTAAGCCAATGCATCCAGCGACTTTCGGTTTCCTTGACTTCTCCAGTGACAAATAGGGCAACTGCGGCTGGCACAAAAGTGACAGATAAAATCATGGCCCCAATTAAAGCCAGTACAACAGTCATTGCCATAGGATGGAAAAGTTTGGCTTCTACACCCGTCAGGGTAAAGATAGGTAGATAAACCACCAAAATAATTAACTGTCCAAAAATCAGAGGACGACGCGCCTGTTTTGCAGCCAAGAAGACTTCTTTAAATCTTTCAGAACGGCTAAGTAAACCACCTTTCAGCTTCTGAGCTTCTGCTAGCCGACGGATACAGTTTTCTACAATAACCACTGCACCATCAATAATAATACCGAAGTCCAGTGCCCCTAAACTCATCAGATTTGCACTAATCTTCTGCTCTGCCATTCCCGTCAAGGTAAACAGCATTGACAGTGGAATAACGCAAGCCGTGATCAGCGCAGCACGGAAATTACCTAGAAAGAGAAATAAAATAACAATGACGAGGATTGCACCCTCAATCAAATTTTTCTGAACGGTTTTGATCGCCCGATCAACCAAATGCGTACGGTCATACACAGTCTCAATCACCACACCTTTAGGTAGCGATTGCTGGATCGATTGCACCTTTTCATCAATGGCTTGAGCAACGGTACGGCTATTTTCTCCCATCATCATCATGGCAATACCCAATACAGTTTCTTCACCATTATAGGTTGCAGCCCCTGTTCTTAAGTCATGACCAATTGAGACATTGGCGACATCTGCCACCCGAATCGGATAGCCGTTTTTATTGGCAATACTGATGTTCTGGATATCTTCAATCGTGTTTAAAGTGCCGGGAACACGAACCGTTAGCTGTTGTCCATTTTTCTCAATATAGCCAGCACCACGGTTTTCATTATTCTCTGTTAAGGCAGTTTGTAAATCAGACAAAGGAATTTGCAATTGTTGCAATCGGTTCAGATCAGGGGCAACCACATAGGTTTTATTAAAGCCACCGATACTGTTGATCTCAGCAACGCCTTTTACGCGCTGTAATTGCGGTCTTACAATCCAATCCTGAATTTCACGTAAATCCATCGCCGAATAAGGGGTTCCATCCGGCTTTTTAGCATTTGGTTCGGCTTTAATCACCCATTGATAGATTTCACCTAAACCTGTCGAAATAGGCGACATGTTAGGTTGCACATCTTCAGGCATTTCTCCCATTGCTTCTTGCAAGCGCTGGTTGATAAGCTGTCTGGCCCAGTAAATATCCGTGCCATCTTCAAAAATGATGGTCACTTGCGATAAGCCGTAGCGTGAAATCGAACGGGTTTGTTCCATTTTCGGCATGCCTGACATGGCATTCTCGATTGGATATGTAATCCGCTGTTCCATTTCTAAAGCCGTAAAACCATTGGCTGAAGTGTTAATCTGCACCTGAGTATTGGTAATATCTGGTACAGCATCAATCGGTAACTTTTGATAACTATAAATACCAATAGCAATCCAAGCCGCAATAAACAGCATGACCCAGATTGCGTTATGGATAGAAAACTGGATCAGTCGATCAAACAGTCCTTCAGGTTTTACCGATTCGTGGTCTGGAATTTGAGGAGTTTCAGTGCTCATGTGAAGCCTCTCCTTTTTCCAGCTCGGATTTCAGTAAAAAACTGCCTTGAGCGGCATATTTTTGTCCCTGACTAAGCCCACTCACCACTTCAATCCATTGGCTCTCCCCAGATGATTGCCCTAATTTCACAGGTTGCGGACTGAATTCAACTTTTTGTCCATGCTGAGTGGCGACAAAAACCACATCTTTTCCATCGACATTCTGAACTGCGGACTTAAGTACCCGTAATGCGGTACTTTCACTCCGTTGTTGCAACTGTACGTTCACCATCAAGTTTGGACGTAATTCGGTTGCATTCGATTCAACTTTTGCTCGCACCTGAAGACGACCTGTTTGAATATCCGCTTCAGTATTTAAAGTCTGAATAACAGCTTGATAAACCTTTTCTGTTTGCAAGGATTTAAATTCGATCTTTTGATTCGGGGCTAAGCCCATAATTTCAGAATTTGGAACAATAAATTCAAGCCAGAGTTGATCTAACCGGTCTATCGTAAAGAGTTGATCGGCTAACTGAACATTTTCCCCGAGAACCAAATCCTTTTTACTGATCACGCCAGAAATTGGGGCTTTTAAAATATAGCGCCCGTTACTAGCATTCACTGCACCAAATGCGCTTAAACGTGATTGGGCCGCTTGAACCTGAATTTGTGCCCGTTTATAACTGTTATAAGCCCGTTGATAGTCCTGTTTTGCTGAGATACCCTGTGACCACAATTGACGCTCACGCTCAAAGTCTTGTTTCGCCAGTTCCAGATTGGTTTGTTCAATTTTAAGATTGGCCTGCTGATCAACTAGATCAGGAACAAGCAATGTAGCCAAAGGCTGCCCTTTCTGAACTTTTTGGCCGAGTTCTACATAAACATTTTCTACATGACCGCTAAAACTCGGTGAGACATGCGCTTGCTGATCCGTATTCACATTCAGTTTGGCAGGATAAGAACTTAATTTAACCACCGGACCTTGATCGACCGCTGATAACTGTATGCCCTGTTCCACCAGTTGCTTGGCCGTCAGGCTCACGCCTTCTGCATGCTCTTCGGTTTCACCGCCATGTTCTTCACTTCCATGTTCCTCTGCGCCTTCTTCCTCTGCATGTTCATCTGATGTTTCAGATTTATTCTTACCCGACAAGATCAAGAAAATACTGAGGAGTACGGTTGCGCCGATGACAAAACCAATCAGTAGAGGTTGAGAGATTTTTCCGCTCTGTTTTTTTAAGCTGTTTTTAAGATCGAACATGTTAATTTCCCCCACCAATGACAGGCATGGCCTGTATGTCTTGCCATAAGTTTTGATTGATTTGTGCAATAGCATCTTTCGACATGACTTCACTTGGGCTAATGCCTAAGCTCAAACTTTCTGCTTCAATGGCCTTTTGCCAGCCATCCCGTAACAACTGGACTTTACGCAGACGGATGTCTTGTAATTGAAGCGTGGCTTGCTGAACATCGGTTAAAGCAAACTTGCCTGCCAAGAAACCTTGTAGCGTCTTACTTTGAACTTGAGTCGCCAAAGGAATTTGAGTCTCGTCAACGACTTTGAATTGCAGCTCTAAACCCTGCAACTCGGTTAAAATTGTGCCTATTTGCAGCGCATTTTGCTTCAGATAAAATTCTTTCTGACGCTCTAATAAGTTCATTTTTTCTTGCGCGATTTTTATGCCATTTTGCTGACGATCGAAAATATTAAGCGGTACACTAACTCCGACTACTAATTGATTTTGTGTGGAGTTTTCCAAGGATTGGGTGCGGTTGACACCTAGGTTTAAAGTGGGGTTAGGACGTGCCTTTGCTCTTAGTTGATCAACCGTTGCTTGAGACTCTAATACCAGTAAAGCTCGATATTTCTCAACGTAGTTTTCCGCTAAATATTCTTGAACCTGTCCATGAGTCGATTTTGGCCAGAGCTTTTGTGAAGAGAGGTTTACCTGCAATGACTTATCAGACGTACCCCATAAATTTGATAATTGTTGGGTGGCCACTTGTACCTGTAAGTCTGCCTGTCTAAAAAGGCGTATATTTTCAGCATGACTTAAACGTGCGCGATTCACATCTACTTGCGCGATACCGCCCGCAGTAAAGCGCTTCTCGATCGCTTTAAGGTTTTCTTCACTCACCCGAAGTTGTTCATTGACAATGTTTCTTTCAAGTTCAGCAATGGCCAGTTGTGACCATACATATTTCACCGCAAGCTCAATTTGCGCTTGATAAATCTTCTGCTTCAGTGCTGTTTTATCTGTAGAGAGACTGGCTAATTTTTGGTTTGCTTTTCGCTCACCAAAAATATCCAAGGGTTGTGATATGCCAATGGCAAGCTCTTTTTCATTATTTGAACCAAATCCCGTTTGTTCAACTGACAGTTCAGGATTTTTAAACAGCTTACTTTGCTGAAGATTCGTGGCATTAATGCTGTTTTGCGTTTCCCAGAAATTTTGGGACGCTTGATACTGGTTGACCTGATCAATGGCTTGTCGCAGCGTTAAATCTTGAGGACTGGCGACTACAGAAGTACTCAAGCTGATCATTGCGGATAGCAAGACACCTGTACGGAATGCTGACCAGGATAAATTCAGGATAGAAGTATCCTGATATAATTTGTTTTTTGACATGAAATGCCCCACACATAATAAGATTAGGAGTGGTGGGCTTTTATAAGACTACCCCACCAATAGTAGGGGCAAATCAGGAGGGGGTGTTAATTGATTCAGATAAGGGGATTTATAAAAAGTTCTTCCCAAATAAGATGGTGTAAGGACTGTCTCAAAATGAGTTTTAAGCTTCAAATCATCGGGTGGGTCAATCTGAATCACGATTGTATTTGAGAAATGACTGCACTTTTCGTTAAAACAAACCTTCTGACAATAGTCATAAATTTCTTTATAGTTTTCTAAGGAATAAAGTGCTTGACTAGGACTATCACTCTTTTCGTCTAAATCGATTGGATTAGAGAGTATTGAATTGGGTATGTTTGGCATTTCATGCAGACACGCAGCCTCTGCCACACTCCAAATATTCTGGAATGTGAATAAGAGTACCAATATCTGGATTAGAAATGTTTTTCTCTTCATACACAAATCTGTATTTAAAACACCAATAAGAAGCTGTCCAGATCTATCAAAGATCTGATCACAGAATTTGAGTAACCTTAAACTTTTTGCAGCCTTAAGTAAAGATATACAGAATTTTTGAAAAAAGCATAGGTCTAGATAATCAAGCTAGATTTTTTAGAACTCCACATTGGTCAATTGTACATAAGCCATCACAAGTACCTCTTAAATCAGATAATTGTTCAATAAGCTTTTGTTGCTTGATTATATTTTCCCTGATAGCACTGACATGTAAGTCAATTAATTCATTCACATCTGAACAATTTTTCTTGGGATTATCTTTATAGGTGAGTAATTGACGAATTTCATTCAAACTCATATTTAAAGTTCGGCAATTCAAAATAAACTTAATTCGCTCAACATAGCCTACATCGTAAAGGCGGTAATTTCCTTCCGTTCTTTCGGGTTCCGGAATTAAACCTTCCTTTTCATAAAACCTAATTGTTAATACTGAACATGAGGTTTTTTTAGAGAGTTCACCAATTTTTAAATGCATTGAGTTAGTATTTCCAAAAAATCTTGACTCTATAGTAACTATAGGGATTCTAATATTCAAAGTTTATAATTTTTTTAATGGGTATAATTATGAGTGGTTGTGGATGTAGTAAAGAAACACCATGCGAAGATAAGAAATCTCAACAAGAAAATCATCCATCAATTGCAGAAGCAAACAATTCAAAGAATTGTAATAATACGCTTAGCTGTTGTGGGGAAGAGGAAGAAAAAAAATCTTCATCCCCTTGCTGTAACACTTCAAACAGTTGTGAAGATACCGCTCAATCCTGTTGTAGTTCTGATCCCAAAGAAAATTTAAGCACTGAAGACGTTTTAAAAGATTCGCACTACATGAGTGAATACTTAGTTCCCAAAATGGATTGTTCTGCGGAAGAACAGATGGTTCGTATGGCGCTATCTTCAATTGATGGTGTTCAAAAACTCATCTTTGATTTACCTAACCGGTCTTTAAAGGTTCTACATAATCAAAAAGATGAAAATATAACTACCAAACTTGAAGCTTTGGGTTTTGGTGCAAAGCTTGTGAAGACTGAAACTTATATAAGCAATCAACAGGCTAAGCAAACAAGTACCTACACCATTCCTAAAATGGATTGCTCTGCTGAAGAGCAAATGGTCCGTATGGCTCTTGCAGATCTTGAAGCAGTTAAAGGTCTTACTTTTGATCTTCCCAATCGAAAACTGAAAGTCTTCCATAATGAAGGGATTCAGCAAATTACGGCTAAACTCGAAGGACTGGGTTTTGGGGCGAAACTTGATGAAATACAGCTTTCTTCAGGCGATATACCTAATGAACCTGATCCTGTGAGACAAGCTAAAGTACTTAAACTGTTATTAGGTATTAATGCTCTACTTTTCTTTATAGAATTCATCAGCGGTATTATTGCTGCGTCTACAGGATTGATTGCTGATTCTCTAGATATGTTTGCCGATGCAGCCGTTTATGGTATTGCGCTATATGCCGTCGGAAAAGCTGCGAAATATCAAATAAAAGCAGCCCATTTCGCAGGTTGGATTCAGTTATTACTTGCTGTTATCGTGATTGTTGATGTCATTAGACGATTCATGTTTGGAAGCGAGCCAGAATCAACGCTCATGATTGTTATTGGCCTGCTCGCACTTATAGCTAACGTGACATGCTTATATCTTATTTCTGGTCATCGAGAAGATGGCGCACATATGAAAGCCAGTTGGATTTTCTCGGCGAATGACGTTGTGGTAAATATGGGCGTTATATTTGCCGGTGTACTCGTGGCGTGGACGGGATCAGCTTACCCAGACTTAATCATTGGCATCCTGGTTTCTTTATTCGTGCTTAATGGTGCTCGAAAGATTTTGGCTTTGAAGTAAGAGTATCGAAAATGAATCTATTTCAAGTTAAACAAAATCAGATCGTCAAAATTAGAGATCTCAAAAAAGGTAATCAATACAGTCATACCACTGATCCCGTATTGGAACGGCTCCAACTATTAGGTTTTAGAGAGGGTGAAACTCTACAAGTACTCGCTAAAGGTGTTTTTGGCGGAGATCCTGTTTTAGTTCAGATTGAAACTTCAAGATTCGCATTAAGAAAGAATGAAGCTGAAAGAATTTTTGTAGAGTTAGTATCCAATGAAGATTAAGAATATTGCATTAGTCGGTAATCCAAATTGCGGAAAAACCTCTTTATTTAATACACTTACTGGTACGCGACAAAAAGTTGCCAACTATGCTGGGGTTACCGTAGAAAGAAAAGAAGGTTCTTTTAACTTACCTTCTGGTGATGCAATACGAGTATTGGACTTACCCGGAACTTACAGTTTAAAACCTAGTAGTTTAGATGAAGAAGTCACCAGGGCAGTTTGTTTGGGCGAGCTAAAAGGTGAAATTCTACCCGACATTTTTATATGCGTCGTAGATGCCACAAATTTAAGCTTACATTTGAGCTTGGTTCTCGAAGTTCGTGCTTTAAATCGCCCTATGATTCTTGTATTAAATATGATGGATGAGGTCAAAAAGCGTGGTATTTCCATTGATAAGGATAAACTGTCTCAACTGTTAGGTATCCCTGTAGTTGAAGCTGTCGCAGTTAAAACAAAAGGAATTCAAGATTTAATTAATCAATTAGATCAAAAAAATCTTTTTATTACTCCTTATCATTCTGAATTAAGTCATTTTGAACAGGTCAAACAAATCACCAAACAAGTTATTTTAAATAATGACAGTGGTGATAAAAGAACCGCATTTCTAGATAAAATTTTTCTACATCCTGTATTGGGTTTAGTAATCTTAACTTTAACCATGTTTGTGATGTTCCAGGCGGTATTTATATGGGCAACGCCTTTTATTGAATTCATTGAAAATTTTGTCGCATGGCTCAGTGATTTTATTGGACCACTAATCCAACATCCTCTATTAAAAAGCTTGGTTGTGGATGGGGTAATTGCTGGTGCAGGTAGCGTGCTTGCATATATGCCTCAGATTTTGATTTTATTCTTCTTCATTTTAATGCTTGAAGAGTCAGGCTATTTACCCCGGGCAGCATTTCTTTTAGATAAATTAATGTCTAAAGCCGGGCTTAGCGGCCGTTCATTTATTCCTCTGCTATCCAGTTTTGCTTGTGCCATTCCCGGAATTATGGCAACCAGAAGTATCAGCTCTGAACGGGACCGATTAGCAACAATTATGATTGCACCCTTGATGACCTGTTCAGCAAGATTGCCCGTATATGCTTTATTGATCGCGGCATTTATTCCCAACCAATTAATCTACGGCTGGTTAAGTCTGCAAGGATTAGTCCTTTTTGGTCTTTATATGTCGGGAATAGTCTCAGCGTTATTAGTTTCAGTCTTTCTGAAGTTGGTTCGAAAAGATAAAACTGAAAGTATTTTTATTTTTGAACTTCCCACATACCGAATTCCAGATATTAGAAATATTGCATTAGGCTTATATGATAGGGCAACTATTTTCTTAAAACGAGTTGGTGGCATTATCGTTGCGCTGTCTATCTTGTTATGGGTGCTAGTCACGTTCCCTCAACCACCAGATAATGCAACCATGCCGGCCATTAACTATAGTTTAGCTGGTCAGTTAGGGCATTTAATTCATCCTATATTTGCGCCTATTGGTTTTACATGGGAAATATGTATTGCACTCATTCCTGCTATGGCAGCAAGGGAAGTTGTAATTGCAGCTCTTGGGGTGATTTATGCGATGTCAGGTGATGAAGATACTGTAACTCAAAGTCTGTTAAGTCAAATTTCAGGCCCGGATGGATGGGGGTTAGCCACAGGTTTATCATTATTGGTATGGTTTATTTTTGCTCCACATTGTCTTGCCACGTTAGCAACAATTAGACGAGAAACAGGTAGCTGGAAACAGCCTGTCGTTATGGCAACTTATTTGTTTGCATTAGCCTACATCTTTTCATTCATCACATATCAAGTTGCGAGTAAGTTTTAATTAGCAAATGAATAAAAGAGGGGGGGAGCTAGCTCCCCCCCCTTTATTAAATTACTCGATGTAAGCGTGGGCTTCTGAATACTTTTATCTAACTATAACAACTACTTAAATGTTTAAATCTCTAGGTTTTGAATAGTCGAGGTATCAGACGAATATAGATTGGTAAAAAGCATAGTTCAACGATAGTCTGAGTCAAGATTACAGCAGGAATTATGGGCATACTTCCCGGAATTGCAAAAGCTAATGGAAGAATAACAAATGAATTTCTATATGATGCTGAAAAGGACACAGCACTAGCAGAGCCAGATTCTAATCGAAAAATACGAGCAATTATCCAACCCACGAATGGAGCAATAATGGCAAAAGAAATATAAATTGGTAAAGCTTGAAGAGCTGCACTTTTTGCAAGCCCAATTTGAGGCATAACTGATGCTAGGACGATAAACAAAACTAGGGCTGTGGCAGGTACAGGAAATAAGTTTAGGCTTTCAGCCACTTTTTCTGCTTGTTCATTTCTATTCCCAATGAACTGAACTATAGCTGCCATTGCTAAGGGGGCACTGTTGCAAATAGAGATTTGAGTCGATGAAGTTCCTTTTTAAAAGTGCTTAGAGACCGAAAACCCTGTTGATTAGACACACTTCAC
>NZ_JAMXXK010000064.1 GCF_024129735.1 Acinetobacter lwoffii | reverse complement strand
AACCATCGTCCTAGAAAAACACTAGGTTGGTATACACCGAGTGAAGTTATGGCTGGTTTTTATACTGTTGCACTTGCCGCTTGAATCCGCCATAAAAAAGCATCAGGCAAAGCCTGTTCTGAAATGATCTTGAGTTGGATTCAAGCAAAACTTAGAGTTAAATCAGATTAAAACCCAGTTTTTGTCTATTGGCACTTTTAAGTGAGAAGCGTTTAATAAGAGACATCGCCGGCAACATGAAAATAGGTTAGCGGATGCAAGTCACCAATTATTTTAAACACAAACTGAAAACCCAGCAGCAAATCGGCTTATGGATTGGACTGGCGGATGCCTATGGCACCGAGATTGCGGCAAATGCAGGCTATGACTGGCTGCTGATTGATGGTGAGCATGCGCCCAGTGATTTGAGAACGACTTTGTCGCAACTGCAAAGTATTGCTGCTTATCCCTCACAAGCAGTGGTACGACCGCCCATTGGTAGCGTGCAACTGATCAAGCAACTCCTTGATATCGGTGCACAAACGCTGTTGATTCCGATGGTAGAAACCGTGGAACAGGCCGAACTCATGGTTAAGGCAGTCCGTTACCCACCTGAAGGGATTCGTGGTGTTGGTGCTGCACTGGCACGTGCCACCCGCTGGAACAGCATTCCGAATTATTATCAGACGGCACATGAAGAAATCTGTCTATTGATCCAGATTGAATCAGTAACCGGACTGGAAAATCTGGATGCTATTCTTCAGATCGACGGGATTGATGGGGTATTTATTGGTGCCGTTGATCTGTCTGCCACTATGGGTTATCAAGGTGATCCGAATCATCCTGAAGTACAAAAAGCTGTAATTGATGCAATTCAGCGGATTCGTGCAGCTGGCAAGGCTGCAGGAATTCTGTCAACCCAGCATGAAGTGACGCAAAAATATATCGAACTTGGCACTGAGTTTGTTGCAGTCGGCGTAGATACCAGTGTTTTGATGAATTCCTTGCGTGATCTATTGGGGAAATATAAAACGGATATCAATGTGAATAATCCGGCAGGTGGTTATTAATCAACAAGAGATTCTGAATGAATAGCTGGCTTAAATTTTTGGTTTATTTTTAACCAGAAATTGTTTGGGATGAGCTATTCATTCAGCTATAAGAAAATCATAATGAATCTTCAGGAAGCGGAACAGTTTTTACAAAAACAGAAAAACATCTTAGAAAATAAACGTCAGCAAAGAACTAGGAGAGCGCAACAAGCTTTTTTATGATTCACGTACTTTTGCAGTCTTAAATGCTATTTTCTTTATCCTGAATTATCAACAAACAGGAGAATGGAACTTGCTGTACCTCGGGCTGAGTTTCATGTCTCTAATATTGATTTTCAAGTATCTAAAGACAGGTTTTGTTTATCAACGGAAATGAAATAACGTTAAAATGAATTTTAGATAATAAAAATCAAAAGCCTAATAATTAACAAAGCATGAAAAAAACTCTTAAGAATCCCATCCTCTTGTCATTACAATGTAATTTTGCTTTTACTGGATAAATAGCTTACACTGGTTGCACTTCAAGCAAGTACTGTTCTTGCTTCTATTATTATTTTAAGCTGATTGTGATGTACTTTTCAGTTCAAGTATTTGAACTCAAATAAGATCTACTAACCATAGAACTATTATGTAAACTAGGTTGTTATTAATCTCTCTCCATATAGTCACAAAAAGCTCATATCGTGTGAGTAAATATTTTGATCAAAATCAATGAATGGCATATTGCCACGGCCACTGATGGCAATGAAATTAACGTGAAACTGGTTCCATTAAAGCGCAAGCAAAATACAATGGACGGTTTTATCTGGGTTGAAGTCGGTAAAATGATTCAATTGCCAACGGGTGAGGAGTTTCAGTTCAATCTCGATGGTAAAAGTTTCTATACTGGGGTAAACCAGCTTTATCGTCTGTGTTAAGCAGATCCATATCGTAAAAAGTGGCTGATTAATATCGCCACTTTTTTAGTTTCAGGGTATCAAAACTTTGATCTTCCTGAATTTCCAGAATCTCTGCACTGTCTTCTTTCCAGTCGCCCAGCACAATTCTTCTCTTTTGACCCAGTTGATGAATAGCTGCGCGATGTGTATGACCATGGATCAGTACATCTACGTCCTGTAATACCAGCTCAACTGCATGCGGGTTGACATCCATCACTTCATAGCTTTTAAACTGTTGTGCCTGATGGCTTTGCTGACGAAAGCGGTTGGCCAGTCTGGTTCGAAATGAAAGCGGGGTTTTTCTTAAGAAACCCAGTAGCCAGGGATGACGAATAATCTTTTTAAAACGCTGATAGGAGACGTCATCGGTACATAATGCATCGCCATGTTCCAGGCGAAAACGTGTTCCGGCAATAATAAGCTGATCGATTTCAGGAAGAAGCTGCCCGCCAAATCGAGCTAAAAATTTGCTTCCCAAGACAAAATCCCGGTTGCCGGCCTGAAAATAGACCTGATTCCCAGCCTGAGTAAACTGTTTTAATGTAGTGACAATCTCGTCCAGCCACGGAGCTGTATAGTCATCACCAATCCAGGCATTGAACCAGTCGCCCAAAATATACAGTTGGGTATTTTGATCTTGATATTCAGTTAATAAATCTAAAAACCCCCGAACGAGTCGAGGGTGATCAGGTGACAAATGTAAATCTGAGATAAACAGATAGGTCACGAATCTTTTCCTTTTATTCCTCTCTAGATCCCTCATTCATCTGAGGGATTTTCCATTACACCGTTTTAAAGCATCGCTTTAAAACTCATAAAGAACGGAGAGGACGTTTTTTATTCAGAAATGATTTTTGCAGATTCGATTACTACGTTTTCTAGAGGAACGTCAGCGTGGTAGCCACGGTTGCCAGTACGTACGTTTTTGATTTCGTTCACAACGTCCATACCTTCAACCACTTTACCAAATACGGCATAACCCCAACCTTGAGCAGTTTTGCCAGAGTGGTTAAGGAATGAGTTGTTTTTTACGTTAATGAAGAACTGAGCAGAGGCAGAGTGTGGAGCTTGAGTACGCGCCATTGCAATCGTACCTTCGTCATTGGTCAAGCCGTTGTCTGCTTCGTTTTCGATTGCATCACGTGTTGCTTTTTCTTTGAAGTTTTCATCCATGCCGCCACCTTGGATCATGAAACCATCAATAACACGGTGGAAAATTACGCCGTCATAAAAACCGTCACGTACGTATTCTAAAAAGTTAGCTACGGTTTTAGGTGCTTTTTCAGCATTGAGTTCTAGAACAATACGACCTTTATTGGTGTTTAATTCGACTTGAGGAAAACTCATTGTGTAATCTCCTGATCATGGACGAGTGCCATGGTTTTTTCTGAATGAGTGAAGCATAAGCAAACTACAATCGACAAGGCAAGTAAAAACATTATTTTCTTTGTTAAAAGCATAAAAATAATACCTTATTTATACGTTGATTTATCAAGGCATTTCAAATGCTGCCAGACAGGGCGTTATATTCCGGGCAGGCACAAATTGAATCATTTTCCAGTTTCGTAAAGTGTTGATATTTTAGTTTTGGGCAGCTTGCTGTATTTTCACTTTTTAAAATGAGTGAATTGAAATCAAATACCGTAGTTAGCGGTTGAGAGATTAATCACCTATAGTTAAACTAAGGAACTTTGATAATGAATATACGTACAACTTGTACGATTAAATATTCGTTAATCCCTTTTTAACTTTAGAAGTGAATGATTGATCATGAAGCCAAATGATGTTGTGACATCTCTGCCCGAGAACCCGACCCAGAAGAACAATGCAGTCGATTCAGTGCAGCAGCAAGAACAACAACCAGGCTTGGACTTTGTACGTCAGGTCATTACTGATGATTTAGCCGCTGGTCGTACTCAACAGGTGGTGACGCGTTTTCCGCCTGAGCCGAATGGCTATTTACATATTGGCCATGTGAAAGCAATTTGCTTGAACTTCGGTATTGCTGAAGAATTTAAAGGTGTGTGTAACCTGCGTTTTGACGATACCAACCCAGATGCCGAAGAGCAGGAATATGTTGATGGTATTGCCAATGACGTGAAATGGCTGGGCTTCCAGTGGGAAGGCGAGCCGCGTTATGCATCAAGCTATTTCGATCAACTTTATACTTGGGCAGTTCAGTTAATTGAGCAGGG
This sequence comes from Acinetobacter lwoffii, assembly GCF_024129735.1. Lineage (GTDB taxonomy): Bacteria > Pseudomonadota > Gammaproteobacteria > Pseudomonadales > Moraxellaceae > Acinetobacter > Acinetobacter lwoffii_H. The sequence continues at coordinate 9,563 of NZ_JAMXXK010000064.1, read as the reverse complement.
CGATGCCTATGTGGATTTGCAAAGTCCTGAAGAGATCCGTTTGAACCGCGGTAATTTCGTTGAGCCAGGCAAAAACTCGCCACAACGCGATGCAACGGTTGCAGAAAACCTGGAGCGTTTTGAGAAAATGCGCAGCGGTGAATATGCAGAAGGTCAGGCTGTATTACGTGCCAAGATTGATATGACTTCACCGAACGTGCATATGCGTGATCCGATTCTGTATCGTATCCTGCATTCTGAACACCATCAGACTGGCGATAAATGGAAAATTTATCCAATGTATGACTATGCGCATCCATTGTCTGATGCGATTGAAGGCATTACGCATTCACTCTGTACCCTGGAATTCCAGGATCATCGTCCGTTCTATGATTGGGTAGTGGCAAAAGTTAAATCACCATCCGTGCCACGTCAGTATGAATCGAGCCGTTTGAATGTGGACTATACCATCACCTCGAAACGTAAATTACGTAAACTGGTGGAAGGTAGCTATGTTCAGGGCTGGGATGACCCACGTATGCCAACTGTAGTCGGTATGCGTCGTCGTGGTTTCACACCTGAAGGTCTACGTGATTTCTGTCAACGTGTTGGTGTATCGAAGGTTGATGGCAGTATCGTCGATGTGGCCATGCTGGAATACTGTATTCGCCAGTCTCTGGAAAATACCGCCGCTCGTGGTATGGCGGTGTTAAATCCATTAAAAGTGACGTTAACCAACTTGCCAGCCGATATGGACCTGACCCATTCACGTCATCCGAATGTCGATATGGGCGAGCGCGTTATTCCATTGACGACTGAGCTGTATATTGACCGTAAAGACTTTGAAGAAGAACCACCAAAAGGCTTCAAACGTCTGATTCCAGGCGGTGAAGTCCGTTTACGTCATGCCTATGTCATCAAATGTGACGAAGTCATTAAAGATGAAAATGGTGAAGTGGTTGAACTTAAATGTTCGATTGATCCTGAAACTTTAGGTAAAAATCCTGAAGGTCGTAAGGTCAAAGGTGTGATTCACTGGGTATCTGCGACTAAAGGCGTTCCTGCGGAAGTGCGTATTTACGACCGTCTGTTTACTGAGTCTGATCCTGAAGTGGGTGATGACTTCTTGGCAAACCTGAACCCTGAATCATTGAAGGTGGTTCAAGCCGTAATTGAGCCTGCTTTGGCACAAGCACAACCGGAAGACCGGTTCCAGTTTGAGCGTGAAGGCTATTTTGTGGCAGATCAATACGATCATTCCAGCGAAAAACCGGTATTCAACCGTATCCTTGATCTTAAGGACAGCTTTAAACCTGGCAAATAAGCTGGTTTAAGTCAGAATGTAAAAAGCCCAACTCTGGTTGGGCTTTTTCAATACAGCAGGGAAAATTGCATGATTGTGCGTGATAAGAATAATAGTTTGGGTTTACTGTTTGCCTGGCAGGGAACAATTCTGCCCAAGGTGCTGCCCGCATTGGTTTTGGTGGTCTTTATTTCCGCTTTACTGGTGTATTTGAGTCAGGCGCATTTCGTCAGCCTTCCTGCTGTTCCGGCAATTGGCTTTACCATTTTTGGTGTCATTCTCTCGATTTTTTTAAGTTTTAGAAATACAGCCTGCTATGATCGCTGGTGGGAAGGGCGCAAACTTTGGGGCGCGCTGATTGCCACCACGCGTCATTTATGCCGTGATAGCCACGTTCTGGACGATCAAACCCGTGAAGTCTTATTGTACCGCATGATGTTGTTTACCCATCTATTACGTGACCGGTTGAGACAGCAAACGCCCAGTATTCAGACTTATCAAGCTACTACCGGTTTTGAACCCAAGTCATTCGAGCAATTGCCGATGCAAATCAATCCATCACAATGGGTGCTAGAACAGATGCAAATAGAGCTGGTACAACAGTATCAGCAGGGCAAGATCAGCGATATTATTTATAACAACCTGAATCAGCACACTGTGGCTTTGGGAGATATTCAGGCCGGTTGTGACCGGATTTTGTCAACGCCATTACCATTTTCTTATTCGGTATTGTTACATCGTGCGGTTTATTCTTTTTGCTTTATCCTGCCTTTCAGTTTGCAGGCGAATTTAGGCCTGTGGACGCCGATTCTGGTCGGGTTGATTGCTTATATGCTACTCGGGCTCGATGAGCTCAGTGCGGAGCTGGAAGAACCCTTTGGCTTGCAGGATAACGATCTACCGCTAGATTCAATTGTACGGCTGGTAGAGCGGGAAACCCTAAGCTCTTTAGGTAAAGCACTACCTGAGGCAATTCAAGCCAGAAAAGGCTATTTGACTTGATTCCTTATCAACATCATCAAAATGTAAAACACGAACTTAAAATTTCTTGCTCACAAAAAATCATCGGCAGGCTGAGCTTTAAATTAACGATGTTTAAGATTGGTCAGGTCTGACACTTTGGTTTTAGCCTGATCTTGCAATTCACGGTATTGTTGCAAACGCAGATTGGCTTTATCTCTGAGTTTTTTCTTGATGTACAGCGCCAATGCGAAACTGGTCGTGGTCAGGGTCAGGAACATGCTGTTCATAAAACTCATCATCGAGCTGATATAACCAATCGTGGTCAGGCGATTCATCATATAAATTACTTGCGGGCTACTTTCCACACCGGTAATCGCCCAGGTACACAAATGTTCGCAATTATTAATAATCAGATGATAGTTGTTTTCATGCATTCTGGACCGCATGCGGCGCACCACTTTACGACCTTTATATTTTGCCGAGTCATAATGTTGCATATGAATTGGTTTGCCATGACTGAATTTTTCAATAGAAGTTATTTCAATCGGGCGTTTCTTGAATAAATGCGCAAAGCCGGAATAATGAATGACACGACCACGTCCGGCGTAAATCCCATGATGGGTATAACCGAAATGTTTAACCATAAGATGTGCGCCTATGGGAAACCGTTTAGTCTGTTGCATATCAGAATTAAGCCATTTAAAAAAGCATTGTCGTTTAATAGGAAGTGTACTGTGTTTTGCTAAATTAATCGATGCCTTGCCTGAGTTTCAGATCAGAATTGAAGAGTTATTAAGCCAAGTTTTAAAGGAGCTAGAAGAGAGCAGAATTTAGAACATATTCTTCTGATAAAGGTTTTAAATAGCCTAAGCAAGTACTAAAATTTCTGCAAAATCACAAGCATGGATCAAAGAAGTCATTCAACATTTTCTGCCTGATCCCTGAAGCTTTTAAAGTTGAAGTTAATAAACTATGCTGAAATAGAGAAGACCAAACCCTTAAACTAAACTTTCAAGCATAAAAAAAGCACCTGACTACGCAAGTGCTTTCTTTATACGGCTGTAACCTTGGCCGATTACTGCAATGGCAAGTGCTGAAGTTCATTCAGTTCTTTGCGGCTATAGCCGCGAGATACCAGAACCTTTTTAATTCCGATGATGATTTCTTCATCAGTAGCTTTAGAAAGTGCTTCAAGAAGCTGTTCATTTGTCTTGCAAGAGCAATCATTTTCAACACAAGCGATTTGATTCTTGTGTTCATTGTGTTGTTCATTAGAAAACAACTTTTGCCAAAAACTCATAGAGCCTTCATACAACAACCTAACATAGAGTGAAATATAGCCAATTAAATAAATAAAGCAATAGGACCTATGTGATAAAAGCAGCAGTTGATCTTGAAAATTTCCGATGGAAGCCTAAAGGTCTAACGATATTTCTTGCTGTACAAGTCAATATTTATTATTAAATAAATGATTTTTAATATAAAAATTGGAGCTTTGAAAAGCTCCATTTTTGTAACAATATAATAAATTGAAACTAATTCTTTATACTTTTTCCAACAAGACACCGGTCTCAACATGGTGCGTATACGGGAACTGGTCAAACATGGCGAACTTGCTGATTTTATGCGTTTGAGACAACTGTTTCAGATTGTCATATAAGGTATCTGGATTGCAAGAAATATAAATAATACGTTGGAAACGCTGTAACAGTTTCAGCGTTTCATCATCAATACCAGCACGCGGTGGATCGACAAATACCGTATCAAAATCATAAGTCGAAATATCAATTTGTGCTTCCTGCAAGCGACGGAAAACACGCTCGCCATTATAGGCTTGAGTGAATTCTTCGGCAGACAGACGCGCAACCTGAATATTTTCAATCTGGTTCTGCTCAATATTCCACTCAGCTGCATAAACTGAAGATTTGGCTAATTCAGTGGCCAAAACACGGCGGAATTTGGTCGAAAGCGGTAGGGTGAAGTTGCCATTGCCACAATAGAGTTCCAGCAAATCTTTATCTGATTGTTCCGCTGCATCACATGCCCATTCCAGCATTTTTTGGCAGACTTGTGCATTCGGCTGGGTGAAGCTGCTTTCGATCTGCTTATATTTATAACGACGGTCAAAGACCGATAGCTCTTCCACTACATATTCATCTGTCAGGACGAATTTCTGGCCACGGCTTCGGCCAATCAGTTTGATATTCAGCTTTTCCGCCAGGGCTTTCGCGGCAGGTTCCCAGCTTTCATCCAGCTTGCGGTGATAAATCAGGGATACCAGAACCTGACCACTTAACGTCGCCAGAAAATGGACTTCAAATAGACGATGACCCAGATTGGCATCTGCCTTGAATGCTGCCAGTAGTTGCGGCATCAAGTCATTAATACTGCGGTCTGCAATTGGAAATTCATCAATACGAATCACTTTTTTATTGTTGTTTTCGTCACGTTCGAACATGGCATAAAACAGATCATCTTCAGTATGCCAGATCCGGAATTCAGCACGCATGCGGAAATATTTTTCAGGAGACTGGAATACTTCTAAAGCAGGTGGTTGATATTCGGCAAACTGAGCGCTGATGCGTTCAATTTTGGCTTCAAGTTGTTGCTGATAAGATGAAGTCATATGCAGTAAGAAATCGCAAATATTTTAAAGCGCAAATGGTAGCAAAAAATTGCCGATCTGCCTAAGCCTATTGTAGTCAAGCCGCTTTAAAAGCTGCATAAAAAAGACCAAACCTTCTGAGGAGAGAGGTTTGGCCATAAAGAGGAAAGATTTAAGCTAAAAATGCTGAGATGATTGGACTGATTTAGAGATTATCCATCGTCATCAAGCTGGCATTGCCGCCTGCCGCCGCCGTGTTGATACTGATCGCGCGTTCAATCACAAATCGCTCGACCGGAATATCATAGTTGCCCGAAGTTAAATGGGTGATACCAATAATTGGACCTTGGCGTGTTGCAATGCGTTTCTGCAAGTCAATCAGTTCAGTAGTGTCACCATGATGCAGGACGGCATCAAACGCGCCTGTTTCAATATCCCGGACCACTTTAAATTGCTTGCTGACCGCGGTTGGCATGGTTGGTAAATATTTCAGAATAAAAGTATTGTCAGCCAAGAATGCAGGACGACTGCCGACCGATAAAATTGCCAGAATTTGCTGAATCTGGTCTTGCTCTGTGTGGGCTAAGGATAGAACGCTTTCACGTGGCAAGATTAGGTACTGATTTTCCTCACCGGTTGGACCTTGCAGGCTAAAGTTTTGACCAGTCGCAATTTGCATAGGTGCTTTTAAGGATAAAGTAGGGAAATTTTTAGCTGCCCAGGCTTTAAACTCCTGAACAAGGTGATTTTCAACAAGTGCTGAACCCGCTTGAACTGCATAAGGCTGCGCCAGTTTTTTCTCGGATACTTGATGCATTAAACGGTAGATATACAGTGGGCCACCCGCTTTCGGGCCGGTGCCGGACAGACCTTCGCCACCAAAAGGCTGGACGCCCACGACCGCACCGACGATATTGCGGTTAATATACAGGTTGCCGACTTCTGCTCGCGCAATCACGGTTTGCATGGTTTCATCAATACGCGTGTGCAAACCCATGGTCAGGCCATAACCCTTACTGTTGATCTGCTCTAATAACTGTTCCAGTTCGCCATATTTATAGCTGATCAGATGCAATACCGGACCAAATACTTCACGTTCCAGATCATTCAGATTTGGCAGTTCAATCAGGGTCGGCGCAATGAATGTTCCTTGAGTTAATTCAGTCTGGTCTTGATTAAACATCAACTGATGAACTTTATGACCTTTGCTGCGCATCTGCTCAATATGCTTTTGGATATTTTGTTGGGCTTCTGCATCAATCACTGGACCAATATCGGTTTTCAGCAAGACCGGATTGCCAACACGCAACTGTTGCATGGCACCTTTGAGCATGTTGCGAACAGCCTCCAGATTATCCTCCTGAACACAAAGGACACGCAGGGCAGAACAACGTTGACCGGCACTGTCATAGGCAGAGCTCACAACATCCAAAACCACCTGTTCAGTCAGGGCGGATGAATCCACAATCATGGCATTCTGACCACCGGTTTCAGCAATCAGGGTGACGCTTTCTCCAAACTGATTCAGACGTTCTGCAACGGTTTTTTGCAGAATTTGGGCGACCTCGGTGGAACCGGTAAACATGATGCCCTGAATACGTGGATCTGCACTGAGCTGTGCACCAATGGTTTCACCACGGCCCGGCAATAGCTGTAACACATCCTGCGGAATGCCGGCTTCCCATAAAATCTGTACGGCTTGTGCTGCAATGAGCGGTGTTTGTTCAGCCGGTTTGGCAATCACGGTATTGCCAGCGACCAGCGCTGCTGAAATCTGACCGGTAAAAATCGCCAGCGGGAAGTTCCACGGACTGATACATAGTACAGTACCTAAAGGCTGGATCTGTACATTGTCATTGAGATCCAAAACTTGAGCTGCATAGTAACGCAAGAAATCTACCGCCTCACGCACTTCGGCAATCGCATTGGCATAGGTTTTACCTGCTTCACGAGAAAGAAGAACCATGAGCGGTAGCAGGCGTTCTTCCATCAATTCTGCGGCTCTATTCAGGCAGGCAGCACGCTCATTTTTTGACAGATTGGCCCAGAAACTTTGTGCATTAACTGCTTGGGTGAGTGCAATTTCGGTCTGTCCAGGAGTTGCTTCATAGACTGTGCCGACCACATCCTGATGTTGTGCCGGATTGATTACGGGAACTGCATGGGTTGTATCCACGCTGCTAAATGCCGTTCCCATAGCCGCTGCCTGAAATTGCGTATTTGCCAGACTGGATGCGACTTCATTTAAAATACTGAGTTCAGCATCATTGGCCAAATCGAGTCCTGAAGAGTTAATGCGTGCATCAGCATAAAGATCTTGCGGATAAGGAATACGAGGATGCTTGGCACCCAATACGCTTTCCTGTTTTGACGCCTTTAAAATGGTTTGCTGTGGATTTTCAATTAAATCCTCAATGTTTAAAGTTTTGTCGGCAATACGATTGACGAAGGACGTATTAGCACCATTTTCCAGTAAACGGCGTACCAGATAAGCCAATAAGGTTTCATGATTGCCGACTGGCGCATAGATCCGGCAGGGTACACCGAGTTTATTTTTCGATGGGTCGCCCACGACATTTTCATATAGCGGTTCGCCCATGCCATGCAGACATTGAAACTCATATTGGCCGGCATAGTATTGCTCGGGTTGCGCCAGTTGATAGATCGTCGCTACCGTTTGTGCATTGTGAGTGGCAAATTGCGGGTAGATGTAATCCGGTTCAGCTAGCAGCTTACGCGCACAGGCGATATAAGACAGATCGGTATGTACCTTACGGGTAAATACTGGATAATCCGATATTCCATCAATCTGGGCTTTCTTGATTTCGCTGTCCCAATATGCGCCTTTGACTAGACGAATCATCAAGCGTTTCTGGCTGCGCTTCGCCAGATCAATGATGTAATCCACGACATAGAAGCAGCGTTTTTGATAGGCTTGAATCACAAAGCCAATGCCTTTCCAGTCCTGCAATTGTGGTTCAAAACACAGGCGTTCTAACAGTTCAAGTGAAATCTCAAGGCGATCACTTTCTTCAGCATCGATATTTAAACCAATATTGTATTGCTTGGACAAGACCGCGAGTTTCAGTACTTTTGCATAGAGCTCATCATGCACGCGATCCATTTGCGAACGCTGATAACGGGGGTGCAGCGCAGAGAGTTTGATAGAAATGCCAGGCCCGTCATAAACATCTTTATCCTGTGATGCTTGACCAATGGCATGAATGGCTTGCTGATAATCCTGATAATAACGTTCAGCATCCGGATCGGTCAGTGCTGCTTCACCCAGCATGTCATAGGAATAGCGAAAGCCTTTTTCTTCCAGCGGCTCCGCATTTTTCAGTGCTTCATCAATGGTTTCACCCGTAACAAACTGCTCGCCCATCATGCGCATGGCAACATCGACGGCCTTACGGATAATCCCGCGGCCACTGCGTGCCAAAAGACCAGTCAACAAGCTAGACAGGCTCTTTTGCTGCGGGGTTTCCATCAGCTTGCCAGTCAGCATCAGTCCCCAGGCTGCCGCATTCACAAACATTAGCTGGCTCTGACCCAAATGTTCTTTCCAGTTACCTTGATTGATTTTGTCTCGAATCAGCAGGTCACGTGTGGCTTTGTCCGGAATCCGCAGCAAGGCTTCTGCCAGACACATCAGGGCAATGCCTTCCTGAGAGGATAAAGAAAATTCCTGCAATAATTGGACAATACCGGCTTTCCCAGTGGAACTTTTGCGTTCACGTAAGGAATGTGCGAGATCAAAGGCAAGCGCCTGAATCTTGTCACTCATTTCGGAAGAAATTTCACTATGGGCCAATAACTCTTCGACGCATTCAGTTTCAGCACGACGCCATGCCGTATTAATACGTTCTTCGTATTGGTTTTTGTGTTTAAATTCAGCAATATAATTCGAATGCTGGGCTGAATCTAAAATTGAATCTGGGCGGAGAGTGGTTGGCATAGTGACTTCCTGTACTGCGTCAATCAGTTCTTTGAGGTGAATGAGTTTTAATCTATAATCACAGAATATTTGACGAATATCTCACTATAGTTTTCGCTTTTTTTAGAGAATAATTTTAATGCCAAGTCCTTATTTGAACCTTGACCGTATAGATATTCGTATACTGGGTTTATTGCAATCCGATGCCAAGCTCTCCAATATCAAACTGGCTGAACTGGTCAATCTGTCGCCTACGGCAGCCTTGGCGCGTGTACAAAAGCTGATCCGGGAAGGTTTTATTGTGGGCTATGAAGCGCGCCTCAATCCAGTCATGTTGAATAATGGTTTTGTGGTCTTTGTTGAAATTTTACTGGATAAAACCACACCGAATGTTTTAGATGAATTTTCCCATGCTGTGCGGCAGATTCCTGAAATTATCGAATGTCATATGATCAGTGGCGGTTTTGATTTCGTGGTGAAAATCCGCTGTGCCAATATGGATGAATTCCGCAAAATCTCTGGTCAGATCTTGTGGCAATTGCCCGGAATTAAAGAAACGCGCAGTTATCCGGTGATGGAAGTGATTAAAGAAAGTCAGCGGATTCATCTGAAAATGCCGGGAAAAGCCAAGTAATTTTCAAGAACTTCATTTGTGAATCTAAGAAACATAAAAGGGACGATTAAGTCATTGCTGTCCCACAATTTTTCACAAGAGGAAGCTCATTTGAGCTTCCTCTTGTTTTATGGGTATTTTATCGGGTGAAAATAAAGCTTTT
>NZ_JAMXXK010000063.1 GCF_024129735.1 Acinetobacter lwoffii | reverse complement strand
TCCAAGGATTATCTCTTGAATTAAATAATTTTGCTGATTAATTTAAGATCAAATAAATTGTACGTTTTTTGATTTATGACGGAAGTCTAATATATTATTTATATTGAAAATATAGTTTTAATGGATGTGTTCAAATAGTGATCTTTATAAGATTTTGTAAGATATAAATATAAAAAATGCATATAGATAAATATAAAAAAATATCTGATTTTTTGGGAAATGAAGAAAATTCGATCATTAACGAGATAAATCTTTCCTTTATATTAACTAAGCGAGTCAGTATCTGATCTTGGTTTCCTCAGGTCATGATACTGCAAGCTTGTTTTAACAAAAGGGAATATACAGATAATCCGAACGCTGTTTTTCATAGAGTACGTGTCTACAAAAGATATGATCGGCAGGTACAAGTGGATGGTCAAACTCTCTTACTTTTTCTAAGCCAATGTTTTGCATGACACGTTCTGAGGGCGTGTTGATGCAGGCAGTAAAAGAAATGACTTTCTCTAGGCGCAGGGTTCTAAAGGCATATTTCAGTACAGCTTTGGCTCCTTCAGTTGCATAGCCTTGGTTCCAGTATTGCGGTAACAAGCGCCAGCCAATTTCAGGGGCATCGGCAATTTTAAGCTCAGGTGGATGCACGTGTAAGCCAATAAAACCGATGAATTCGCCTGTAGCTTTGAGTTCTACGGCAAGGAGTCCCCAACCACGTGTATCAATAGCATTACGAATACGTTCAAGAAAAGCAGTTGCCTCAGCCGCATCGAGTTTTTTAGGGAAGTAGCGCATGACCTCGTCATCTGCACACATTTGGATAAATGGGGCAGTGTCGGAGTCTTGCCATTGGCGAAGGATGAGGCGAGGGGTTTGGATATCAGTCATCATAATAGCTAAGCTTACTGAATAATCATTGGTTGTAAAAATATGTAATATTACTAAAATAGAAGAAAATTAAATTAATTCAAAGTACTTATGAAAAAATATCAAATTTTTATATCATCTACATATCTAGATTTAATAAATGAAAGACAAGCTGCTGTGGAAGCAATTTTAAAAGCTGGTCATATTCCTGCTGGTATGGAGCTATTTACAGCATCAAATAAAAGTCAGTGGGAAATTATTAAAAAATGGATTGATGAATCTGATATTTATATGCTGATATTAGGTGGTCGTTATGGATCTATCGAGACTGAATCAGGATTAAGTTATACTGAGTTGGAATATAATTATGCATTAGAACAAAACAAACCTTTATTTGCAGTGGTTATGCAAGATCATGCACTTCAAGCAAAAATTAAATTGGATGGATCTGCTGTTTTAGAACTTGAGAACCAAGCTAAATTTAAAGATTTTAAAACTAAGGTTACATCTTACATGTGTTCGTTCTTTGAAGATAATAAAGATATCAAATTAGCAGTACATGAAAGTATTGGGCAACTACAAAAAGAAAATCAGGTGGTCGGTTGGATTAGAGCAGATTCTGTACAGAATCCTCAAGAGTATTTAGATCAGATCATGGGGCTACAACAAGAAATTAGCAAACTGAACCAAGAGAATATCGTATTAAAAAGACAGAAAACAAGTAATAATACATCAGAAGAAATTGTGGGGTTAATTGAGTTATTTTCTCAAGAAAAGGTTAGCTTGAAGAGAATACAATCAGAAGAAAATAATTTCCCAGATGAGATTACTGTATTAAAAGCAATAAAAAGTTTTAAAGATAAATTGACAGTTGGTGCAAACAACTCAATGAATTCATCAGATTATGATTATTTTATATTCTATGATTTGGCACCAAAATTAATCATCCATAATTTAATGCAACAACAGAAACTAACAAATACGGGCACAGCAAGTAAAGTGATAATTACTGATAAAGGTAAAGAGCTACTAGCTTACATTGTAAAAAATAAATTATAAAAAATAAAAAAACCCCGAACGAATCGGGGTTTTTGATACTTAACCGAAATTAAGAATTTTCACGAGCAACTGCGCGGTAACCAATATCTTTACGATATTGAACGCCGTCGAAAGTCACTTTTTCACAAAGCTCTAACGCTTTTGCTTGCGCTTCACCAATGGTATTACCGAGTGCAGTCACACAAAGTACACGACCGCCAGCAGTTACGATGTCGCCATTTTCATTGGCTTTAGTGCCTGCATGGAACACTTTCGCATCAGTCATTTCAGTATCTAAGCCTGAAATCACATCACCATTGCTTGAAGTTTCTGGATAACCTTTAGATGCAAGCACGATACCGACAGTCTTGCGCTCATCCCATTCAGCTTCCGCAGGTAGGTTACCGGCAATACCAGCTTCAACCAGATCCACCAAAGATGATTTTAAACGCATCATGATTGGCTGAGTTTCAGGATCACCAAAACGACAGTTGAATTCTATTACTTTTGGTTGACCTTTGTCGTCAATCATCAAGCCTGCATATAAGAAACCAGTATAAACGTGACCGTCTTTTTTCATACCTTCAACGGTAGGACGCATCACTTCATTCATGGTTTTTTCAAATACGTCAGCAGTCACAACAGGCGCAGGAGAGTACGCACCCATACCGCCGGTGTTCGGACCTTGGTCGCCTTCAAAAATACGCTTATGGTCTTGAGATGTTGCCATTGGCAAGATGTTGTCGCCATCAATCATACAAATGAAAGATGCTTCTTCACCTGCAAGGAATTCTTCGATCACAACACGAGAACCTGCATCACCAAATTTGTTGCCTGCAAGCATGTCGTCAATCGCATCGAATGCTTCTTGATTGGTCATTGCAACGATTACGCCTTTACCTGCAGCAAGACCGTCAGCCTTAATCACGATTGGCGCACCATTTTTCTCAACAAATGCTTTCGCAGCATCTACTTCAGTGAACACATCATAGAATGCTGTTGGAATGTTGTGGCGTTTTAAGAAGTGCTTGGCAAAAGCCTTAGAGCCTTCAAGCTGTGCAGCAAATTGAGTTGGACCCCAAATTTTAACGCCAGCTTCACGGCATGCATTTACAACACCATTTACAAGTGGTGCTTCAGGACCAACAACCACTAAATCAACCGCATTGTTTTTTGCAAAGTCGATAATTGCAGCGTTGTCTAAAATATTTAAGGCAACATTTTCGCATTTATTTTCTGTTGCAGTACCTGCATTACCTGGTGCTACAAATACTTTTGCGACTTTGTCATCTTGCGCGATTTTCCATGCAAGTGCATGTTCACGACCGCCATTACCCAAAACTAAAATATTCATCGGTTCATACTCCATGAATCGAAAATGACATAAAGTCCTCAACCTGAAAATAGGAGAGGACTTTATGCAAGATTAGAAATCTATTTTACTCAGCATAATTAACTGAATATACATCATGAGCTTCGTCAAAACTTAGTGACGGAAGTGACGCATACCAGTGAAGACCATTGCAATACCCGCTTCATCAGCAGCAGCAATTGTTTCTTCATCACGCATAGAACCACCCGGTTGGATAATGCATTTGATGCCTGCTTTCGCAGCGTTATCAATACCATCACGGAATGGGAAGAATGCGTCAGATGCCATAACTGCACCTTCAACCACTAGACTCGCGTGTTCAGCTTTGATCGCAGCAATACGAGCAGAGTTTACACGGCTCATTTGACCTGCGCCCACACCAATGGTTTGACGGTTTTTAGCATAAACAATCGCGTTAGACTTTACGTATTTCGCCACTTTCCAAGCGAAGATCATGTCATCGATTTCTTGTTCAGTCGGCGCACGTTTAGTCACAACTTTAAGATCATCTTTCGTGATCATGCCCAAGTCTTGGTCTTGAACCAGTAAACCACCGTTTACACGTTTGTAGTCCAGTTGCGATTGACGCGCATCGATTGCTGGAAGTTCGCCACATACAAGTACACGTACGTTTTTCTTCGCGCCCGTTACTTCAAGAACGCCTTCAGCAACGCTCGGTGCAATGATTACTTCAACGAATTGACGGTCAACAATCGCTTGTGCAGTTGCAACGTCTAATTCACGGTTGAATGCAATGATGCCACCGAATGCAGATTCAGGATCTGTTGCATACGCAAGATCATAAGCTGCTTGAATACCGTCTAGAGAAACTGCAACGCCACATGGGTTAGCGTGTTTAACGATCACACAAGCAGGCTTCGCAAATGATTTCACACATTCAAGAGCAGCGTCAGTATCTGCAATGTTGTTATAAGAGAGTTCTTTACCTTGTAACTGTTTCGCTGTTGAAACAGAAGCTTCAGTCGCTGTGTCTTCTACATAGAATGCAGCAGCTTGATGTGGGTTTTCACCGTAACGAAGGTCTTGAACTTTGTTTAATTGGGTATTGAAAGTACGTGCAAATTTGTCTGCTTGACCTTCTTCTTTACCTACGCGCGCGCCTAAGTAAGATGCGATCATGCCGTCATATTGAGCAGTATGTTCAAATGCTTTCACCGCAAGGTCGAAACGAGTTGCGTAAGATAAAGCACCCTCAGCTTTAAGCTCAGCCACAACGGTTGCATAGTCAGATGCATTTACGATGATACCTACAGATGCATGGTTTTTTGCCGCAGCACGAACCATGGTAGGACCACCGATGTCGATGTTTTCGATGGCATCAGCAAGTGAACAGTTTGGTTTGGCTACCGTTGCAGCAAATGGATAAAGGTTTACAACGACTAAATCAATAGCATCAATGTTGTGTTCAGCCATCACAGCTTCGTCTAGACCACGACGAGCCAGGATACCCCCATGAATTTTCGGATGTAGTGTTTTTACACGGCCGTCCATCATCTCTGGAAAACCTGTATGCTCCGAAACTTCAACTACAGCCACATTATTGTCTTTCAACAATTTATAGGTACCACCTGTAGATAAAATTTCTACCCCTAGAGCAGCAAGTTCTTGTGCAAATTCAACAATACCAGTCTTGTCAGACACAGAGATTAAAGCGCGTTTAATAGTCATGATCTTCGTCACAGTTTTCAAGGAACAGAATAAAACAAAATCAGCAATTTACAGGTTAAAAAAAATGCCTGCGGAAGCCGCAAGCATTTTATCATTTATTCACTCATTAAACCGTGAGCTTTTAACTTTTTACGTAAAGTACCACGGTTGAGTCCGAGAATCTCGGCAGCACGTGTTTGGTTACCACGTGTATATTCTAGAACTACAGATAGAAGAGGTTTCTCCATTTCTGCTAGCACCATGTCGTATACCTGAGATGGTTGCTCGCCCTGCAGTTGTGCAAAATAGTGGCGAACTGCGCGATCTACGTGGATACGTAAAGCAACATCAGATTGTGCAGTAAAAATAGGAGATTTGCTATTCATGCGAATTAATCCGAAAAACAAATATCACTTGGGTAAAGTGATATATAAAAGTGGTCTAGAAATTGAAATGAACTCCATTTTAGATCCTAAAACGGAAGTTCTAAAACTTAGTCATTACATTGAGCCTGTAGCTTGACACATCTCTGCGATTTGGTCGAAAAATAAGCGTAACAATAGTTAAAGTTTTGTTACTGACCAAAATCAAAACAAAAAAATCTGCACGATACGCAATAAATTTTATAGCGCATTAGGCAAGACTGTATTTGTTGTGAAAAAGTCGCGAGGAGTTGCAGCACATAGCTTTCGTGGCGCGTATCATACCATTGTCTAAGCAAAAGTGAGCAAGAAAACTGCATTTTTTTTAACTTTTTTTAATTTTTTAATGCTTTCTCAGCAGATTAGGGGCGAATTATTTCCAAAGTATAGCGATCAAAGCTTTTGCGATCGACTGGAAGCTTAAATTTGAATTTAAACGGGCTGTTTTTTGGGATGCGCTGAATATTGACCAGACTTTCAATCAGGTACTCTCCGGAGGACAGGTTATAAGTTGCAATCACTTCACCGCGATGTTCCAGATTGATTCTTAAAATTGGTAAAGCCAGACTACGGTCATGAAAATTAATCAGCTCACCGCTAAACTCAGCTTCATTATTACCGGTTGCCTTGATTTTGACTTTATTAACCTGAATTAGTGTGTAGTATTTTTCCAGATTGGAACAATTAAACACTTCACAAGCACTGTTAAAGGCCAGACTCATGACGTGACTGTTTTTGATGTATTGCGGATTGAACCAGAAAAATTGAAACAGCAGCAGGCTGAACAGCGACAGATTAAGTAAACTCCAGCCTATATAGTACATTGGCCCGCGTTTGGTTTGTTTTTCTGCCTGATCTTCCCAATTCATGCTCGGCAGGACTGAAATCGGCTCGGTACTGAAATAATTCAGGTTATTTAAATAGGTTTCCAGGTCAATATTGGAATGTTCAACTTTTTGATCAAAAATCTGTAGCAGGCTATGACGATGGTGCTGCTGATCCGTGTGATAAACACCTGAGTTATTTTGAGCATTAGTTTTGCTGAATTCGCTGGAGTTTGATTGAGCGTGAGACATTGAGGCAGTGACCGAATTCCGGGTTTCGGTCACCAAATGCGATAAGGCATTAAATGAGGTGGTACATTTAGGACAGCAAACCATTCCCTGCGCAACGGTGAGTTGAGCAACTGTGACCTTATAGGTGGTGGAACAGGTAGGGCAATGGGTTCTTTTGTCACTCATGGATTATTTATAGGCTCATTCGTTCTTATGGCGTTTACCCGAGATACGGCACCAGTGCTCATCTCGTTTTTCTACCTCTAATATATCAAAATAATTTGAGTAAATGCTAGTAACATCAGCAACTTGCTCTTCAATAACACCCGCAAGTGCGAACTGTCCCTCAGATTTAATTAAAGTTGCGAACTCAGGAGCCAGCATCATTAGTGGTGCTGCCAGAATATTGGCAACAAATACGTCAGCTTTGGTATTGCCGAGTTCATCTCTAAATTCTTCTGGCAGTCCGACATAAAGCTTGTCCAGTACGCCATTCAGTTCAGCGTTTTGCTGAGTCGCCAGTACAGCTTGTGGATCGATATCCGTGGCATATGCTTTTTTCGCACCTAATAAGAGTGCAGCTACCGCGAGAATGCCTGAGCCACAGCCATAATCGATGACAATTTTATCTTTCACATCAATCTTGCCGAGCCATTGTAAGCACAGGAAAGTTGAAGCATGGTTGCCTGTTCCGAAAGCCAGACCTGGATCAAGCTTGATGTTTACCGCATCGGCATCAGGTGCTTCCATCCACTCCGGTACGATCCAGTATTTATCAGCAATCTGAATGGGCTCATAGGCATCCATCCAGGTACGTTCCCAAGCCTGATCTTCAATCAACTCATGACGGATCGGAGCATCTGGCATTTGTGCACGAATAAAGGTTTCTAGTGCGGTAACATCAATTTCTTCGCCTTCTTCCTGCGCATAAATACCAGTCACAATCACTTTATTCCAGAGTGGTGTTTCACCTGGAAGTGGTTCCAGCAAATCCTGGTTTTCAGCATCATCCAGAGTCACACTCACTGCGCCTAGCGAGCTGAGTAATGTCTCAGTAAAATCAACCTGAGCCTGTTCAACCGTAATATGAATTTGTAACCACTTCACAGAAATAACCTTTATACATTTTTCAAAAAGCTATTGTAACGGAAGTTCAGACTCAGCGCTGCTATCTTCTTGATCCATTCCCAAAATAAAAAGGATGCCTGAGGCATCCTTTAAATATCTTCAGATGTTGTCTAATCCAGATTTGTTAGGGGTGTTTGCGCCGGGAGTGGTGCAAGCCGATTCAACAAGCTGCCAAAAATTGCAGCAAAAATATACATAAAAATAGAATAAACCGCAGCCGGCATTGCCACAGCAGCACTGCCAATCACGGTCAGGGCAATAGTCATGGCGAGGGTACTGTTATGAATGCCAATCTCAAATGCGCTGGCACGGGCTTGAGCGCTATTAATATTCAGTAGTCGCGGAATCAGATAACCAATACTCAGACTTAGTAGGCAGAACAAGGCAGTGGCCAGACCCACCTGGGTTAGATATTCACCGATATTTGTGCGTTCTTTAATAAGTGTGGCAAGAATAATCAGCACCAAAAAGCCAATGGAAAAAATCCGCAACGGCCGATTCAGTTTTGCGGTCACGCTTGGAGCATAGCGCCGAATTAACATGCCAATGCCCACTGGAATCAGGATGATCGCGAAGACTTGTAAAATCTTGCCGAATTGCAGGCCAACTTGCTGGCTATCCTGCATAAAATGCATGATCGAAAAATTAATAACTAAAGGTAGGGTAATCGCTGCAATGACTGAGTTGATAGCAGTCAGCGTGATATTGAGGGCTAAGTCACCTTTAAACAGGTAGCTAAACAGGTTGGCCGTTGCACCCCCTGGCGAAGCCGCCAGGAGCATGAGCCCGACCGAGAGTAATGGGGTTAAAGCGAATAGCTTGCAGAGTAAAAAGGCAATGCCAACCAGAATAACCAGTTGACAGAACAATGCTATAAATACGGCTTTGGGGTGGCGAGTGACACGGCTAAAGTCCCGAGGCGTTAGTTCAAGGCCAAGCCCCATCATGATGATTGCAAGTGCCAGTGGCAGTAATATCGTTATAAGGCCAGAATCCATCTGTATGCTCCTTGTCGAAAATTGTTTTAATATTTCTGATTTTCTTTGGAAAAGCATACAGCCTTATAGCAGAATCAGCCAAATAAATTACAAATCTGATAAACGACTTTTATTACTATATACCACTTGCTGGCGGCTAATCAGCACACCGAAAATGGTGGCGAAAGTGTACATGAAAATCGTATAAATGCCTGCTGGGATGGCCATCGTGACATTATTCAGAACCGATATTGCAATGGTCAGGGCAATGGCAGTGTTATGAATGCCGATTTCAAAAGTACAAGCGCGTGCCATTTTCTCTGGAATGCCCATGAGTAGAGGGATGCAATAGCCAATAAACAGGCTGGAAAAACATAAAATCGCAGTTGCTGTGCCAATACTGGCAAAGTATTCGACCAAATTCGAACGTTCTCTGAAAATGGCAAATATCAACAATATGGCTAAAAAGCCGATAGAGAGTAAGCGCATGGGCCTGCTGACAGTAATCGACAGGTTTGGAAATTTGGCCCGAAGCAGCATACCCATGATCACGGGAATCAAGGTAATTAAAAACACCTGCACAATCTTTTCAGCTGGAAAAGTCACGTTTGAGTCATGACTCATAAAGTAGTGTAAGGATAGATTGATAATAAAGGGCAGGGTAAAAATAGAGATGATGGTATTAATGGCGGTTAGAGTAATATTCAGTGCCACATCACCTTTATATATGTAGCTAAATAGGTTCGCGGTTGGGCCACCAGGTGAGGCGGCTAGCAACATCAGACCTACAGCAAGCAAAGCGGGCAAGTCCAAAATCAGACAAATAAAAAAAGCAACGCTGGGTAATAGGACTAACTGCGCAAATAAAGTAATAAAAATGACTTTAGGATAGCGACTTAAGCGCAGGAAATCTTTGATAGTGAGTTCTAGCCCCAGCCCCATCATCATAATTGCCAATGTAATTGGCAAAAAAACGCTAAAAAACCCCGAATCCATGAATTTGCCTTTTTATTATGCATTTATAGGTATATTTCCAGTTTAGCCTAGATGAATAAATAAGCAATAAAAAACGGGCAAAATGCAATCACTTTGCCCGTCAAAGCTTTTACTTGAAATCTAAACTATTTAGATATATATCGGCTACATACCTGGCTGGCCTTGCATTGGTGAATCAGGCTGTGCTGGCTGGTTCGTCTGATGCTGCATAGGCTGGTTTTGCATATGTGGCTGCATCGGTTGGCTTTGCATCTGAGATTGTCCCTGAGGGCGTGGTGGCATAAAGCCTAATGCACATTTACCTTTGACTTCGGCACCATTGATGGTGGCAGTAGTCGCACCACTGTTGCCGCTACAGGTACTCATGAGTTCGGCTTCATCGCCTTTGATTGAAGCATTTTTGGATGAAGCGAAAAACTGCGGCTCACAGGTACCATTCCAGATAATGCCGCGATAGGCAAAACTGACTTGTGCACCTTGGGATTTGCCTTTACAAACCTGTTGGTACTTTTGTGCATTATAAATGGTTTCGACCTTATCATTCGCTGATGCAGCAAATGGCGCAAAACATAAACCACATAGAACGGTTGAGAGGAAAATATTCTTATTCATCTTTTATACCTTTGTTTGTAATGTAACCAACATATAGATTAAAAAATGCGCGAGATTAAACAATGCAAATCGAGTAAATTTCTCAGCTTATATGTTTAATTTATATAGTTCCTCTGCAAAGTTAAATTACAGTGCTTTATTGTTATGCGAGTTAAGTGCGATTTATCTCAGGATAAATTCAACTGAATTTGTCTACTTTAGAGTGAAATTTGCTATAATGCTCAGCTATTCTTTTTTATCTCTCAATTACCACTATGCATTATCCTAAAGTATACGATGTCATTGTTATCGGTGGCGGTCACGCCGGTACGGAAGCGGCTCTGGCTGCAGCGCGTATGGGTCGACAGACTTTACTCTTAACTCATAACATTGAGACTTTAGGGCAGATGAGCTGTAACCCGGCCATCGGTGGTATTGGTAAATCGCATTTGGTGCGTGAAATTGATGCCTTGGGCGGTGCGATGGCACTGGCTGCCGATAAAGGCGGTATTCAATTCCGTATTTTGAACTCGCGTAAAGGTGCTGCAGTACGTGCAACACGTGCGCAGGCGGACCGTGTACGTTATAAAGCGGCTATTCGCGAAACATTAGAAAACCAAGCAAACCTTGATATTTTTCAGCAAGCCGCAGATGACCTGATTGTTGAAGGCGATACCGTTAAAGGTGTGGTTACCCAAATGGGTATCCGTTTTGATGCGAAAACTGTGGTGCTGACAGCAGGTACATTCTTAGGTGGTGTCATCCACGTCGGTCTGGAGAAATCTAGCGGTGGTCGTGCGGGTGATCCGCCGTCAATTTCCTTGGCACATCGTTTGCGTGAACTTCAACTTCCAGTAGGTCGTTTAAAAACAGGTACACCACCGCGTATTGATGCACGTTCAGTCGATTTCTCTGTGATGACGCCACAGCCGGGTGATTTCCCGTCTCCAACCATGTCATTCATGGGCGATGCATCAATGCATCCTGAGCAGGTAAATTGCTATATCACGCATACTAATGAACGCACACATGAAATCATTCGTGGCGGTTTAGACCGTTCACCAATGTACACTGGTGTGATCGAAGGTGTGGGTCCACGTTACTGCCCATCGATTGAAGATAAAATTCACCGTTTTGCCGATAAAGATTCTCACCAAGTCTTTCTGGAGCCTGAAGGCCTGGATACACATGAGCTTTATCCAAATGGTATTTCGACTTCTTTACCGTTCGACGTTCAGTTTGAACTGGTTCGCTCGATCCGTGGTATGGAAAATGCGCACATTCTCCGTCCGGGCTATGCCATTGAATACGATTACTTTAATCCACAAGCGTTAAAGTTCACGCTTGAGACTAAAGCCATCAATAACCTGTACTTCGCCGGTCAAATCAACGGTACAACCGGTTATGAAGAAGCGGGTGCGCAAGGTTTATTGGCAGGTTTGAATGCTGCGCGCCGTGCTTGGGATCAGGAACAGTGGACACCAAAACGTGATGAAGCATACATGGGTGTTCTGGTCGATGACCTGATCACATTGGGTACCAAAGAACCGTACCGCATGTTTACCTCACGTGCAGAATACCGTTTGATGCTGCGTGAAGATAACGCAGATCAGCGTTTAACAGCAATTGGTCGTGAAATGGGTCTGGTGGATGATGCACGTTGGGCAGTGTACTGTGAGAAAATGGAAGCAGTAGAAAAAGAAACGGGTCGTTTACAACACCTGTGGGCTGCACCAAACAATCCAATGGGCAAAAAATTCGTTGAGATGACCGGTGCAGATCTGTCTAAAGAATGTTCGGCGATTGATTTGTTGAAACGTCCAAACATTTCATTTGCTCAAATTGCAGAGTTAACCAATTCTGAAGTATCACCATTTGTCGGTGAGCAAATTGAAATTGCAGTGAAATATGCGGGTTATATTAATCGTCAGCATGAAGACGTCGCACAAATGAAACGTCTTGAAGAAACCCGTATTCCTGCGGATTTCGATTATGACATCGTGTCAGGTCTGTCCCGTGAAATTACCCTGAAACTGAAAGATGTTCGTCCTGAAACATTGGCGCAAGCCAGTCGTATTCCAGGTGTAACCCCTGCAGCAGTTCAACTGGTGATGATTACAATTCGTAAGAATGCACAAGCAAAGAAATCTGCTTAAGATTTTGCGCTAAAAAAGCCCGCATTAAGCGGGCTTTTTATCGGCTTGTAGTTTTGTATAAGTTTTGACTATCGTTGAATTAAAAATAACTACTATTAAATTAAGTTATTGATAAATATATATAATAAATATTATTAAGATGTATTAAGTCTATAAATACAATCTTTTAGGTCTAATTTAGATGATATTTACACATGCTAATGTGCTTAAACCCGACTATTGTCGTGCTATTTCTCTATTAAGATTAGGTTAAGAATAATGTAACGGATCGTCAGACTATCAAACGGTTTGTGAATTATTGATGGAGATCAGTCATGGCACAGCCATACAGCGGAAAAGCCCAAAAAATATTAACTATAATCTTGTGTTTCTGGGTTGCATTTTTTGAAGGTTTTGATCTTCAAGCTCCCGGGATTGCAGCGAAAGGAATTGCAGCAAGCTTTGTTTTAGATCAAATCCAAATGGGCTATGTATTTAGTCTGGGTGTCTTTGGAATGCTATTTGGCGCATTCTTTGGCGGACGTATCGCGGACTATTTGGGACAAAAGAAAGTCCTGATGCTCTCTGTGACTATTTTTGGTCTGTTCATGTCGTTGACTGCAATTGCGCCAAGCATCGAAGTTTTATATGCAGCGCGTTTCTTTACTGGTTTGGGTTTAGGTGCGGCAATGCCAACCATGATTTCAGTCGTCGGTGATGAAGCAACGGAAGCCAACCGTAGCAAGCTAAATAGTCTGATGTATTGTGGTTTGCCGGTAGGGGCGATCTTTGTTGCCGGTCTGGCCATGTTGCTTCCGGAGATTCAATGGCAAACCTTGTTCCTGATTGGGGGGATTAACGCCTTTAGCACTGATTCCATTGATGGCATTTATTCTTAAAGATAAGCCTAAAGTGAATGCGGAAGTACCGGTTTCTGGCGAAGCTGTGCCGGGAATGGCTGAGGTGTTGTTCAAGCAGCGACAGTATAAAAATACAGTGCCTCTTTGGGTTGGCTTCTTTTTTACCTTGATGATCAATTATATTTTGATTAGCTGGTTGCCAAATTTACTTATGGAACAAGGTTTGCAGAAACAGCAGGCATTTTTGGTGATGTTGGTGTTCCAGGTGGGCGCTGTCATTGGAACCCTAAGCCTGGGTTATTTACTGGACCGTTTAAAGCTCTGGCAAATGGCGACTATCATTTATAGTGGCTTGTTTGTTGCCTTGGTATTGCTATTCACCACAACTTCTATTCCGTTATTAATTTTGGCGGGAGTCATGGGGGGTATTTTCTCTACAGGTGGCCAATCTATTCTGTATGGGATCTCACCAATTTTTTATTCAGGCGCAGGTAAAGTCACCGGTGTGGGTAGTGCGATCTCTCTAGGACGTTTAGGGGCGATGACTGGACCATTATTAACTGGAAAAATTCTGGCATTAGGTTTGGGAACGACGGGCATTCTTGTGGCAAGTTTGCCAGCAGTGGTCGTATCGGCAGTAGCTGTCACCGCACTATCACGTTATAAGGCTGCTCATAAGTAATTGATCATTGATATCTGTCAATACAAAAAGGGAATCTGAAGATCACTGCTGTCCCACAATTTTTACAAGAGGAAGCTCATTTAAGCTTCCTCTTGTTTGATGGGGACTTTATCGGGTGAAAATAACGCTTTTAA
>NZ_JAMXXK010000062.1 GCF_024129735.1 Acinetobacter lwoffii | reverse complement strand
TCCCTTCCCGAACTCAGAAGTGAAACCTCTTAGCGCTGATGGTAGTGTGGGATTACCCATGTGAGAGTAAGTCATCGCCAGCTCATTATTCAAAACACCCCCAACTTAACAGTTGGGGGTGTTTTTTTGTGCGAAAAATTAAGTATTTAAAAATTATTAGTCGCGAAAGGCTAGGAATTTAAAATCCAATTTGTATGTTTTTTAGTAAATCTGTGTTATAAAAAATAAAAAGGCATAAAAATTGCTTATAAAACGGGATTTTCTATTAAGGGGGTAACAATGAGATTATCAGTGGGCATAAAAATTGCGAACTCGCTGTCATTAACTCCACAATTACAGCAAGCAATTCGGCTATTACAACTTTCAAGTCTGGAATTGGAGCAAGAAGTTCAGTTGCAACTTGATAGTAATCCTCTATTAGAAAAAGTTGAAGAGCAAATTACCCTTGAAAGCTTATCGACAATTGAATCAAATAATGAAAATCACGATCTAACCAATCAACTTAACGCCGATCATCTGCCTGATGACTTACCTGTAGATACCGATTGGGACGATGTCTATACTCATCAACCTACAAGTCTGGGGGCGGCCGAGTTCGAAGAGCGTGAAGATAATCGTCAAGGGCATCAGAGCCTGCAGGAATATATGCTAGAACAAATTAATCTGTTGAATTTTTCACAGGTTGATAAATTAATCGCTTATTGCATCGTCGATTCTTTGGATGACAAAGGTTTTTTAGATGCAGAGTTGAGTGAAATTACTGCATCGGTACAACATTTACTCTCTTCTATGGGGTCTGAAGAAGAAATTGAAGATGATGAGGTTGCGGTCGTATTAAAGCATATTCAGCGTTTGGATCCCGTGGGTGTAGGCTCTAGAAGCTTGGCAGAATGCCTATTGGTCCAACTTGATAATTTACCTACATCAACGTCTTGCCGAAATGATGCGATCAAACTTCTGCAACATTATGAATTGTTGATTACCAATGAGCTTCCTAAGCTGATTAAACAGACTGGCTTAAATCCAGAGCAGTTGCGCTGTGCCGTAGATTTGCTAAAAACATTGAAACCTCACCCGGGTCTGGAATTTGAAAACAAGGAATCGGATTATCAGGTGCCAGATGTCGTGGTGATGAAAAAGAATAACTGCTGGCAAGTCAATTTAAACTCGGATGTCCTGCCAAAGTTACGGGTCAATTCTTTTTATGCAAAAATGATTCGTCGTGCAGATCAAAGCGATGATAATCAGTACTTGCGTAATCAGATGCTGGAAGCAAAGAACTTTATCAAAAGTATCGATGAAAGACATAAAACATTATTGAAAGTCGCAACTTGTATTGTGGAACATCAAAAAATGTTCTTGGAAATTGGGGCGGAAGGCATGAAACCTCTGGTTTTAAGAGATATTGCCGAAGAAGTCGAATTGCATGAATCTACAGTTTCTCGTGTAACCACCAATAAATATATGCTGACCCCACGTGGATTGTTCGAGTTGAAATATTTCTTCTCGAGTCATGTCGGGACTACTTCAGGTGGTGAAGCATCTTCTACTGCTATTCGTGCCAAAATCAAAAAACTGATTTCCGAAGAAAATGCCCGTAAGCCTCTGTCTGATAATGCAATTGCCAATATGTTAAAAGATGAAGGCATTGATGTGGCACGACGTACGGTGGCGAAATATCGTGAATCGTTACATATTCCTTCATCTTCTGAGCGAAAAGTCTTGATCTAAAATTTGAAATCTGGCTATTCTAGAGATTCATTATGACAACATAATGAATCTTTTTTTTTTTGAGGATCAGTAAGATTGATTTGATTCAGGACTTAAAATACGGATATTTTATTTATAAGTTACTGTATTTAAATTATTTTATATTGAGACTCTTCTAATCCTAACGAAGGTGAGGGATAGAACTATGCAAATAACAATTCGTGGACATCATTTATCGATTACGCCAGCTATTGAAGAAAGTATAAAAACCAAGTTTTCACAGATGACGAAGCACCTGGATCAGGTGAATAGTATGCAAGTGAAACTCTCGAAAGATCATCAAATTGATAAACGCTCTAGAAAGGGCAGTAGTAATCATATCGCAGAGGCTATTATCCGATTACCGGGCATTGAATTTTTTGCTCACGCCACCGCAGATGATATGTATACCTCAATTAAAATATTGACCGAAAAATTGAAACGGCAGATTGATCGATACCGGGAAATGCATTTACAGCAGCATCCTTTAGCTCTATAAAGGACAAATGATGAAAAAGAGGTTTTAAAAGCCTCTTTTTTTTATATATATAATGTATGGATCCATGAATTATTTTTGCTATTTATAGTAAAATGGCTCGTTTTACACCCTTAGTCCTATAAGAGGTCTTGTGATGAATAATGAACAGCTCGCTGAAATTTTAGAAGCCGCTTTTCCAGAGGCGGATGTTGCTGTGAGTGGTCAGGGCGGAAAATTTGATCTCCGTATTGTGGATGATCAATTTGAAGGTAAGCGTCCAGTTGCACGCCAACAAGCTGTTTATGCTCCTCTCAATGCCCATATTGCCAGTGGTGCAGTTCACGCAGTAACGATTCGCGCGATGACAAAAGAAGAATGGCGCAAAGCAAGCTTATTTGGAGCTTAATCATTTAATGGATAAATTTTTAATTCAGGGCGGTATCAAGCTCGAAGGTGAAGTGCGCATTTCTGGTGCAAAGAATGCAGCACTTCCATTATTGGCAGCAATGATTCTTGCTGATACCCCGATTACGCTCAGAAATGTTCCTAATCTAAAAGATGTCAATACGTTGGTGAAGCTGATTGCTGGTCTTGGAATCACCATGACTTATGAAGGCGATACGGTTGTTGCTGATACATCGACATTAGATAACCAGTTCGCACCGTATGAGCTCGTAAAAACTATGCGTGCTTCTATTTTGGTGCTTGGTCCATTATTGGCGCGTTATGGTAGTGCAAAAGTGTCTTTGCCAGGCGGTTGTGCGATTGGCTCCCGTCCTGTCGATCAGCATTTGAAAGCTTTAGAAGCTTTAGGTGCCGAGATTGAAGTCGAAGCTGGTTATGTACATGCCAAAGTCGATGGTCGCCTGAAAGGTGGCGAAGTCGTTTTTGATATGGTGACTGTAGGTGGAACAGAAAATATTCTGATGGCTGCCGTGTTGGCCGATGGTGTGACCACGATTCGCAATGCAGCACGTGAACCTGAGATCACTGATCTTGCGCAAATGCTGATCAAGATGGGTGCCAAGATTGAAGGTCTAGATACCGATACTTTAATTGTGACCGGTGTCGAACGTCTGCATGGTTGTGAATATGCGGTTGTTGCTGACCGGATTGAAACCGGTTCATATCTGGCAGCAGCAGCGATCACTGGCGGTCGTATCAAAACCACGCATACTGATCCGTCCCTGATGGAAGCGGTGCTGGACAAGTTTGAAGAAATGGGCGCAGAAGTGACCCGTGGTGACGACTGGATTGAACTGGATATGCTGGGTAAACGTCCGAAAGCTGTCAGCTTCCAAACCTTACCACATCCAGAATTTCCAACCGATATGCAAGCCCAGATTATGGCTGTGAATGCCATTGCTCAAGGCTTTGCGACAATTTCTGAAACGATTTTTGAAAACCGTTTCATGCATGTTCCTGAATTGGCACGTATGGGCGCCAATATTCAGGTTGAAGGTAATGATGCTGTGGTAACGGGTGTAGAAAAACTTTCTGCTGCACCCGTAATGGCAACAGATTTACGTGCTTCGTTCTCTTTGGTGCTGGCAGCACTTGCCGCTGAAGGTGAAACGCTGATTGACCGCATTTATCATATTGACCGCGGTTATGAAGATGTAGAAGCAAAGTTACAAAGTTTAGGTGCCCAAATTAAGCGAGTAAATTAATGAGCGATATGAGAAACGATGATCCAAACTTTGACGTAATGGGCAATTTTGATCATGGTTTAACTTTGGCATTAAGTAAGGGGCGTATCTTAAAAGAGACTTTACCTTTGCTAGAAACAGCAGGGATTAATCTTTTAGAAGATCCTGATAAATCTCGTAAATTGATTTTCCCGACCACGCATAAACAGGTTCGTATTCTAATTTTACGTGCTTCAGATGTACCGACTTATGTTGAAAATGGTGCAGCCGATATTGGCGTGGCCGGTAAAGATGTATTGATGGAACATGGTGCACAAAATGTCTATGAACCATTGGACCTGAAAATTGCGGTATGTAAATTGATGACCGCCGGTAAGGTGGGGATGCTACGTCCTAAAGGTCGCTTAAAAATTGCGACCAAGTACGTGAATTTGACCCGTCAATACTATGCCAGCCTGGGTGAGCAGGTTGATGTGATCAAGCTGTATGGCTCCATGGAACTTGCACCATTAGTTGGTCTGGGTGATTACATTGTTGACGTCGTAGATACAGGCAATACTTTGCGTGCCAATGGCTTAGAGCCACTTGAAGAAATCTGTAAAGTGTCTTCACGTTTAATCGTGAATAAAGCCAGCTTCAAGCGTAAGCAAGCGTTGTTAAATCCGATTCTGGCACAGCTTGAAAAAGCAGTAGAAGAACGTGAAAAGGCCAAACAGGCTTAAGCTTGCTATTTAAAAAAGCCGTCCTTTCAGGGCGGTTTTTTTATTCGATTGAACATAAATACGATGTAAATTCTTTCATCAATTTTACCAAAAGTTATTTCCAATAAAACTCATAGGGCTAGAGCACTATAGCTGCCGACAAAAGTCTGGAAAACAGGTAAACTAAAGCCTTCGAATTCAAACCTGATGGGTAAATTGATGCGACGTTTATCGACCCAAGATCAAAACTTCAAGCAAGCATTTGCTGACTTGTTGGCTTTTGAAACTGTTAATGATCCTGAACTTTTAAAAACTGTAGATCAAATTATTGCTGATGTTCGTCAGCATGGTGATGCTCAAGTTCTTAAACTCACTCAACAGTTCGATCGACATCCGGCGCATCAATTTTCAGATCTAGAGTTAAGCCAAGAGCAACTAAAAGCTGCCTTCGAGGGTCTAACAACTGAAGTACGCGAAGCCTTAGAACTTGCTGCATCACGCGTGCGTGAATTTCACCAGGCACAAAAACAGGACGGCTGGACCTATGTCGATGCTTTGGGGAATACGCTCGGTCAGAAAGTGACCCCATTGGATCGTGTTGGGATTTATGTACCGGGTGGTCTGGCGTCTTATCCATCTTCTGTGTTGATGAATGCGGTGCCTGCACATGTCGCAGGAGTGCCGGAAATTATTATGGTAGTGCCTGCGCCGAATGGTGATTTAAATCCATTGGTATTGGCGGCTGCATATCTGGCAGGTGTAACGCGTGTCTTTACCATTGGTGGCGCGCAAGCGGTTGCGGCATTGGCTTATGGTACAGAAACTGTCCCAGCAGTAGATAAAATTACTGGCCCGGGCAACCGTTTTGTTGCTGCAGCAAAACGTGCAGTGTTTGGTCAGGTCGGCATCGACATGATTGCAGGGCCTTCTGAAATTTTGGTATATGCCGAAGGCCAAAATAATGCTGAATGGCTGGCGATGGATTTACTTTCGCAAGCTGAGCATGACACTGTGGCACAAGCCATTTTCATCACACCAGATGAACAGTTGCTAAATGCCGTTGAGCAGGCGATTGAAATGCACTTGGCAACATTACCGAAGGCGGAAATTGCCCGTACTTCGATTGCCAATCGTGGTGCTTTAGTCTTGGTAAAAGACCGTCAAGAAGCGTCAGATTTGATTAATCAGGTAGCGCCTGAGCATTTGATGTTATGTTTAGATGATGCAGAAGCAATGTCTGACAGCATTCGTCATGCAGGTGCGATCTTTATGGGGCGTTATACGCCTGAAGCCATTGGTGATTACTGTGCCGGGCCAAACCATGTCTTGCCAACTTCAGGTACTGCGCGTTTTTCATCGCCACTTGGTGTCTATGATTTCCAGAAGCGTTCAAGTCTGATTATGTGCTCACAAGAAGGTGTAAAAACTTTAGCAAAAACTGCGGATATCTTGGCGCAACAGGAAAACCTAGATGCACATGCACGTTCTGCACGTTATCGTTATCAACCATAAATAGCATTACTACCTCTCCCTGACCCTCTCCTAAAAGGAGAGGAGAATTTAAACCACAAAAATCTTGTGTCTTTATTAATGAAAATTCCTCTATTGCGCCATATATGGCTCAGGGAGAGGTTAGGAGAGGGTTTAAAGAGAATACAAAATGAATATCACAACAGAACAAATGCGTTTTTGGAGTCCTGAAGTACGTGAATTAGAACCGTATACCCCAGGCGAGCAACCAAAAATCCAGAATATTTTAAAACTTAATACCAATGAAAATCCGTATCCGCCATCGCCTAAAGTCGTTGCGGCAGTACAACAGGTATTGGCAAATTCAGCGGATGTTTTGCGTTTGTATCCAGACCCTGATGCATCAGAGTTGAAACAGGCGATCGCTAAACAACAAAATGTACCTGTAGACACTGTCTTTGTCGGCAATGGCTCAGATGAGGTTTTGGCACATATCTTTAAAGCATTTTTTGTTCAAGAACGGCCTGTACTTTATCCAGATATTACCTATAGTTTCTATCCGGTTTATAGTCAGTTTTTCGGCGTCAAAACCAAAATCTTGCCACTGAATGATGACTTTGAAATTGTTGTAAATGACTATAAACAAGCTAATGGTGGCATTATTATCACTAACCCTAATGCACCGACTAGTATTGATCTAGGCTTGGTAGTCATTGAGGAAATTCTGCAAGCCAATCCGGATTCAGTGGTGGTGATTGATGAAGCCTATGTGGATTTTGGTGCCGAATCAGCAGTCAAGCTGGTTGAAAAATATGAAAATTTAGTCGTATGTCAAACCACTTCGAAGTCACGTTCTCTTGCAGGGTTACGTGTTGGTTTCGCGATTGCCCAGCCACATTTGATTGCAGCACTTGAAGCAGTCAAAAATAGCTTTAACTCCTATCCGATGGACCGTTTTGCGATTGCTGCAGCGGTCGCTTCATTTGAAGATCAAGCCTACTTTGAAGCACAAAATGCAAAAGTGATTAAGAGTCGTGAAAAGTTGGTGTCCCAATTAAATGAGCTTGGTTTTAAAGTTTTACCATCGAGTGCCAACTTTATTTTTGCCTCATTGCCATCTAAGGATGCGGGCGAACTTGCAAGTGAGTTGCGTGAACGTGGCATTATCGTGCGTTATTTTAACAAGCCACGTATTAACCAGTTCTTAAGAATTACCATTGGTACAGATGAGCAAAATCAGCGTTTAGTCGATACGCTAAAAAATGAGATTTTGGTGTGATTAAAATCCCTCCTAGCTTCTCTTTGAAAAGGGAGGAGTTCCCTCTTTGAGTAAAGGAAGGTTAGGGTGGATTTGTAGAAAAAAGCGAATCAAATGATTCGCTTTTTTATTTATTCAGGCTGATACCAGGTATTTAACAGATCCAGCATCGCTGAAACTTTATCAAAACATTCCTGATATTCCGCATTACAATCCGAAGAAATGGTAATGCCACCACCGGCCCATAAAGAAACATCTTCTTGATATTTCTGAATAGAACGAATCAGAATGTTCCAGGAACCGGTACCATCAAAATTAAAATAACCCATTGAACCGCAATAAGCACCACGTGCTGCACCTTCCAATTCAGCAATAATCTGCATGGCCCGGATTTTAGGTGCGCCCGTAATTGAGCCACCTGGTAGGGCTGACATTAATACCTCGAAAGGATTCACACCTGCTTTTAAAGTCGCTTCTACTTCGCTCACCATATGATGTACTTGATTAAAACTTTCGATATTAAATAATTTGGGTGTTTTAACCGAACCTGTTTCCGCATACACACTTAAATCATTACGTAATAAATCCACAATCATGACATTTTCTGCTTGATCTTTTTCCGATGCTTTTAAGGTTTGTTTAGATTGTTCATCCAGCACTGGATCTGTATAGCGTGGCATGGTGCCTTTAATTGGTTTGGTGATAATTTTCCGATTTTTTTCGAAGTCAATAAATAACTCGGGTGAGCAGCTGAGTAATTCAAAATCACCAATACGCAGATAACCCGCATAGGGCGCTTCGGTTAATGTCCAGAATGCTTGGGCAGTCGCTAAAAGGGAGCCTTGGGCTCGACCTTTAAATTCTTGGGTCAGATTAATCTGATAGCAGTCACCTGCAACAATATAGTCCTGAATTTTCTGAAAAGCCTGAGTGTAGACAGATTTAGTCCAGCGTGAGCTACAAGGATTTTTTAAGTGAAATGTCGGTTGAATTTTATCTTGGTTAAGTAAGTTCTGAATATGATTGAAAATCTGTTCTGCCTGTGGATCATCACTATAGAACATCCAGCCATCAGGGGTTGGTTTAATGTAGGAAGAAAATTGACCAATAAATAAACCAGGTTGAGGACGATCTGGATAATGAATATATTGTTGAGCCGCATAATCATAGCTGATAAAACCAACATAACCTCCATGAAATCCATTCTTTTGAGGATTTTTTAATGCATCAATCACTAAATTAAATTCAGATGGGCTGGGTTGATATTGTTCAATCCCTGTTCTTTTAAAAGACTGAATTTGTGATGTCTGCGCAACAAAATATTCTTGAGCGCAGCAGGCAATAAAAGGCTGACCATTATTATTTAAATACACCAGATGATCTAATGTCTTCAATGCGGATAATAGATCTGTAACCAGACGTGATTCAAACTTTAAGGGACGATGATAGAGAGTTTCGGTCATTCAGTTATAGAGAGTTCAATATGACTCACTATTTTATATCAAGAAGTCAGGAAAATATTTTTAAATCATGAAATACCGTTTATCGGTAAGCGACAGATTGCGACCAACAACAGTTGATCAAAAACTGACTCGACGCTAATTTAAGTGGGCTAGCAAATTACTCAAGGAAAGATGCTTAAGCTGTCAGAAAATAAAAAATACAGCCTAAACACTGAGTAATTCACAACCAAAAAAAATAGTACTCTTGGGAGAGTAAACAATGAAAAAATTTACAAAATTAGTTTTAGCGACTTCAGTTGCATTTAGTGCCAATGCGATGGCGATGCAAGCAATGGATGATGCATCTCTAAGCGAAACAACAGGTCAAGACGGTTTGACAATTGGTATCGGCATCTCGAAAATTGCTATTGAAAAATTATTTATCCATGATAATGACGGTTTGAAAGATGGTTATAATTTAGTTAATCCAACTACTGGGGCCTCAACTCCTCAAACTGCAGCCGCAGGTTCGATCGTGATTCGTGGTACTAGTGATACGGCTATTACAGATGCTGATCGTGTAAATCCTACGACTACGGCACACCATGGTGTATTAATCGGTGCCAATTATGACGATAATAATGCCTATTTACTTGCATCCCGTAACCTTGCTGACTTGGTGATCGACTCTGATGCAGGTAACGGTAATCCTTTCATTAATGTTGCTGCACAAGTATCGGGCCTTGATATTAAAATTGGCCGAATTGGTGTAACTGCCTCTGGTGCAGCTGATCCAGATTCGATTCGTCGAGGTGGTGCCGGTGTTGTAAATGACATCATTAGTGGTTTAGAAGTTAAAACTGGTGTGATAAATGCCAATATTCAACTGGGTGCTGCTCCACAAGGTGCAATGATCAAGATGAATACTGTAATGGTAGGTGGTTTAGAAATTAACAACCTGGGTATTTTAGATAATTCAACAAAAAATCAACCTGTTGGTCTTTCGGGTTCTAGCCCTGTGATTACACGTGAAGCCGGTGAAATCTTTATTGAAAGTATTAAAATTGCAGATGCGGAATCTAAAGATTTAACTATTAACCAAAATATTTCAGTATTTAATGATGGTTATGTAGGTACTTCTACGGATGTGACAAAAGCAGCGCATGTTCGTATTGTAAGTAATGATACTGGGGCGAAAGACCAATACATTAAAGGTATTCATTTAGGTAACCGTAGTGCAGCTTCATCTATCGGTGACATGGAAGTACAGGGGTTACAAACCTTCTACTCTAGAACTCCTGGTAGTTATACAAAAGGTGCAATTATTACTATTTCAGGTCACTAATCTTTATTTTAAAAAAAGCGCGTGTTTACACGCGCTTTTTTATGACTATATCACTTATCTAAAAAATAAAAAAAATACTGTATTTTTTTGAAAAAGCAGGTATCTTTCTAGTTACAGGGAAGTAGAGTGAATGCTCTATAAAAAGAAAAATAGGCACATTATGCCCATTATAAGAAAAGTTAATAATTATGTTAGAGATCGCGTTGGGCTCGGCATTGATGTATTACGCTGCCAAAGAAGCTCTGGATATCAAAAAACAGCCGAATGGTGCTGTTCACTATACTGAAGTTCTTGATTCAAGAAATGATTCTTTTGTGCGTATGCACCGTGAAGCTGTAGAAGTCAAACCTGCACTTCTGGATCAGTTTCAGGGCATTGTACGTCAGGCTTATGATTATAGTTGTGGTTCAGCAGCACTTACGACCCTCCTCAATGGTTATGTCGGTACGCAGCTGGATGAGCAGCAAGTCATGAGCGGGCTGATGAAATTCGGTGAAACGGATAAAATTGTTGAACGCCGTAGTTTTTCTCTGCTTGATATGAAGCGCTTTGTTTCAGCCTTAGGGTTGGAAAGTGGAGGCTATCGAGGAGAGTTCAAAGATTTAGTCAATCAAGATCAGCCTGCCATTGTTCCGATTTCTTATGCGGGATTTAAGCATTTTGTAGTTTATAAAGGTTATAAAAATGGCCGGGTTTATGTTGCAGATCCGGCACTTGGTAATATCAGTTTTGAGGAACGGCGTTTTCAGGATATTTGGGAAAATAACACTTTGTTCCTGATTAATGTACCTGAACAATATCGCAAAAATTTTCTAGCATTAAAAGAATCGGATATGCGCCATGTAGAAGATGCTACGATCAATCGCTATGCCTTGGTTGACATGCAGTATCCACAATTTTATATGGACAAAATTGCTGATAAAGCTTCTACGATCCGTATGGACCGTAATCGTAATACAGAGTCAGAACAATTTGGGGAATATCAACATAACTTCCTGAGACTGTATTACAAGAATAAATAAAACGAAAAACAGTAATAAAAATTAAAATGGTGAAATGGATATGAACAGTAAATGGATGAACAAGACGTTCTTGGCACTGAGCATTCAAATGGTAATGGGCGTTGCATTTGCTGCAGAAGAACCAGCACTAGGTGAATACGAAACAGTTGATGAAGAAGTTGTTGTTGAAACTGCTGCATCTGTACCGGCTCAAACCGGGCAGGTCGAAACGCAGACTGCAGAAGAATCGGAACTAGGTGGATATGAAGCAGTTGAAGAGGCTGCCGTGGAAACAGCAGCACCTGTAGAGACTCAGGCTGGCCAGGTAGTAGATGCATCTCAAGCTTTACAGCAACAAGAAGGAGATGCTACTCAGGCAGCTAACCTGGAAGAAGTATTTACGTCAAATGAACGCCAATACTCTCTGATAAAACAAGGTGAAATTTCATCATATTACGATATTGATTATACCTATTATCGAGACACTCAACTCGATATTGAAATGGCTCAGGGCCAATTGTATCAACTACGTGTTCAAGAAAATGCAACACATAGTATGACTAATACTTTTACTTTCCAATATGGTGTGAAAGATAACCTGACCTTGACTGCATCTCTACCTTTAGTGGCCAAAACTGACTTGTTAAAAGATACGTCTACTGCAGGTTTGGGCGATATTAGTTTGGGCGCTCGCTGGGAACCCTTTCCACTAAAAGCGGGTCGTCTGCCTCTGATTTTATTTGCAAATTTGTCGACCAAAACGGGTGACAGTCCTTATGAAATTAATGCTGCGACAGATCTGGCAGCAGGAAAGGGCTATTACTCTGCTGGAGTAGGTGCTAGTACACGTAAATATATTGATCCTGTCGTATTGTTTGCATCAGTTTCTGCGAACTATGGTTTTAAAGAATCGGGCCTGAATCAGCGTCGAGGTAGCCGGATTATTGAAGAATTTGAACCGGGTGTTAGTGGAGGCTTTGCCTTTGGTTTCGCATATTCATTTAACTATGACGTTTCGATGACTATGTCCTATCAGCAAAGCTTTAATACCGGTGCGGAATTTAACTATAACACGGGAGAAAGTTATTCTGCTGCAGATCAGACCAGTTCTACCTTTGCAATTTCCTTGGGTGTGCGAGTCTCTCCAGAAACAATTGTTAATGGTACCGTTGGCCTAGGGCTGACCGAAGATGCACCGGATGTTTCGTTGGGACTGTCATTCCCACTTGATATTTTAGGTTTTGGTAAAAAAATTAGTTAATAGGGGTGTCGTATGAAAAACATTCGACTTAGCCCGTTATTAACAGGAATTATTCTTGCGGGCTGTTCAAGTTATACCTTTGCACAATTGGGAACCAACCTTTCAGTTGATTTACGTGCACTATCCATGGGGAATGCCGTTACTGCAGATCCTCCAGGGGTCAATGCCATCCACTTTAACCCGGCTGCACTGACTAAAATTGATGGTCTGCAAACCGAACAGCAAATCATCGTGGCTAATTTTGATATCCAGCGTGAGTTTTCAGTACCGGCTGGATATAACGTATTTGGCTATTCTGATGATCCTATTGTCTGTAATGACGGCCCTGAAGTTTCATCTGATTTGTGTACCGATTTTAAAGGGCCGGTCAAAGGTGATGTGGAATATGTCAGCCTTTATGTCCCTTTTCTGAAAAAAATGGTGGATTTAGGGGAAGGCCTTCCTTTGACTGCACCTACGATGGGGATCGCATACAATCCCCCTGGATCGAAAGCTACTTATGCGACTGCTGTTTACGCTCCGCTTATGGCAGGCTTTGGTCATGAAGATGGGAACCCGGCAAACTTTATGGGACAGCAGGTTGCTTTAGAGCGGATTACCTATCTGTCACCATCCATCGGTTATGAGGTCAATGACCAACTGTCGATTGGTGCTTCTATCGGGATGTCTTATCAAGCCATCGGGATGAAAACGGACTTACGTTTCCCGAATGAGTTGATTGGGATGTTGCGTATGATCGACGAAGTCGTGTGTACGCCGTTTAAAGAAAATTCCGACATTATTACAGATATTCTTTTGCTCGGGATCTGTAATGCGGATGAGGGGATGAACCCATTTGGCAAGTTTGGTCAAATGCAACTGGAGCTTGAGCAGAACTTAAGCCCAAGCTATAACCTGGGAATATTGTGGGAACCGCGTGAAGACTTTAGTTTTGGTATGGTGTACCAAAGTGCTGCGAAAATGCGCTTAAAAGGTAAATATCATATTGATAATGCCAAAGCTCCTCAGGAAATGATCAAAGGTTTAATGACCTCACCGACCGGCCAGATTCTGGCTGCAATTCTTGGATTTCCTACTTACATACCATCGAGTGAATCTGGTCTAGTGTCGCAGGATTTTGAATATCCGGCGCATTTTCAGGCAGGTATCAAATATAAAGTGATGCCAGATTTGCAAGTGAATTTTGATATTGGCTGGACAGATTACAAGGTCTGGGACGAATTTAAATTCGAATTTGATCGTACCATTTCAGCCCTAAAAATTGCCAAAATTTTGTCTGCCAATGTTACTGACTCAACCTTGGCTTTACCGATGGGATTTGAATCGCCGTGGAACTTTGGTATCGGGATGGAGTATTCCGCTACAGACCGTTTGAAGCTTCGGGCAGGTTATGAACCACGGACCAGTGCTATTCCAAAAAATAAGCGTAATACCATGGTACCGATCAATGGTGCACAGTTATTTGGTTTAGGTGTGGGTTACCGTTTTGATGCAGACACTGATCTGGATCTATCAATTGGTTTCTTGCGTAGCAAAGATCAGATTCCAGCAAATACCAGTAGTTTAGCCAACCAGACAGGGGTAAATAACCTGTTATTAAACCCATATGCAGGTTTAAACGTAAAAACAGATACCAAAATTACAATTTTAGGTTTGAATTATCGCACGCGTTGGTAAGGGAAAAATGATCAAGACAGGGAACGTTGGATTGACAGCGGTACTGGCATTAAGTCTGGTATCCGTATCTTTTTATACAAGCGCTAAAGAATTTATTACGATTATTGGTCCGGATGGACGACCATTAGTCGTACCCCGTAATAATGCAGAGAAAAAAATTGAGGACAAATCTCGATTGTCGAAAACAGTAGGAACTGCAGCAGTTCAGTCCACACCTGTAAAGCAAAACTTAGAAAAAGTGTCCGTCGTAAAAAATGGACAAGTCAAACCTAAGCATGACCATAATATGGTTGTACAACCAGTACAACCAGTACAACCAGTACAACCAGTACAACCAGTACAACCAGTACAACCAGTACAACCAGTACAACCAGTACAACCAGTACAACCAG
>NZ_JAMXXK010000061.1 GCF_024129735.1 Acinetobacter lwoffii | reverse complement strand
GGACATTTGATTTCTAGAGTTATTCGCATTTCTCTATTTTATCAAAATTCAACCTGCTTTGTTTCAGCATACTTTTTGAAACACCACCAAAATTATATATATACAGAATTCCCTATCTCTTATGTAACTATCACACACTTAGGTTTAAACATGAGAGCTTTAATTAATCAGGCACAACTTACACTTGAGATCGAGAGCTTCTTAAAATGTCTAAAAAGAAGAAGTAGGGAATGGGATGAATTCTATTCACAGCTTACCAATCTGTTATTAGACTTTGATGATATTTATAATCCTGATGATGAATACCCAGGTTATCTCCAATTCTTTGTAATTCTGAGATATGACTTACAGAGAATAGACTCCGATTATTTTGATCTTAAAGATGAATTGGAAATGATTGGGTATAGAGCGTTGAGATCGGACTTTTTGAAGTTATCTAAGAGTTTCGAAAGAGATTATGAAATTATCGAAAAACAGAAAGATGAAAATAAAATTGAAGTGCAGGAATATTGTAGGTCAATACTTAATAAATGCAGTCGAATATTAGTTGCTCGTGTAGACTTGGGTTATTTGCAAGAATATTCTAATCGAATCAGAGTTGAAGATATTTATAAGGACTTAGATATACTGCTTAATCGTATCCAAAATAAAGATGGCATATTTAAATATGTGATCGGATATATATGGGGAGTAGAGCAAGGTGGTAAAAGTAAAGGTTTTCATTGCCATTTAGCAATCATTTATGATACTGCCTTTCGTGATGGAAGCGCAGCATATTGGGGGAATAAAATTATCGCGCTTTGGAGTGAGATTACTCGAGATTATGGTCAAGGCTATAATTGTTGGAATCGCAAACGCGTAAAGGAGCTCCGAGGTAGAGATGAGTTGGGGATCGGTTTAATTTATCGTCGCGATTCAACCCAAGTGACAAATTTCATTGAGGCAATGGAATACCTCACTGATCATCACAAACGTACCCTTCAATACTTACGTGTAAAGCCCAAAGGACGAAGAGTATTTGGTAAGGGTCAGTTAAGAGCGCAGTATGATAGACGCTAAATCAAAATAATCTCAGATATACATTATCTAGGTGAAAACGAGTTTTTTAACTTTGCAAGGCTTGCCCATCGGTGAGCTTTTGTCATTTCTAGAGGTATATATTATGAGTTTAAATTGTCCTTATTGTTTTTCCGATCAGGTTATTCAAGTGGTTAATCAGCAGGTGAGTGGATCTGAGTCTACAGGTCTAGCAGCATCAGCTTCGTTCGCAACCATCGGTGCATCCATATCAAAGGGTTTACCTTTACCTGTATCACCACTGCTTGGCGGGCTTGCAGGTGCGGTCATTGGTGGTTTATTCAGCAGCGTGTTTGATGAGCCTAAAAAGCCGATCACCCTGGCCTACTATCACTGCAATCACTGTCAGCAGAATTTTCGTTGAATCAGCATAGGAGATAAGAACGATGGCACATCAAATCGAACAAATCGCCTATGTTGGCGAAACCCCTTGGCATGGTCTGGGTAATCAACTCAGTCCGAACCAACCACTCGAAGTTTGGGCACAGCAAGCTGGAATGGACTGGCGGATTGAATCGTCGAATGTCAGTTATATGGCACAGAATGAACGTGGTCAGAGCATCATCATGCCTTTTGAAGAGCAGCGAGTGTTATACCGTTCAGATACACATGCACCTTTATCTGTGGTCAGTCAACGTTATCAGGAAGTTCAGCCTAAAGAGATTCTGGAGTTCTACCGGGATCTGACTGAGCAATCTGGCTTTGAGTTAGAAACCGCAGGGGTTTTGAAAGGTGGTAAGAAGTTCTGGGCTTTGGCACGTACCGGGCAAAGTACCGCGTTAAAGTCTAAGGATGTCAGTAATGGTTATATCCTGCTGGCTACTGCGTGTGATGGCACCTTGGCAACGACAGCACAGTTCACAAGTATCCGAGTAGTCTGTAACAACACTTTAGCTATTGCGTTACGTGGGCAGAGCAGTAGTGCTGGAGTAGTGAAGGTTCCACATAGTACCAAGTTTGACGCAGAGAAAGTGAAGCAGCAATTAGGTATTTCAGTGCGTGCATGGGATGAGCACATGTATGAGATGAAACAGCTCACACAGCGTAAGGTGAGTCAGCAGGAAGCTAAGGCTTACTTTGATGCCGTGTTTAATAATAGCACCATGTCAATTTCCGATCCTGAAGAAAACATCATTCAGTTTTATCGTAATGTCGCGCAGCAAGCTCAGGAGAAAAAGCCTGAACCAAATGGTCGTGCCATGAATAAAGCCTTGGACATGTTCAATGGTCAAGGTCGTGGTGCCGAATTGTCATCAGCTAAAGATACGGCTTATGGTTTACTGTGTTCGATCACAGAATTTGTGGATCATGAACGACGTGCCATGAGTACCGATCATCGTCTTGATTCAGCTTGGTTTGGTGCAGGTGCTAGTGTGAAACAACGAGGATTGGAGCAAGCGCTTGCTTTGATCGCCTGAAATTAACTAACTCACTTATGCCGAAATTAATTCACCCCAAACAAATGCTCATCAGAGCACTCATGTAACCCCTTTCAATTAATAAGCATGCATATCGCCATACCCGACCTCGTGTCGGGTATGGCTTTTTTATGCATTTCTTTTACAGAGATCAGAATTAATAAGGATCATTCCATGAATCAAATTGTACCTATTTCCCATCAGCCTACGACTGTAGGATCTAAGATCGTAGTCAATCCAACCATTACTACCAAACGCTCAACAGCAGCCAAGCGACTGGTCAACACCAAAGGGATGGAATATCAGGACTGGCTCAAAGTTCGTAAACAAGGTATCGGTAGCAGTGATGCCGCGACTGCCTGTGGTCTCAATCCCTATATGTCGATGCTGGAACTCTGGCTAATCAAAACTGGACGACAGGCTCAATCCATAGAAGATGAAAGCTCAGGTGTAGCACCGCTGTATTGGGGTAAGCAGCTGGAACCTTTGGTGGCAGAGTTCTATAGCATGCACACCCATAACAAGGTGCGACGGATCAATGCAGTACTTCAGCATCCTGATCCCGATAAATACTTTATGTTAGCCAATCTGGATTACAGCGTGGTCGGCAGTGATGACGTTCAGATCCTAGAATGTAAAACAGCAGGTGAGCATGGAGCAAAATTGTGGCGTGATGGTGTGCCTTTATATGTGCTATGTCAGGTGCAACATCAACTGGCCGTAACTGGTAAACAGGCAGCGCATGTTTGTGTCTTGATCTGTGGGCATGAAACCAAGATCTTCAAAGTGACACGATCAGAATCGGTGATTGAACATATTGTTCAAGCAGAACGATATTTCTGGGAATGCGTGGAAAAGGATACACCACCATCAGTCGATGCCAGTGAATCCGCAGCTAAAGCGATTCAACAACTTTATCCAGCGCATGTACCTTTAACCGTAGAGGATCTTTCGCAAAATGAAAATGCCAATTTTATGTTTGATCAGCTCATCAAAATGAAAGAAGAGATTCAGCACAAGCAGGAACGCTTTGACCAGCTTAAACATGAAATTCAGATGATGATGCAAGACAAGGAAAGGGCTGTCTTTGCTCATGGCTCAGTAGTCTGGAAGAAAGCCAAGGATTCCATCAGCCTCAATACTAAGGCATTGCTT
This sequence comes from Acinetobacter lwoffii, assembly GCF_024129735.1. Classification (GTDB taxonomy): domain Bacteria; phylum Pseudomonadota; class Gammaproteobacteria; order Pseudomonadales; family Moraxellaceae; genus Acinetobacter; species Acinetobacter lwoffii_H. Next base: position 11,122 of record NZ_JAMXXK010000061.1, on the reverse strand, counting down.
CAGCACCAGCCTGAACTGATCGACCTTTATCCACTTCAAAAGCAGGGCAGTCGTCGATTCAACATCTATACCGACTAAGTCCTATTTACACAGCACCAAATCAAAAATTCACAAAAATCGCTCCCCGCTCTCTACCCTTCGGTAGAGAGCAAATCGGTCGCGATTTCTGTAGCACTTTATCTGGCTCTACATTCTTTGGGTAACTTATTTGGTCCTTGTTCCGACCTACATACATAGACCCAAATTTGTAAGGTAATACATTAAGGAATATCAACATGATTAAAGGTTTAGCAATTACTCCACCAATTCTGGGGCGTATCAGTATCGGTCGTATGATCGAAAAGAATGGCAAGCGATTGCCTGAAAAGGATGACCAGTTCACCATTACTTCCCAGATTCAAAGCAAAGAAGGCTGGGTTAAACATCCATTAGATGATCAGCTTCGAGCCAATACTCCCAATCAAAAGTTGCGCTCAATCCCGGTCAGAATGATCTTTAATGATCCTGATTTAAACCTGCGTGCAGAATACAGCCTGTTTGACCGACAGACTGGAAGACCTATCTGTGTCGGTAATGGAGAAACCTGCCAGCGTTTAACCAATCAAGGCGTGGAGCAACTTCCCTGTCCATCCCCTGATTTGTGTCCATTGGCTCAAGGAGGGAACTGCAAGCCCTATGGGCGTTTGCATGTGAACTTAGATGAATCGGATGAGTTTGGCACATTCATCTTTAGAACCACGGGCTTTAACAGTATCCGGACTTTGGCTGCACGGTTGAGTTATTACCATGCGGCATCAAATGGCCTGTTGTCATGCCTCCCATTGCAACTGATATTGCGGGGCAAGAGTACGACACAGAGTTACCGTCAGCCAGTCTATTACGTGGATCTAACTTTAAGAGATGGGATTAGCTTGAATGAAGCCATTATGCAAGCGAAGCAAATTGATGAACAGAGTAAACAGGCGGGATTTTATCAGGAGGCTGTGGACTTTACCGCAAGGAAGGGTTTTGCCAATGCACGGTTTGAAATGGATATAGAGGAAGGTTTGGATATGGTTGAGCAGTTTTATCAGCCTGTTGAAGGTCAGCAGATCGAAGAGACTCAGACTGCATTGGATATTCAACAGGGATTGAAAGGATCTGTGAAGGCTTTGAATTAAATCAGACAAGGTAAAACCTTACGAGATTGCCGTATCTCATGAGCGAGTTGCTCGAAATCATGAGATAGGAGTAAACATCATGAATGCATTTGTAGGTCAAACTTTTCAAATGAATCAACTGATCAGTATCAAGCAAGTCATGGAATTTGTTGGAGTGGGGCGTTCTACTATCTATGAGATGATGGATGAAAACTCACCTTATTACGATCCTTCATTCCCAAAGAAAGTTAAAATTACTCAAAATCGTATCGGCTGGTCAGCTTATGAGATCCATCAATGGATTGAAAGTAAGTTGGCGAATCGAGAGTAAGGGACGCTCTTAGCTCCCTTATTTTTTGTTTTTTAGTAGACTAATTGTAATTTTTAGGCTAAGTATTCGTAATCAAAACAATAAATTATCAGCTATTTATAGATGAATTACCTAAAGCTTCTCATATCCTTGACGTTGGTCGTGGTTCAGGTTGAGATCCCTTAGCTTTTTAAAAATAAAAGTTATGAGATTAAAGGAGCCTAATGTTGAAAAAAGCATTTATCTTCTTTGCGAATATAAGTGCTTTTTGGGGCAACAAATCCTGTATTTCTCCATTCATTTTTGCTGAAAAAACTTTAATTTTCGGTACACTAGTCATGTTTTATTCTTTTCATCGGACTTCTATAACAATGACCCACGTACAACTGCAACAATTACAAAAACGACTTTGGAATATTGCCAATACTTTACGTGGCACCATGGGCGCCGATGAATTCCGTGATTACATTCTGGGCTTTATTTTCTTTAAATATTTATCAGAAAAATCGGTGAACTTTGCTAATGAATTGCTGGATGGCGAAGACCTCAGCTTTCTTGAGCTGGATGAAAGCAATTCTGAGCATGTGCCTTATATCGAAGAAATCAAAAAGAATGCCATTGCCGAAGTCGGTTATGCGCTCACACCCAAACAGCTATTCCATACCTTAGCCGAGCGTGGTCGTCAGGGCGAATTCATTCTGGATGATTTAACTGCGACCTTAAAATCGATTGAACAAAGCACGTTAGGCACTGACTCTGCCGATGACTTTGCCAACCTGTTTGAAGATTTGGATCTAAACTCGACCAAGCTCGGCAATAATGCCAGTGACCGTAATGCACTGGTGGCGAAAGTCCTCAGTCATTTAGATGACATTGATTTTGATATTTCCAATACCGAAGCCGATGTACTGGGGGATGCCTACGAGTACCTGATTGGTGAGTTTGCATCAGGCGCGGGCAAAAAAGCGGGGGAATTCTATACCCCACAAACGGTATCGACTTTATTGGCGAAAATTGTCACCCAAGGCAAAGACCGTTTACGCTCAGTCTATGACCCAACTTGCGGTTCAGGTTCTTTGTTGCTACGGGTAAAACGTGAAGTTAAAGATGTCGATATGATTTACGGTCAGGAGATGAACCGTACCACCTACAACTTGGCACGCATGAACATGATTCTGCATGATGTGCATTTTGCCAAGTTCGACATCAAGCAGGAAAATACTTTAACCCGTCCGCAGCATTTAGATAAAAAGTTTGATGCGGTGGTGGCGAATCCCCCATTTTCTGCAAAATGGTCTGCCGATCCGTTATTTTTACAAGATGAACGTTTTGCCGCGTATGGCAAACTGGCGCCAAGTTCTAAAGCCGATATGGCATTTGTACAGCACATGCTGTATCAACTGGATGACAATGGCACCATGGCGGTGGTGTTACCGCATGGCGTCTTGTTCCGTGGTTCGAGCGAGGGCGTGATTCGTCAGTATTTGATTGAACAGTTGAATGTGGTGGATGCGATTATTGGTCTACCCGCCAATATATTCTATGGCACGTCTATTCCGACCTGTATTTTGGTATTGAAGAAAAACCGTGAGCAGAGCGGCAATATTCTGTTTATTGATGCCAGCAATGATTTTGAAAAGCAGAAGAATCAAAACAAGTTATTGCCTGAGCATTTGGATAAGATTGTTGCGGCATTTGAAAAGCGTGAAAATATTGAAAAATATGCGCATGTGGCGACCTTGCAGGAAGTGAAAGATAACGATTACAACCTGAATATTCCGCGTTATGTGGATACCTTTGAAGCGGAAGCCGAGATTGATTTAGATGCGATTGCAAAACAGCTTCAAGCTTTGGAAGTAGAAAGCAAAAAGACTGATGCCGTGATTAATGGTTTCTGTGCCGAGCTTGGGATTGTTTCACCGTTTGCGGAGGTGAAGTAATGGCTGTGCCTAAATTACGTTTTAAAGAGTTTGATGGGGATTTAACAGAATCAAAACTTGTTGAATTAACTTTATGGGCTTCAGGTGGTACACCAGCAAAAGATATTCCTGAATATTGGGGTGATGATATTCCATTGATTAGTGGTGCTTCCATGCACACAAATCAGCTTTATGAATCTGATGTAAAGATTACTAGGTTAGGTCTACAGAAAGGTTCCAAATTAGCACCAAAAGATTCAATTTTAATTTTGGTGAGAGGAAGCATGTTGTTTAATAAAATACCTATGGGAATTACATTAGGTGATGTCGCTTTTAATCAGGATGTAAAATGCATTCGCCCGAAACAGGAAGTTGCCCCACAATTTTTGTTCCAATGGTTACATGCTAAAGAAAATACTATTCAAAATAAGGTAACTGCTACAGGTATTGGTGCTGGAAAACTGGATACTGCTGACCTACAAAACCTTAAGTTATATAAACCATCCTCAGAAGAACAAACCAAAATCGCTTCTTTTCTTTCTGGCGTAGATGAAAAGATTAGCCAACTGACGCAAAAACATGAACTGCTGAGCCAATATAAACAAGGCATGATGCAAAAGCTGTTTAGTCAGCAGATTCGTTTTAAAGCGGATGATGGTAGTGAGTTTGGGGAGTGGGAGGAAACTAAATTTTTAGATTTGATGGTTGACCTCTGGGATTATCGTGGTAAAACTCCAAAAAAACTAGGTATGGATTGGGGAGATGGGGAAATCCAAAGTTTATCCGCTCTTAATATTAAAAAAGGATTTATAGACTTTGATGCAGATTGTCATTTAGGTTCTGAAAAGTTGTACAAAACTTGGATGAATAAAGGTGATTTAGAAAAAGATGATATTATTTTTACTATGGAAGCCCCTTTAGGAAATGTTGCCTTAGTTCCTGATGATAGAAAATATATTTTAAGCCAACGGGTTGTTTGTTTTAAGACAAATAAAAAAATGGTCGATAACAAATTTCTTTTTCAATTAATTTTATCGGATCAATTTCAAAGCCGTATCGAAGAATTAGCTACCGGCACAACTGCGAAAGGTATCAATCAGAAATCTATGCAGAAGATTGAAATTGCTTTTCCTTGTCTAGAGGAACAAACCAAAATCGCTAATTTCCTCTCTGCGATTGACCAAAAAATTGAAGTGGTTGCACAGCAAATAGAACAGGCTAAAATTTGGAAAAAAGGCTTGTTGCAACAGATGTTTGTGTAGGGGGGAGAGTTATGGCAAATTGGCTAGTAACCGTGAATTATGCTGAGTTTGATTTAGAAGCAGCTTATGATGCTTTGCCGCAGGTTTATTGGAAGAATTCAGCTACTAGTGAAGGTAAAGGGTTACAGCTCAATGATATTGTTCATGTATATGTGACCCAACCCATCTCAAAGGTGATGTATCAATTCAAAGTTATTGGGCATGCGGAAAACTCAGAATACCCAGTAGCACAGAAAGCATTTTGGTCGGATAAAAAGAAAATTGAAAGTTATCTAGGTGGGTACTCTATTTTTGAAAAGTTAAACAAAGTGGATAAATCCACTTTGTCTTTTGAATATTTCAGACAGGAAAACTTAATTCCTGATGCTCCTATTCAAGGCCGTCGCACAGATCGAGATAAAGCTTCAAATGATCCAATCCGCATTTTTTTAACTCATATTTTTAATGAGTTTAAAACTGATAGTGTGAATACCGACTATCCCGATGAAGCAGGTTTAGAAAATGAAACCTTTCCTGAAGGAGCTAAGCAAACGGTTTTAGTGAATAAATATGAGCGTAACCCTGAAGCTAGGGCTAAATGTATAGAAATTTATGGAACACGTTGTTGCGTTTGTGGCTTGAGCTTTGAACATATGTATGGCTCATTTGCTAAAGATTTCATCCATGTACATCATCTTAAGTCTTTGCACACGATTGGCGAAGAGTATGAAGTAGATCCTAAAGAAGATCTAAGACCAGTCTGTCCTAACTGTCACGCCATGCTCCATAAAACCGAAAATGGTCTTCCAATGACAATTGAGAGATTAAAACTTTTATATAGCGTTTCTTTGAGGAATCCGCTTAGACAAACATTTGAAGAATAAATAATTCGAGATTTTTAATGCAGCTTTATCAAACCCAAGCACAGTCATTAGTAGAACTTACAGAAGATCCTTTTCGTTTGGAAAGAGAAATTCAAAGCCTGTTTGAAAACAATCTTTACAGTTTTACAGGTCTGGAATTCATCAAGTCTGAATTCACCATTAAAAACAACCGTATTGATACACTGGCTTTCGATCCTGAAAGTCAGGCGTTTGTAATTATCGAATACAAGCGTGAACGCAATTATAGCGTGATCGACCAAGGCGTTTCTTATCTGAATCTGATGCTCGACTACAAGGCAGATTTCATCGTTGAGTACAACGAGAACCAGAGTAAACAGCTTAAACGTCAGGATGTGGATTGGTCACAGAGCCGAATCATCTTTGTTTCACCGAGCTTTACCGACTTTCAAAAGCAGTCTACCAACTTTAAAGATTTAGGCATTGAGCTGTGGGAAATCAAACGTTATCAAGGCGGAATTGTTTCAGTCAATCCATTGCAGAAAGCCAAATCAGCGCCTTCAATCAAGCAAGTGCAAAAAATTGAGTCAGAACAAATTCAAAAGATTGCTAAAGAAATTCAGCAATATGATGAAGAACATCATTTAGGTGATAAATCTGATGATATTAGAGAGTTATATGAAAGATTCAGGGATTCTATTTTGAATCTTTCTCCAAACTTTGAACTAAATATTAAAAAAGTCTATATAGCCTTTCAAATTAACAATAAAAATCTAGTCTATTTCTCAATCAGGAAAAATCAAATCAAGATCTATTTGAATAGAAAGTACAGTGAAATAGATGATCCTAAAGGATTAGTCAAAGATATGACAGGAGTTGACCATCATGGAAGTGGTGATTGTGAAATTGTAGTTATAGATACGGAAAATCTAGAATATTTACTAAGCCTGATCAAACAACTTCTGAAGTAACATCTATGCTGTTAGAAACTAAAATCAAATATTTTGAGTCATTACTTGAATCGGCTAAAAAATTTAAAAAAAAGCCTCGAGAAAAAACTTTTTTCGATACTGCGATTCGTCACCATTACGAAAATCCCACCACTGAATTGCTCGAATTTTTCTTAAACCCTCAAGAATCCCATGAGTTGGGAGAGGTGTTCTGGAAAGGCTTTAGTGATGTTGTTGTAGGAGTTAGCACTCTAGAGAATTCTAGTTTAGGTCAAGTGGAAAACTTGGAGCGAGAATGCGTTACACATAACAGCAATCGTATCGACCTAATGATTGATACCGATACGCATCTTATTTTACTGGAAGCTAAAATTTACCATCATCAAAATAATCCATTTGATGACTATGTGAAATATGCTCAAACACGCTCAAAAGACAAAACTATCCTTGGCTTGATACTCAGCATCTCTGGTAAAAGTGAAGCCCAAAATTGGCTCGGTATTTCCTACCAACAATTGGTGAATGCTGTCCGACCTTACCTTGCAGAACAAATGATGACGAATCCCATGAATAAATGGAATTTGTTTGCACGTGAGTTTTTGCTGCATCTTGAAAGTTATTATCGTACCCAGAAACTAGATATGAACCGTATCCAATTTATTTTTGATCATTATCAAGAAATACAAGAGTTGCAAAAGCTGAAAACTAATACTATTCAGGAAGTTGTCGATAGTATCAGTCAGCTTCTTAATCAATCCATTGATGGTTATATTTCTAAAAACAAATATGAATCATGGGGAGGGATTCGTTTTTATAACGATGCGTGGAATAACCTGACAAATAACACTTTATACATTTATGAAAATCAAGGCGAGACAATCTTTGGGGTGAATACTTATATTTTGAATTTACCAGAAGCATTAGAGGAGCAAGCATTTTCTATTTTGAAATGCAACGATGATTCACGCTACCTCAACTGGAAAATTGAAAAATATAAAGGTGGTGCTGAACGCTGGTTATGTATCTATTGGCGAGCACCTGAAAATAATTTTGAAGCGATTCGAGATTTGATTTTGGAGAAAGCAAGTTTGTTAGATGTGATTGAAAAAACTTTAAGATAAATCAGTATATTGAATATAAAGCGAATAAGAATTTAGAGAGTAGAGGGTGAAATGACAGTACAAAGCGAATATCAACTTGAAAATGAACTGATTAGCCAGCTCAAGCAATTGGGATATGCTGCGGTGACCATCAAGGATGAACGCCAACTACTGTCTAATCTCAAAACCCAGATTGAACGTGCCAATGGACTTGCGCCCCTGTCAGAAACGGAATGGAAGCAGGTGATTAGCTTTCTTAATACAGGCACGGTATTTGAACGGGCTAAAAACTTACGTGACCAGTTTCCAGTCAAGTTTGATGATGGTACAAGCAAGCACATCTTTTTTCTCTCGGATGATCCAAGCAAAAACATCTATCAGGTGACCAATCAAATCACCATCGACCACCGTGACTATAATGGCAGAACCAGCCGTTTTGATGTCACGCTCTTGGTCAATGGTTTGCCTTTGGTACAGATCGAGCTGAAAAAACGCGGCATGGAAATTGCCGAAGCTTTCAATCAGACCCAACGCTATATTCGTGAAGCCTACTGGGCAGGGCAAGGGCTATTTGGTTTTATTCAGCTTTTTGTGATTAGTAATGGCGCAAATACCCGTTATTACTCAAACGGTACAACAGGCATCGAGTTTGCCTTTCCATGGGCGGATGTCCATAACAAACACATCAATGAAATTGTCGACTTTGCCGAAGCATTTTTAAATCAGCAGCATCTGACCCAAATGTTGACCCAGTACATGGTGCTGCTAGAAACCACCAAAAGCCTAATGGTGCTGCGTCCCTATCAGGTTTATGCGGTACAGAAAATTGTGGAGCATGTGCAAAACTCCGATGAGAACGGCTATATCTGGCATACTACAGGTTCAGGTAAAACCCTGACCTCATTTAAAGCCAGTCAGATCATCATGCAAATGCCCGATGTGGAAAAAGTCTTGTTTGTGGTAGATCGTAATGACCTCGATACGCAAACCTCACGCGAATTTAATGCTTTTAAAGCCGACAGCGTAGACAGCACCGATAACACATCGACCTTGGTGAAACAGCTGGATCAACGCCACGACAAACTGATTGTGACCACCATCCAAAAACTCAATCGAGCCATCAGTACCGACCGTTATTTAGAATCGATTGATTATCTTAAAAATAAAAAAGTGGTGTTTATTTTTGATGAATGTCATCGCAGTCAATTTGGTGAGACTCATCAGAACATCAAAAAATTCTTCAGCAATGCACAAATGTTTGGTTTTACCGGTACGCCTATTTTTGAAAAGAACAGCCAAAGCAAAGCAGGTTTAAAACTCACCACAGACTACCTGTTTAATGAGTGTTTGCATAAATACGTGATTGTAGATGCGATCCGTGACCGTAACGTCTTGCAGTTCCAGATTGATTATCGGGGCAAATACACCGCCAAAGGCATGGCGACGAATGAAAGTTATGAGGAAGATGTAGAAGGCATCGATACCAAAGAACTGTATGACAACCCGCAACGCCTAGAAATGATTGCCCGCTACATTGTCAATATCCACGATACCAAAACCCGTAATCGTGAATTTACCGCAATGTTCTGTGTCAGTTCGGTCGAAACACTGACCCAATATTACGACATCTTTGAAAAAGTGCAGGCTGAAAAACGAATTGAAGATGAAGCACAAGGTCGGATATTTAAGCCATTGACCATTGCCACCATCTTTTCCTACGCTGCAAATGAGGCTGTACCGACTGATGACTTAAATGGCTTGATTCATGAAGAAGCCGCAGATATTCCAAGTCAGGTCAATTCATCCAGTCGGGATAAGCTGGATCGCTACATTGCCAATTACAACCGACAGTTTAAAACCAACTACAATTCAGGTGATCAATTTTATGCGTACTACCGCGACATTGCACAGCGCGTAAAAAACAGACAGATTGATATTCTAATCGTGGTCAATATGTTCCTCACGGGCTTTGACTCTAAGCCGTTAAATACCTTGTATGTCGATAAAAACCTAAAATATCATGGCTTGATTCAAGCATTCTCACGCACCAACCGTGTCTATAACGATAAGAAGCCATTTGGAAACATTATCTGCTTCCGTAACCTGAAACGTGCGACAGATGAAGCACTGGCGCTATTTTCCAATAAAGATGCGCAAAAGGTGGTACTGGTTCCAAGCTTTGAGGAAATTAAGCAGGATTATGATGCTGCTGTTCAGAAGTTGCTCAAGATCACGCCTGATTATCAAAGCGTGGATGATCTCATGACAGAAGATCAGCAGTTGGAGTTTATTAAGGCCTTCCGTGAAGTGATGCGTTATAACGCTCAGCTGCAAACCTTTATCGAATACGATCAGAACCAGACCGCTTTAGATAAACAGCACTTTGCCAATTTTGCTTCCAAGTATGCTGACTTATGTCGTGATGTACGCAAGACTACGAAAAAAGAAAAAGTCTCTGTACTGGATGATGTCGATTTCCAATTGGATCTGCTACATAGTGACCGGATCAATGTGGGCTATATTATCAATTTGCTGCAAATGGCTCTGGATAGCGGGGATGAGGCCAAACGCAAGAAATACGAAGCACAGATACATGATCTAATTGGTAATGAAGTTACCTTGCATGACAAGCAGGAACTGATTCAGAAGTTCATTGAAGAAAACATGCCGAAGATGATCAATGGACAAAGTGTCCAGAGCACTTTTGCTGCTTTCTGGGATGCGGAGAAAGAACAAGCCTATCAGTACCTCTGCCAAGAGGAAAACTTGAAGCCTGAAGCAATGAGAACTGTTCTGGAAAACTACGAATTTACAAAGCGTTTACCAAGGAAAGAAGAGCTAAAGGATTTACCAAACTATAAGGTTAAGCTGTTTGAGCGGGAGAACGTGTTTAGCAATTTGCTGGTCAAGACCCAGAAACTGATTGAAAAGTTTTATGTGGGGTTTTAAATTGCTAAAGAAGTAAAGCACTTGGTGGTGCTTTATATCCTTGGGTGTGCATTTATTTTAACCTTTCTAAGACGGTAGTAGAGAACGGTTGCCAATAGTTCCATGAACGATATTTTTGATCAAAACGGCCACCACCTTCATTCCGCCATTGCTTTAGTATCGTAATGATTTCGGAGTTATAAATACAACTCACGGATATCGATTTGGTCATTTGAAACTTAAAGTGGAACAAATGAAATAGATCAACAAGGGGTAAATAAGGGTAATCACTTTATTAAATTTATAAGAAATTTTAATGGGTTAAATTATGAATTATGCTGCCACCATCTCAATCTTGCTCTTATCAACTTATTGACTTTTATTAAGAGAAATACAATTAAAAAAAGTCCTTAAGATATTCAGTTTGTTAGATGATGGATATTCCTAAGGTGAGTTGTGAATCCGAGAAGATGCTTTAGCTTATTTTTTAATGATCTTTATGCACCTATACAGCTGAGAAATTTCAATTATTAAAAGTTGGCGCGCAGGTTTTAATATAAGCTAATGAAATACAAAAGGCTCCGACAAACCCGGTACGATTCAATTTTCAAATGAAGAAGCCTACACACAAAATCTACCGCACTACCAATTGGCCCGCATATAACCGAGCACTCATGAGTCGCGGAAATATTG
>NZ_JAMXXK010000060.1 GCF_024129735.1 Acinetobacter lwoffii | reverse complement strand
ATATTTTATATCCAGTCCATGGTGATAAAAACCATCATAAACCAGACATTTTTATTGGTGAGAATATAGACACTTTAAATGGGTTCTAACATTCTAATTTCGTATCATCGCCATTATGTTAAATGGCTTTAATTTTGCTTAGCCCTATATTCATTAAATGCTAGAAGCATTCCCTCTTTTTGTTCTGCGGAGGCATCTGGAAATGAATAAAATCTTTCATAATCTTTTCTAAATTGGCTGCTTTCAATTCTTTTAGCTAAGTCATCAATAAAACCTTTTCCTTGAGTCTGATATTGCTGAATCGTTTGTTTATCTAGGCAGATAGTTTTCGCCCAAGAAACTGCACTCATATTTATACAAACATTGAGGTATATATTTTCGCTATCCTCATATAGTTCCCAAAAATAAGGCTCTATTTCTATAAGTTGCATTTCACTAGTATTTCCAAACTTTTAATTATTTCTAAAATTAACATAATACACGTTATACGAAATTCTTTTGATTTCCTTTTTAAATTATAACTTTATTGTATATAGACAAGCCCACTCATTAGCGATTGGGCTTTTTAGTTGATATTTCACGTTCCACGCTTCATTTTGGTACAACTTTGAATGATTTTATTAAATTAAGCTGATCAATTTCTATTTTGGATTAGCTTTGCTTAGCCAAAAATTTCTCAATGGCTACCTGTGCAATCTCCGCATCTTCAAACGACTTCACACCCGACACACCCATCGCACCGACGAGCTGGCCTTGATACAGAATCGGTTCACCACCTTCCAACATTCCTGAGAAAGTTTCCATGGTCAGAAAACCCAGCTGTCCGCCTTTGATAATATCCTCAAACAGTTTGGAGGGATGGCGACTCATAGCTGAACATTTAGCCTTTTCGACGGCCAGATTTGCAGTCATCGGTGCTGCACCATCCATACGCTTCATCGCAAGCAAATTACCCGTTTCATCTACGACTGCAATACTGACATTAAAACTGTTCTGAATGGCATATTGATGGGCTTGATCTAATAAAAATTCCGCATCGCTTAAAGTCAAATAATGTTTGGTTTGCATGAAAATGATCTCTAATTTTAAATGTAATTCCCCCTAAGCCTGAGCCATATATAGCGCAAGAATACTGGAGGAAGTCTTTAAATTTTCATTTCTATTCAATAGATGAAAGCCCTCTCCTTTAAGGAGAGGGTTTGGGAGAGGTATTACGCTTTCATCTCAGCAAAAGTTTCTTTAGCCGCTTGAATCGTGTAAGCAATATCTTCATCACTATGCGCAGCAGAAATAAATCCTGCTTCAAAAGCAGATGGTGCAAGGTTTACGCCACGATTTAACATGCCATGGAAGAATTTACGGAACGCATCGACATCGCATTTCAGCATAGAGTCGAAGCTAGTAATATCTTCCTGATCGGTAAAGTAAAGACCAAACATACCGCCCACTTGTTGGGTCTTGAATGGAATGCCTGCTTCATCAGCAGCAGTTTGTAAACCGGCGAGCAATTTTTCGAGTTGTGCGGTTAATTTTTCATAAAAACCTTCGGTACGTAAATGCTTGAACATCTCGATACCGGCACGCATTGCCAGTGGATTACCCGACAATGTACCTGCTTGGTATACCTTACCCAGTGGTGCAATACATTCCATCACTTCACGCTTACCACCAAAAGCGCCCACTGGCAGACCTGCACCAATGATTTTACCTAAAGTGGTTAAATCCGGAGTAACGCCATAATGTGCTTGCGCACCACCCAAACCGACACGGAAACCGGTCATTACTTCATCAATGATAAACACTGAACCATGTTCATCACAGACATCACGAATCGCTTGCAGGAAACCGTCAATTGGTTTCACCAAGTTCATGTTGCCTGCGACTGGCTCAACAATCACGCCGGCAATTTCCGAACCAAATTTGGCAAAGCATTCTTTTAAAGTCGCGATGTCGTTATATGGAAGTGTCAGCGTATGTTTTGCAAAATCCGCCGGCACACCTGCAGACGTCGCTTCCCCTTCACCACTGGTCAATAAACCTGAACCGGCTTTTACCAATAATGAATCCGAGTGACCGTGATAACAGCCTTCAAATTTTACAATCTTGTCACGGCCAGTATAACCACGTGCTAAACGAATCGCGGTCATGGTTGCTTCTGTACCCGAGTTGGTCATACGCACTAGTTCAATCGATGGCATGATCTCGCAAATAATATCGGCAAGCGTGGTTTCATGAACTGTGGGCGCACCAAAACTCAAACCGTCTACTGCAGCATCCTGAACGGCTTTAATAATCGCAGGATGCGCATGACCCAGAATCATCGGCCCCCATGAACCCACATAGTCCACATAACGTTTGCCATCGACATCATAAAGATACGCACCTTGGGCTTTTTCGATAAAGACCGGCGTCCCACCGACACTATTAAATGCACGTACAGGTGAGTTGACGCCACCCGGGATATGTTTATTGGCTTGTTTGAACAATTGTTCTTGCTTTGGAGATAAGCTCATGAAGGCACTCGACTCAAAATTAAATCAATCAAAAAATTTTATGCTGTAGCTTGAAAAAGCGCAGACCATTCATCTAAACGTTCAGGAATGGCATTCATAGGGAGTCCCAATATATCACTAATCACCGCGCAATAATCCGCACCTGACTCAATGACATCCTTGGAATTTTCAACCGTTAAACCGCCAATGGCACATAAAGGTACATTTAATTTCTCTTTGGCCAGTTTTAAGGTTTCCAGACCAATATTACCGGCTTCTGGCTTGCTGTCAGTAGCATAGATTGCGCCGAATGCCACATAATTTGCACCATCAGCAATGGCCTGTTCAGCCAGCTCAAGTGAGTTATTACAACTACGGCCAATCAACACGCCTTTGGGCAAACGAGCTACAGCGTCGACAATAGAACCATCATCCTGGCCCAAATGCACACCTACGCCGTATTTAACCGCCATTTCAAGATCATCATTAATCACGAAAGGTACACCATATTCAGCACACATGGCTTTCATGTACTCAATTTCGTAAATTTGATCTTCTTTCGCCACTTTTTTACGACGATATTGCAAGACCGCAACACCACCATTGGCCATAGCACCTTCTAACTTCGCCAATAAAAGCTCTAAGGGATCATCATTGGTAATTAAATATAAACCGCGCATCTTGCTCGCCACTTGCTAGGATGGCTCTATTATAGGCATAACTGGGTTTGATTTCCGCAGTCCTGCTATTTTCAAGCCTGAACAGCAACAGATTTGCAGTTTTTTAGCGCGATTTATCAATTAAATCTTAAATATCACCATTTTCAGGGATATACGGACTTTCAAATCTGCGTTTTAATGGCCTTATAACAATAATTATAACGTGTTAATGCTTACGCCCTCCGACAAACGCTTTTAGGATTTTGCAGATAACTTGGTGGAGAAGTTGCAAAATTCTAAGAGCGATTTTTTTGTCTTTTTTTTCGCCTGGCTCAAGCGTACTCAAATTAATTAATATTAAAAATACCCATTTTCAGGGATAGCCCAATCGGCACGAAGCGTCTTAAATAGCCTTAGACACAGAAAATAAACAGAAAAATAAATACCTGTGTTTGTAATACCCGATCCTTTCTGGTTTTGAGTCATTCGTTTGTGGGGAAACGTTTCAAAGCCAGAAAGGATCTTTTACTTTCAGCACAAATCCACATGAATTCTTCTATGAATATTTACACAATAGCATGAGCAAAATCTTGAACATTTATTGGTAGCAAACAGGCATAAAAAAAGCCCGGAGAAGGTCGCTCCAGGCTTGGAAAACTGATGTATTAATTAAAATATAATGGTTGATCAAAAAACCTAATCTGCAATACCATAATTATTAGAATAATAATTCTAGACTTGCAAGGTTTTTATCGAAATTTCATGCTTTAAGTGGGCACATTCCGATAAAAGTCATTCTGGCTTAACTGGAAATTTTATCGTATTTAAGGTCGATCAGACTGATATTACCACGCAGGACATCGGCAAACATGCGCCAGTCCGAGATAAAGCTATATACAGGCTGTTTGAAGCTGGCTGGTTTATTGCGCTCAAAGATAAAATGACCGACCCAGGCACAGGCATAGCCCGAGAGTAAACCATATGCAAAATATCGCGGCTTGCCTTGACGAATGGCTTTGGCAAAACAGTATAAACCGATGCTACTGCCGGCCACGTGCAGACGGCGGCTAATAATATGCCGATGCTCAGTCAAATAGAAGCGATAAAATTCATGATAGTTCTTAATCGGCATCTGGGGCTGAACCATCACCTCATTCTTACTTTCTGGTTGTACTTGTACATTCATCTGTCATCATCCTGACGTTTTTTGTTTTACCTTAGCGTATATTTTAGCCAAATAACAGCCTTTTGATGCGCGCTTCAATGCATCTTGCACATCCCCGTGAAGGCCTGAATCCGATCGTTTTAGCCTAAAATGAACCGATGAAATCTAAGTTTCAAACTTCTGTTTAAGCTTTTTATGCTCAGTCAAGTCTTACATGCATTTTGATTTTGGTTACAATCTGCTGCGCAAAAATCTAAAAATATAATTGCGGCTGCTGTCCGCCTCATTTTAAAACCTTATTCAAGTGAAGATTCAGTACTTAATTGCACTGAACAGATAGGATGATCATCATGGTTGAAGTTGAACTCAAGTTCCAAATTCCTGTGGCACGACGCACTGCGCTGCTCAAGGCACTTGATCCGAAAAAGTCTCAACAGATCCAGCTTCAAGCCAAATATTATGATACTGCCGACCGCCAACTGGCCCGGCATGGGGTAGCACTGCGTCAGCGTCTGGAAGGTACACGTTGGGTTCAAACCCTAAAAGCGGCCGGAAAAAGCCATATCGAACGCTTTGAACATAATCATGATCTAGGGGAATTAACCGCATCTCCTGAACTGGATTTAGATATTTATAAAAAATTTCCAGAAGCCGAGACAATTCTCAGCAATGCGCTCGGCAATCAGTTTGACCAGCTACAACTCCAGTTTGAAACCGATATTTCCCGTACGTTAAGGGTAATTGACTATGAAGATACCCAGATCGAAGTCAGCCTGGATATTGGACAGATCCGCACACAAGATGCTGAACAAGAAGTACATGAAGTCGAGTTCGAACTAAAAAATGGTTCAATTCAACATCTGCTGGCGTTTAGTTTTGAATGGGTCAAGAAATACCAGCTCTGGCTCGATGTACGCAGCAAGGCAGAAATAGGCAATTTATTGGCCACTTCACAGCGCGTTAGCCCTGCGACCCTTAGCAAAGAATTTCAGATCAGCAAAAAAGACAGCGCCAGTAAAACCATGTGCAGTCTGATTGCGCAGCAGATGCAGCATTTATTGCCGAATATCGCGGCGATTGCAGCACAGGTTGCAGAGCAGGAACATATTGATCAGGCACGACTGGCACTAGACCACTTATATCTGACCTTGCTGCTGTTCAAAGACTGGCATCCACAGCTTTCGGACAAATGGGCACATCAACTGGCGGCCTTTAAGCAGCAATTTGAACATCTGCAACATTTGCAGCATATGCAAAACAGCTTGGCCGGCTTCCTGCAAAATCCAACCACGGCAGAAAATCTGAGCAAAGATATTCTGTATGCACAGGAGAAACTCGGTAATCTGGTCAAATCCACCCAGAATGTGCATCATTATCTGGAATTGCTGATGTTCAGTTTAAATGAAAATGAACATGCCTCGCTGGACTTGAAAACTGCTGCACAAACTACCTTGCAACAGCAATATAAAGCCTTGCAGGAACAAATGAACCAGACAGATATCACTGATTTTGAAAGTCTGGATCAATTGTCGGGCCGGATTCAGGAACTCAAGTTCAGCTTTCCGATTTTAACCACAATCTATGATGTCAAAAATTTGCAGAAATACAGCAAAGCGCTGAACGATGCTCAACTGGCAGCCAGTGAATATCAAACTTTGGCCTCTTCTGCAGTTTATATTCAGCAGACCGAACTGGAAGCAAGTGACTGGTTTGTGCTGGGTTGGCTGACCGCCAAGCAGGAGGTCTATGCGCAAAAACTGCTTGAAGCGACCGAACAGTTCTTAGTGAGCCGTAAATTCCTGAAATAAACATATTGAAATAAAAATATTGAAATAAATATCACGAGAAATACTTAAAGCACGCCTTCTATGGCGTGCTTTTTGTTGCAGAAGCACATCACACCCCTGCTGATCTTTGGGCTATATTAATCTGTAAAACCAACATCGCGGAGGAATAACCCGATGGCAGAAATAGAACTCAAATTCCAGATTCCGCCACAGTCTCGTGTGCAATTTGAACAGGACATTCAGAAACTTCAGCCGACTCGGCATCGCCTGTGCGCACGCTATTTTGATACTGAAGCACAGCAATTACAACAACATCAGATTGCCCTGCGGCAACGTCTGGAAGACCAGCAATGGATTCAAACCCTGAAAGCAGCGACTGAACAACAGTTTGAACGTTTTGAACTTGAGCATGAATTAAAAAGTCCTCCGGAACATTGTGATTTCCAGTTATATCGCAAACATAAACCGGCAAAAAAAATCCTGAAACAGGCACTCGGTGATTTGGAGACACCTCTTATTCTGCAATTTGAAACTGATGTCGTACGGTATATACTCACAGAAAGTCATCTGGAGAGCCAGATTGAAATTGCTTTTGATGTCGGAGAAATTCGACACAATGATCAAGCCATCGATATTTATGAAGTCGAATTTGAGCTTAAATCCGGCCAGCTGAGTGAATTGATTGATTTCATTCAGCCCTGGGTTCAGCGTTATGCTTTGTGGCTGGATACACGGAGCAAATCGGAACGCGGTTATGCCTTATTACATGGTGAAGAGAATCTGCCGGTTCAGCATCAGCTTCCCTTAGTGCTTGAGCAGAAAGATCAGATCAGTAAGATTTTACAAAAAATTGTCGCCAACTGTCTGGCTCATCTTTTTCCAAATGCGACGGCGATTGCTGCCGAGAATTATAATAGTGATCATGTGCATCAGGCACGTGTCGCGATTCGACGTTTGCGCAGCGCATTTAAAATTTTCCAGTCCGTAACTGAACATGTACAGCCAGAATGGCCGGAACAGCTGCGGGATATTTTTCAGCAACTGGGTTCTACCCGAGATCGCGATGCCTTGGCAGAAAGCCTGATTCCACAACTGGAAAAAGCAGGTTCCCCCTTACTGAAATTACCCCCACACCGACAAAAACAGCCAGATATCAGTGTGCTGTTCAGAAGTCCTGCTACCGTAGAACTAATGCTGCAACTATTCAGCTTTAGCCAAGAAAAAACGGATAACAAAGCCAAGTCTTCACATAAAATTTTGTGTAAAGGCTTAAGCAAATTGCACCAGCAAATCTGTCAAGATGCGGAGAACTATCAAGAACTGGATATTGAATCCCAGCATCGCACACGCAAACGGGTCAAACGCTTACGCTATAACGTAGAATTCTTGCAAAGCTTATTTCCTGAAAAAGAGGTTAAAGCTTATCTGAAAGCCTTAAAACCCTTGCAGGAAAGCCTCGGGCATTATAACGACCTATTTGTAGCAGACGAGTTATTCAGACCTTATGTCAAACAACAGGCCAAGGCCTGGTTTGTACTGGGCTGGATAAGTGCGGAACAGCAGCGTTTGTCGAATGAAGCAGCAGAGCGTTTACAGCAGTTTGCAGAAAATACCAAGCCCTTCTGGTAAGACCGGGCTTGGTCAAACTGTGCTAGCGATATTTGCCGAATACTTTCCAGGTATTATTGTCTGCCAGAGGATCGTTATAACTGTCGCTGCGTTGCTTGCGTGGCTTATCGCGTGCATCGACCAGTTCAAAATGTGGCTCAACACTCAGCACAATCCCATTCACATAAAAACGGGTGCGCGTATATTCGCTCTGGCCATGCTGAAACACATAAGTGCGTAAATCCACAAATTCACGGTGTGCCACCAAAGCTGCAGTATCGTCACTATCAAGCCACTGCCGCATGGCTGCAATCTGCTCGGGTTCGAACTGGCCGCATTTTTCGATCAGGCTGGCGACCCCACGAAAAGTTTTGGATTCCTTGGCGCGGGTTTTATTAATGCGAATCCGGTCAACATGAAAATAAAACAGCGGCAAGTTTAAATGACTCGGCAGATGGATCGCATCCAAGATTTCATCTTCCATAAAAGGCTGAAACAGATCCTGTGCCCTTTCAATCAGCCCGAGCCACTGGCTATAGTATTCATCTACCTGTGACTGGCTGCCATAATAAATCGGCAAGCCTTCAACATTGGCTAGATTTGCCGGTGGCCAAATATTCTGGCGCAATAAGGCAATATCACTTTTTAGGCTTTGTACTGCAATCGCATCCTGCATGGCATTCACTTTTATATGCTTAGGCTATTTTTTAGATTAAGGCAAAGGTTTAGTTTCTGCAAGGCTTTGCCTATAATTAACGATTGAGATTTTAGTGTTAGGAACAAATTCATGGTTCAAAAGATTGAAGCAACCGATGTAACCGAAGAAGAAGCGTTAAATGCGGCATTCTTTGAACGTGCTGATGAATTTATTCAACAAGCCAACGAGTTTTGTCGCGTAGAAAAAGGCTCACAGGAAAAACCGAGCGATAAGCGCGGTCAAGTCAGTGCGGCGATGTTATTTGGTACTGCCCGTTTCAATACCTGGGTGGCAGCGAATAACTTTAAAGATGGGAATGAAATGCGCGATGCCAAAGATCAGGTCATGTCTTATATCTTGCAGCAATTTCAAATGATGCTGGAAGATAACTATGATGAATACTGTGAACAGTTCGAAAACTATTTACGTTTCCGTCACAATGAAGAGTTTCATGCCAACAAGCATAACCATGATCACAAGCATGATCATTGATTAAAATACGAAAAGCCCCGCGGGGCTTTTTTTATTTGCTGTCATTTATCATATTGACTTTAAAGTGATTTAAGCACTATATAAATTGAATAATAAATAAACGAAAACAAGGCATAGCATGCAGCAACTTCCCTTCCCGATCATTGACCCTCATATCCACCAATGGGATCCGTACAATACCCCACATGCGGCAGCGCTAGAGGGTAAAGCTGTTCGGCAATCATCCCAAATTACTAGACAGAATGGTTCGACTGTTGAAACCCAGAGACGTCATTGAGACCATTGGCCTGACACAGCACCTGACTGCACCTTATCTGCCTGCAAATTACAAGAAAGATGCAGGACATTATGAAATAGAGCAGATTGTGCATGTTGAAGCCAGCTGGCATGACCATAAAGGTACGGGTGTGGTAAATGAAACCCGTTTTATCGCTGGGCTTCCTTTTGATCAGCACACTATCCAATTGGGTGGAATTGTCGCCACGGCGGATCCGCGGCAGAAAAATTTTAAACAGTTGATTCAATTGCATCGCGAAGCTTCTCCCAAGTTTCGGGGCATCCGTAAAATGGCTGCAGTACATCCAGATAAAGGGATTCATGCCTGGACCGATGAACCGCATCTCTATCGCAACACAGATTTCCTGAAGGGCTTTGAAGAACTGGCCAGGCAAGATTTAAGCTTTGATGCCTGGGTGTACTCTACCCAGATTGCGGATGTTACTGCGCTGGCCAAAGCCTTTCCAAACACCCCTATTGTGCTGGATCATCTGGGTACGCCCGCAGGTTTATTTGGCAAAGTGAGCAAAGCTACAGGCAAGACCGAACAAGATCGCACCCAGATATTTGCAGACTGGAAAGATCAGTTGGCAGAACTGGCCGAATGCAAAAATGTATCGACCAAAATGTCTGGTCTGTTTATGCCAGTCTTGGGACATGATTTTCACACGCAGAAACGGCTGGCAAGTAAACAGGAATTAGTGGAACGTGCCGCACCCGTGATCCAGCATACTTTAGACTGTTTTGGTTCTGGGCGCGTGATGTTTGCATCCAACTTTCCAATGGACAGTGTCAGTAGCTCACTCACCAACATTATTGATGCCTTTAGCGATATTGTGCAGGACTACAATGAAAATGCGTTAAAGCCGATTTTTTATGAAAATGCTAAACGTTTTTATCGACTTTGAGTAGATGAGGACATGCTAAGTTGGATAACAGATTCCAGTCTAAATACGCCTTCAGGCAAAGGACTTTGTATTTTACTCACTATTATTTCAAGCTGGATAACGTCTTATTATTATCAAGTGGCGATCCATCATCCTTTTGATCAAGATATTGCTTTCGTTTCAACTTTGCTTGGCTGTGGAATATTGATTTTCCTTCTTATTGTATCTGTTTGGAGTCTGCTCCTATCTATCCTTGCAAGCTTAACTGGAGGGATTGTTTTTAGCCATAGAGCAACCTAAAGCATAAAACTAAAATAAAAAAATCCCCTCACTTGAGGGGATTTTTTATCAACACTATGATGTTTTAACTTGCTTACCGTACTGATCAGCCATCACTTCCACCAGCTGATCTGGCTTGATGTATTTTTTGATCATGGCATCAATATCGGCTTTGCTCAGTTGAGCAATCGCCTGATCACGTTTTTCCCGGTAAACCAGATTACGGTCTTTTTCCAGCTGTGGAATCAACATAGTGTGAATACGGCGATCATCTTCGAGTGCAGTTAAACGCTGTTTCAAGATACTGGCTTTTGCCGCTTCGACTTCCTGTTCAGTCACGCCACGTGTCAGCAGTTCATTGAGTACCTTATGCACTGCCTGAGAAACCTGTGCGGATTTTCCAGCCGTATAATTGGCACTAATCATCATGGCGCCCACATCTGCCCATTCATCGAGTTGCACATCTGCACTAAAACCATAGACTAGTGCATTTTTCTCGCGTAGCTCTTGTGCCAGTCGTGACGATAACTGTGAATCACCCAGAATATATCGAAATACCTGTAATGCAGGTGCATCGGCATGATCTGCGCCGACCGGCATGCTCATGAATGCCTCATAACTCCCGAATTCACGCTGCTCAGACAACGCATGAATTTTCTGGGCTGGATAGCTTCGATATTCCGATTTCAGACGCTCATAAGGCTGTGTAGCTTTCCAGTCTGAGAAACTGTTTTTCAGCGTTTTTTGCATCGATTTTGGATTAAACTCACCTGTGACCGCGATTTGTGCATGCTGGGTTTTTAAAAACTGCTGATACAGTGCCATAACCTGTTCGCGAGTCGCTTTCTGATACTGTTTTTTGGCCAGTTCAGGCTCGAAATGGAAACGCAGATCGCCAGGCTGATAGATCTCGATCGTTCGGGCCATCGTCAAGCTCGACACCGTATCTGGTTCAGTATAAGGACGATCCAGACTGGATAAAGTCTGTCCCTTGATTAAATCAAACTGACTTTGTTCAAATGCCGGCGTTTTCAGCACATCAACCACATACTGAAAAAACTCTTCAAACTTTTCTTTTTTGGCGCTGATCTGCAAGGTCAGGCCATTGCCGGATGCACCGGCAGTTGCCGAACCGCCTACTTCAATAATTTTATCGGCAATCTGCTGCAAGCTTTGAGTTTCCGAAGAGCGCAACATTAAATAAGCCGTCAGGTCCAGAATCTCGCCTTTATTCATCAGGCTTTGAGCGGTACCAAAATCCAGTGAAATTGTGGCATAGACCTTGTCATCGCGGGTAGTCGTCGGAAACAGCGCGTATTTAATGCCATTTTTCAACTTGCCACGCTGAATCTGTTTGTCTTTACTGTACAAATACTGTTTGGATTCCTGGACATATTGCTTTACTTCAGCCTGATAGACACTGACATCTTTCATTGGCTCTTCTGCTTCAGCCTGCTGATCCAGAGTTTTTGCCGGTGCTTCTGTCTGTGCCAGTTCCTGCGCTTTCTTCTGATCTTCCGGGGTAGGTAAAATATTGCCAGAAATACGGTATTCAGGTTTTAAAAAACTCTTATAGACCTGATTGACCTGATTCACACTCAGGCTTTGAATTGCATTCAGATCTTTAAAATACTGGCTCCAGTCACCTGAATACGCCACTGCATAATCGCTTAAACGTGAACCCAAAGCAGTCGCACTGTTTTTAATATTGTCGGCCTGATTTCGGGTCAGATTTTTAGCCCGGTTTAATTCTGCTTCGGTAAATGGCTGACTCTGTTCTACGCCTTGAATCAGTCCCTGCTCTATCGCTTGTGCCTGATGATTCGGAGCATAGATTGCTCCCATAAACACCAGATTAAAGTCTTTATCCAGCCAGGTACTGGATTGCACCGCTGTTGACTTCCCAGTTTCCACCATATTCTGATAGAGATGTCCACTTGGCTGCAAAGTATAGAGCGTTGGCGAAACAGCCAAAGCCGTTTTAATGCTTTCTTCGGATTGATTCAAATAAAGATTAAACTTGGCCAGATCACTGCCTTTCTTTACTGTAAATTCACGCTGTTTGATTTGCTCTGGTTTAAGCGCTGGGACTTTCACTTGCGCTGGTACATTTCGGGATTGAATCGGACTGAAATGCGTATCCAGCTGTTTTAAGACTTCGGCCTTATCAAATTTGCCCGAAATGACCACAAAGGCATTATTCGGTGCATACCATTGACGGTAAAAACGGTGTAGTTCCTGCATATTGATTGATTGCAGCTCATTTAGGTCACCAATCGGCAAACGGCCTAAATACTGATTGCCATAAGCAGATTTAAACACCTGATCGATCAATACTGAAAATGGCTGATCCAGACGAATTTCACGCTCGCGTTTTACAATATCAATTTCAGTCGGTACATATTTTTCCTGAAGCACCAGCTTGTCCATGCGTTCGGCTTCGAGAAAAATGACTTCACTCAGCGCAGTTTTTTCAGGACGGATCACATTAGTATATTTGGTTGAGTAATAGTCGGTACTGGCATTGGTCATCAAGGTATATTGATCCAGTCGACGCTGGAATTCATCCCCTTTGACATTTTCTGTGCCTTTAAAGGCCAAATGTTCCAGCAGATGCGCCAGACCGCCCTTGCCTTGAGGATCATTCAGGGAGCCGGTCAGATAGACCGTATTCATAAAAACTTTATTTTCTTTATCATTCGGTGCCAGGATAATGCGCAGTCCATTATCCAGTCGGTATTCTTCAACATTTTGTTCCGTTTTCACCAAAACAGGTTGTGCAAAACTCAGTGCACTACAGCCAGACAATACAATCGCCAGACTTAAATTTTTATAACGTAGCAACATTCTTCATCCAAATTATAAATATAAATTTTTATTCGCGCCCTTCTTAGAGAATGATTCTTTTTCTGAATAATCTATTCCAAGCCGGACCATCAAAATAACATGCCGCCTCACCTGACGACATGTAGTTCTATGTAATTAAAAAATTAAAGATAAATTTCGGCTTGCATATATAATTTTCCATAACCGGAAATTTCAATTCGATCCTGATCTTGCAAGGCACAATATAGCACCCCACCACGCGCTGATGCCTGATAGGCGACCAGTTCATTTTTACCCAGTTTTTCGGCCCACAGCGGTGCAATTCCGGTGTGAATTGAACCTGTTACCGGATCTTCATTGATTCCATTACTCGGTGCAAAATAACGTGAAATACAATCGTATTGGGTATCTTGTGAAGTGATCGCGACGTCTAAATAGGTATTCTGAGCAGTAATGGCTGTACGCTTGCCATTCAACTGTTTTAACAGTTCAAAATCAGGCATTTCATCCAGCACATCCTGTACCGATTCATATTCAACAATATAGCCCTGCGCGTTCAGATAAACCTGTTTAAACGGTTTGCTCAAGGCCTGTCTTAAAGCTTCAGGATATTCAGCAACTGGCTCTGCACGACGAACTGGAAAGTTCATTCTGATCTTGTCATCTGCATCCTGATTGACTACAAAAATGCCTAAGTCTTTTACATGAAAATGAATCGTTTTCCCCGTATCAAATTGATTGAATAGTACAAAGCTGCTGGCCAATGTCGCATGACCACAAAAATCCACTTCCTTGGTTGGCGTAAACCAGCGGATGGCATAATTATCGCTATCGATGACTTTAACAAAAGCCGTTTCGGACAGATTATTTTCCAAGGCGATATTTTGCATCAGACCATCTTCGAGCCATTCATCCAGCACAATCACGGCTGCAGGATTGCCTTTAAACAGTTCCGTGGTAAACGCATCGACCTGGTACATTTTCATTTTTTGAATTCCTGAATATAACGATCTCTAGTTTAAAAGCTTTTTTGCAAGAATGAACTTGAATATGTTAATGATCTCATTAATCTAGCCTATTAAATGAATAGAGCAAATGGTGCTGCATGACAAACTCCCATATTCAAAGTGTTCCCTTAGAAAAAGCTTATCGTCTGATTACCCATGGCCCTACTATACTGGTTTCTGCTCAAGATCAGCAGGATACAGATGTTATGGCAGCAGCCTGGGCATGCGCATTGGAATTCAGCCCCGCAAAAGTGACTGTGGTTCTGGATAAAAGCACCAAAACCCGAAATATTATTGAAAATTCAGGTTATTTCGCGCTGCAAATTCCAACATTGAAACAACTGAATATGGTCTATCGTCTGGGTACGCAGAGCCTGCATGATGTGCCGGACAAACTGGCACAATCCGGAGTAGAACTATTTCATTTTCCTGATGCTGATATTCCTGTAGTACAAGGCTGTGCGGCCTGGATACTCTGCGAGCTGATTCCTGAGCCGCATAACCAGCAAATGCATGACC
Source organism: Acinetobacter lwoffii (assembly GCF_024129735.1). Taxonomy (GTDB): domain Bacteria; phylum Pseudomonadota; class Gammaproteobacteria; order Pseudomonadales; family Moraxellaceae; genus Acinetobacter; species Acinetobacter lwoffii_H. The sequence continues at coordinate 1,803 of NZ_JAMXXK010000060.1, read as the reverse complement.
TGTTTATAGGCAAGGTGATTGCAGCCTATGCCGATGATCGGGTCTTCCGCGACGGCCACTGGCATTATCATGAAGTGGCTGAAGAGTGGAAAAGTATTCATCATGTAGCCGGCGGGCATTTTTACACCATCGGCAATGCGGTGAGCATTGATGATCCGGAATTATAAATTTTTCAAATTTGGAATAAATTAAAGTAATCGCGGATGATCAGATGATATCGACAAGCCCCAGAGCATCCGAAATTATGCTACTTTATCCATAATCCTCATTTGGTCTGATGCGTTATGATACCTTTTAAAATTCACTGTATTGATGTCCAGAATTCACTGCAAAATTATATCTGGTTGCTTGAACATACCGCGTCGCATCAGGTGGCTGTGATTGATCCAACCGAAGCAGAATTGGTACAAGACTATTGTGCCGAACACGGTTTAACTGTAAGTCAAATCTGGCTGACTCACTGGCATAAAGATCATATTGGCGGTGTGCCGGGGTTAATCCAAGGAAAAAATCTGCCTGTGTATGGCCCACGGGCAGAACTAAGCAAAATTCCGTTTATCACCCATCCGCTTGAGCATGAAGAACAGTTTAATTTTCATGGAATAGATATCCAGGTGATTGCTGTACCCGGGCATACACTCGGCCATATTGTTTATTTTATTGATGCGATTGATGTGCTGTTCTGCGGCGATACCTTATTTGCCATGGGTTGTGGCCGGGTTTTTGAAGGCACCTATTCACAGATGTATCATTCACTGTCCCGTCTGGCTGCCTTGCCACCGCGCACCCAAGTCTATTGCACCCATGAATACACATTATCGAATGCACAGTTTGCCAAACACGTTGAACCGGACAATTCGGCAATTCTGGAACGCTTCGAACATATTGAGCGTTTGCGTATACTAGGCCAGTGCACGCTGCCAAGTAGTATTGAAGATGAATTGCAAACCAATCCTTTTCTGCGCGCAGAAAGCGTGGAAGAATTCCAGCGTTTAAGAACCCTGAAAGATCAGTTTTAAACCGGATTCAAAGCTGAAGATCAATGCTTCAGCCGACTTACTTATTTGTCATTTGCGATGCATAGAATGTTATTGAAAGGCACGTACAAATTTTGCACAAATTGGAATAAGTTGAATCTCCATCTAAAAAATGTCTTTCTGTGCCATTTTTTGCTTTCTTATAATTAATCAAGTCCTCTATTTTTTTAGAAACCAATTTCAGTTCCAACACATGAAATAATGACTTATAAATAACAGGATGATATTGATTTAAATTAGAGAAATTCGTGGAACATTGCTTAAATAATCAGCATGGAACCTAACAAGTGAATAAAAAAGCCCAATTTACTTGAATTGGGCTTTCACTTATACGCTAAACATATAATTTGTATAAAATAAAAAATAGCATTTCGTATAACGCGTATTATGTTAATTTTAGAAAATCGTAATAGGATAATAAAAATCTATATTGTTTTAAGAGAACTCTCTTATGATTAAATCTCTATAGTTCTTTTAATATTTGCTATGTATCAAAGAATCAAGCAATGGGCTAAATCAATTAAAAAAGACATCTTGGTTGTTTGGCTTATTGCAAAAGACAAGCGAACGCCCAATTCTGTAAAGTTTTTAGCTTTAATTATTGCTGCTTATGCCTTCTCACCAATTGATTTAATTCCAGATTTTATTCCCGTACTTGGGTATTTAGACGATATTATTATTAGACTTCCTTCATAAATCATTTTTCAATCAATTTAATTGTTTATCTTTCACCCAATCTAAATTGTATATGCCAGCAAGTAAATTA
>NZ_JAMXXK010000059.1 GCF_024129735.1 Acinetobacter lwoffii | reverse complement strand
AATAATCGCCCCAGAAAGACACTGGGATGGTATACGCCCAGTGATGTTATGGCTGGTTTTTATACTGTTGCACTTGCCGCTTGAATCCGCCCCAATAAAAAACCCCGCTTTCGCAGGACTTTTATAGCATAAAAATCAGCCAATTAAGAGATTAGTTTTTCTATTTATCAACGATTTTGTTTGAATCCAAAATATGAAAAAATGGGAAAGCACTGCTTTCCCATTTTTTAAGGTACGCAAACATAGAAATAAAAAACCCACTCAAATTAAGTGGGTTTTCGCATTCAAATCAATTGATTCGAGAAATTAGTTTTTCTCTTTATCTACGATTTTGTTCGCTTGGATCCAAGGCATCATCGCACGTAACTTGTTACCCGTTACTTCGATACCGTGAGCCGCATTTTGACGACGACGAGCAGTCATAGATGGATAGTTCAACGCACCTTCTTGAATGAACATCTTCGCGTATTCACCAGATTGAATACGTTTAAGTGCATTACGCATTGCTTCACGAGACTGTTCGTTAATTACTTCAGTACCCGTTACATATTCGCCGTATTCAGCGTTGTTTGACACTGAGTAGTTCATGTCCGCGATACCGCCTTCGAACATCAAGTCAACGATCAATTTAAGTTCGTGTAGACATTCGAAGTACGCCATTTCAGGAGCATAGCCCGCTTCAACCAGAGTTTCGAAGCCCATTTTAACCAATTCAACAGCACCACCACAAAGAACTGCTTGCTCACCGAAAAGGTCAGTTTCAGTTTCTTCACGGAATGAAGTTTCGATGATACCTGTACGGCCGCCACCTACGCCTGAAGCGTAAGAAAGAGCAACGTTACGCGCATTACCAGAAGCATCTTGGTGAATCGCGATAAGGTCAGGAACACCTGAACCACGTTGGTATTCAGAACGTACGGTGTGACCAGGAGCTTTAGGTGCAACCATGATTACGTCTAAGTCAGCACGTGGAACAACTTGGTTATAAAGAATCGAGAAACCATGAGCAAATGCTAAAGTAGCGCCTTGCTTGATGTTTGGCTCAATTACGTCACGGTAAAGTTGAGATTGGAACTCATCTGGAGTCAAAATCATCACTACGTCAGCTTGTGCTACAGCAGCAGGAACTTCAGCAACTTTAAGACCTGAATTTTCAGCTTTCTTCCAAGAAGTAGAGTTCGCACGTAAACCTACAGTGACATCAACGCCAGAATCTTTCAGGTTAAGCGCATGCGCGTGACCTTGTGAACCGTAACCAATGATCGCTACTTTCTTAGATTGGATGATAGATAAGTCAGTGTCTTTATCGTAAAAAATTTGCATTGCTGTCTCCGCTTAATGCTTGTTTGTCTGTTTAAATCAGGCAATGACCCTTGTATTTACATTGCCTGATACCCCCTTCTTATTAGGATGAGGAAATATTTAAATTAGATGGTGAGTACTTTTTCGCCGCGTGCGATACCTGATACACCTGAACGAACCACTTCTAAAATCGTGTGTTCTGCAAGTGCATCAATAAACGCATCCACTTTTTCAGTGGTACCCGCGATTTGAATGGTATAGGTCGTTGGTGTTACATCGACAATCTGACCACGGAAAATATCTGCCGTACGTTTGATTTCGTCACGCGATGAACCCAATGCTTTGACTTTAATCAGCATCAATTCACGCTCAATATGTGCACCTTCAGACAGGTCAACCACTTTCACCACTTCAACCAACTTGTTAAGCTGTTTGGTAATTTGCTCAATCTTGTGATCATCACCATAAGTGGTCAATGTCAAACGTGAAAGCGTTGGATCTTCAGTCGGAGCAACATTCAATGTTTCGATATTGTAGCCACGCTGTGAGAACAAACCCACTAAACGGGAAAGCGCGCCTGATTCGTTTTCTACGAGTACAGAGATAATATGTCTCATTTCGTGCGCTCCCCTTTAGCCAACCACATATCCTGCATCGACTGACCCGCAATCAACATCGGATAAACGTGCTCGGTACGATCTACCATAACGTTAATAAATACGCACTTGTCGTTAATCGCCATCGCTTCTGCAAGCTTCGACTCTAGCTCATCGGCATGATTAATCTGAATACCGACATGACCATAGGCTTCCATCAGTTTGGCAAAATCAGGCAATGAATCTACATAAGAACTTGAATGACGTCCTTCATAGTTCATATCTTGCCACTGCTTCACCATCCCTAAAGACTGGTTATTCAGGCACAGGATTTTTACATTCAGGCCATATTGCTTACAGGTCGACAGTTCCTGGATACACATCTGAATCGATGCTTCACCGGTGATACACACCACTTGCTGTTCCGGGTATGCAAGCTTCGCAGCCATTGCATACGGCAAGCCTACACCCATGGTGCCTAGACCACCTGAGTTGATCCATTGACGTGGACGTTTGTATTTGTAATACATCGCACCAAACATCTGATGCTGACCGACATCAGAAGTAATGATCGCTTCGCCATTGGTCACTTTATCCAATGCCTGAACCACTTGTTGTGGCTTCATCACGCCATCAACACCCGCTTCAAAACGACCGCCATGAACCTTGCGCCATTCATTGATCTGTTTCCACCATGCCGCAATCGCTTCAGGATTTGGCTTAGAAACATTAAGCTGTTTCAACTGGTTCAACATCTCATTCAGTACAGGCTCTACAGCACCGACAATTGGAATGTGCGCCATAATGGTTTTTGAAATTGTCGCTGGGTCGATATCTATATGAATGACTTTAGCATTTGGACAGAATTTTGCAGGATTGTTGGTCACACGGTCATCGAAACGCGCACCCACACACAGAATTACATCTGCATTGTGCATGGTCATGTTAGCTTCATAAGTACCGTGCATACCCAACATACCGATGAACTGTTCATCATCACCCGGGAATGCGCCAAGACCCATCAAGGTATTGGTCACTGGATAACCCAATAGATGCGCAAGCTCTGTCAATTGTGCTGAAGCATTGCCTTGAACCACACCACCGCCTGAGTAAATAACTGGGCGTTTAGCATGGATCAGTTCTTCAATCGCTTTACGAATTTGACCTGAGTGACCACGGAACGGTGGCTGATACGAACGCATCTTCACTTTTTCTGGGTATTCGTAAGCAAATTTCTCTGCAGGATTGGTCGCATCCTTTGGAATATCAATCACTACAGGACCTGGACGACCTGAAGACGCAATATAGAAGGCTTTCTTGATAATCGCAGGAATTTCGCTGGCATGACGCACCTGGAAGCTATGTTTCACGATAGGACGTGAAATACCGACCATATCGGTTTCCTGAAATGCATCTTCACCAATCAGATGACTCGCAACCTGACCTGACAAAATCACCATCGGGATTGAGTCCATATAGGCCGTTGCAATTGGCGTTACCGTGTTGGTTGCACCCGGACCTGAAGTCACTAGCACAACACCGGTCTTGCCTGTCACGCGTGAGTAAGCATCGGCCATGTGACCGGCAGCCTGTTCGTGACGTACGAGATAATGATTGATTCTGTCTTGTTGAAATAGCGCATCATAAATATGAAGAACTGCGCCGCCTGGGTATCCAAAAACATGTTCAACGCCTTCGTCCGCTAATGCGCGAACAAGCATTTCACCACCAGATAGAAGTTCCAACGTGATTCACCCTAATATTATGACACTGCACAAATGGGAGGCATTTGCAGTGTTTCATTTGTTAACTGTCTGCACTGTTATAGCACACAAATTTCATAGTTTTCATAGCAATAGGAAAAAAATCTGATCTCTTGGCTGTTCGAGCAATACAAGACCTAAAACATGTTGGGATAAACATATTTTGCTTAGCTTTGTTCAATTTCTCGGCTAGAGAAATCGCCCACTGCATGAAATGACACTTAGTCGAAGGGTGATCGATTAAGGCATATAAAACTATTGCAGCATTCTTGTGTTTTCAGGCTTTAAAGTCAAGTTTAAAAAACAGGCAATATGCGCTTAAAAACACCTGATTTGCTGTTTTTAACAGCGATCTAGAGCAAAGACAGTAATAAAGAATTAATCTAATAATATTTAATCCAATAAAATTCATAAACTTATATATTTAATTTTATAAATTTTTAGTATGTCTTATATAAAAAAAATGAATGAATTTTTATTAAATCAAGTGAAGTTGTTTATCAATAAATTTTGTGTCTGAAAATTTGCTCACCACTTCTACAAACGAGATGCAGAAGCTGTTCGACTCTTAATCATGAATAGAGCGGATAAAAAATTCATTATTTTTACTGTGAAAATCACTACAATGTTTTGTAGTATTTTATGGCTAGAACACAGAGGCTCAAAAACAATGAAAATATCTTTTTTAACTGCCTTAAGTCTGAGTTGTGCAATTTCTCTAGGCATCTGTAACAGCAGTGCTTCAGCAATCCAGTATTATAAATGGGTCGATACCAAGGGCACCACGCACTATACGAAAACACCACCACCGAAATCTGCGAAAAAAGCCACCACAGTGGATACCTATGGCTGGAAAAATTCAGCACCAGCATCATCTAGAACTACTGAAACTGAAGTTCAAACCGAGAACACACCTCAAGAACAACAGCAACAAGCCCCTCAAGTTCCTGCGAATCAGGACCAGCAACAACGTGAAGCCAACGAAGCCTTGCAGCAATCTAAAAATCGTGCAGTTGCTTTATAAGACACCTCTATATAGAACAGCGTGTTTTTTCTTCGGGAAATGCCGGCGCAAAATTCACTTTTAGGTACATTTTGCGCTATGCTGTGCAACAGACTTTTTTCACCGTAATTCACTGATACGTTTATGACTACTCACATTGATTCCGAATATCAAGCCAGTGCGATTGAGCCTCAAGTCCAACAGGATTGGGAATCTCGCAAAGCCTTTAAAGTTGCCGACAAAGTAGAAGGTCCACGTCGTTATATTCTCTCGATGTTCCCTTACCCAAGTGGCAAGCTACATATGGGTCATGTGCGTAACTATACGATTGGTGACGTGATCAGCCGTTTCCATCGCTTAAAAGGTGAAACTGTCCTGCAACCGATGGGTTGGGATGCTTTTGGTCTGCCTGCTGAAAACGCAGCGATTGCACACCAGGTTGCACCGGCAAAATGGACATTTGAAAATATTGCTTACATGCGTGACCAGTTGAAAAAACTCGGTCTAGCCGTAGATTGGGATCGTGAATTTGCGACCTGTACCCCTGAATACTATCGTTGGGAACAATGGCTATTTGTTCAGCTTTATAAAAAAGGCTTGATCTACCGTAAGCTTTCAACCGTGAATTGGGATCCGGTCGATCAGACTGTTCTTGCCAACGAACAGGTTGAAAATGGTCGTGGCTGGCGTTCAGGTGCATTGGTAGAAAAGCGTGATATTCCAATGTACTACTTCCGCATCACTGATTATGCGCAAGAGTTACTTGACGATTTAGACACGCTTAAAGATGGCTGGCCACAACAAGTGTTGACCATGCAGCGTAACTGGATTGGCCGCTCACAAGGGATGGACATCACTTTCCCTTCAGCAAATCCTGACGTGTATGCAGATGGTTTAACGGTATTTACTACCCGTGCCGATACCTTGATGGGCGTGACCTATGTTGCAGTTGCAGCAGAACACCCGATGGCGCTGAAAGCGGCTGAAACAAACCCAGAATTGGCTGCATTCATTGAAGAATGCCGTATGGGTTCTGTGGCAGAAGCGGATCTTGCGACTGCCGAGAAGAAAGGCATGGCAACCGGTCTTTCTGTGAAGCATCCTGTGACTGGCGAAGAAGTTCCGGTCTGGATCGCCAACTATGTATTGATGTCTTATGGTTCAGGTGCAGTGATGGCGGTTCCATCACATGATGAACGTGACTTCGAATTTGCCAATAAATATAGCTTGACCATCAAGCAAGTGATTGATGCTAAAGGCGCAGATGATGCTGACTTTGATGCGACTCAATGGCAAGAATGGTACGGCTCTAAAGAAGGCAAACTGGTTAATTCAGGCGAATTTGACGGTTTAGATTTTCAGGGTGCATACGATGCATTTCTTGCTAAATTAGAACCAACAGGCCTGGCAAGTTCTAAAGTTCAATTCCGTTTACGTGACTGGGGTGTATCTCGTCAGCGTTATTGGGGTTGTCCAATTCCAATGATTAACTGTCCATCATGTGGTCAAGTGCCAGTACCTGAAGAGCAGCTTCCTGTGGTTCTTCCGACTGACGTTGTTCCAGATGGTTCAGGTAACCCGTTGAACAAAATGCCTGAATTCTACAAAACGTCATGCCCAAGCTGTGGTGGCGATGCTCGTCGTGAAACAGATACGCTGGATACCTTCGTGGAATCATCTTGGTACTATGCACGTTATGCATCTCCCGACTTTACGGGTGGCATGGTAAAACCAGAAGCTGGCCAAACTTGGTTGCCTGTAAACCAGTACATCGGTGGTGTTGAACACGCGATTCTGCATTTGTTATATGCGCGTTTCTTCCACAAATTGATGCGCGATGAAGGCGTAGTACAAGGCAATGAACCATTCACTAACTTGTTAACGCAAGGTATGGTGCTAGCAGATACCTTCTATCGTGAAGCTGAATCTGGCAAGAAAACCTGGTTTAACCCTGCGGATATCGAACTTGAAAAAGACGAAAAAGGCCGTGTGCTTTCTGCCAAATATAAAGAAGATGGCCAAGAAGTTGTGGTTGGCGGTCAGGAAAAAATGTCGAAATCGAAAAATAACGGTATCGACCCGCAATCGATTATTGACCAGTACGGCGCAGATACGGCACGCGTGTTCATGATGTTCGCAGCACCACCAGATCAATCACTGGAATGGTCTGATGCCGGTGTTGAGGGTGCAAACCGCTTCCTGAAACGTGTATGGCGTTTAGCAACAGGTTTCCTTGAAAAAGCGAATACTGCTGCCAGCATCGACAAAACTGCTCTTTCAACGGCCGCGCAAGACCTACGTCGTAAAACTCACGAAACCATCCAGAAAGTCGGTGATGACATCGAACGTCGTCATGCATTTAACACTGCCATTGCTGCATTGATGGAACTTCTAAACGCGAACAACAAATTTGAAGCCCAAGATGACAATGACGTGGCGGTTGCACGTGAATCGATTACCACGCTGTTAACTTTACTTGCACCATTTGCACCGCATTTAAGCCAGACTTTATTGGCCGAATTTGGCATTGAATTGAATTCAACTTTATTCCCTGCGGTAGATGAATCTGCGCTGACACGTAATACACAAACGATTGTGGTTCAAGTCAACGGTAAACTCCGTGGTAAGTTAGAAGTATCAGTCGATGCTTCTAAAGATGATATTTTGGCTCAAGCCAAAGCATTGCCTGAAGTTCAACAATTCTTGACTGGCCCAACCAAGAAAGAAATTGTGGTACCGAATAAATTAGTGAATTTGGTGGTTTAAGTCCTTACATTCCCTCTCCTTTCAGGAGAGGGTTAGGGAGAGGTAAATATATAAACCCTCATCCTAACCTTCTCCCAAAGGGAGAAGGAACTTTATGAAGGATTTCAAAATTCCCAAACAAAGCCCGTTGCCAGCCAACGGGCTTTGACTTTACAATCCAGTTCAGGATTTCGAATATTCCCCTTCGGGAAGCATAGAGGGCAACACATGCATTTGGGCAAACGTTTAGCAGCAATTGTTTTAACTTGTGGTCTGAGTGCAGGCTTAGTCGGCTGTGGTTTTCATCTGAAAGGGACCAATCCGAGTTCCGCACCTGTTGCTTACTCTGTCATGAACCTGTCTTTACCGCCCAATACTGAAGAACTGCAAGAGAAACTGGCGGTTTACCTCGGTGCTGCAGGTGTACAGCTGAGTAATGCACCCAATGCTTATGTGTTACGTGTCCTGGATTACACCCCTCGCCGTCTGGAACTAAACGGTAAACTGGTTGAAACCTTATTACGTTTAAACGTGACTTTCCGGATTGAAGATGCACAAGGCAATCCAATCACTGAACCACGCACTGTGGTGGCAACACGTACGTATCAATATGATATTGAAACAGTCAACACCGATGACCAGGAACAAAAATATCTGAATCAGGTCATTATTGATGATGTGGCGCAACAGATCGCGCGTCAGATTTCATCGAACCGCTTACCCTTAGCCAAACAAAATACTCCAGCGCAACCTGCTCAATAAGACCACCTTATGAAACTTGATTATCTGCAAGCCCTGAAACGTGTCGATGAAGCTCGCGGTGCTTGGGTATTGCATGGTCAAGAGCCTTTGCTGGAACAGAATTTAATTGACGCCTTTCGCAGCAGCTGGCAAAAACAGGACATTGAACGTCAACGCTATGACATTAGTTCGGTCGCTGACTGGAAAACCGTCTTTAATGCTCTGAACAGTCTGTCGCTATTTTCAACACAGCTGGCGATTGAAGTGCATGGCAATATCAAGCCAGATGCAAGTAGTCTTAAACTGCTAAAAAGCTATTTACAACAAGACAGCGATAATTTGCTATTAGTGGTGATGCCCAAGCAAGATGCGAGTAGCCTAAAAACCAGCTTTTTTCAGGTCATTGATGCCAATGGCGTCAATGTTTCGCTGGTGGCCAATTATCCCAAAGACCGGCAGCAGATTCTGGGTATTGAAGCTGAAAAACTCGGCATTCGTTTAGCCAATGATGCCTGGCAATGGCTGGAACAACATCATGAGCACAACCTGCTTGCGGCAAAGAACAGCCTGATGCGGGTCAGCGATACCTTTGCTGAAATCGATGTGATTCAGGTGGAGCATTTATATGCATGTTTACAAGATCAGTCACGTTATAGCACCTATGATTTGAGCGATGCCCTGCTACAAGGCAATCTTTCCCAGTCGATCAAGATTTTTCAGTATCTGGTCGCTTCAGGTGAACCGATGAGCCTGATTTTATGGAGTCTCAGCAAGGAAATGCGTCTGTTGATGCAGCTGTTTGAACAACCGCAAAATGCCTTGCAAATCGGGATCTGGAAAACCAAAGTCGGGTTATATCAACAGGCCTTGCGCCGTCTTAGTCCGCAGACTTTTCTGGCCTGGCCGGGGTTATTATTAAGAATTGATGCCTCGATTAAAGGATTTGGACATGAGAATCCGGAGCATCTGGTACTACAGGCGATTTCCAGTATCTGTGGCAAGCCCCTATTTCACTAAGTCTTTGTCAAAATTCGAAAAATAAAATAATAATCATTCCTATTAGTTTAAAAAAATACACGATTTATCCTAATTTCGCTTTTATAATCGTTCACAATTCTCTGATTTTGAACCGATATTGATCATGCCAAAAATAAAACCGACGAAATTGATTATGGCCGCCGTGATTGCCATTGCGCTCATCGCTGCGGGGTGGTACTTCCTCAAACCCAAAGAACAGCCTCCGCAATATATTACGGCTGAAGTCACCCAAGGCGATATCGAAAGCTCTGTACTGGCAACTGGTATTCTGGAAGCGACCAAGATGGTCAGCGTGGGGGCGCAGGTTTCGGGTCAGGTCAGAAAAATGTATGTAGAACTGGGCGATCAGGTCAAGCAAGGTCAGCTGATTGCGCGGATTGACTCCGTTCGTCAGGAAAATGATTTAAAAACCGCTGAAGCCAGCATTAAAAATCAGATGGCACAACTTGCAGTAAGACAGGCGAATTTGGCCAAAGTTGAAGCTGAATACAACCGTCAAAAAGCCATGTATGCACAGGATGCCACTTCTCGCTCAGAGCTAGAATCTGCATTTGCGAACTATAAAACAGCACAAGCGGATATTACTGCCATCAATGCACAGATTGAACAGTCACGTTTGACGCTGGCGACTGCCAAAGAAGATCTTGGCTATACCCAGATTGTGGCCCCGATGGATGGCACAATTGTGGCGATTGTGACCGAAGAAGGTCAGACTGTAAACGCCAACCAGAGTGCGCCGACCATTGTCAAACTGGCCAAACTCGACACCATGACCATTAAAGCTGAAATTTCTGAAGCAGATGTCATGAAAGTTGAAGAAGGTCAGACGGTTTATTTCACCACCTTAGGTAATAACGAGAAAAAGATTTACGCTAAACTGCGTCAGGTTGAGCCTGCGCCAAATTCAATTAATACCGATAGCAATACATCAAGCTCATCGTCAAGTTCTGCGGTGTATTACAACGCATTGTTCGATGTCCCGAATGAAGATGGAAAATTGCGTATTGATATGACGGCGCAAGTTTATATCGTGCTGGATGAAGCCAAAAATGTACTGACCATTCCTGCTGCAGCCATTCAAGGTTCAAACCGTCCGCCACGTGCCAATCGTGGTGAAGCTCGTGGTGAGGGTTCTCGCGGTGAAGGCGGCCCGGCATCACGTTCTGAAGCTGAATCGGCTCAAGGCAACCGCCCTGCCGCTGAACGTCCAGCGCGTCTAAACCTGTCTGAAGCAGAACTTGCGCTGATTGAGCAAGGTAAAGCACAGCGTGGCATGGTTCGTGTCTTGCAAGCCGATGGTACTGCAAAACCAACCCCTGTATTAATCGGTTTGAATAACCGCGCGACTGCGCAAGTGCTGAAAGGTTTAAAACGTGGTGATCAGGTGGTGATTGCCGATGGTTCTGATACCTCCAATGATGCAGCAAAACGCGGTGGCAATAGCCGTGGCCCAATGAGAATGTAAGCATGAATTCACAACAACAGCCTCTCCTCGAGGTGAAAAATCTGGTTCGTGAATTCCCTGCGGGTGAAAGCACGGTCCAGATTTTAAAAGGGGTGAATCTGGAGATTTATCCAGGTGAACTGGTGGCGATTGTCGGCCAGTCCGGTTCCGGTAAATCAACCCTGATGAACATTCTGGGTTGTCTGGACAAACCAACTACCGGTAGCTACAAGGTCAAAGGCCGTGAAACCCGCGAACTGGAAGCGGATGAACTCGCGCAATTACGCCGTGAATATTTCGGCTTTATTTTCCAGCGTTATCATTTACTGGGCGATTTAAACGCAGCAGGCAATGTCGAAGTTCCTGCGATTTATGCTGGTGCAGATTCATCTGAACGGCATGCACGAGCCGTCAAGATTCTGACCGATCTGGGGCTGGGTGAAAAAACCCTGAACCGTCCGAGTCAGCTCTCTGGTGGTCAGCAGCAACGGGTTTCGATTGCCCGTGCGCTGATGAATGGCGGTGACGTGATTTTGGCCGATGAACCGACAGGTGCATTGGATAAGAACAGCGGTATTGAAGTGATGCGTATTTTGCGTGAACTGAATGCCAAAGGTCATACCATCATTCTGGTCACGCATGATCATAATGTAGCGAAAAATGCGACGCGTATTATCGAGATTTCAGACGGCAATATCATTTCCGACCAACCCAATGTTCCTGAAGTCGAAGAGCATCTGGAAAAACAGCCGCTAATCCGCAGTGAACAAAAGAAGATTTCTTCATGGCGTTCTGCAGTTGACCGTCTAGGTGAAGCCTTTCGTATGGCCTTGCTGGCCATGAATGCACATCGCATGCGGACTTTCCTGACCATGCTCGGAATCATTATCGGTATCGCTTCGGTGGTCTCGGTGGTCGCGCTGGGCAATGGCTCACAAAAACAGATTCTGGAAAATATCAGTAGTCTGGGGACCAATACCATTACCGTATTTCAGGGTCGAGGCTTTGGGGACAATTCCAGATCTTCACAGTCCAAAACCCTGATTCCGGCCGATGCCGATGCGCTGGCTGAACAACCGTATGTCGATGGCGTCAGCCCATCGGTGAATAGCAGTGTCACCGGCCGTTATAAAGAAATCGAAGCTTCAACCACGGTCAACGGCGTCAGTGAAGATTTCTTTTATGTGCGTGGCATGACTTTCCAGTCCGGTCAGCCCTTTGACCGCAGTAGCGTCATGCAACAGGCACAAGATGTTGTCATTGACACCAATACCAAAAATACCTTCTTTAAAGATGGTACTAATCCGGTGGGACAGGTGATTTTACTCGGTAGCGTCCCGAGCCGGATTATCGGGGTGATTGATGCACAAAAAGGCATGATGGGCAATAATGACAGCCTGAATGTCTACCTGCCGTATTCTACCGTGATGAGTCGTATGCTGGGGCAATCTAACGTTCGCAGCATCATTGTGCGGATTAAGGATGAATATCCAAGTGCGGCGGCTGAAAATGCAATTTTAAACCTGTTGGTACAGCGCCATGGCGCGCAGGATGTGTTTACCCAGAATGCCGACAGTATTCGTGAAACCATTCAGCAGACCACAGCGACTATGACGCTTTTAATTTCGGCGATTGCTGTGATTTCACTGGTGGTCGGCGGGATCGGGGTGATGAATATCATGCTGGTGTCCGTGACTGAACGTACTCAGGAAATTGGGGTGCGGATGGCAGTGGGTGCACGTCAAAGTGATATTTTGCAGCAGTTCCTGATTGAAGCAGTGCTGGTGTGTATTTTAGGCGGTATTTTGGGGGTGCTGCTCTCGCTCGGGATTGGCCAGCTAATTACCCACTTTGCCGGCGGTACTTTCCAGATGGCCTATTCAACCACTTCGATTGTGGCTGCCTTTGTCTGCTCAAGCCTGATCGGGATTGTGTTTGGCTTTATCCCGGCACGTAATGCCGCTCGTCTGAATCCAGTCGATGCGCTTTCTCGCGAATAAGGAACCTGATATGCAAATGAATTTAACCAAGCTTGCCAGTGCCCTGTTGCTGGGAAGCTCGCTGACCGGTTGTGCGGCAGTGGTAAAAACACCTTATGAGCAGCCTGCGATCAATATGCCGGGCAACTTTCAAAATAATAAGGTTTTAAGTCAGCAGATCCATGCCGACATTCTGGCAGATCAATGGTGGACCTTATTTAAAGATCCGCAATTGAACAGTTTGGTCGATCAAGTGCTGGCGCAGAATACAGATCTGGCGGTGGCTGGCATCAGTTTACAGCAGGCGCGCATTCAGGCCAGACAGGCACAAAGCCAGCAAGGCGTCCGTGTCCGTGTCGGTGATGCACGAATTTCAACGGGCCAGCGTTTTGATCTGGAGGGTGGCAGCAATGCTTCGACGGGTCTTTCACTGGGCTATCCGGGCTTAAGCTATGAACTGGATCTGTTTGGCAAACTGGCCAATCAGACTGAAGCGGCGCGCTGGGAGGCCTTAGCCTCTGAAGAAGACTTGCAGGCAACTGCTCAGAGCCTGATCGGCACCACAGCGCAACTCTATTGGCAACTGGCTTATCTGAATGAACGTTATAGCGTGGTACAGCAAAATCTGGCGACCGCGCAAAAAACCTATGATCTGGTGCGAGTGCAATATCGTGCCGGCGCAGTATCCGGTCTGGATTTAACCCAGGCGGAACAGGCGATTCAAAGCCAACAGGCAACCTTAAGCCAGATTGAACAACAACGTGTGGAAACACGTACCGGACTCGCGGTATTGCTGCACATGCCGGTTCAACAGCTCGCGATTCAAGAGCCAAGCCGTTTACCGAATATTCAATTGCCGAGTATTCAGGCTGACTTACCGGCGAGTTTATTGTCACGTCGTCCTGACCTTCGAGCGACTGAACTGCGCTTGCGTAAGGCACTAGCCAATAAAGATGCCAACAAAGCCAGCTACTATCCATCCATTAGTTTGACCGGCAATCTGACCACCGGTATTGGCAGCAGTACGTCCCTCTCGAATGCACTGAAAAATCCGGTTGCAACTTTAGGTGCAGGTCTGACCTTGCCTTTCCTGCAATGGAATGACATGAAACGTGATCTGCAAGTCAATGAGCTGGAATATGAAAAAGCCATTATCCAGTATCGCCAGACCATGTACGAAGCCTTTGCCGATGTGGAAAATGCCTTGTCGAATCGTACTGAGCTCACTAAGCAGGTTGCATTACAGCAACGCAATGTTGAGCTGACAGAAAGAACTGAACGCTTGACTGAAGTGCGTTATCGTAATGGTGCGGTGGCGTTGAAAAACCTGCTGGATGCACAGGAAACTACGCGCAATGCGCGGCTGTCTTTGGTGCAAACCAGACAGAACCAGTACAATGCTTATGTCACCTTGATGCAGGCATTGGGTGGTAGCCCGATTAAACAATTACCTTAACAAAGCTTGATCCATAAAAAACCGCTGCCCGACAGCGGTTTTTTAGCTCGTATGATTTGAGTCAGTTTATTTCATTTGCAAATACGCATTCACATTTTTCAATAATTCATTAGATCGCTCATGCCCGAGCAAACTGCCTTTTTCCAGCCAGTCTTGTGCGATTCCGATATCACGCTCCACGCCAATTCCCTTGATATATAAACGTCCAAGATGACTATAGGCATCTGCATTCACCTGTGCTGCCGCCTGCTGATAATACTGCACGGCTTGCTCAATATTGCTCTCAACACCTTGACCTTGCTCATAGGCTTCACCCAGAGCATTCAGTGCCACACCATTCTGCTGAGCGGCTGCTTTTTGCAGATAGCTCAAGCCTAAGGCAATATCCTGCGCAATCTGTTGCCCTTTAAGATACTTTAAACCCAATTCCGCTTGTGCCTGGGCATGATTCAATTGTGCAGCCTGATGCAGATAGCGATTTGCCAACTCTGCATTATTGATAAACACAGGATAAATGCCTGACAGAGCTTGGTACAGGAACCATGCCGCCTCTTTCGAACCTTTCGCAACCGCCTGATTGAGGTACTGGACAGCTTTATCACGTGTCGGCAATGGATATTCAGCCAGACTATAAAACCGGCCGACGCTATAAATCAGATCCGCCTCAGACTGAGCCACAATCTGCCAATACTGTTGTGCCGCGTTCTGGATCATTTGTGTGGCTTTGCCCGTATCTTTAACTGTGCCTACACCGTTTAAATAACACAGCGCCAGCCCCATCCCTGCAGACACATCATCAGGACTAAGCTGATAGGCAGCCTGATATAACTCAAATGCTTTTTGCGGTTCATTGGCTACCAGGTGCTGCTCAAAATACAGCGCAGCAATCATGCATAATGCAGGCGCATGCTGACTGTTGGCCGCTTCCGACCAGTAACGAAATGCCATGGTTTCATTTTTATCAACATACCAGCCATGAAAATAA
Organism: Acinetobacter lwoffii; assembly: GCF_024129735.1. Taxonomy (GTDB): domain Bacteria; phylum Pseudomonadota; class Gammaproteobacteria; order Pseudomonadales; family Moraxellaceae; genus Acinetobacter; species Acinetobacter lwoffii_H. The sequence continues at coordinate 2,324 of NZ_JAMXXK010000059.1, read as the reverse complement.
GCCAGTCCGATTAAGGTCTTGGCGTGTGCATCGGCGTGTTCTTTGGACTGCTGCAATAAATGCTGGAACACGCGCTGACGCTGGTCGGTATCGATACGACCTTGTAATACACCAGCATAATAGTCATACAGACCTTTCTGGTCACCGAGACTGATACAACGTTTAATAAATTGCAGCGATTGCGTCAGGTCTTGGGGCAGAATCTGACCATGCGCATAATCATCGGCGATTTGCTGATTGGCAGCCAAATGATCTTGCTGTGCCGCCAGAAACAGATAATGAATTCCTTGCACTAAATCTTGGGTTGTTGAATCTGCCAGATAATACTGGGCCAGCTGATACTGCGAATTGGCATGACCCTGTCCGGCATTTTGAATGAATAATGCCAGACGCTGTTTTTCTGCAGTCATCTCGTTTTGAGGATGGTCTTCGGTAGAAGAAAGTTCAGTGATGCGGTACTGGGCATCCAGATTGCCACGTGCTACCGCATGTCGGTACCAGTACAGAGCTTTATCCGGGTCAGCCTGTTGATACGCCTCCCCTTCATGAATCTGCCCCAAATGATAGGCTGCTTCATCACTGCCCAAGCGAAAGGCTTTGTCCAGGTAGCTGATGGCTTTTTCAGTATTTTGCTCATGCCCTAGACCTTGCAGATGCATTAGGCCCATACCTACATAGGCTTGTGGAATTTCCTGTTGCTGAGCCAGTCCCTGATAAATCTGATAGGCACGTTCATAATTCGGATGTTCCGGATCTGAACTCAAACGTGCTGCATGTTTCAGTTGAGCATCAATCTGCTCAATCCATAAATCATGTTGTACAGCCTTCGCCTGATCACGTTTCACCGGATCCGGACGTTTCCACATCCAGATCGCCAACGCCCCTATCCCCAAAATCAGTACCAGCAAGAACCACATAGCTGCTCCAAAACATTATTTTTGTTCTGCGAATGAATCCTTTCATTCTAAACGCCAGTTTAAAAAAAGCACATAGATTGTGCTTTTTATTTTTTAAATCAGGCTTTTGCTCTTTTACTATCGAGCTTTTTCAAACCTTCTGCCACGGCAACCATGGCAAAGCTTGAAGTTACCACCACGGCAGAACCATAACCACCGCAGCGCAAGCCGGCACTAGCACACACATCGGCACTGGAGAATGGATTATCGATGGAATAGACACAAGTAATGCCGAATTTTTCTTTGGGCTTTTTGCAGATGCCTTTGCTGCGTAACTGGGCACGTAATTTGGCCAGCATCGGATCCTGTTCGGTTTTAGATAAATCGGCGACCCGAATTTTCAGCGGGTCCAGTTTACCCCCTGCCCCGCCCGATACAATTAAAGGAATCTTGTTAAAGCGACAATGTAGCATCAGAGCAAATTTGGCTTTGACATCGTCAATACAGTCGAGGATTAAATCTGGATCACCTGCTAAAGTTTCTTTGATATTTTCAGGCGTCAGGTAATCATCAATCAGATTAATTTTAATGCGTGGATTAATTGCGCGGCAACGCTCGGCCATGACTTCAATTTTTTCATGACCCAAGGTGGTACTCATGGCAGGTAACTGACGGTTAATATTAGACGCGGCCACCACATCCATATCGACCAAGGTCAGCTCGCCCACACCACTACGTGCCAGTGCTTCTACCGCCCATGAACCTACGCCCCCGATACCAATCACCATCACATGACTTTTTTCATAATGGTTAAAGCTGTCTTCTCCATAAATTTTGGCAACACCAGCAAAACGGCGGTCATATTCATCATCTTGAAGCAGGTCGGTCATAGGTCATCTATAGCAATAAAAATACCGGATCATTTTAGCAAAATCCGCTTTTCTTTACCGCCACTAAATTTTTGATCGATTTAAATGACATTCAGATCAGATGAGAGCGACAGCTCACTCGTAATTGATTAAAATATCAACAAATTAATTCTATGTCATTTGGCTAAAAGGAGTGGAATGTCATGCTATTTAACACCCTTTTGGGTTTGAACATACTTTGTATCGGGCTTTATTTTTATGTTCTGATCAGCCAAAAAAACAAAAATTATTATCTCAGTATTCTCATTCGTTTAATGACTTTAGGATTATTTGGCTTGGTTATTTTCGATCGTTATGAAACACAGAATCATCTGATTGTGTTATTACTCTTGTGGGTAGGCTTTGAAAGCATGGAGCAGTTTTACGCTAGAAAAAAATCCAGTTCAGTAAAATAAAAAAGAGGCTTGCGCCACTGCTGTCCCATAGTTTGCTTTAAATAAAAAAACCTGAGTCCTAACAGTTAAAATATGAGTGCAAACAAACACTTTAACGACCAGGA
>NZ_JAMXXK010000058.1 GCF_024129735.1 Acinetobacter lwoffii | reverse complement strand
TGAAAATGCCGACCATGGAAAGGATTCATATGCTGCACCTTTAGCTAAAACAGTCTTCAGCTTACCATTCGTGGTTATTTGCAACAGTGCCAATTTGAGAATGAATCTGTACGTACAGACTCATTCCCTATCTATAAAGATATTAGAAATAGCTACATAGAGTTTATTTCTAGTTTATTCAAATTAGTCGTTCAAATTAGGCGTTACTACGGATGAACAATAATTTTTACAGCAGACTCATTATTATGAATCAATGTTTCAAAGCCTTTAGAAACAAGATCATCTAATGCAATCCGTTGGGTAATAAAAGGTTCTAGATTAATCTTACCTTGCTCAACCAAACGGATAGTTTCCTGATGATCATTTACATAAGCAATCGTGCCACGAATATCTAGCTCTTTCATCACCACACTATGCACATTAATTGTGGCAGGATGGCTCCAAATAGAAACGATAACGACTACACCAGTTGGTTTCATTGCTGCAACGAGTGTATCCATGACTTTATTGACACTACTACATTCAAAAGCGACATCTACACCGCGGTCTTCTGTAATTTTCATTACCTCAGCAACTACATCAACCTTAGATGGGTCTAGTACATAATCGGCAACACCCGCTTCTATCGCTTTTTCTTTACGTTTTGCACTCAGTTCAGTAATGATGACCGTGAGACCTTTAGCCTTTAAAATAGCAGATAAAAGTAAGCCTATTGGGCCTGCTCCACCAACCAGTGCGATATCGCCAGCTTTTGCGCCACTTCTGACATAGGCATGATGACCGACAGATAAAGGTTCTATCAATGCTGCTTGGTCTAAAGGAATATCATTTGAAATAGGATGTACCCAACGCCGCTGAACTGCAATTTTTTCAGAAAGACCACCACCGCGTCCGCCTAAACCAATAAAGTTCATATTTTTTGATAAATGATACTTATCATTGGGGCCAGTCGGCACATCGTCAGCAATGATGTAGGGTTCAACTACGACATGTTGCCCAATTTGGATATCATCTACACCCTCTCCAACTGCATAAACCACGCCTGAAAATTCATGTCCCATTGTTACAGGTGCAGATTCTCCCGAAATTGGGTGTGGGTGACCACAAGGTGGAATAAAAATAGGACCTTCCATGAATTCATGTAAATCTGTACCGCAAATACCACACCACGCAACTTGAATTCCAACTGTGCCTGGAAGTACTTTCGGTTCAGGGATATCTTCAATTCGAATATCCCCTCGGTCATAAAAACGAGCTGCTTTCATTTTATATTCCTTATATTGATGTTAACGGTAAACCAGTGCGTACACGGCCTCAACTTTCAATAAAGTATAAAAGGTGTTTGTGTAGGCAATACCCTTACTTTTGATAAGCCAAAAGAAAGCAAAAGCCTTTGTTACCCATACATAACATCCCTATTATGATGGATAACGTGTGGCATCCCTGCCACACTCGTGTATCCAAACGTTGCTTAAATTAAACTATGTAATAGTGGCGACATAAAGGTGCTCTTATCGCTATATATTAAAAACTTAGTGGAACACTGTTTCTAAAGCTTTTAAACCCACTTTGGGATCAAGTAGACCGTTGTAAATTTCAGGGATTTCACGTTCCACCCCAAAAAATTCATAAATGGCAAGCATCGCCCCACGAACTGAATATTCCACAGTAAAGACCACGTCATCTTCAATTTCCACAAACTGTCCAAGGAAAGCAAAGTTTTGTGAGCCTTGTGGAATTACCTGTGGACGATCCCCCGGTTTACGGCAGGCGAATAGGGCAGAGGCGTATGGCATCATGGCGGTAGTAACATCAGTCGTTGCCAAAACATGATCTAAAATGTCGTCAAAACCGAGCTGTTTAATCAGTTCTGTTAGGATTTCTTGCCCCGTGGCTTCGGACATTGGTTTTTTGATGTAATCGCCTATATGGTCAATTTGGAAACCGTAGCCCCATAAGGTATATAAACCTTCAGGTAAGTCGGCAAAGTGTGGCTGTGCAGGAACCACGATGGATAAATGCCAACCCGACTCATACCAAGTCATGAGTGCGCCTGTGCCTGGTTCATTGCCTGTATAGTCAATAATACGTTTAAGTAGCACGTCATCTTTCATGGTCAGAGTGAAAGACTCCCACTTATGTTCATCGACATTGCCATAAAAAGTCATTGGACGGCCAAAGTCTGGGGCTTTTTGTGCCAGCGTTTCCCAAAGCGTCCAGCCATGATCTTCTCGATGACGAATAAGGGCAGGCACGTCATGATTACCGCCATAACGTGAGTCTGCTGTAATAGAGCCTAAAGTGAAAATAGCTAAATCATTGGCTTTCAGATTAATTTGCTCTGAGCCTTCAGGCAATTGTACATATAGGCGTGAAGCGTAGCGTTCTTGAGTTTCAGCATTGGTAATGAAGTCTGCATCTGTGACATAGTGTCCAAAACGCACATCGACGCCTTGTGCGACTAACCAACGCTGTAGGGGCAGAATCATCGAGTCATATTGGTTGTACTTGGTACGTTTCACACCCGCTAAGGTATGAATGCGTGGCAATTCTTGAATAAAACGCAAGAAATAGCGTCTTAACTCTGCTGCACTGTGCCATTTTTGAAAAGCGAAAGTCGTGCGCCACATGCGCCAGAAATTGGTTTCAAAAAAGGTTTCATCAAAAAACTCATCAATGCGGCGACTGCCAATTTTTTCTTCTTTTGAAGCTAATAGGCGCAGCATCTGTGCACGATGTAGCGTATTCAGACCAAGCTTTGCTGCATCCGCAATGACATGTTCGGCATCAATCAACCGTGCATTGGCGTGGGTTTTCACTTTTTCATTAAACTCACGACATTCTTCACGCACCGAAATGTCTGGATTTTCCAAAGATGGAATACTGGAAAATAAGTCCCATAGGCACAAATAAGTTTCATCGGTCAGCATTCGCCCACCACGTGTTACCCAAGCTTGCGCGGCATGCGGTGTATGTCCACCATCCATCGAACCACCTGAAATATCGAGTTCTTCTAAAATATGGATATTTTTGGCAGGGACTTTGGCATCACGGATTGCAAATGCAGCAGCAGCCATACCTGCGATACCACCACCAATAATCCAAAGATGGGACTGTTGTGCGTCTAATGGGGTGCGCTTCTTCTTTTGCATGGTTCACCTTTAATAATGATGTTAAAAACTATGAAGTATAAAATGTGATTTAGAAAAACCTTAAAAATAGTATGACTTTTTATATATGAAAAATGTATGAAATGGGAAGCAATTTACTCATTATATTTTGTAATCAAAAAAATGTAAGTAATGGTTATTTTTAATACACATTTGTATTTTTTTAAAATAAAATATGATTTAAGTAATTGATTTTATTATTTTATAGAGTAATCACTCTATTTTGATCATATTTGTTTGTGTCTGAAGAATGTGTTTGAAACTAGGCTTTCTATTGATCATTAAAAGATATAATTGAATAATAGATCTCTTTCATAAATCAAAAAACGAGCACCTTTTTGATTGATATTTGTACTCTAATTTTCTTAGCATTCGTGCATAATCTGCGGATGAAATACATTGATTCAAAGAAGCTTTCTGAAACACAGTTTAAGCGATATACAGGCATCTCATGGTCAACCTTTTATTTAAATGGTTGAGCAATTGCAGAAGCATGTTCCAGCTAAAGGCAGACCACCCAAGTGGCACTGTTGCAAATAACCACGAATGGTAAGTTGAAGACTGTTTTAGCTAAAGGTGCAGCATATGAATCCTTTCCATGGTCGGCATTTTCAGGGCGAAATCATTCTTTGGGCTGTGCGCTGGTATTGTAAATATGGCATTAGCTATCGTGAACTGCAGGAAATGCTGGCCGAACGGGGTGTGAATGTTGATCACACGACTATTTACCGTTGGGTTCAACGTTATGCTCCTGAAATAGAAAAACGTTTACGCTGGTATTGGCGTAATCCTACAGATCTGAGCTCGTGGCATATTGATGAAACCTATGTAAAAGTGAATGGACGATGGTCTTATCTGTATCGTGCAGTCGATCAACGTGGCGATACCATTGATTTTTATCTTTCTTCTAGACGTAATACCAAATCAGCATATTGTTTTCTTGGAAAAATTTTAAATAATGTGAAGAAGTGGCAAATTCCACAAGTGATCAACACGGATAAAGCACCCACATATGGACGTGCTTTATCACGGTTAAAACGGGAAGGTAAATGTCCACCAGACCTTGAGCACAGGCAGATTAAGTATAAAAATAACGTGATTGAATGTGATCATGGCAAGCTAAAGCGGATCATCAGGGCCACATTAGGATTCAAATCTATGAAGACGGCTTATGCCACAATTAAAGGTATTGAAGTCATGCGTGCACTACGTAAAGGACAAGCATCGTCATTTTATTATGGTCAGCCTCAGGGTGAAGTGTGTCTAATCAACAGGGTTTTCGGTCTCTAAGTACTTTTTAAAGGGAACATCATCGACTCAAATCTCTATTTGCAACAGTGCCATGTATAATGCCTCATGATGCGATTTTACTGTTCTGATTGTCGTAAGTTGACAGTCCAGTAGAAACTTTATTGCTCAGCTACAAAAGATAAATGCAGTAATGTTAAATTTCCTCAATTCCCTTATTTTGAAATTCTCTTATTCAATACCCACGACAGTGGTTATATAGCCTGTTGTTAATAGAATTGATAGACCTAATAACATCTCAAATAAAATGGCATGACTAAGGTGTTTAGCGAATTTAGGATGTTGAAGACGCGGGGTGAAATACCATTTGTTGAAGGCAGCTAAAAGTAGAATACTTATAACAAAAAACATTTTAACCATGAAACCATAGCCATATGCAGTATTGATTAAGGTATTAAAATCTTTAATTAAAAGAAGAGCTACACTAGCGCCACAGGCGATTAATATCCCAACAATGAAAGCAGCAATACGTCCAAATACATGCATGCGATCTTTTAAAGGTAAACCACTTATTTCCCGGCTGGTTTTCCATAACGGATATAAAGACCCCATCCATAACGACATAACTAGAATATGGATTGATAATAAAATTTGAGCAAGTAAGGTTAAATTAGCGACATGTCCGAGCTGGGAAAAACTAAAAATAATCGGGATAAGTAAAATACAAAATATTGAACTTTCAATTATAGAAAACTGACCTTTGTTCCTGTTAACTTTAACCACCATGAGAAGAAGTAAAAGAGCAAAACTAATAGAACGAAGAACGTATATATACCCCGTCGGAGTATTAACCAATATATTAATATACGTGGGGTCCACCATCCCTGTAATACCAGTATTGGCAAAACTACCAATCAGAATAAAAAATCCCAAGGTACTGGAAATTAGGCCTAATCCAGCGCCAATTGTAATATATTTAAGAATCGATTCTTTTAGTTCAAGATATTGTCTAAGTAAAAAATAGCAAAAGGCTCCACCAACGACAAAAGCTACACTTAAATATAAAATAACCTTAGTTAACCAAGTGGCCCACATCCAATATTCAGAAATCATTATTTTTGTCCATTCTAGAACAACATGCCAGCACCTCACTGACATGTTGAAAGGTAATCAATTCTTATTTAGTTGATTTGATAGTGAAACTATATTCACCATTCATGTTGTGACCATCTTTCCCCATTGTTGTCCAGACAACGGTATATTTACCTTTTTTCAGTTTCGGAAGAGCGACATCAAAGGATTTCTTTAAGTCATGAGTAACTTTATATTTTAAAGGAACATCTCTTCGCTGAGCATCCAGTAACTTAATATTCATCAACATAACCTCTGCACCAAAGTTAAGGGTCAAGTTCTTTGGTTGACTAAGGATAGATGCATTTTCCGCAGGAATCGCACTCACTAAACTCACATGAGCGAACGTAGTTGTAGTAGCCACAATCATCGTTGCAGCTACTACAACATTACGTAGAGCAGTCATTTTATTTTGAAATAATTTCATTTACGTTTCCTCTTGATTCGTTAGTTCATTAGAGATGACTTTATAAAATCTATATTTAATGAGACCACATCATCTCCTCTTATATTTCAATTATTAGTGAGAGACAGAAACAGAGCGATGACTTCAAAATTACATTTTTGTCATTTTTAAAATTTAAAATCTTTAACTATTAAAATAATCTTATTGAAAAATAATGATCATTTAACAAACAAATTATGTAGGTGGTTGATTTATGAAATGTAGTAATCATTTTGTCTAAGAAAATAGTAGCTATTTAATTTTTTATATTTTAGTTTAAATATAAACATGTTATGTTTAATTTGATCTAATATAAATTTGTGGGCTAAGCACATGACTCAAACACGTCCAAGAATGACCAAATTATTTGAACAGCTTGGTTTAGCTTCTACTGAAGAAGCAATTGCAAAATTCATAGAGAGCCATCAGCTAGCTGGAGATGTTTTTTTAACACAAGCAATTTTTTGGACTGATGCTCAACGTCATTTTTTAGAAGAAAAACTACACTCTGATGGTGAATGGACGACAGTGATTGATCAATTAAATGAGTCTTTACATGAAAATTCAGTAAAATAATTTTCCGTTAGTATTAAGGATCTACATTCTTCCCTGCATTGAATACAACTCATTCATACAGTAGTACTGTTTTGGAGATGGAATCTCTATTATATAAGTAGTAGATTCCTTACTCTGAAATTTGGATTATAAACCCTAATATTAAAAATAATCTTCTTTACCTTCTATCTAATAAATATACCAATAAGTTTAATAATTAAATTATCCACCCTTTTTTCTATAAAAAACTATTTTGATCAACTGTATTTTTTCTTTAAAGGAATAACAGTGTAAATTACATTAAGAATGTGTCTCTAACTAGCCTTGGAGTCATCTAATCATTTCATTTTTATTTTTTTAAGCACATAAAATCATAACAACTTTAATAGTTTTAAAAGATTAATATTAAATAAAATTTTTGTCATCTCAGCATAGACTATATATTTCGAGAAGATCTCAAAATTACATTTTTGTCATTTTTAAAAATAATTAATTAATAGTGCTAAAATTTTTAAGAGAGACAGAGAATAACCAAAAATTTCATCAGTTTAGTAGTCAAATTCCTAGACTCTGTTCAGTACTAAAACATAGCTTTTACTTCCAAATTATTTAAAGGAAAAAATTATGATGAAATTCAAAAACATTTTTTTGGGCTTATGTATCGCAGCCGCGTCATTGAATACATTTGCACAGCAATCCGATGAACACAAAGATCACCACCCTGAAAAAACAGCACCATCTGCAGTAACAATTAAGCAAACAGTTACCAGCACCACTGCTACAGATAAAATGGCTGCAATGGATCAATACATGAAGGCGATGCAAGCCATGCATGAGAAGATGATGGCTGCAAAAACCCCACAAGAACGTCAGAAACTTATGGCTGAGCACATGAAACTCATGCAAGGAGGTATGAGTATGATGAAACAGATGGGCAGCCAAAGCATGAATGCAAATATGGCTAACCGTCAGCAGATGATGGAAAAACGTATGGACATGATGCAATCCATGATGCAGATGATGATGGACTGTATGCCTCCGTCAGCAACTAAATAGTTACCCATGAATTAGGGGAAAGCACCATGAATCACCAACACCAAGAAAATAATTCAGTACCTAACTTTTGGTCTACACGTTATGCCATTGGTCTAATCGTGCTGGGTGGTATCGCAGCTTATTTTCTATTAACGGAACATTTAGCCCACGTTATCGGTGCTTTGCCTTATTTATTCCTTTTAGCGTGTCCACTGATGCATATTTTTATGCATGGTGGTCATGGGCATAACCACTCGCAGCAAAAAAAATCCGATATATCTGATAACAAAAAATAGCTCTTATCAGGAGATCCATCATGAATCATGCGGAATCGGCTTATGGTTTATGGACGCTGGTTATCATTAACTCAGCAGTTTTTATCATGTTCGCTTTCAGTTTTTTTAGACCTTCCACTGCGCGCGATTGGCGTACATTTGGGGCCTTTTCGGCTTTTATCATTGCTCTATTTGTCGAAATGTATGGTTTTCCTTTAACCATTTACCTGTTATCTGGTTGGCTTCAAACTCGCTTCCCTCAACTTGACTTACTTTCTCATAATGCAGGTCACTTGTGGTCAACGCTATTAGGTGAAAAAGGTGATCCACATTTTGGCATTTTGCATATCGCCAGTTACGTTTTCTTGGGCTATGGATTTTACCTGTTATCAACGTCATGGCACGTGCTGTACAACGCGCAACGTCAGCATTCTTTAGCGATCACAGGCCCTTATGCACGTATACGTCACCCACAATACGTGGCTTTTGTGATGATCTTGCTGGGTTTTTTATTGCAATGGCCAACTTTACTGACACTGATAATGTTTCCAATCCTACTCTTAATGTACAGCCGCTTGGCAATTAAGGAAGAGGCTGAAATGAGTAAACAGTTTGGCGCTGTCTATGACAGCTATGCTCAACAGACTCCGAGATTTATTCCAAAATTCGGCCATAAAACCACTTTACCATAAGAGAATTATTTATGTCAGATCAAAAAAATCATAACCAGGACCATATGGCACAGGCTACAACAGACGTACTGAAAGACCCAGTCTGTGGTATGACCGTCACTGAAGAATCGAAATACCATGAGGAATTTAAGGGGAAAACTTACTTTTTTTGCAGTGATAAATGTCAATCAAAGTTTCATAGCAGCCCGGTGCAATATATCGCTAAACCCGCAACGACGACTGCCGATGCACATACACAGCATCATCAGACTGTTCAACACGTTAATGCGGCAAGCACAACAGGTACGACCATCTATACATGCCCAATGCATCCAGAAATCAGGCAAGATCATCCTGGAAACTGTCCTAAATGCGGAATGACACTGGAGCCACTCATTCCTGAATTAGATGAAGATGAGAATCCGGAGTTACGTGATTTCCGCCGACGCTTCTGGTGGACACTGCCATTGACCATCATCGTGACTTTTTTGGCGATGTTTGGTCATCAAATGAACCTGTTCAATATGGCTGTTCAGAGCTGGATTGAACTGGTGTTGTCACTCCCAATTGTACTTTGGGCAGGTTGGCCATTTTTTTCCCGGGGTTGGCAATCGGTTGTGAATCGCAGCCCGAACATGTGGACGCTGATTGGTTTGGGCACTGGAGCTGCATTTATTTATAGTGTGGTCGCAACCATTGCACCGCAAATCTTCCCAGACTCATTTATTTCCATGGGTCGTGTCGCTGTTTACTTTGAAGCTTCAGCGGTCATCATTTCATTGACCCTACTGGGACAAATATTGGAGTTAAAAGCACGTTCGCAAACTTCTGCTGCAATTAAGTCACTCCTTGGGCTCGCTCCTAAAACAGCTCGCCGAATCCTGCCTGATGGAACTGAAGAAGATGTTCCTCTAACGCATGTCCATGTAGGAGATTTACTCAGAATTCGCCCAGGTGAAAAAGTGCCTGTGGATGGTGTAATCACTGAAGGAAGTAGTTCAGTGGATGAATCGATGCTGACAGGTGAACCTTTACCGATCACTAAACGCATCGGTGATAAAGTCATTGGTGCTACCCTGAATACCAATGGTTCCCTAATCATGCGTTCAGAGAAAATTGGTTCAAGTACCATGTTATCCCAGATCGTACAGATGGTGGCGCAAGCTCAACGATCGAGAGCACCAATGCAACGCATGGCTGATCAGGTTGCAGGTTGGTTTGTCATGGCTGTAGTAGCCATTGCCTTGCTTACCTTCTTTGGATGGGGACTGTTCGGCCCAGAAGAGTCGAGCTGGGTTTATGCATTAATCAATGCTGTGGCAGTACTCATTATTGCCTGTCCTTGTGCACTAGGCTTGGCAACTCCAATGTCTATCATGGTTGCAACGGGTCAAGGTGCTACTCATGGTGTGTTGTTCCGCGATGCAGCAGCCATTGAGAATCTACGCAAGATTGACACACTAATTATCGATAAAACAGGTACGTTAACTGAAGGACGCCCTGTATTCGATCGTGTGGTTGCCGCATCAGGTTTCGATGAATCTGAAGTATTACGTTTAGCCGCCAGTCTTGATCAAGGCAGTGAACACCCGCTAGCCGAAGCGATTGTAAACGCAGCACACGAACGTGGCCTGCCTCTTGAAACACCAGATAATTTTGAATCGGGCTCAGGGATTGGTGTTCGAGGTCAAGTGGGCGATCGTCAGTTAGCTTTGGGCAACACAGCACTGATGGAGCAATTGGGTATCTCGGTACAATCTCTGATTCCGCAAGCCGAAGAGCTGCGTTCGGAAGGTGCAAGTGTAATGCATCTAGCCATCAATGGTGAATTGGCCGGCCTGCTTGCAGTATCCGATCCCATCAAAAAAAGTACCCCTGAAGCACTTGCCACCCTGAAGGAAGCGGGTCTACGTATCGTGATGGCAACAGGAGATGGTCTCACCACTGCCCGTTCAGTCGCATCACGTCTGGGTATTGATGAGGTACATGGTGAAGTTAAACCCGCAGATAAACTCGAACTTGTCAGCAAATTGCAGAAGCAAGGTCGCATCGTGGCAATGGCCGGCGATGGAATCAATGATGCACCAGCACTAGCCAAGGCTGATGTCGGTATCGCTATGGGGACCGGAACTGATGTCGCAATGAATAGTGCTCAAGTTACCTTGGTCAAGGGAGATTTACGCGGTATCGCGGTTGCCCGTTCACTTTCGGAAGCTACTGTTGGCAACATGAAACAGAACCTCATGTTTGCTTTCCTTTATAATGCCTTGGGTATCCCAATAGCAGCTGGCGTACTCTACCCATTTACCGGTTGGTTGTTGTCACCCATGATTGCGGCCTTGGCTATGAGTTTGAGTTCAGCTTCAGTCATCACCAATGCCCTTCGCCTGCGACATAAAAAGCTATGATAGAGAGTCTTTTTCTTCCACCAGATGTATCAGGCCTGATTGCAGCACTTGCCATCGGCCTGCTCATTGGTTTAGAACGAGGATGGAATGATCGTGAACTGCCAGAAGGCAGCCGAGTAGCAGGCCTACGTACCTTCACATTGACAGGATTACTCGGAGGAGTGCTCGGTCATTTACAGCCAAACTTTGGGCCTTGGCCACTAGTCGCAGCCGTATTAGGGCTTTCCCTTTTACTTACGGTATCCTACGCGCGTACCGCAAAACTTTCCGGTAATCTAAGCGCTACCACGACGATCGCGATGCTGTTGACATTAGTTCTAGGTGCATATGCATCCCATGGTAATGTTACTTTAGCATTAACAGCGGCTGTCATCGTGGCTGTATTTTTGGATCTCAAGCCAACCTTACATGGTTGGTTACGCTTGATCGAACATCGTGAATTAACCGCATCCCTGCAGTTACTGGTACTTTCTGTCGTTATATTACCTTACTTACCCAATACGGGTATGGGACCTTTTGCTGCATTAAATCCTTACCAGTTATGGTGGGCAGTGATCCTGATTGCCGGACTCTCTCTGGCAGGTCATTTTGCCATGCGGCTTACCGGTTCAGAAAGAGGCATATTCTGGACAGGTCTATTGGGTGGTTTGGCATCTTCTACAGCTGCAACTGTCGCACTGGCACGCTATACACGCCAGCACCCCGTCATGGTCAGTGCTGCTATTTCTGGAACATTGGCTGCCTGTGGCATCATGTTTTTTCGTATGGTTGTGCTGATAGGCGTCATTGAGCCAGCATTGCTAAGCACTTTTGGTGGTGCAATGATGATTGCGGGAATCCTTCTGCTGGGTATGGCATTGTGGAGACAACGCCAAATTACCAGCGCTGAAAACAACGATCGAACAATAGAAGCAATGGCTCCTTTTGATCTTGGGACAGCATTCAGCTTCGCTGCTTTCCTGGCTGTCATGGCAGTCTTGGTCCCGGCAGCAAAACAATGGTTGGGCACCAGCGGCATCTTCGTATTATCGACTATTTCTGGGCTAGCAGACGTAGATGCTATTTTAGTCTCACTTGCCCGCCTGCATAGTACTGAAGGCTTAACAACAAATGTGGCTGCTGTCGCGCTAGGGCTGGCCACACTGAGCAACATGTTAAGCAAAGCGACAATTGCATGGATGACAGGGGGGGCACAGTTTGGCCGAGCTATCATATTTGGCTACACAATTGCCATGATAGGTGCTGGCGTAGCTCTGGCTCTCAGTTTGAGCTTTATGTAAGGTCAACTCGGGTAAATAGAAGATGTTCAAAAAATGAGTTAAAATGATTCCCCTTGCATGGATTCACTTTGAAAAACAATGGTAAAAATGATTCGACCATTGAGGGATTCAGCCTGGATGGTCGCCCCAAGCATATCAAGAATAGATTTTGTTATGGCAAGCCCTAAGCCGGTTCCTTCTTCTGTTCTTTGTCTAGACGCATCTGTTCGATAAAAACGATCAAATAATCTGGATAGTTGTTCAGGAGAGAGTTCAGGGCCTTCATTTTCAATTGAAAATATTGTGTTATCTAAATTCTGTTGAAGTTTTATCTGTATTGTAGAATTCTTGTTTCCATATTTAACTGCATTAGACAATAGGTTGCTGAGTGCGCGACGTAACATAGCAGGATCACCTTTTACATTGCCAGATCCTGTTTGTTGAAGTGTCATATTTTTTTCGGCAGCTAGAGCGTCATAGAAATCAAATAAAGCGGTAACTTCTTTAATGAGGTCAATATTCTGTAAGTTCTGTAAATTTAAGCCATGTTCTGCTTTTGCCAAGAAAAGCATATCGGACACCATTCGAGCCAAACGTTCAAATTCTTCTAAATTAGAAAATAGTATTTCTTGATAAGTACCAATATCTCGGTTACGGGCGAGACATACTTGAGTTTGGGTCATTAAATTATTAATCGGTGTTCTAATTTCATGTGCTAAATCAGATGAAAAATCGGAAAGTTTTTCTAAAGCTGACTCTAGTCTGTCCAGCATAGCATTGAAGGCGATTGCCAATGATTTTAGTTCGGTTGGTGTATGCTCAACTTCTAAACGTTCTGAAAGATGTTGAGCAGAAATTCCTTCTGCGACCTTAGCCATTTTTTGCACTGGTCTTAAACCTCTCCAGGTTGCAAACCAACCTAAAAACATTAAACAAATTGTACCAGCCAAACCAATATACAAAAGTTGACGCTTAAAATCTTTTAGAAAATGTAGATGTTCTGATGTATCGATCCCAACAATAATTCGTACAGATTGTATTTCAGAATTTCTATTTATACCTGTAGTGTAGATCATGCCACGATAGGTCTTATTTTGAACTTGCCATTTAATCCATGAATTATTTGCTGACTTGATTAAATTTTGAGTATTAATGATTGAGGATGCTGAACTAAATAAAACTTTACCTGTCGGTCGTTCTATTTGGACCATAAGATCATGGTGTCCAACTAACGCATCTCTTAAATAAAGATTAAGTTCTGGAGAATTTTTAGGATGCTGTTGGAGAAGATTCTGAATAAGCTGGATTTTACCTTCTAATTGGGTACGGTCTTGAGTTTCAAAATGATGCATTACTAATTTATTTATGAACAAACCCATAATAATTAGAATGAAAATAGTAGATAATGAGAAAATGATACCGATCCGGAAACTGATCGCTCTGAATAAATTATTATTCATCCTCTACCTCTAGTACATACCCCATTCCTCGAATATTCTGAATTAATTTGGGAGTAAAGTTACTGTCAACTTTACTTCTTAATCGTTTAATAGCGACTTCAACGACATTCGTATCACTATCAAAGTTCATATCCCAAATTTGAGATGCAATAAGTGCTCTTGGTAGAATTTCACCTCTTCTACGCATAAAAAGCTCCATAAGCGCAAATTCTTTAGCCGTCAGATCAATGCGTTGACCTGCTCGTGTTACCCGACGTTTTCTCAAATCAAGTTCTAAATCAGCAATCTTAATAATATTATTATCTTCTCTTTGTTGCCCTCGTCTAAGGAGCGTTTTTATTCGAGCTAGAAGCTCTGCAAAAGCAAAAGGCTTTACTAAATAATCATCAGCGCCTAACTCTAAACCTTTTACTCGATCTTCGATTTGATCTCGGGCGGTAAGAAAAAGAATGGGCATTGTTTTACCGCTGCTACGAATATCATTGATAATATTCCAACCATTTAGTCCAGGTAACATCACGTCTAAAATAATTAAGTCATACTCTTCAGAAAGAGCTTGATGTTTACCCGTTAACCCATCTGTAACCCAGTCCGTAATATAGCCAGCTTCGGATAAACCTTGCTTGAGATAATCACCAGTTTTTTGTTCATCTTCAACTAATAGTATTCTCATTTCCGAATCCTAAGTCATTCATTAAAACTATAATAACGTTATAAAACATCTGATCGAGATAGATTACAAAAATGTCATTTTCAAGTCACTTAGATGTTCAGTGCTTCACTTTATTGTAGTAGCAAGAAATTAACTTTTAGAGAAACTTATGAAAACTGTAGTGCGTCGTAGTCTAACAATTTTAATGTGTGCTGGAACTTTAATTGCTGGTACTCAATCTTGGGCAAAAGATGTATCAACCTCAAGTGCCACTAAAACGGTAAAAGCACAGGAACCTTGTACAAAACCTTGTAAAATGGAAAAAGATGACAAGACTCAGCAAGATCATAGTCAACATCAGTCTCCTAACTCATCTGACATGTCAAAAATGGATCATTCTATGATGAATATGGACCATTCTAAAATGGATCATTCAAAGATGAATATGCCTGGTAGCAATAAATAATTTTATAAATAGCGAGAAAGAAGTATTAAAGTTTATACTAAATATTTGCTTTATTACTTCAATCTTGACCTTTCTAAAGGTGAGATAGAATGTCAAAAAAGTTAAGTCATATACTCTTAATTGGAGTTGGTTTATTTTCATCAACTTGGGTAATGGCGGCAGTTAAAGAATATGATTTAACAATCGCTGAACAAACTGTAAATATCACAGGAAAACCGCTAAAGAGAATTACCGTTAATGGTAAATTCGTTGCACCACTTCTTGAATTTGAAGAAGGTGATGAGGCCGTTATCCGTGTTCACAATAAGTTAAAAAATCAGGACTCTTCAATCCATTGGCATGGCTTATTATTACCTGGAATTATGGATGGTGTACCTGGATTTAACAAATTTAATGGCATTGCCCCTAATAAAACTTATGAATATAAGTTTAAAGTCCGCCAAAATGGTACTTATTGGTATCATTCACATAGTAAAGGACAAGAACAAGACGGTTTATATGGTGCTTTTGTTATTTATCCTAAAGATAAAACTCCACTAACAGCTGCTGAAAAAACCGATAAAGATTACGTTGTTTTGCTTTCTGATTTTCATAATTCAACAAGTGATCAAATTATGAAAAATCTTAAAAAAGAAGCGGATTACTATCAGAACCGTCGCGAAACAGTATTCGATGTATTAAAACAAGTTAAACGTGATGGATTAAAGGCAACTTGGCAAGACCGCTCTATGTGGAATCAGATGCGGATGTTGAAAACAGATATGTCCGATGTGACTGGTTATACATTTTTAATGAATGGCAAAACACCTCAGCAAAACTGGACCGGTAACTTCAAAGCTGGTGAAAAAGTTCGCCTTCGTTTTATTAATGCTTCCGCTATGTCATTCTTTGATGTACGCATTCCAAACCTAAAAATGACTGTAGTCAGTGCTGATGGTCAACCTGTAAAGCCCGTTCCTGTAGATGAGTTCCGTATTGGTACTGCTGAAACCTATGATGTCATTGTGGAACCAAAACAAGCACATTACCAAATTGAAGCTGAATCTATTGATCGTACCGGTTTTTCAGTGGGAACATTACATGAAGAAAGCAGCCCAGCAGTCAAACAAATTGAGATGCCTAAATCTCGCCCTCGTGCTTTATTAACTATGGAAGATATGGGGATGAGCCATGACATGTCATCTATGAAAGATATGAATCACGATATGTCTTCTATGAAAGGTATGGATCATGATATGTCTTCTATGAAAGGCATGAATCACGATATGTCTTCTATGAAAGGTATGGATCATGATATGTCTTCTATGAAAGGTATGGATCATGATATGCCGATGAATAGCGCTACTGTTAAGGCGGCTTCAGACAAGAATGATAATACCGTATTTGGATGGGCAAATGCTTCAACACCTGAAGGTAATAAAGCATTGCAATATAGTGATTTGCAATCGTTAGATCCTCAAAAAGACACTCGTGCAGCTGAACGTGAAATAGAGATCCGTCTTGGTGGAAACATGGAGCGTTATATTTGGACAATAAATGGTAAAAAATTTAATGAAGCCGACCCACTAGTGGTGAAGTATGGTGAACGTATTCGCTTAAAATTTGTCAATGACAGTATGATGGCTCACCCAATGCACTTACATGGCATGTTTATGCAGCTTGAGAATGGTCAGGATCCAAGCAATATGCCAAACAAACATACGGTAATTGTTCCACCTGGGAAAACGATAACCACTCTACTCACAGCTGATGAGTTAGGTGAGTGGGCTATTCATTGTCACCTGCTTTACCATATGAGTGCAGGAATGATGAATAAACTCATTGTAGCTCAAGTGGAAGATGGTAATTCTACAAAGACTGTTCCTCAGTCCCAAGTAAATGAGAAGGGAGTAAATCCACATGCACATCACTAATAATTTGTTTTCAAAAACAACTTTGATGATTGCGCTATTTGGATTATCAAATCTAACGTTCGCTAAAAATGAAACTCCTGTACAAGACAGTAATATTACAAAAAATATGAAAATTCTTTTACAGGAATCTGGAGGATTAAAGTATTCCCTTCAAGAGCGTTATCCAGAATATTATTCAATGGAAAATGCAAATGGGGGAGATAATATTATTTTGACTGCAAGAAAGAGATCAGACGGATCTCACGATGATCATCTTAAAGAACATGGCGGACAAATTTATCAAGTAACAAGACTTGAAAATGCATGGATGGTTGATGAAGACGGTAAGGGCAACCTAGGAACAAAGCTTGAAACTTTGATTGGAACAGATGAAAATCGTCTATTTATTGAAGCCAATTCGGAAAAGTCAGAAAGTAATGATCCAAAATATGCTGTATCAGCACTTTATAGCCGTAACGTAGCCCCATTTTGGGATATACAAGCTGGTGTAAGATATAGCGAAGATAAAAATAGCAGCAACAGTGATCGAGTTGATGGTGTTATTGGTGTATTAGGATTAGCTCCTTATTTCTTTGAAACACAAGCATATCTTTATGGCGGTGAGAATAATTTTTGGGGAGCAAGTTTTGAATTAGAACGTGATTTGCTTTTAACTCAGAAACTTATTACTCAACCTTATATCGAAGCAGATGTAATATTTAGCGATGATTCTAACTATGCTGCAAAATCAGGTTTATCAGAACTTAAAACTGGTATCAAAACCCGATATGAGATTACTAAGCGAATTAAACCTTTCATTGATGTTGCTTACCAATATGAAAAAGGACAGAAAGCCACTTCTATGCAAGAGGCAACAGAGTCTGAAAAGGGATGGAAATATGGTGCAGGTATCGAATTAGTTTTTTAAAATAATATGACTTGGAATCATGAATGGGCACTGTTGCAAATAGAGATTTGAGTCGATGAAGTTCCTTTTTAAAAGTGCTTAGAGACCGAAAACCCTGTTGATTAGACACACTTCACC
>NZ_JAMXXK010000057.1 GCF_024129735.1 Acinetobacter lwoffii | reverse complement strand
GTTTAATTTACTTGCTGGCATATACAATTTAGATTGGGTGAAAGATAAACAATTAAATTGATTGAAAAATGATTTATGAAGGAAGTCTATTTATTGGAGTTTTTGGTCCAATATGAGTTGGTAAATAATTTTCCCATTCAGTACACAGTTTATTTGAAACACGCATTAATCCAACTTTGATTAAAGTATTTGGAAATTGAATTTCTAAGTGACTTTTAATTGCTTGAATAATAATGTCTTTCTGTAAATTTGGCTGAGTGATCGTATTGAATATATCTTTAGCAGATGTATTTATTTTAAGAGTATCAATAAATCTTTTATATTTTGTTTGAACAATAATTTCTAAAGTTTGTATTATAGAAATCGCATGTTGCTTACTTAAATCTGGAGGAGGGGGTTCTGTATATTCAGCTATAAGCTTTATATATGAATAACCATATGTAATTAATGCATATATTAGAAAAGCACTAATAATAATCCAAGCTTGTTTTTCAACAATGAGAACCCCAAAAGTTCCAAGATTTTCAGTAATAAAATGAGCTAATGAACTATTACTAAAACTAGAATTAATGAAAAATACTGGTAAAGCATAAATAATAGGCAATAAAAGAAAGCGTACTAAATTTTTAGATACTAAATTATTAATGATTTCAAATAATTTGGTTATTTTAGGATATTTTATTCTAAATTTAGCTATATCTTCTGGTTGCATTTTATTGTCTGTTATCTAATTGATTATATTGTATAAAAAATCCCCGCATAGAGCGAGGATTTTCTTGATCAAAGTATTTAAGAATTAAACACGTTCGATCACTGTTGCAATACCTTGACCTAGACCGATACACATGGTCGCAAGACCGATTTGTGTATCTTGCTGTTCCATTACATTCAACAATGTTGTTGTGATACGCGCACCAGAACAACCCAATGGGTGACCCAATGCAATCGCGCCACCGTTATGGTTCACGATGTCTTGCTTGTCATAAATACCTAAGCCTTTAAGAACAGACAGACCTTGTGCAGCAAAGGCTTCGTTCAATTCAAAAGTCTGAATATCAGCAATTGACAGGCCAGCGCGTTTCAACGCTTTTTGTGTTGCCGGAACCGGACCATAACCCATGATCGCAGCATCACAGCCTGCAACCGCCATAGAGCGAATTACAGCACGTGGCTTAAGACCTAAAGCTTGAGCACGTTCAGCAGACATCAACAACATTGCAGAAGCACCATCAGACAAAGCTGAAGAAGTCGCTGCAGTTACTGTACCGCCTTTCGGATCGAAGACTGGACGCAAAGATTTGAACGATTCAAGGTTCGCATCTGGACGGATCACTTCATCAATATCACACAGGATTTTGTAGCCATCAGCATTATGACCTTCAATGCCGACGATCTCATTCTGGAACAGACCGTTTTCAGTCGCAGCCCAGGCACGGCGATGTGATTCCACACCGAATGCATCCTGTTCTTCACGGCTAATACCGTTCATGCGACCGAGCATTTCAGCAGTTAAGCCCATCATGTTCGACGCTTTGGCATAATGTTTAGACGCTTCAGGATTCAGGTCGATGCCGTGCATCATGCCCACATGGCCCATGTGCTCAACACCACCGATGATGAAGATATCACCCTGGTTCGTTGCAATTTGCGCAGCCGCAGTGTGAATCGCCTGCATAGACGAACCACAAAGACGGTTCACCGTTTGACCTGCAACAGTCTTCGGCAAGTCTGCCAGTAATGCGATATTACGGGCAATGTTCATACCTTGTTCTAGGGTTTGGTTGACACAGCCCCAGATTACGTCTTCAACTTCATGCGGGTCGAATTCGTTACGTACCAGCAGGGCACGGACAAGCTCAGCAGACATCGAGTCGGCACGTACATTGCGGAACATACCGTTTTTGGTTTTACCCATTGCTGAACGTACGCCATCAACGATGACAACGTCACGTGGATTTAAAGTAGCCATTCACGTTGCTCCTTAACCGTAGAATTTTTTGTTGTTAGCAGCCATTTCGCGCAACATTTCTGGCGCTTCATAAGCTTTACCAAGGTGCGCATACTTATTGCAAAGCGCAACATACTCAGCTACACCGGTTTGATCGATGTAACGGCATGGACCACCACGGAATGGAGGGAAACCAACACCCATGATCATGGCCATATCTGCTTCAGCAGCAGTGGCTACAATGTTGTCTTCCAGGCAACGAACAGTTTCGTTACAGAAAGCCAGCATCATGCGATCAATGATTTCCTGAGCATCAAATTCACGTTTTTCCGCAGTTGCAACAGATGCCACAAGCTCATACGCAGTTGGATCAACCACTTTTGCTTTTTTGCCTTTACGGTCAAGTTCATACTTGTAGAAACCAACGTCGTTCTTTTGACCCAGACGTTTGTTTTCGTACATTACCTGAATCGAACCTTTGAAATCAGGTTTCATGCGATCCGGGAAACCTTCAGCCATCACTTCTGCACCGTGTACGCCAGTGTCGATACCGACAACGTCCATCAGGTAAGCAGGACCCATTGGCCAGCCAAATTTTTCCATGACTTTATCGATTTGCTGGAAGTCAGCGCCATCTTTAAGCAACAGGTCAAATGCACCGAAGTAAGGGAACAGTACGCGGTTGACCAGGAAGCCCGGGCAGTCATTGACCACGATTGGTGTTTTACCCATTTTCTGAGCAAGTACTACAGTCGTTGCAATCGCTTCGTCAGAAGTCTTCGCCCCACGAATCACTTCAACCAGTGGCATCATATGTACCGGGTTAAAGAAGTGCATGCCCACGAAGTTTTCAGGACGTTCTAGGTTTTCAGCCAGGCGCGTGATTGAAATCGTAGAAGTATTAGATGCAATGATTGTGTTGTCACGAACTTTCGCTTCAGTTTCTTTCAGTACGATACCTTTGACTTTTGGATTTTCAGTCACGGCTTCGATCACGATGTCCACTTCTTTAAACTCGTCATAGCTTAAAGTTGGACGGATGCGCGCAAGAGTTTCACCCATTTGAGCAGGCTTCATCTTCTTACGTTCAACTTGTTTGGTCAGTAAACCATTGGCTTCTTTCATACCCAAAGCTAGTTGCTGGTTACCGATGTCTTTCATGATGATCGGTGTGCCTTTGCTCGCCGCCTGGTAAGCAATACCACCACCCATGATACCCGCGCCTAGAACAGCCGCCTGGTTCACTGGATGCGCACCTTTTTCATAGCGCTTCGAGGTTTTTTTCACGATCTGGTCGTTCAGGAACAAACCGATCAAGGCACCTGCTTGTGGTGTTACCGCTGCTTTGGCAAAGCCTTCAGCTTCCGCTTTCAGCGCGTCATCACGATGCAGGCTCGCACCCGCTTGCAGAGAATCAAGTAATAATTTTGGCGCAGGGTATTGAGCCGGATTCGCTTTTGCTAAAACCATGCCTTTCGATGAGTTAAACGCCATCATCTGTTCGATCGGGCTGAGTTTAACTGGATCGAGTTTTTCCTGACGCTTGGTTTTCCAGTCTAAACGGCCATGAATCGCCTGTTTCACCAGATCAAGTGCAGCATCTTGTAGCTTGTCAGCAGGAACGACAGCATCGACTGCGCCGTCTTTCAGTGCGGCAGCCGGCTTTTTAGGATTGGCCATTGCCATCCATTCTACCGCGTTGTCGATACCGATCAGACGGCTTAAACGTACTGTACCACCGAAGCCCGGGAAGATCCCCAGCTTGATTTCAGGCAGGCCCACTTGCGCCTGTTCTGACATGACACGGTAGTCACACACCAGGCACATTTCGAAACCGCCACCGAGTGCCATGCCATTAATGGCCGCCACTTTAGGAATATCGAGGTCTTCGAAGCTGTTAAAAATTTCATGTACTGGCATTGCCCAGTCAACAATCGCTTGTTCACCCTGAGCAAAGTTGTCGCCGAATTCAGTGATATCAGCACCTACAATAAATGTAGATTTGCCTGAAGTCACAATCAGACCTTGAATATCGGCATGGGAGACGGCTTCGATAGCAGCCTTGAAATCTTCAATCGTTGCACGGTTGAATTTGTTAACGGACTCACCTTGTAAGTCAAAGCGGAATTCTGCAATCCCGTCCTCAAGCATTTGGACGGTAATGGCATTGCCAGCGTGGATCATGCCCTGATCTCCTTTATTTTGGAGGACTTCTAAGTTGATGTTGTGAAGCAAGTGCGCATGTCCCGCGCACTTTTTGACTTCGCTAATCTTACGATAACTATATCCAAAAAGAACATAACAAGTTGTATCAAGCCGTGACGCAATGGTCATCAATTTCTGCCGGCTTGATCCGACCGGCTATGACTTTTCCTATCAGTTTTCTAAAAGCAGATGAACCAAAGATTTTGTTTCAATTCATTATTTTTTATCAATCAGCCTGATAGATATGGAGCAGGGTGACTGATTTTCAAGGTGCATTTCTAGCGGAGTTTTGTCAATTCAGTCAATTTTCATCCTTGAATGTGCCATTTTTAGCCTCGAATCATGCTGATCGCAGGGCTTTCAGGTCTTTGCTGATATTGTTCAATCAGCACAAATAAAAGCGCAGTAGCTCATTCTGGCTGCTGAACTTTTCTGAGGAGATCGAAAATGAGAACGATCCTGTCGATGTGTGATTTGAAATAATTTCTATCCTGCCGGGTTGAATCCCTGTCATCTGCTATGGAATTGTTTATGATGATCTTGCACCAAGATATGGGGGATATCGATGCACATGTTTCGTTCTAAAAAAGACTGGTGGTTGCTGGCTTTTGTGATTTGTATGAGTGGCCTGCTGCTGCAACTGCTGCTAACCATGCAGGCCAAAGGGACCATGCAGCAATATCCGCTGCATACTGCAGTTTATGTCCTGACCATTCTTATTCTATGGTGGCCGCTGTGGAGTACGCGCTATAGCATTAACAAGGATCAGTTAATCATTAAAAGCCTGTGGTTAAGCTGGCAGATTCCGTTAAGCGCAATCCAGTCCATCCAGCCGACAGATCACTCTATCATTGCGCCAGCCTTATCCTTAAAGCGTCTGCGAATTGACTATACAGATGCGGGCGTGCAGAAATTTATATTGGTTTCACCCAAAGATCAGACTGCTTTTATACAGGTGCTTCAGTCGAAGAAAAACTGATATCGAGTCTGCCTTAGTTAAGCTTTTGCTTGCTCAGGCAGAACCATAAGTTGTCCATCGACACAGTCCAGATGCAGACTGAACTTCTCAGGCTGGTTTAAAAAATACAGGGCCAGAATCGGCTCCAGTTCGGTACGCATTTTGCGACCCAAATGCCGGGCGCCGTAACGAATATCATGGCCCTGATAGAAATAGGCTTTGGCTGCAGCGCTTAAATGCACGCTGCGTTGCTGATGTTGCAAGCGCTTGTTCAGTTTATCCAGTTCAATTTCGACCAGACGTGGCAGGGCATCGCTCTGTACCGCCTGATAATGCAGGCTGCGGTCAATCCGATTCAGAAACTCGGGGTCGAATTTACGCTGCATCACTTTTTCAATGATGCGCTGGGTGGGAACGCGCTTCAGACACAGGGCCTGCATTTTCTCAGGCAGATAACTGAGTTTGTCCAGATATTGCTGCGCTGCCTGTGCCCCGACATTGCTGGTCATAAAGATCATGCAGTTGCGAAAATCGATAGTTTTAGTGCCCGCTGTCAAAGTCAGCCGGCCAGTATCCAGCACGTTCATCAAGCCGCGAATTACTTCGGTACTGGCTTTTTCCAGCTCATCAAACAGCATGATGCCGGGACGGGTGTGGCTGCCGGCAATCGCAGTTTCATCAAACAGGCTGTGACCTTCCTTGGATCCCACATAACCGGGCGGTGCGCCGGTCAAAGCCGCTGCATAATGTTCCTGTGCCAGAGTATTCATATCAATCCGGCAGAAGGCATCTGGGCGGCCATAGATCGCTTCGGCAATCAGACGTACGGTTTCGGTTTTACCGACGCCAGTGGGGCCCAGCATCAAGGTAACCGACAAAGGGCGATCCGGACTAGAAAAATCTGCCTTGACCACATGCAGCATTTTTTCAATTTCATTCAGAGCTGCATCCTGCCCAATAATCCGTTCACGCAGCAGCTGCATTACACTACTCGGCTCGAAATGAAAACGCGGTTTGCCAATCAGGCGATCACGTTCAGACAGGCTATGGGTGGAGGTGGAGGGTTGAACAATATGAATGTCCGATTGCTGCATGGTCATGCGAATCATCTCAAAACTAGACTTTTTGAGCATAACAAAGTTAAAGGTTGAAATTTATAGCTTTTAACAATCAGTTTATGCCGTGAGGATTATAGATTGGGGGGATAACCCGACAGGAACTTTAAGATTGGATGGCAACTTCAGGGGAATTTTGTGTTTTTGCTTGAAAAGGACGCAACAATCATCACATATATCTGCAGATTGTAGGTGAAAAATAGGCTTTAGGTGAACGAAAACGCACGCCCCCATATTGAAAAAATCCTGGCGAATATGACCAGCCTGCCCGGGGTCTACCGGATGTATGGCAAAGACGGCGAATTATTGTATGTGGGTAAAGCCAAAAACCTGAAAAACCGGGTCTCCAGCTATTTTGTCAAAACGCTGGATCATCCCAAAACCCAGGCCTTGGTGGCACGGATTTATGATATCCAGACCTTGGTGGTACGTTCTGAAACTGAAGCCTTGTTGCTAGAACAGAACCTGATCAAGCAGCATCATCCGCCGTATAACATCATGCTGCGTGATGACAAATCTTATGTCTATATTTTTGTTTCGGCCGATAAGCCCTATCCGCGTTTAGCCAGTGGGCGCGGCAAGGGCAAGCACCAGGTGGGCAAGTTTTTTGGACCTTATCCCAGTGCTTATACGGCGCGGGATACTCTGGTGGTGCTGCAAAAACTGTTCAATGTGCGTTCCTGTGACAACAGTTTTTTTGCCAACCGGACCCGGCCATGTCTGCAATACCAGATCAAACGCTGCTCTGCGCCCTGTGTCGGATTTATTTCTCCGGAAGACTATAAGGCAGATGTCGATAACTCGATCCGCTTTTTACAGGGCGATACCAAGGAGCTGAATCAGGAACTGATCACAAAAATGGAAGCGGCCGCTGAAGCGCTGGAATTTGAAAAAGCGGTGTTCTATCGGGACCGGATGGCGTTGTTAAGAGACGTACAGTCGCAGCAGGCGATCTATAGGCTCAAAGGCGAGGCCGACATCCTGTCGATTGCCTATCAGGCCGGGGTGACCTGTGTGCAGATCATGCATGTGCGCAACGGTAAAATGCTGGGTGGAAAAAGTTATTTCCCGGATATGCTCAGTGATGACCTGGGGCAGATGCTGGCCGATTTTATTGCCAATTTTTATTTTCAGGTGGCAGATGAAATCCCGGCTGAACTGATTGTCAATCTGGAAGTGGCTGATCGTAAAGAACTGGAAGCAGCACTGTCGCAGCATTTTGGCAAGAAAATCCAGATCAAGTCCAAAGTCCGCGAAACTCGAGCCGAATGGCTGGAACTGGCGCAGATGAATGTACAGCACGCGATTCAGGGCAAGCTGGCCAATCATATAGAATTAAATGAGCGTTTTCATCAGCTGGAGCAGGTGGTCGGCCGTCCTGTAGATCGGATTGAGTGCTTCGATATTTCGCATACTATGGGTGAAGATACCGTGGCCTCCTGTGTGGTCTTTGATAGTGGGGGCGCGCGCAAGCGCGACTATCGCCAGTTTTCCATTCATGATATTCAGGCAGGTGATGACTATGCCGCCATGCGTCAGGCGCTGACCCGTCGTTATAAGAAAGCCCTGTTACCGGACTTGCTGCTGATTGATGGTGGCAAGGGGCAATTGCATATGGCGATGGAAGTCATGCAGGAACTAGGCTTAGAGGCCTTTATGGTCGGTGTGTCCAAAGGTGAGGGACGTAAGCCCGGTCTGGAAACCCTGCACTTTACCGATGGCAGTAAAATTCAATTACCGGAGGATCATAAGGCGCTGCATCTGATTCAGCAGGTACGTGATGAAGCACACCGCTTTGCGATTACCAAGCATCGTGCTAAACGTGACAAGAAACGAGGTTCATCAGTGCTGGAAGTTATTCCGGGGCTCGGACCAAAACGCCGTCGGGATTTGCTGACCCATTTTGGCGGGATTCAGGGCGTACTGAAAGCCTCAGAAAGAGATCTGCAACTGGTGCCGGGACTGGGTTCAGTCATGGCGCGGATGATTTATAAAGTGCTGCATGAATAACTTGGGGTTCGAATGCAAGGGCAAAAATGCGCATTGACGCATAGGTCACGTGACATTCACAACCTGATGAATTTTGCCGAATATACTGAGCATCAAGACTTACTGAGGGATCAACATGTCTTTGCATGCACTTTATGCACAAATTG
Source organism: Acinetobacter lwoffii (assembly GCF_024129735.1). Classification (GTDB taxonomy): domain Bacteria; phylum Pseudomonadota; class Gammaproteobacteria; order Pseudomonadales; family Moraxellaceae; genus Acinetobacter; species Acinetobacter lwoffii_H. Next base: position 9,765 of record NZ_JAMXXK010000057.1, on the reverse strand, counting down.
CCGAACAGGAATGGGTAGAGTTTCCACAGGGATGGCTACAGGGGCGTACCCTGTATGGCGGTCTGGCTGCCGCGATGATGATGCAGAAAGCTGTCACTCACATCAATGATCCGGCCAAGCATTTACTCAGTTGCAGTGTGACCTTTGTCGGCCCGATTCAGCAAGCCAAAGTACGGTTGACGGCTGAAATCCTGCGGCAAGGCAAGTCAGTGACCACGATTGAAGTGCGCTTATGGCAGGACGACGCGGTGCAAAGTATTCTGATTGCCAGTTTTGGTATTTCCCGTGATTCAGAGATTCAGGTACAGCAACAAGTTCAGGCACCCGACTATGCTGCGCCAGAGCAGCTGTTTCAGATTCCTGTTGGCTATGGTATGCCAGACTGTTATGACCATTTCGAAGTAGCCTGGGCGGATGTCAATCTACCTTGTAGTGCCAGTCCTCGTCCGGACTTTGGTGGCTGGTGCCGATTTCATCCTGAAAAGCATCACAACCGTGAATTTTTGGTCGCCGACCTGATGGCCATCTTTGATATCTGGCCACCCGGGGTGTTACCGATGTTTAAAAACATGGCACCTGCGAGTAGTCTGACCTGGACAGTGACCTATGTGCATCCGGTTCAACATCAATTGCATGATTGGTTTAAATATAAAGTATTTACCGACTATGCTGCGGATGGTTATGCGACGGAGCATGCCTATCTCTGGGATGCCGAAAATCGCCTGATTGCGATGGCAAGACAAACAGTGACGGTGTTTGCCTAGTGACACTGCAAGTCAATTCGTATAAAGTGAAGCCTATTAATGATGGATCAAACCTCTAAAAAAGTGTGCATTTTCATCGTACATGAGGGGAACAATTGGCGGTGTCTATGACTACAGGTCGTATCCTGAATATTCCAAATATCTTGACCTTGGCGCGTATCGCTCTTATTCCGGTATTTTTATTGGTGGCTTACTGGCCGCCTGCAATGGGCTTTGATGCTCATAACCCCGATATGACGCGGCATATCATTTTAACCACGATCTTTGTGGTGGCTGCGGTAACGGACTGGTTTGATGGCTATCTGGCACGTACATTAAACCAGACTTCCGCTTTTGGGCGGTTTCTCGATCCGGTCGCAGATAAATTGATGGTCGCAGCTGCACTGATTGTATTGGTGCAATGGCAGCCTTCCATGTCGATGGCTTTTGCTGCGATTGTAATTATTTCGCGTGAAATTACCGTTTCAGCCCTGCGTGAATGGATGGCAGAACTCGGTGCGCGGACCAATGTTGCGGTTTCAACAGTGGGTAAATACAAAACCGCTTTTCAGATGATCGCTATCACCGTATTCCTGCTGAACTGGCCACCGCTAGAAATGCTGGCGTATGCCTTGCTATACACCGCAGTGGTACTCACTTTATGGTCGATGTTCATTTATCTGAAAGCGGCTTGGCCATATCTGAAACAGCCTTAATCGAAATGAAAAGAGAAGCTCCTTGAAAGGGGGGCTTTTTTTATGCGCTTAAATTATCAAGCCAATCGGCAAATTGCAGGCAAAAAAATACCCAGTCTTTGGGGGAAGAACTGGGATGAAATCGGGGTATTTGTTGCTTATTATTATAGTTATTCAAAGATATCTCATCTTCTTAGGGCTCATTATAGAGAGACAGTTTTTTTTAATCATGTGGCTTCTTGTAGCAGAATGTTGTGTTTTGTGAATACTCTGTATATTGCTTTTACAATCCATTATTTTGATACAAATCTAAATGTTTTTCAGCAGGATAGTGGCAGACTAGATAAACAAAATAGGGTAAGTGATAATCTGTTTTTGTGCCCTAAATATTGGTTAGTAAGATTTGCTAGATTTAGTCAAAAAATCCCCTGAGATAGGGGGGAGATTTATGCCTACGCGGACTTCATCCTTGTCTTGCGTAAAAAAGAAAGGCAGGGCTTTAATGTAAAAAGCTTCTGTATGGGGAGCTCTTCACATTCAAAACTATCCGCTTCGCTGGTCTTGAGTAATGTTTAGAGCAATACATAAAAAAAGAATCCCCAATAATGGAGATTCTTTTTTAATTTAAGCCTAAGCGCGCTTTCAGCGCTTGTCTTGCATAATTTTTAAAGTAACGCTTTAAAAATTACTCAGGCTTCAGCCCTTCGGCTTTTTCTAGAGATGCATCATTGTTAAAGAACTTTTCACGCTGTTCTTCAAGAAACTTTTTCGCATCTGCTTCAAACACGTTCAAACGCTTTTCATTAATTAGCGTAGTCTGGTGTTTTAGCCATTCTTGCCAAGCCTGTTTAGACACGGTGTCAAACAATTCCTGACCCTTTGGCCCCGGGAATGGAGCAAAGTCTAAACCTTCCATGTCCGCCTGATACTTACGGCAAAAAACTTGTCGAGACATATCCATACTCCAAAATTATGCGTAAAGTTGTTCCAAACGCGCATGTGCACGCTCAATGGCTGCTTTCACTTGAGAAGGCGCGGTACCACCAATGTGGTTACGTGCATTTACTGAGGCTTCAAGAGTTAAGGCTTTTTCAAATACGTCTGCTTGAATCAGGTCAGAGAACTGTTGCAGCTGTTCGAGTGTCAATTCAGACAGGTCTTTAGATTCTTGTACACCGAGTGCAACTGCTTTACCTACAATCTCATGCGCATCACGGAATGCAACGCCGTTTTTCACCAAGTAATCAGCTAGGTCAGTCGCAGTTGAGAAACCACGCAGCGCTGCTTCGCGCATTTCAGCAATGTTTGGAACCAGTGCAGGAATCATGTCGGCAAATGCCATGAGTGAACCACGAACTGTATCGATCGCATCGAACAATGGCTCTTTATCTTCCTGATTGTCTTTGTTATAGGCTAGAGGCTGGCCTTTCATTAAAGTCAGCAGGCTCATCAAATCGCCATAGACACGGCCGGTTTTACCACGTACCAGTTCAGGCACATCCGGATTTTTCTTCTGCGGCATGATTGAAGAGCCAGTACAGAAGCGATCTGGAATATTCACGAATTTGAACTGTGCAGATGTCCATAGAATCAGTTCTTCAGACATACGTGATAAATGCATCATAATTAAAGATGCAGCGGCATTAAATTCAATCGCAAAGTCACGATCCGATACTGCATCCAGCGAGTTTTCAGCAACAGCTTCAAAACCTAGCAGTTCAGCAGTATAAGCACGGTCGATTGGATAAGTAGTACCTGCAAGTGCAGCAGAACCAAGCGGCATACGGTTGACACGCTTACGGCAATCAATCAGACGTTCTGAATCGCGTACCAGCATTTCAAACCAAGCCATTAGATGATGACCAAAAGTCACTGGCTGAGCGGTTTGCAAGTGGGTGAAGCCTGGCATGATGGTGTCGGTGTTTTTAGCCGCTAAGCTTAAAATACCTTTTTGTAATTTTTTCAGTAATTCCAGGATGCTATCGATTTCATCGCGTACATAAAGACGGATATCTGTAGCCACCTGGTCATTACGGCTACGACCGGTATGCAGTTTCTTGCCAGTAATGCCGATACGTTGAGTCAGGCGTGACTCAATGTTCATGTGGACATCTTCTAAATCAATGCGCCATTCAAAGTTGCCTGCTTCAATATCGGCTTGAATCGCTGTCAGACCTTCAATAATGTCATCGCGTTCTTGCGTGGTCAGTACGCCCACTTTTGCCAGCATGGTTGCATGGGCAATCGAGCCTGCAATATCTTGTTTATAAAAACGTTGGTCAAATTGAACAGATGCTGTAAATTCAGCAACAAAAGCATCAGTCGCTTCAGAGAAACGACCGCCCCACATACCCGAAGTCTGGGCGTGTGATGGATTAGAGGAATTAGAAGATGTGGTCATGTCGGCTCAATCAGATTAAAAGCAGTAGAACGAAAAAGAGTATAACAAATTCAAAGCCCATTGCCGAAGTCACATCTGCTCAATCTTTTACATCGATAAACGAACAGACGCAAAATTCCTATTTTTTTAGCCAGATCGGCAATCTACGCTATTTGCTGGAACTGTTTGCTGGCGGCAATATTCTGGCCATGATTCTGGCGCTTGCAGAAGCGCAATCCTGGCAGGCTTTGAATGGAATGCACCTGCTGCAATATATGCTGTATATCAACTGGGTACTGTTATGTTTTGCAGCACTGGTCGAGCTGTTCCATCAAGCCTTTCAACGTATGGGAATCAAACTGGCTTTGATTTCTGGATTTCTGCTGTTACAGGCAATTGTACTGCTCACTACGGTGAACCTGAATATCTTGATATATTTTGGACAGAATTTTAATTTTCAGGATTTAAACCTGGCGATTGCGCTGGATCGGGTCGGACTCCATTTAAGTCTGGGAATTTTGCTGGGAACTTTCTGTTTTCGCTATCTTTATTTGCGTGAGCAATGGGAGCAGCAGCAGCATAGCGAGCTGAATGCTAGAATTCAGGCCATGCAGGCACGGATTCAGCCGCATTTCCTGTTTAACAGCATGAATAGTGTGATCAGCCTGATCAGTATCGATCCGGATAAAGCCGAACACATGCTGTTGAATTTGTCACGGTTATTTCGTGCCAGTTTTCAGGAATTAAAACTGGTCAACCTGCAGGAGGAAATTGATCTGTGCCAGCGCTATCTGGAGATTGAGCAGATCCGTCTAGGTGAGCGTTTGCAGGTGGAATGGAAGTTAGAAAACAAAGACTTATACTCACAAGTTCAAATTCCATTATTAACTTTACAACCCTTGTTAGAAAATAGTATTTTCCATGGAGTTGAAAAAATTCTCACAAAGAGTACCATAAGCATATTGGTTGAAATATTGCAAAATCAAATTAATATCATCATAACCAACCCTTATGCACAGGATAATAAAATTTTAAAAAAGGGACATGGTATTGCAATAGAAAATGTTAGACAGCGTCTGCAAGCTTATTATGGACCTAGTGTGACTTTTCAAACCTTTGCCGGCGAAGGGATGTTTACGACGGTAGTGCGATATCAATATAAATAAAAATAAATCAAAGAAATCGCAGTTAGCTTTATCATTCATCTGATGATGTTAACTGGGTAAGGAGGAGAAATGGACATCCTAATTTGTGATGATGAGCCTTTGGCCGTCGAGCGTTTATCACGTTTGGTCTCTCAACTGGGGCATGATGTGGTGGCGACAGCAAGCCATGGCCGTCAAGCGATTGATCTGGCTCACCAATACGAACCCGATGTCATCCTATTAGATATTCAAATGCCTGAAATGAACGGACTGGCTTGTGCGCAACATTTGCGTCAACTGGATCCAATGCCGGCCATTGTCTTTTGTACGGCCTATGACCAACATGCGCTGGATGCATTTAAATCAAATGCCGAAGGCTACTTACTTAAACCGGTGATGCAACAGGAATTGGCACAGGTTTTAGAGCACTTAACTAAACTTACCCAAGCTCAAATGAGCCAACTAAAACAAAAAGAAAATATGGACGAAATCAATATCAGCCGCCAGCAGATTGCGGCAAAGACCTATCGTGGTGTCGAATTGGTGCCAGTTGAAAATATCTATTATTTTCTGGCGGATCAGAAATATGTCACTGTGCGTCATAAAAACGGCAGTGTATTGATTGATGAAACCTTAAAGGAGTTAGAGCAGGAGTTTGGGAACCAGTTTATCCGGATTCATCGTAATGCCTTGATCTCGGTGCATTATCTGGATGGTCTGGAAGTGGTGAGTTCTGGTCAGTATCAGGTACGTTGTCGTGAGCTGGACGATCGTTTGGCGGTTAGTCGGCGACATTTACCGTTTTTACGAGATCGGATTCAAAAGCTTTAGCAGGGGATGAATGAGAGCATTCAGTTGAAACTTGTATAAATTCACTTGCATTTTCAAGTGAGCAGGTTAAGTTTAGACTATTGTTCTCATTTACTGTTATTGAAATTTATGAAGACCCTAAAAATTGCAACTCGACAAAGTCCACTTGCACTTTGGCAAGCGGAACATATCCGTGCGCGGCTACAAGATTTGCACGCTGGTTTGCAGGTCGAGTTAGTCACTTTTGTTACACAGGGCGATAAAATTCTCGATACGCCACTGGCCAAAATTGGTGGAAAAGGACTATTTGTAAAAGAATTAGAAGCCGCTTTACTGGATGGTCGTGCAGATCTGGCTGTGCATTCCATGAAAGATGTCCCGATGGCCTTGCCCGAAGGTCTGAGTCTGGCAGTGATCTGTGAACGTGAAGATCCCTTAGATGCCTTTGTGTCGAATACCTACACTAATTTTGAAGAATTGCCACAAGGCGCCAAAGTCGGAACCTCAAGCTTGCGCCGTAAAACCCAGATTTTAAAACAGCGTCCAGATCTGGACATTATCGATTTACGCGGTAATGTCGGCACACGTTTATCTAAACTGGATGCAGGCCAGTATGATGCGATTATTCTGGCCAGTGCCGGTTTAAAACGCTTGGGTCTGGCAGAACGTATTCGTCATACTCTGACGCCTGAAGTCAGTCTGCCGGCCGTGGGTCAAGGGGCATTGGGACTGGAATGCCGTACTCATGATCAGACGGTGCTGGACTTGATTCAGCCACTCCTGCATGCGGATACAGATGCGTGTGTACGTGCCGAACGTGCCTTTAATGCCTATCTAGAAGGCGGATGTCAGGTGCCGATTGCTGGTTATGCCACGCTCAAAGAGGGTGTGATTTCAATCGAAGGTCGTGTGGGCAGTGTCGATGGAACAGTTTTGCTCCGGGCACAGCATACTGGCAAAATGGCAGCTGCGGAGCAATTGGGTGTAGAGCTGGCAAAAGACCTGCTTGATCAAGGTGCTGGCGAGTTGCTGAAAGCACTCTATTCACACTGATGTTATTGATTAATACTCGCCCCAGTGATCGTGCTGCAGGCTTGACTCAACAGTTACAGGCAGCACAGGTGTCTGTTCTGGAATTGCCCTTGCTCGAACTGCATGCCATGCCTTATTCCGATGAGCTGTCGATTTTGTATCAGCAGCTGGAGCAGGCACAGATTATTGTGGTGGTCAGTCCGACGGCCGCTCAGATTGGCATGCAATATTTACAACAGGCGGGTATTAAGCTCTCGGCCTTGGCGCAGGTGCATTGGGTGTCAGTGGGAAAAGCCACTGAACAGGCACTGGCGAGCTATGGCATTCATAGTCATGTGCCTGAGGTCGAAACTTCGGAAGGCATGCTGCAATTGCCTGTGTTGAAGCAACTGGCTTCTGGTTCAGGTGTGGCTTTCTGGCGCGGAGAAGGTGGTCGTCAATTTATGATGGATCATTTACGTGCCAGCAATATTAAAGTTTTAAACTTTATTTTGTACCGGCGGCAATGTCCTAAAACGACGGCAACGATTTTGGCAGAGAATTTGGCGCTGCTTAAGACACAGCCGCGTTTTGCAGTGCTAATCACCAGTGAGGCAAGTTGGTTAAACTGGCTGATACTCTTGCAGAGGAATGCGGAGTTTATACAGCAAGCCTGTTATTTGGTTTTGGGGCCACGTTTGGCCAATATTCTTGGGGAATATCAACAGCAGCATCAGGCAAGTTTTCAATTCGTACAAATTGATGATTTAGACGCAAACACGATCTTGCAGAAAATGGGGCTGATATTAGGGAACGCATGAAGAAACTATTCATTGTATTGTTCATCTTGAGTATGGCGTGGCTCATCAAGCTCAGCTACGACCTTCATGTTCTGAATACAGCACAGACTGAATTCAATCAAAGCATCAATCAGTTACAGCAGCAAAATGCCAATCTCAATGATCAGTTCGTGGCTTTAAAACGCCAGATTTCTGCTCAGCAGGAAAGTGCTGGAGCTACTTCAGCGAAAGCGTCAGTAAATGAAGCGGCAACTGATGCAATGCAAAATGATATTGTCTTGGTGCAGCAACATCTGGATCTGATTGAATTTGCACTGCAACAGCAACAATATGCCACTGCGATTGAGAAATTAACTCAGTTATCCAATGAGCTGGATGATTATATTTTAGCGCCTGCCTTGGTCAGCAGCTTGCAGCAAGTGATTGCGAAAGATCAGGACATGCTGAAAAAATTCGTGAACAGTCGATTAGTGCAGCAAAATAAAGTAAAAGAACTCTTGGTGCAGATGGATGCTGAAATTGAAAAAGAAATTCAGACACCACATCGTCAGCGTCCAGAAACTCAACGCTCTTTCTGGCAGCGCTGGATTCAGGTTGAATCCGCAGATCAGCCAAGCACAGTCTTGATGCAACGGCATCTGGTACTGAAAGAGGCCCAGTTGCGCTTGCTCATCGCACAGAATACCTTACAAAAAGACCAATCTGTCGCTTTTCAGCAGGCACTGAATGCCGTGATTGAAGTCTTGGAACAATTGCCGGATGCACAGAGCCAAAAATGGATTCAGCAATTGTATCAAATCAAGGCCACCCCGATTACTCCGATTCCATTATTAAACACACGCACCCTAGTGGGCTAATTGCTTATGAAACAGATTCTGCTAGCCTATTTATTTGTCTGCCTGCTTGGTATTGCGGGGCTGAGTATCCTGAGTTATGGACATGGGGCTGGCTATGTCTATCTGTATTGGCGCGAGTGGCAGTTACAAACCACCCTCTGGTTTTTGGCCGCATCCTTGGTGAGCGTGAGTTTTCTGATGCATTGCATCTGGTATGCGATCAAGCAGTATCGCAGCCGTGAACAACGTAAAACTGAAACGGTCTTTAGTTTTTCCCGCTTACATCCTTATGAACAACTGGCAGTCATCTGGTTATTAAACGCTGCGCAGGATCAGCGGGATTTTATTCAGCAGTCTTTTACCAAGTCGGGTTTACTTAAACATATTATTGATGCACGTTTATCTTGGGGGCAACAGCAATATACCCATGCATTAACTGCTTTAAATCAGTCCAATCCCATGGCATTTGAATTGGCAGAATTACAGCGGATTGAAATTTATTTATCACAACAGCAAGGTGAACAAGCACTTACCCATTTAGAGTTTTTAAATCAGCATGAATTATCACCTTGGTTAATACAGGTTAAAACAGCCTATGAGCAGCGCCTTGTCGCCTTATGGGGGGTATTTGCCATGCAGTTTCCCTGGTTATATTTACGTTCGACCCAATATGGGCATTTAGACCAAGAAGTAAAAAAAACATGGCTTGAACAATTATTATTAGCCTATGACCAAGCCACACAGGACGATTTATTTTATTTACAGCAACGTTATTTAGATTTAAAACCGCAAATATTTGATCGTGACTATTCGGTCAAATTATTATGGTTGAAATTATTATTTAGAATGCCAGAAATGAGTGCCGAGCATGAAGTGCTTGCAATTCATTTAATGGAACAGCAATTTAATCAGGATGTCTTTTATTTGTGGTTCCAACAACAGTTATTGCGTCAAAACCCGGATTATGATGCGATTGCACAACAGATTTCGCACTGGGAAACCAAGTATCCGGCATTACCGGTTTTAAGCTTTGCGAAATGGCATGTATTGCAAGCCACAGGCTATACAGATCAAGCTCAGCAACTGCTCGACTTATATCCGGATGATATCCGGATGAGTTATTTAAGAATTAAAGCTGCCTTACAAGATCGGGAGGACTTGCTACAGCAGTTAAATGCAGTATTTGAATCGAATGTAAACTTTATAGAAATTAAGACTTGAGAATAATGATGTCAGAATTAAAACAATATCCAGTAGACTTCCTTCATAAATCATTTTTCAATCAATTTAATTGTTTATCTTTCACCCAATCTAAATTGTATATGCCAGCAAGTAAATTAAACCG
>NZ_JAMXXK010000056.1 GCF_024129735.1 Acinetobacter lwoffii | reverse complement strand
GGCTGCTGTAGTGGCTTATTGTTTGAATCCCAATAAGCCAACTTTCCAAAATATGCTAAAAGGCTAAGCAGATTTCGTCGAACTCAGGTTAAATATTTATGGTTTATATAGTTTTTTTGAATTAATGATAAAAAATCAGCCATAAAAAAACCCTGATGGATTCAGGGCTTTTTCGATACAGATCGTTTTAAAAATCATCATCACTGGATGGATCACGATGCAAGGCATCATGAATGGCTTCGATCAACTGCTGGGCAATCTCCTGCTTGGAGGCTTTTTCCAGATCACGTTTGTCCAACTGATAATGCTCGGCAAAGAATACTGTCATGGCATTTTCATCTGAAGCAAATCCGATATCCGCACGTGAAACATCATTGCAGGCAATCATATCCAGCTTTTTCGCGACCAGCTTTCCAGCAGCATATTCTTCAATATTGCGGGTTTCTGCAGCAAAACCGACCATAAATGGACGTTTTTCCTGCTGGGCAATAGTGGCAACAATATCCGGATTTTTCACCAAGGCTACATTCAGTTCATCACCAGCTTTCTTGATTTTATGCTCGGCTACTTCTGCCACACGATAATCGGCTACTGCAGCTGTCGCAATAAAGATATCGCAACCATTTTCCAGCATTTGCATGCTTTCATTCAGCATTTGTACAGCAGAAGAAACATTCTTACGTTTCACGCCATTTGGGGTTTCCAGACTGACCGGCCCTGCAATCAGGGTCACATTGGCTCCGGCTGCATAACAGGCTGCAGCCAGTGCAAAGCCCATTTTCCCGGTACTGTGATTGGAAATATAACGCACCGGATCAATCGCTTCGCGGGTCGGGCCTGCGGTAATCGTGACTTGTTTACCCGCAAGCAGGCCAAATTTTTCCGCAATCGCACGTTGAGCTTTATGAAAATATTCAGTTACCTGATGCGCTAAATCTTCCGGCTCAGGCATCCGGCCCAAACCTACATCCCCACAAGCCTGTGAACCCGCGTCCGGCATGATCACATGCACACCGTCTTCGATCAGTGTCGCAAGATTACGCTGCGTTGCTTTGGCTGCCCACATTTGCTGGTTCATGGCAGGTGCTACCCAGACGGGTGCTTTTGTTGCCAGATATAAAGTACTTAAGAGATCATCAGCCAGACCTGCGGCAAACTTTGCCAAGGTATCACAGCTGGCCGGTGCTACCAGCAACAGATCTGCCCAACGTGCCAGCTCGATGTGGCCCATGCCGGCTTCTGCTTCAGTATCCAGCAATTCGGTATGTACAGGATTGCCCGATAAGGCTTGAAAGGTTAAAGGTGTAATAAAAGCCTGTGCACCGTGAGTCATGACGACCCGCACATCAAATCCGGCATCTTTCAGACGACGAACCAGAATTGCACTTTTATAGGCAGCAATACCGCCACTAACGGCCAAAATGATATTTTTATGAGGAATTACACTTAGATCAAAGCTCACGAACAGATTACCTTGCTGTTGCAGTGGGGCTCACAATAGCATTAAATAATCGCATCCCCAAGAGATCAGCTTGCGGGAAAACTGATAATTCATAATAAATAAGTCTAATAACTATGCAATTTTCTATTAAAAACTGGCCGGAACAAGAACGGCCGCGAGAACGCTTAATTCAATATGGCGCAGAAAGTCTGTCCGATGCCGAGCTACTGGCTATTTTTCTACGCTCCGGTTCCCAGCAACATTCGGCAGTTGATCTGGCGCGGTTGCTGATTCAGCATTTTGGTCATTTGACTGCGTTGCTCGATGCACCTTTACAGGAAGTCAGCCAGTTTCATGGCATGGGCATCAGTAAATATACTCAACTGATGGCCGTCAAGGAACTCGGACGGCGTTACATAGCCGAGCACCTGAAACAGGATGCACTGGAACTTACCAATTCCAAGCGGCTGAGAGATTACTTACGTTTTGAACTGCTCGGTGAAACTCAGGAAGTGTTTGCCGTACTGTGTCTAGATGCCAGTCTAAGAAAAATTGCCTTTAAAAAACTGTTTTATGGCTCCATCAATGCATGTGATATTTCTATTAATCAATTGCTACGTTATGCGATTAGCCAACAGGCGACCTCGATTGTCATTGCACATAATCATCCGCTGGGGCGACCCTCTCCCTCTAAGGCCGACCTGGTGTTGACCCGCCAGATTCAACAGGCCTGCCAGCTGGTGGATATCTATCTGATTGACCATTGCATTATCGCTTTAGAGGGCAGTTTTTCCTTTGCTGAGCAGCAACTCATCAAATCATCAAACCGGAAATGCAGTATTGAATAGCACTTGACAAAGCAGGCACAACTCCACAAGATCATGAAAAAAATTGTGATGATTCCAATAAATGATCGTACGTGACCAGCCGACTGTTTTTAAACTGCTGTTTTCCTGGCGGGGGACGATTTTACCTAAAGTTTTGCCACCTTTAGGCGTAGTGATGCTGATGTCAGCCATCATCGGTGGCTTGTCACATATTGGCTATTTTCATTTTCCAGAATTACCCCTGGTCGGATTTACCCTGATTGGAGTGGTACTGTCTATTTTTCTTGGTTTTAAAAATACCGCCTGTTATGACCGCTGGTGGGAAGCGCGCAAACTTTGGGGAATTCTAATTGCCAATTCACGTCATTTTGACCGTGATTGCCGGATGCTGTCTCAAGGTCGCCGTGAGCGTGTGATTCAGCATGTGATTGTCTTTGCCAATGTACTCCGCGATCGCCTACGCCATCAAACAGCCAATCCGACTGAACTGGTTGAAACCAGCGGCATGAGCCAGCAGGCGGTGACCCAACTCTATCAGCAGGCCAATGCGCCGCAATATACCTTAAGCCTGATTCAATGGGAGTTAATGCAGGCGCTTAAAGAAGGTGAAATCTCCGATATCATCTATATGCAGATGAATAATCATGTGGCGGAACTAAGTATTGTCCAGACTGGTTGTGACCGGATTGCGACGACGCCTTTGCCTTTTGCCTATTCGGTCTTGCTCAATCGTACCGTCTATTTTTTCTGTTTTATTTTACCTTTTAGTTTAGGTTCAACGCTTGGTCTGTTTACGCCTTTACTGGTTGGAATTTTGGCTTATACCTTTTTAGGATTAGATGCTCTAAGTTCGGAAATTGAAGAGCCTTTTGGTACTCAGAGTAATGACTTGCCGCTGGACTCGATGGTACGTACGATTGAAATTGAACTGTTAGGGACTTTAGGTAAACCGACGCCACCACCGATTCAGGCTCAAGATCATAATTTGCTTTAATTTATAATTCTCTCCTCGCCCTTTGTTATTAGTAGCGAAGGGAAAATCTTCTCTCAAATGAAAAAGATCGAGGTAAAGGAATGACTAAACAAAACTCTCCCAAATCCCGACCTGCCCCGGTTTAAGACTCGGGACATTACCGAGTTTAATCCAGGGCATATGATCGCCATGAAAATCACTGCCAATCGAAACTTTAAGATCATGTTCAGCAATCATTCGATCCACCATCTGCCGGGTGGAACTTGGTTCAATCGCCGGTGGCAGCTCGACGGCATCTCCACCGAACTTGGCAAAGATCTCGATCAGGTAGCGAATATTGGTCGCAGATAAATCATATTTGGTCGGATGTGCCAGTATCGCAAAACCACCACTTTCATGAATCACCTGAATCGTGTCTTCAAGACTCAAGCCATCAAATTTGACATAAGCTTTCTTGCCTTCCTTGATGTATTTATCAAAAGCCTGTTGCGGACGCGTCACAATCCCCTTTTCTACCAGCGTTTTGGCAATATGGGTCCGTGTCACCCGATCAGGGATATGGTCGACTTTGACCAGTACATCAGCATAAATATCTTCACCAATTAAAGGAACCAGCAGATCACAAATCTGTTTAGAACGTTCAGCCCGGATTTTCTTTTGCTGATTGAGGGCTTTTTGTAAAGGCTCAGGATTTTGCATATTTAGCGCGACGATATGCACGCCATAGTTTTTCTTGGTGGCAGGACGTGACCATTGGCTGGATATTTCCACCCCGGAAATGATCTTAATCTCATGATTTTTGGCAGCTTCTTCCGCTAATACCAAACCGTCCATGGTGTCATGATCCGTCAGGGCCAAAGTATGGACAAGTTTTTCCACAGCCGCTTCGACCAATTGCTGAGGACTGAAAGTTCCATCAGAAATATTACTATGTGTATGTAAATCTACGCCGTGCATCTCTATACTATGACATTTATTTGATCAGATTTAGATACTCTAACATGAAAGCACTTTTAGACTTTGTGCCACTCATTATTTTCTTTTATTTATATAAAACTGTAGATCCAAAAGACACTGACCATCAATTGCTGCAATTGATCGGTTCTGCGGGGGGTGTCGACAATAATAATATTCTTGTTGCAACCACAGGTCTGATTATTTCCATGCTGGTCGTCTATGGTGCGTTATTTGTCATGCAAAAATTCCGTCTGGACAAGCAGCAATGGATTGTCTTGTTCATGACGGTGATTTTTGGTGGCATCACCCTGATCCTCAGTGATGATTTCTATATCCGTCTGAAAGCCGTGTTATTGAATCTGGTCTTTGCAGGTGTATTCTTCCTGTCCCCTTGGTTTAGCAAGGATAAAAAGCCTCTGATCCAGCGGTTATTTGGTCCAGTATTCAATCTAAGTGAAAAAGGCTGGTTCAAGCTGAACTATGCTTGGGTTGCCATGTTCGTACTGATGTCATTTCTGCATACCTTTTTCGCCTATTTGTGGATGGATGGAAAATATTGGGGCGAATTTACCGCATTCGGTGACATGATCGTGATGTTTTCCTTTATCATTATTCAGTTTATTGTATTGCGCAAATACTTTAAGACCGCTGAATAAGTCCAACTACAAACGATTGAGAGTCATCATGCCATTATTCGTCGTTAGCTGTACCGATCGGGAAGGTACAGTTGAAAAACGCCTCGCGATTCGTCCACAACATCTTGCACGTCTGGAACAGTTAAATGCTGAAGGCCGCCTGATTGTTGCAGGTGCCATGCCTAAAGATCCAGCCAATCCACAGGCCGGTTTTTATGGCAGTACCATTATTGTCGACTTTGACAGTCGTGAAGCGCTGGATACATGGCTACAGGATGAACCTTTCTTAAAAGAAGGTGTGTACGAACACATCGATGTCAAACCATTCAATAAAGCATTCCCTCAAGGATAAGGTTCATGCGTGTTGTTACTGCCAGTATCATTGGCCTATGTTTTATGATTTCTCCAGTATGGGCAGTCGAAGTTGCGCCTGCTCCTGTGATTCAGGAAAATCAGACAGCACAACCTCAAGGGACAGCGGCGACTGCCCAAACCCAGTCTACGCCGAAACCTGCCATTATTCCTGCCGTAGCGACTTCTGCCCAGCCAGTGCCACCTGCCGAGAATAAACCTTTAACTGCAGAAGAAATCGCCAAGCTGAAAGCCCAGCAAGAGGCCAAGGTCAAAGCCTTGGTCAAAGATCAGGCCACCCGTTTGCAGCAACTGGAAAAAGCCAATCTGGAAGCACTATCGCAAAATCAGGAATTGCAGCTCAAGAATGACAACCTGGGTGTTCAGGTACAGGTGCTGCAAAGTGAACGCAGTGCGCAGATGTTCCTCTACGGTGCAGCAACATTGGCTGTCGGTGTATTGCTTGGCTTCCTGATCGCGAGCTATGTTTATACCAAACGCCGTCGTCAATGGTAAGCTATAGTCCTTCCCGATATTTTTAAGGTTGTACCCGTTTTGTCGCACGCAATTCAAACTGCCGATCTGGATTGGCAATTGGTGGATGGCATTGATGTGCCTGTGTCCAAGCAATTTGGTGATGTGTATTTTTCCAAAGACAATGGCTTGCTGGAAGCCCGGCATGTCTTTTTAAATGGCAATGATCTCAGTACGCGTCTGGCAGATTTAAAACCTTTTGAATATTTCTGTGTCGGTGAAACGGGTTTTGGTACTGGTTTAAATATTCTGGCCCTGTGGCAGCTCTGGCAACAGGTGCGTCCGGACAATCACAGTCATCTGCATGCGATTTCAGTTGAAAAATTCCCTCTTTCTAAAACCGATCTGATTCGAGCCTTAAATGCCTGGCCAGAACTCAAGCCTTTAGCTCATCAACTCATCTCTCAATATCCAATGCCAATTGCCGGTTGTCATCGTCTCAGCTTTCCTGAAGAGCGTTTCAGTCTGGATCTGTGGCTGGGAGATGCACATGATGTCTTTCCTGTCATTGAAAAAACTGCACCAGTTAATGCCTGGTTTCTGGATGGCTTCGCACCTTCATGTAATCCGGATATGTGGGAAGAAAATGTTTTAAATAATATCGTGCGTTTATCCGAGATTGGGACGACTTTTGCTTCTTTTAGCGTCGCAGGTGTCTTAAAGCGTGGTTTAAAAAATCATGGGATTTCAATTTCCCGCCCACGTGGTTTTAAGCATAAGCGTGAAATGCTGAAAGCGATCTGGAATCCGGCTGAGGAAAGCAACCCATCTTCAGCGCAGGAAACAACTCAAAAAAAAACTGAGCGAGATACAAAGACCAATATCAGACCTCGTCAAATCGCTGTGATTGGCGCTGGAATCGGTGGTTTAAGTAGCGCATGGGCATTCGCTCAACGCGGTCATCAAGTCACGATCTACGACCAGTCAGCGCCCCTCTCCGGAGGTTCTGGCAATCCACTGGCTTTGCTCAATCCCAAACTCTGTCCAGTTGAGCAAAGTGCTGAACATCTGATGACCTTGGCCTGGCAACATGCCTTAAATCATTATCAAAAATTTAAAGCTTTCCGCCCGATTCAGGTGAATCAGTTCGCCTTAAAAAATCCTGAACAGCTTTTAGGATTGGCAGATGAATATCCTGAAAAAATTCTTACTGTAAAAGATACAGAAGATCAAGAGGTTCAAACCGAATTTCCAAGTTTAAAACTGTTAGAAGCTGGTGTGGTTTCACCGCCTCAATTGCGTGATGAAATTCTACAGAATGTAAATATCCGATATCAACAGGCCAAAATTAGCCATATTGAAGCTACTACAAAACCTCAGCTATTTTCAGATGAACAGGATCTAGGTGAATTTGATCATGTGATTGTCTGTACTGCGCGAGATACAACACAATTCTTTGCAGATTATCCGGCTCTGAAACCGATTCGTGGACAGGTCAGTTGGCTCAACAATAAAACTCAACCTTTAAGCCAAAATACAGCCTATAGCTACGGTGGCTATTGTATGCAGCTGGATGCTGAACATCTGATCTTGGGTGCTTCTTTCTATCCAGGTCGAGATGATATCGAGGTGTTAGCAGAAGACCATGTACACAACTACGAATTGATCCACAGTGTATTCCCAGAATATGCACAGTCATTAGCTTCTACCGATACCTGGCAAGGTCGTGCATCGGTACGCGCGCAAAGTCAGGATTATTTTCCCCTACTGGGTAAAATGAAAGCGGATGAGGAAGTTTATAGCTTTGCTGGTCTCGGTTCTAAAGGCTTTCTGTTTGCGCCGCTCTGTAGTGAAATTCTGGCAGCCCAGATTCTCGGCGAAGCCTGTCCGGTGCCATCCAGTTTAGTAAAAAAACTCAGTGTGACCCGTTTTCAAAAGAAAGTGAAAATGAAGAAACCGTATTTTAAGCTACAAATTTAATTACTATTTTGAATGAATCCCCCTAAATCCCCCTTTAAAAAAGGGGGGACTTTTCTCTACTTTTATGAATAAATAGAATAGATGTAGCTCCTCCCTTTAGAAAAGGGAGGTTGGGAGGCATTAAATCTCACCCATTAAAAAAGCGCCTTGCGGCGCTTTTTTTTGACAGAATGCTTATACACCCTGTTCAAGCGGTAAGCCTGCATCACGGGCAGCACGAGTACCACCCATCAGAATGACATATTCACGTGAGCTGTCAAAACCCTCTAGTTTTTCCGCAGCACGTGGAGCTTTACTGCCCCCACCACACAAGATGTAAATGGGTTGATCCGCTGACACCTGAGTTAGGCTTTCTGCTGAAAGATCGTTAATGGGCTGATTTACCGCCCCTTTCACGTGTGCTTCAGCAAAAGCACTTGAATCGCGTACATCCCAGATAATTGCATTTTCTGGGAACTCAAATGTTGTAATTTCTTGTTTACGGATCATTGCGCACTCCTTTGATGTAAACAACACTTGGCAAATGAAGAAAACATCCCTAGCATCTCAGATATTCTTTCCCTTTGTAAAGGTCTAAACTATGCCTTCTTTCGATATTGTTTCTGAATTAGAAATTTTTGAAGTAAATCATGCGGTTCAAAACACCCAAAAAGAAATTGCGACCCGCTTTGATTTCCGTGGTCAGGACGTTTCTATTGAACTGAATGAAAAAAACAAGGAAATCAAAATCTCGACTGAAAGCGATTTCCAGTGTGAACAAGTCTATAGCATGCTGGAAAGTCATTTCTTTAAACGCAAAGTCGATATTCAGGCGCTTGATCCACAAAAAATGACGGCTTCTGGCAAAAATGTGATTCAGGTGATCAAGCTTAAAGATGGGCTTGACTCAGATACCGCAAAAAAAATTAATAAAGCCATTAAAGAAAGTGGGATTAAGGCGCAATCTTCTATTCAAGGCGACAAGATTCGTGTGACTGATAAAAAACGCGATACCTTGCAGCAAGTGATGGCATACCTGAAAGAACAGCAATTTGGTTTGCCTTTACAGTTCAATAACTTTAAAGATTAAGACCGTACTGTGTCTTGAAGAAGGAATTATGACGCATCGCAATCGACTGACTAAACTGGTGAATGCCACGTCCAGATTACCACAAGGTATTCGAAGTACTTTATTGAGTAGAACCTTTGGCCGAATCGTTCCTATGGTCGGCTCTGCCAAGCTTCGCTATGTAGAGCTAAGTCCAGCAAAAGTCGTGGTCAAAATCGCCAATCATAAAGCTATGCAGAACCATATTGGTCAGGTGCATGCCTGCGCGATGGCTTTACTGGCAGAAACAGCGACCGGCTTTGTCACAGCAATGAATGTACCTGATACAGCAATTATGTTGATTAAAAGTTTAAAAGTCGATTTTAAACGTCCAACCCAAGGTGCCATGACTGCAATCGCTACCTTGACGCCTGAGCAGCAAGCCTTAATGCAAAGTTCAGATAAAGGTGAGACACTGGTTCAAGTCATCGTTACCGATGAATCCGATGAAGCACCGATTCAATGTGAAATGCTTTGGGCCTGGTTTGCCAAGAGCCAGCTCAAGAAATCATAATTTCTTCTTTTAAACAAAAAAAATCCCAGATATTAAATCTGGGATTTTTTATTTCAGGTCATCATTGTGCTGATTGCGATTCTAAAAGTTTCTGTTTGGCTTCTTCTGGAATCAGACGTTTGTTGCCTTTGACATCTACAGCAACAAAGGTAAATACACCTTCAGTTACCCGAATCGGTGGGCGTGAATCATCATGACTGTCCCAAACCTCGATTTCCATCTGGATGGAGGTATTGCCGACTTTTAAAATTTTGGTATAGCAGCTAATCACATCACCGACTTTTACCGGAACCAGGAAGGTCATCTGGTTAATCGAAATCGTGGCACAACGTCCCTTTGAAAATCGTTCTGCGTGAATCGCGCCTGCCAAGTCCATTTGTGAAACGATCCAGCCACCAAAGACATCACCACTCCAGTTGGTATCTGCAGGCATTGCAATCGTCTGTAGGGAAAGAATCCCCTCTGGTCTTACTTGAAAATCTGACACTTTCACTCCAGGCATTTGAATTAGGGTTGGGTATTTAACTGCTGATCAAGCCATTTTTGCAGCTCGCTTGATCGTAATGCACCGCTTATTCTAGCAATTTCGTTGCTTTTATTCATCAACACCAGCGTCGGAATACTGCGAACATTAAATGCCGAACTTAAGCGAGGATTCGCTTCTGTATCAATTTTTGCAAAAACCACATTTGGATATTGCTGGGCGACAGTCGCAAAATGCGGTGCCATCATTTTACAGGGACCACACCATTCTGCCCAGAGATCAATCAGGATTGGCAAGTCACTATGCGTGACAAACTGGCTGAAATTCTGCTCATTCAGCTCAATTGGTACCAGTGGAATCAGGGCTTGATGACATTGACCACAAGCAGGGTTGGCAGTGAGTTTATCTTCAGGGACACGGTTTTTGGCCAGACATTCCGGACATACAATAATCATCTAGCGCACTCCAATATGTTGATGTAAGAATTCTAATTGGGTCGAAACTGCTTTTTCAAACCATTCCCCATGATAAATATCAAAATGCCGGATATTCCACTCATGATATTGCACAAATGGTGCAATATTGGTCGCAGCTTCACGACTGGATTCAATGGGAATCAGACTATCCAGTTTTGCCGCAATAAACAGGACTGGAATGTTAATCTTTCTGACTTCCTGAATCGGTCGATAGCGCATCAGTTTAAAGAATGCCCGTGCAGGAATATGACCACTCCAGTAATAATCCGGATTGACAATCGACAGATAACCTTCATAACTGTCCTGTGTCGGCATAAAACATAGCTCATGCGGATCAACTACAGGTAAGGTTTTTGGTGCCATACCAACCTTGGCCCCCATATAATCCTGACTGGAAACTTTAAGCGCCTTGGGGAGTTGCTGTAAAGGATATAGTTGGGCACTTTCAGCCCCATCGACAAAAGGCACCTGTACCATCGCCGCCTGAATATTTTTCAGCTCTGCTGCAAGTGTCAATACATGCCCACCACTTAAGGCCGTACCCCAGAGCACGATCCGTTTACTGTCAATCGATTTGCGTTCCTGAATATGTCTGATCATGGTTCGCCAGTCATCGAGCTGGGCATTGATCGACACCAGTTCACGTGGACGCCCAGTGCTGCCGCCCCAATAGCGATAGTCAAATAAAACCACCGCATAGCCGGCACTGGCAAAACGCTGGGCATATTGCACCAGTTTAAATTGACGTAAGGCAGCCAGACCATGAGCCATCAGGATTACGGCCGGTTTTTCTATATTTTTAGGCCGATAAAAATCTGCAGCAATCACGTCCTGACCGCTTTTGACATACAGTGGTTCAACTGTATAAGCCTGCATACGCGCTCCATTGCGTTATCTTATGGTTATCATCATTTATAAAAATTTCAGAACAGGTTCAGCATGTTTTCAGCTTAATGCTATCATAAAGCATATCGATATAAATGAAATGATGGAGTGGCGTCATGAGCGAAAATGTAGGTTTTGCAGGTCAGATTGGTCCTGAGCACGTAACTCAAGTGGTTGAGAAAGGTTTTAAATCCATTATCAACAACCGTCCGGACATGGAAGGGGGTTCTGAGCAGCCAACCAGTGCACAAATCGAGGAAGCTGCACGCAATGCCGGTCTGGATTATGTATTCCAGCCAGTAGTAGCCGGTCAGATTACTGAGCTTGATGTACGCACTTTTGCCAATCATTATAATGAATTGCCAAAACCTATCTTGATGTTCTGTCGTACTGGAAACCGCTCGAATAATTTATATCAGCTGGCAAAACAGATGGATCTGCTGGATGACTAAGTTGTTTTGGAAAGGTGTGGTATTGGCAGCCTGTTTTAGCTGTATTACCCCTGTTTTTGCTGTAAATGATCTTAGCCGTGCGCTGACTTCTACGGTGAGTGTCACAGGGCAAATGACACCAAGCAAGTTTCAACATTTGATTCAGCAAGGTTTCAAATCTGTGATTGTGAATCGTCCTGATCAGGAAACTGGTAATAATGTTACGGTGAGTCAATTACGCTCTATTGCGGAAAAATCTCAAGTGAGTGTGATTTATCAACCTGTAGTGAGTGGCCAAATTTCTCAAGCCAACATTGAGGAATTTGCGCGATATTATAATGAGCTGCCTAAACCGATTTTGATGGTTTGCCGGAGTGGTACACGTTCAGCAGCCTTGTTTAATCAGGCTAAATCTCAAGGATTGATCCATGAATAAGTTATTGATTATTGTATGTTGTAGTTTGGCTTTTGCCGGTTGTAGCTCGATGAATTTGAAGCCGACTGTGGGTGTAAATGTGGGAACTTCGATTTAAATTTTTTAAATTTCAGCCCTCATAAAAAAAACAGCGCCGAAGCGCTGTTTTTTTATACATTTATTGACAGCTTCCTAAAATACCATAAGGACTAGTTCTATTTGGTGCGGAATTTCCATTAGCTAAATAATCTTCACTAAGTGCAGGTAATCTGAAGGTAATATTGCCACGAGTTGGTGTTTGTAGCACAGTAGCATTCGCTTCAATATTTACAGTCACCCAATACGCATTCGCTTTTGGATATTCAATATTAAAATCAAACCGTCCTGCACCATCTGTCCGATACTTGGCACCTGTTAATGTATTTTCACCATCTAAGAATCTCACTACACGTAAAGCCTGACCATTAACAACCCAAGTGGTTGTGTTAGGATTAATTATACAGTTTGTAACATCATTATATGCTTGTAGCTGGCTTGGCAAAGAACCGTTCATAGGGTAATAGAACGTATATGGTGCAATCCAACCTTTCAGACTATCAAATGGGTAATCGCCTTTTGGTTCAAGTACACCGTTCTGAAGTTCCCATGGTTGCTGTAAAATTTCATAACGCCATTGACCTAACGTGTATTGTGTTGGACGAGTAGCCAAAGTTACTTCATGGTTAATAATTGGTTTACCCTCACTATCTACCAATTGGGCTGAGCCTCTTAATCGGTAGTAAATACCATTAGACTCAACAAGACCATTAGATGCTACATTGATAGCAAGTGATGGCTGAATATTTACATCAGAGCGAACAACCATCAAAACGTATGGTTCCGTAATTTTAAGCTTATTTTTATCTGTTACTGTAGCATTAACAGTAAATCCATCTCGATCTAAAGTTATGATATCTGATGGGCTAAGTAAGCGTCTATCTAGAATAATTTTAAATTTTGCAAAACCAGATTCATCACTTTCAACTGTTGATGGACCAGAAATATAGCCTAAATTGTTTGGTAGGCTTAGAGTTACTGCCTTTTCTGCAACACTTGCACCATCCGTATCAGAGACCAGTACAGAAAGTTCAAACTCGTCACCGTTAATATTGAGACGATTTTTATTGCTTAAAAATTTAAGTACTAATTGAGGTTCAGCAGTCTCAGTAGTGCGTATATTTAGACTACTTATTGTTCTTGCTACCTTACCAGCAGCATTAATATGTCTGGCTTCTAATAATATTTGGGAAAGATTTGCCTCATCTGGTACAGTTACTTCAAAAGTAGCTTCACCAAATTCATTTGTTATTACTCTAGAACTTCCGCGAATCGTTGCATCAGGATTATTTGTTAGTCTGAGCGTAACAGGCTGATTTGCAACCCCACCATTATTATCATCTAAAAGTTTAACTGTTACTAAAGCAGAATCACCTGTATTTAATAATGTTGTTTTGGAGCGTTGTATAGCTAAATGATTATTATTGATTTCTTCAGCAACAGAGATCGTTAAATCATTACTAGATCGTAGTACGCCATTCGGTAATCTAATATTGGCTCTTACAGTAATACCACTATCCATTAATCGTGCACGCTGTTCAGGTGTTAGAGTAGATGGAACTGTTAATATAGCTTTAGCATTCCCATTCGCATCTACTGCAAAAGTTGTAGCATTCAGACTTAAACCATTAATTGCACCATCTATAACCTCTAAATTTACAGGATAGCCAGTAACCTTAATATCATTACTTACAACTCTAATTCCGATATCAATATCACCACCTAATTCAGTAATAGTATCTGTAGAGGAACCAGTAAGAAATACATTTATTGCTTGCTGAGGCACAAGTACCTGAATTGTATTTACTTGGCTTATAGTAGTACCATTGCTTGAATTTAATGTAGATACAGCATAGGTAATACCAGATCTAACCATATCCTCTTCAATCGAACCAGGTGCTACATTTAGTTTGAAATATGCATAGCCTTGAGCATTTGTTATACCAGTGTTCTGATCAACTGTTACACGAGAAGAGACATTTTGAGTTAAAGCAAATGCAACAGACTTACCCTCTAATCCTGTACCATTTGCATCTACAGCCCGAACAGCAACAACTACCTCACCACCAAGACCACTTACCGTTGGTGCACTTGCATTAATCAGTAATTGATCAATTAAAGTAATTGGGGTTGCTGGCTCCGTTACCATGATGCGATAAGTATTATTAATTGATACGCCATCTGTACGTTTATGAACTGCTGCTAAGGTAATACCACTTTCTACCAAATTCTTAATAGCATCTAAGTTTTGAGCATTCACATTTATAGTGAAATTCGCGATACCATTATCATTTGTTTTAACATTGTTAGTACCTGTAAAAGTCACACCATTTTGTGTTGCAACTTCATTTAATCCTAAACCGATAGATTGATTTTTGGCAGGTGTACCATCTGTATTAAACGCTTGTAATGTAAAGGTAACTGTTTTATTTCCTGATGCAGTTACTGTACCAGTATTCGATGTAATTTGAATACGCTGGAGCTGGACAGTGGTCGATTCATTATTTGAATTTTTTAAATACAATTGAGTATTATTAAATTTCTCCCCAACAGCGGCTTTTAACTTAACGCCATTACCTGATGTTAGTTTAGAAATGAGTTGTTTATCATTAGTAGCATTGTATGACAAAGTAAATTCTGCGTATCCATCTTGACCTGTAGGTTTTTCTGAACCACCTACGATTGAAAGAGGAATTACACCATTCAACATTAAATCAGAGAGATTTGCAATTGATAGTTTTACAGGCTGACCGGCTAAAGTAGCACCTTCTACATTCAAGGCTTTCACACGAATAGTTGTTTGACCAGATTTAATAACATCTAAAATTGCATCTTGCTGTAATGAATCAATGGCAACATAGGCAACGCTATCTTTAGGACTAACGACTAAATCTTCTTGTACTTGAATTAACATACTGTTGGTAACAGTGGTTTGGTCAGCTAGTTTAGTAGATACACCAATTCCAATACCTTGTTGTACAAGATTTTCAATTGCTGCAGTATTAGCTGCATTTGTTTTAACTTTAAAAGTTGCCTGACCTTTAGCATCTGTTGGCTGAGTATTTGAGCCTATAAATGTAACTCCATTTTTTACGGCATTTTCACTTAAAGCAAATGCAATAATTTTTTGTGAAGCAGGTTCCCCAGCATTGTTGATGGCTTTCACTGTAATCTCAAATTCACCACCTTGAGCAGCAACAACACCTTTAGTTGACATTAATTCTAGACGCTGGATATCAAATAACGGATCCTGTACATCAGTCTTTGAAGTCAACGTAATAGTATTAGGTTGAGTTATTTTCACATTTTTTGTATTCGTATGTGTAACAGTCAGTTGAAGACCTTCTGCAATCAACTTTTTGAATACATCTTCATTTCCTAATTTATTAAATACCAAATCAAAAGTGACTTCACCTTTCTCATTAGTGGTAAGCGATGATGAAGAATTTGATATTACCCCAAGTATATCCGAATCTTTAATATTCAACTGTATACTTTGATTTGCAACAGCACCACCATATTCATCAACAGCTTTAATGGTAACCTTACCCTCCCCTTCAGAGATATCCATCTGATTTGTTAAGAAAGTTAAATGTGAAACAGCTTCATTCATATTCGCAACAGCTGTTAATTTATGTTGCTGAACCGTGCTTTTATTCAACACATCAACGACGGTAGCTTTTAAGGAAATACCATATTCAGCTAATAATCTTTGTGTACTAGTATTATTTTCTAAAACTGACACATCAAATTTTGCCACACCATTTTTATCTGTGAATACGGTTGGTCTTAAAATACTGGTACCATAAGAAGAAGCATTAATAGCAACTTGTTCTGAGCCTACTGTTTTTACTGAATCAACAATTTCTAGATTTACACGTTGATTTGCGACAGGTAAACCTTCAGGGTTAAGTACTACTACTTCTACAAGGGCATTACCGTTAGATGCATTGATTTTATTGTTAGACACATCAGTATTAAAAACGATTTTATCAACAATACCGACAGCAGATCGAACACTAAGATTTGAAGTTTGAGTAGCAACTGCCCCCTCGCTATCAACCAAAATAGCATTTAAAGTTAAACCGTCTTTTACTAATAATTCTCGATCAGCTTCCTTACCTGCCAATAATTTTAATTTAAATGTTACATAACCATCATTATTTGTGGAAAGTTCTGATTGGCTAGAAAGGGAAAAAATATTTTGCTTGTCTTTAGGAATAGATAATGAGATCTTTTGATTTGCGACTCCGCCGCCATTCACATCTCTTGCTCTCAGCTTAACTTCCGTTTCGCCACCGGTTACATTAATTGCATTAATAGGCTCAAATACCACTTCCAGTTTACTTTGAGCCACATTTTCAGTACCCCCTGTAATACCAATCAAATGTGATTGAGTAATACTAGTCCCAACAATTGACCCTGTAAGATTAAGATTTTTAATTTCAGCTGTAATCTCAGGAACAGTAAGTGTAAAACTGGCATAACCTGTTTCATCTGTAGTTTTTACTGATGCATCACTTGTAATGTTATATTTTTCAAAGTCTTTAATAGATAATTTAACTTCGCGACCAGCAATACCACCACCATCTTTATCAACAGCTTGTAATTTTACAATAAGTGTATCGCCTTTACGGGTAATATTTGTTTTTACATTATTCTTTTCATCAAAAGAACCTATAATAAGAGCAGCAACCTCTTTTAGCTCAGTTTGGCTACCATTATTACCGGTTGAATTCTCTCCACCCGCATTTCCACCTGAGGAGCCATTATCATAATATCCATCACTACCGCCACCACCACAAGCAACCAAAGAAATTGAAGTTGCCAAGATTGTTGTATTGACCCCAAGTTTTTTTAAATTTATAAACAAACTCATGATTTTTCCCACTGCATATAATAGTTAAGCTGCCATCAAGTTAGTCTTTTGGCTTTTACACAAAATTTACTCAAATTAGCAAAAATAAGCAATCTAGTTACATAATTTACACCAGAAACATTGTAAACCATAAATATAAATAATTATGTTATGAGACTTGGTAAACACTCTATGTACGACCTCATCATTATTGGCGCAGGCACTGCAGGAATCAGTGCTTATAACGAAGCCATCAAATATACCCAAAATATTTTAATTATCAATGATGGCCCATGGGATACGACCTGTGCACGTGTAGGTTGTATGCCTAGTAAACTGCTGATCTCTTCTGCAAATCGCATGCATGACATTCAAACTGCTGAAGAACTTGCTTTAAAGCATAACGCTGTCATTGATCCTTCAGATGTTATGCAACGTGTGCATGTCCTTAGAGAACGTTTTATTCGCGCAACCTTGAAAGGTGTCGATCAATGGGACAGCTCACATAAAATTTCCGGAAAAGCCAAATTTATTAATCCCCAAACGATCGAAGTCAATGGACAATCTTATCGGGCCAAAAGTTTTATTGTCGCTGTAGGCTCACGCCCCAATATTGATGAAACTTTAAAGCAAAAATTAAAAGACAAATACATCACTTCCAATGAAATATTTGAATTTTCCCAATTACCTAAGTCTTTAGCGATGATCGGTAGTGGAATCATTGCAATTGAATTAGCTCAAGCCATGCAACGACTAGGTGTAAAAACCACGATGTTTGCGCGTAGCCAAAAAGTGGGTGCATTAAGCAGTCCAGTTTTACAAAAACTGGCACAAGAACAATTAAGCAAAGAACTGAATATCAAATTTAAAATTTTGCCAGATAAAGTTGAAATACAAGATGATAAAGTAAAAATTAACTTTACAGAGAATGATCAGACTAAGAATATTGAAGTCGAATATGTCTTAGGCGCCACAGGTCGGCAAAGCAATATAGATCGTTTGGGTCTCAATCAGCTAGATTCCATATTTAAGGATATCAAGGACCTGCCTATAGATAAAAAAACCAAACAACTCGCAGATCTACCTATATTTATAGTCGGTGATGCCACCCCTGATGCACCCATTCAACATGAAGCCGCGCATGCGGGTAAACAGGCGGTTTATAACTGTTTAAATTATCCGGATGTAAAGCCTATTCCTGCCTTAACCCCATTGGCGATTGTATTTTGTCATCCTGGAATGGCGATTGTCGGAAAAAGTTTTAAACAGCTAGAAGATCAACACGTCGAATTTATTCGGGGATTCGTCTCTTATGAAAACCAAGGACGTGCCCTAGTTTTGGCAGAGAACTTAGGTGGAGTAGAAGTTTATTTTGATAAAAACTCCGGTAAATTACTTGGTGCAGAACTCTTCTGTTCACAAGCAGAACATCTGGCCCATTTATTAGCTTGGATGATTGATGCCGATCAGGATATTCACCAGATCCTAAAGAAACCTTTTTATCATCCTACGCTGGAAGAAGGCCTTAGAACTGCCTTTAAACATGCTCGACGTCAGTTTGATGCATTGCAAGAACAAAGTTGAGCAATCCTCCCCTTACTCGATAAGGTTAATTATCGCTCTACCTTCATATTGAACACTGTATAAAGTTAACGTTATATGAATGCTAAATAGTCAAGACAATTATCTCGCCCATAAAAAAACACCCCCTGCCTTAGCGGAGGGGGTGTTTCGAATAATGAGCTGGCGATGACTTACTCTCACATGGGTAACCCCACACTACCATC
>NZ_JAMXXK010000055.1 GCF_024129735.1 Acinetobacter lwoffii | reverse complement strand
GAAGCCTTGTTTTATAACATTTTGTCTTGAGAACCAATATGTTATAAATTCAGGGCTTTTTTTCTACTCTTTTTTATATCGAACTCAGGTTGATATTTTATTGGCTTAATCAAGAGTGAAATACATTAGACATAAAAAATGGAGCCGAGGCTCCATTTTTAGGTATTAAGAATAGCTTAAAGGGCAGCTTTAATTTTCTCAGCCAGCGCTTTAATTTTTTCCTGGTCGCCCATTTGTGCTGCATGTTTGCCCAGATTGTGCAAAGAGGTAGGAACCAGATGGAAATGTATGTGTGGTACGGTCTGACCCGCTGCGGCCCCTGATAATTGCATCAGCACGATACCGTCCACACCTAAACCTTTTTCAATGGCTTTTGCAACTTTCTGTACGATCTGAATCGTATAGGCTGCAGCTTCAGGGGGTAGATCCAGTAAAGTGATCGCCGGAGTTTTCGGAACCACGAGAGTATGACCTTCTGCCTGAGGCATGATGTCCATAAATGCAAGAACCTGGTCATCTTCATACACTTTTATCGCAGGAAGTTCACCGCGTAGAATTCGTGCAAAAATATTCTGATCATCATAAGTCATAAGTATATTCCTTGAGCGTCATTAAACTGAATTATTTACAGTTCAATTCTTTCTGACGATCTTTGATCGCGTCAAGACGTTGTTGCTCTTTTTCCGAGAATTTTGGTTTGGTTGTATAGCAATTGTCATTACCAAACTTGGCTTTTGCTTCAGGATCTTTGAAACAGAAACCTTTAGACGCATAAATCACGTCATGATCATTTTTTAATTTTTTGCACTCTTGTTCAGATGCAAGAACCGATGTTGAAGCCCCGAACAAAGTTGCAAAGCCAATCAATGCTGCAACAGAAAATTTCTTCATGAGAGTTTCCTCTGGGTTATCCACTATATGTGCCTGCCTACTAGTCACAATATGAGGTTTCGTTATCATTATTCAATGGCGAGATATTACTCGATGGTAATATTACTCCATGATTCATACATTTTCACAGCGCTGGAAAAATCACTGTTTTTATCCGACAGATCGCTGGCCGCCTGAATCAGATTCTGGGTCAACGAGAGCACAGGCGCAGAAAGTTTGGCTTCACGCGCAAGGTCGATTGCAATGCCTGTATCCTTGGCCAAGAGTGGCAGGGCAAAGGTTACAGGAAAACTGCGGTTTAAAATACGCTGTGGCAATACGGTTTCAGTCACCATACTTTTACCGCTGGAAGCATTAATACAATCCAGTGCTTCATGCAGGTTTACCCCATGCGCTTTCAGTGTAGTAAAGCCTTCTGCGACAGCACACAGGTTTACAGCCATTAACATATTATTTACGGCCTTCACTGCAAAACCCGCGCCAGATTCACCGACATGCTTGATCAGTTTGCCAAAAGCCTGCATCGCAGGAAGGGCTTTTTCATAACCCTCTGTATTACCGCCCACCATCACAGTTAACGTGCCATTTTCAGCGCCAATGGTTTGACCGCTGACCGGTGCATCCAGAAAGATTACCCCATGTTCAGCCAGTTGTACTGCCAGTTTTTGGGCAGAATCCGGTACACCACTGGTGCAGTCGACCCAGACTGAACCGGATTTAAACGGTAAATTTTCCAGAAGTCGTTCAACGTCAGCGCTAGTTGGCAAGCATGAAAAAATCACATCTGCCTGTACGGCCTGTTCCAGTGTGACGGCTTGGGTGCCATATTCAGCAGCATGTTGCTCTGCTTTGTTAAAGCTGCGGTTCCAGACATAGACCGTATCAAACTGCTTGGGTAAATGTGCAGCCATACGAAAACCCATTGCACCTAGGCCGATAAATGCCACTGACTGAATCATGCTGTACCCTCTGAATATGTTTAAAGCTATTTAATATTTTTTTCTGGTGCGGGGAATCTACACTAAACATCAAGACGTGTAGAGCGCTGCACCAGCCAGGTCGTCATTTTGGGCCAGAATGTATTTGCCGTTTTCTGGTTCGACATTAGTCCAAGATGACCACCCGGTATAAGAGTAAACGTCTTATCTTGGCTACTTGTCAATTCCATCAAAGGCTTAGCTGACTGTTCTGTGACAATCTGATCGGTTTGACCTGCACCTACCAACAGGGAGCAGCTGATATTTTTAAGATCAACGACACGGCCATCCAAAGTGATAGAACCCTGTTTTAAAGGATTTTGCAGCCATAAATGCAGCACCATGTCCTGATTAATCCCACCTGGATAATCAATCATCTTGTTCAGGAAATTCCCCATGGTGGCGTGTTCATAGACATCTTCGACATAATCCAGATTTAACAGAAACTGTTTCTGGCTTTTGAGCCAGCCAATCGGATCGAGTAATTTAAAGCCCAAGGCATTTACAATACCCGGCGTATGAATATATTGCTTTGGAATCAGTCCTTGATGAATGGCCTGTTGCAGATTTTTGTTTTTAGAGATCAGTTTATTGGTCGTAGAAAAAAGTTTACCGACACGTCCTGACGCATAACTGTCGATAGGACTGCCCACCACGATCAGATTCTTGACATGTTCAGGCGAATGCAGGGCTGTATAGAGCGTGACAAACACCCCAGCCATACTCCAGCCGTGTAAGGAAATGAACTGACTGCCTGAATGCTTGCAGATGGTTTCAATGGATTGAGGAATGGCTGCATCGATAAAAGATAAAAAATTCAGGTGACGGTGCTTAAAGTTAAAGCGTTTCCATTCCACCAGATAGACATCAAAACCGCTATGCTGAAAATGCTTGACCAGAGAGCGATAAGGATACAGATCATAGATATCCATATTAATGGCTAACGGTGCGATGAAAACCAGAGGCTCCTTATATTTTTTCTCAGGTGAAGCGTAATAACGAATCTTGCAAAACTCGGTGCCGGCAATATATTCAAAAGGGTTTTTTTGCGACAGGATCAGTGAGGAGGCATTAAACACCCGGGTGCTGAGGTGTTTCAATTTTTTTTGCTGGCGCTGAAAGTTTTGTTTTAACTGAATCATGTAAATAAAATATCCGTATCCGCGGGAGGATTGATCGAAGTCTAAGCAATAATCGCTTATTATGCCTTGACCTGAAATAGCTTAGGCGCTCAAAATGTTGGCAAATTTTTACAAAAGGCAGCCTGAGGGCTGAGGTAAAGCGATGAGCCAGCAAGACGATATTTCTTACCAATTAGAAACTTTAGCCATTCGTACCGGTCATACCCGCACTTTTGAAGGTGAGCATGGCGAACCGATTTTTCTAACATCGTCCTTTGTTTATGAAAATGCTGCAGAAGCCGCAGCCAAATTCTCAGGCCAGGAACCGGGCAATATCTATTCTCGCTTTACCAATCCGACCGTTGCCATGTTTGAAAAGCGTCTGGCTGCACTTGAAGGTGCAGAACGCGCCGTCGCCACCAGTTCGGGTATGGCAGCCATTATGGCAGTGATGATGGCTTTTTTAAAAGCAGGCGATCATGTGATTTGTTCACGTGCAGTCTTCGGTTCTACGGTTTCCATGTTTGAAAAATATGTCGCAAAATTTGGCGTCAGCGTTGATTTCGTTGATTTGACCGATCTTGATGCATGGAAAAATGCCATCAAGCCTGAAACAAAAATTCTCTTTGTTGAATCTCCATCGAATCCTTTAGCGGAAGTAGCCGATATACAGGGACTCGCTGATATTGCGCATGCCAATGATGCTTTACTGGCGATTGATAACAGCTTCTGTACACCAGTGTTACAACAACCAATCAAATTTGGTGCAGACCTGGTAGTGTATTCTGCGACTAAATATCTGGATGGTCAGGGCCGCGCCTTGGGTGGTGCTGTCGTAGGTAATCACAAGTTACTAGAAGAAATCTTCGGCTACGTGCGTACCACAGGCCCGTCAATGAGCCCATTCAATGCTTGGGTCTTCCTGAAAGGCTTGGAGACACTACGTTTGCGTATGCGTGAACATTCAGCAAATGCTCAGCAACTGGCTGAATTTTTGAATCAGCATCCAAAAGTAGAAAAAGTATATTATGCGGGCCTGCCTGAGCATGTCGGTCATGAACTGGCAGCAAAACAGCAGAGCGGTTTTGGCGGTATTGTGTCTTTTGAAGTCAAAGGTGGCCGTGAGGAAGCGTGGACTGTCATTGACAATACCCAGTTTATCTCGATTACCGGCAATCTGGGCGATGTAAAATCGACTATTACCCATCCGGCGACCACGACACACGGTAAATTGTCGCCTGAAGCCAAAGAAGCCGCTGGTATTCGTGAAGGTTTAATTCGCGTATCTGTTGGTTTGGAAGAGATTGGTGATATTATCCAGGATATTCGTCGCGGTTTAGACCTGATTTAATTTTATAAATTTATGTTCGGAGATATTTATGAACATTAACATGTTGATGCAGCAAGCTCAGCGCATGCAGAAAGAAGTTGAAAATAACGTAAAAAAAGCCAAAGAAGAGCTTGCGCAAACTGAAGTGCATGCCGAGGCGGGTGGTGGTCTAGTGAAAGTAACCATGACTTGCCGTAACGTGGTGAAACGTATCGAAATCAATCCTGAATTACTTCAGGATGATCCAGACATGATTGAAGACCTGATTGCAGCTGCAATGAATGATGCAGCACGTCAGGCAGAAGTGGTATCTGACGAAAGAATGAAAGCAGCAAACTCAGGCATGGGTTTGCCGCCTGGTCTTGCAGGTATGTTCTAAGGAAGAATGCGCAATGTTTAGTGATCGTTTTGATCAACTCGTTCAAGCATTACGCATTTTGCCAAGCGTTGGGCCGAAATCGGCTCAACGTATGGCATTGCATATGATCATGAAAAATCGTGAGGGTGCTATTGGTCTGGCACATGCGCTGACTGAGGCAACCAATCACATTCATGAATGTTCAGTCTGTCATTCTCTGACCGAAGACGAAGTCTGCAATATTTGCAGCTCTCTGGATCGTGATGATGAACTGCTCTGTGTAGTGGAATCACCTGCAGATGTCATGGCGATTGAGCAAAGTGGTAGTTTCAGAGGTAAATATCATGTATTGGGCGGACATTTATCGCCACTGGATGGTATTGGTCCCGAAGAAATCGGTATTCCGTACTTATTGCATCGTTTGGCCAATGGTCAGGTGAAAGAAGTGATTCTGGCAACCAATGCCACGGTAGAAGGTCAGGCTACGGCGCATTATCTGGTTGAGGCCAGTAAGCATTTGCCGATCCAGATGACCCGAATTGCCCAGGGCGTACCACAAGGTGGTGAGCTGGAATATGTCGACAGTCATACCTTGAGTCAGGCAGTACATAACCGGATGCGCATGAAGTAAGCTAAGCTTAAATATCTTGTTAGTTTTAATATAAAAAAGATATTAATTAGAATATAAATCCTGATAAGTAAGCGCCATTTTTTAGGAAATAGGGCAGAATTGACGTTATTTTTTATACAAAAATTCTATAGATCAGTTAATATGGATCTATCGAGAATCTAATCTTAGACTCAGTTCTATGTTTCAATTTATTCAACATCAAAACGACTTAACTCATGTACTGAAGCTGATGGATCAGAATTCAGTGTATGGGCTGGATACCGAGTTTATCAAGGTTGATACCTTATGGCCTAAGCTGGGTGTTTTTCAGATTAACGTAGACAATAAGGTCTATTTGTTGGATGGAACCACGCTAGATCTGACTGAGTTCCTTAATAAAATTTTTAACGCACAGCAGAATATTTTTCATGCCTGTAGTGAAGATATCGATCTGATCTATCACTATACCCAGAAGAAATCGCTGAGTAATGTGTTTGATACCCAGGTCGGCATGTCATTTTTGGGGCATGGTCTGCAAGTCAGCTATCAAAATGCGCTGAAGCAGATGTTGGAAGTCGATATCGAAAAAGACCAGACCCGTTCTGACTGGCTGGCGCGTCCACTCAGTTCCGAACAGTTGCTCTATGCTGCCAATGATGTGCATTATCTGGTGCAACTGTCAGAGAAAATCAAACGGGATCTGGAGTCGAAAGATCTGCTGGATTTTGCCTTGCAAGATTGCCGTTTTCTGACTCAGGAAATTGGCGAAGATACCCCAACTGCCTTGTTGTATCAGGATGTCGGCAATTACCGGCATTCACGCCGTCAGCTGATGCAATTGCAGCAATTAATGGTTTGGCGTGATCAGATTGCCAAAGCACTGAATCAGCCACGCAGTTTCATTTTGAAAAATGCCAGCATGATTGATCTGGTGGAAAAATTCCCGCGCAATAATTTCCAGCTGAGTCATGTGAAAGACATTCGTTCGAATGTGGTTCGTGAGCATGGTAAAACGATTTTAGATTTACTGAAATTCCTGCCGGAGCCGGCAAATTGGCCTTTACGTCTGGCACGTCCAATTCGCCATTCTTCCAAAGATATTGGCGAAAAAATTGACTCAATTATTCAGAATGTCGTCAATGAAACCTCAATTCCTAAAGAAGTCCTGATGCG
The DNA here is from genome assembly GCF_024129735.1 of Acinetobacter lwoffii. GTDB lineage: Bacteria > Pseudomonadota > Gammaproteobacteria > Pseudomonadales > Moraxellaceae > Acinetobacter > Acinetobacter lwoffii_H. Next base: position 13,945 of record NZ_JAMXXK010000055.1, on the reverse strand, counting down.
TAAGAAATGGCTGAATGCCTTGTATCAACATGTGGTCTTTCATAAGGACGAGCAGGATCTGCCGGATTATCTGCTTGGCTGGCGCTATGAGTTATTGACTCAGCCACTGATTCAGGTATTGCATCAGGATGAATCTTATCTGTCTACCCAGATGAAAGTCAGCGAGTGATTGGCTACAGGATTGGTTAAAGAAAAAGCAATTATACAAAATCACGACTGATGCATGAGACGTGGCTAATGTTTCTGTCTTTTTTTTGATGTATCCTTGCGGTTGTTTTTCCAGAAAAGTCGTTTGAAATATGCAAGTGTCTATCTACAAATCCAGCAAAAAAAGTGAAATGTATCTGTATGTGGCGCGTCCTGCGAATGAAAGCGAAGCTGAAACATTCGAACCTTTAAGCGTATTGACTGAAGCAGTACAGGCAGCATTTGGACGTGCGACTTTTGTCATGCATCTTGAATTAAGCGAATCCCGTAAACTGGCACGTGCCAATGTCTTGCATGTCATGGATTCTATTGAAACCCGCGGTTTCTTCCTGCAAATGCCGCCAGAAGGCTTGATTGATCCAAACGCTGTGGCACCAGAAGGTTTACGCGGTGCTTAATGTTAATTCAGGAGTTGTGAAATGAATGGTTATGTGGCTGTATTAGACTCAATTCCTGAACAGAGCATTGCCGTTGCAGTTTATCTGCTCGGCAGCCTGATTGCTTTATGGTGCTGGTATGGCGTGACCAAGCGTCTGCCTAAACCCATGGGCGGTTTTTTGTGGATTGTAGCCTTTGCCATTCTGCTAACACCGACGGTATCCGAGGGGGCGAATGCATCCATTGCACCCGCGATCTTCGGTCTGTTATTTGGGGTGCTGACCAAAGAGCAGTCCCTGGTTTGGATTAATGCGTCACTTATTTTATTTGTTATTGGGATTGGATCTGTGATTGGCTATTGCTGGTCGACCTATGTGTCGAACAAAAGTAATATTCGTGTTCACGAGAAAAGTTCACCGCTGTAAGTAAAAAATAAGGTTCAATCATGTCTGCTGATATTCAACAATTTTCAGGTACCGATCAGTACATTGCGACTGACAGTTTAAAACTTGCGGTGAAAGCTGCACGCAGTTTGCAAAAACCATTGCTGGTCAAAGGTGAGCCGGGTACAGGTAAGACTTTGCTGGCCGAGCAAGTTGCAGAAAGTCTGGGTTTGAAGCTGATCACCTGGCACATCAAGTCCACTACCAAAGCACAACAAGGCCTGTATGAATACGATGCCGTATCCCGCTTGCGCGATAGTCAGTTGGGTGATGACCGTGTCTATGACATCAAGAACTACATCAAGCCGGGTAAATTATGGGAAGCGTTTACCAGTGAAGAGCGCTGTGTCCTGTTGATTGATGAAATTGATAAGGCAGACATCGAGTTTCCAAATGACTTGCTGCATGAACTCGATAAAATGTCGTTCTATGTGTACGAGACTGGCGAAACCATTACGGCAACTCAGCGCCCAATCGTGATCATTACCTCAAATAATGAAAAAGAATTGCCAGATGCTTTCCTGCGTCGTTGCTTCTTCCATTACATCGAATTCCCGGATGAAGCCACCATGCGTGAAATCATCGATGTGCATTTTGCCAATATCTCGACCACATTGGTCAATGAGGCTTTGCAAGTCTTCTTTAAATTACGTCAGATTCCGGGTTTAAAAAAACCACCTTCAACTTCTGAACTGATCGACTGGCTCAGCCTGCTTATGGCTGACGACATGCCGGAAGATATTCTGCGCAATACTGATAAATCCAAAGCAATTCCGCCCCTGTACGGCGCATTAATCAAGAATGAGCAAGATGTGCAGTTGCTCGAACGTCTAGCATTTATGTCACGTCGTTAAGGGAGAAACACGCATGTTTGTGCGACTGTTTTATACCTTACGCAAATACGGCGTGCCGGTATCGACTCGTGAGCTGATTGACCTGAATCAGGCGGTTGCTGCAGGTCTGGTGTTTGCCGATCAGGATGAATTCTATCAGCTGGCCAAAACCGTCATGGTCAAGGACGAGCGCTATTTCGATAAGTTCGATCGTGCTATGAAAGACTATTTTGATGGTATCGCGACCTTTGATCTGGATGAGCTGCTGAATCAGGTGCATAAGCTGCCCAAAGACTGGTTCGATCTCGAATTACTCGAGAAGCATCTGACCCCGGAGCAGCGCGAAGAGCTGAAAAAAGCCGGATCGCTGGAAGAACTGATGAAAATGCTGGAAGAGCGTCTGCGCGAACAGCATAAAAAACATCAGGGTGGCAACAAGATGATGGGTACCGGTGGCACTTCACCCTTTGGTGCCTATGGCGATCATCCTGAAGGTGTGCGTATTGGCGGGCCGGGGCGTAAGCGTTCTGCGGTGAAAGTCTGGGAACAGCGCCAATATCGAAATCTGGACGATGAACAGATTTTGGGTAGCCGCCAGATGCAGATGGCATTGCGCCGTCTACGAAAATTTGCCCGTCAGGGTGCTGCTGAAGAACTGGATATTGACGGGACGATTCGTGAAACGGCCAAGCAGGGCATTCTGGATGTACAATTGGTACCGGAGCGTCGTAACCGCATCAAAGTTTTAATGCTGTTCGATGTCGGTGGTTCGATGGATGCGCATATTGCCCAGTGTGAAAAGTTGTTCAGTGCTGCGAAAACCGAATTCAAAACCCTGGAATATTTTTATTTCCATAACTGTCTGTATGACTATGTCTGGAAAGACAATGTCCGTCGTTCCAGTTCACGCATCAATACCTGGGATTTGTTCAATACCTATGGCCGTGATTACCGCGTGATTGTGGTCGGAGATGCCAGTATGGCGCCGTATGAGCTGAATTCTGTCGGTGGTTCGGTTGAATATATGAATGATGAAGCTGGACAGGTCTGGTTACAGCGTCTGCGTCAGCATTTTGATAAAACTGCCTGGCTGAATCCGGAAGAAGAAAAATACTGGCATTACACCCATACCATTGGTCTGATCCAGCAGATATTTGAAAATCATATGTTTCCAATGACGCTGAAAGGCATTGAAGACATGACCAAATATCTGGCGCGTTAATTCCATTTATCTATAAGTGACTTTAGTTAGAGTTATTAGTGATTTCAAACAAATTATTCTAGTATAAAGTCACTCATTATCTCTTATTTAAAATTTCAGGCATCATTATGGCTCATCAAATTAATGGTATTGCGTTACCAAATGAAGAGGGTTTTTTTGGTCAATATGGCGGTCAGTTTATTCCACCCGATCTGAAACAGGCCATGGATGATATTAATGTGGCCTATCAGGAAATTCGTCAGACTGAAGAATTTCAGAATGAATTGAAAGACCTATTTGCTCATTATGTCGGTCGTCCAAGTCCACTATTTCATGCCAAACGTCTTTCTGAACAGCTCGGTGGAGCCCAGATTTATTTGAAACGTGAAGATCTGAACCATACTGGCGCGCACAAGATTAATCATTGCCTAGGTGAAGCACTACTGGCCAAATATATGGGCAAGACCAAAGTCATCGCAGAAACTGGTGCCGGCCAGCATGGTGTTGCTTTGGCAACTGCATGTGCCTTGGTGGGTATTCCGTGTGAAATTCATATGGGGCAGGTGGATATCGAAAAAGAGCATCCAAACGTCGTCAAGATGAAAATTCTGGGTGCCAAGCTGATTTCTGTGACTCGCGGTACAGCCACACTCAAAGATGCAGTCGACAGTGCTTTTGAAGAATATTTGAAAGATCCGAAAAATTACATCTATGCTATCGGTTCGGTGGTTGGACCGCATCCATTTCCGATGATGGTTCGTGATTTTCAGTCGATTATTGGTGATGAAATTAAAGTTCAGGCCAATGAACGTTTTGGTGCAAATCCTGATTATGTCGTTGCCTGTGTCGGTGGCGGTTCTAATGCAGTGGGCGCATTCACTGCATTTTTAAATGAACCAGATGTGAAACTGGTAGGCGTTGAGCCGGCAGGTCATGGTCTGGATACTGACAAGCACTCAGCAACATTGACTTTAGGTAAACCGAGCCAGTTACATGGGATGGCCTGTTATGTGCTTGAAGATGAACAAGGCGAGCCATTGCCAGTGCATTCAATTGCTTCTGGTCTGGATTATCCGGGTGTGGGGCCGCAGCATAGCTTGCTTAAAGATTTGGGTCGGGTTGAGTATACGACTGCAACCGATCAGGAATGTCTGGATGCATTCATGACCCTTTCACGTGTAGAAGGAATTGTTCCTGCACTAGAAAGTTCGCATGCGGTGGCTTGGGCCATTCGTGAAGCGGGTAAATTGCCAAAAGATACCAAGATTGTGGTGAACTTATCGGGTCGTGGTGATAAAGACTCAGATTACGTCGCAGAAAAATTAGGTCTAAACTGATTTTATTCAGAATGTTCATATAAAAAAATCCCGATACACGTACCGGGATTTTTTATGCATCAGATATAAAACTTTATCTTGGTGTCACTTAAGTGATCTTCAAATGCCTTAGAGAAAGCTAGATGATGTTTTAACCTGAGATATATTGCTGTAACTGTTCAATCAATTTACGTTGGTCATCCATGGCGGCCTTGACCAAATCCCCAATTGAAATCAGACCGATCAGTTTTTCATGTTCGACCACGGGTAAGTGGCGTAGGTGGCGTTCAGTCATCAGAGATAAACAGTCTTCTACGCTAGTAGCTGTATTTACGGTAATCACTTTAGAGGTCATGATCTCATTAACAGTGGTGTCGAATGAGGTTCTTTGCATCAGGGCGATCTTACGCGTGTAATCCCGCTCTGACAAAATCCCCACCACATTGTCTTCATGGGTTACCACAAGCGCCCCGATTCCTTTATCCGCCATCAAGGTGATGGCTTCTAAAACAGTAGAATCTGGACGGATGGTATAAATAGCTTGATGCATTTTTTCACTGAGCACCTGTGCCACATTGGTCATGCTTAATCATCCTTATTGGTCAATTTATTATTAATCCTAGAGTATGTATTCAACCTGAACATCTCTAAGTGTTTAGGTTTTAGTCTTTATAAATAGCATGTTATTTAAGCAATGTGCAGTCTTTGTTGCGAAAAAAACAGATGACGCATCTGTGCAGCAGTCAGTTTGAGTTTGGTTCCATTGGTGTTGAACAGCGCTGGCGTAACATTCAGTCGCGACAGGGTCGGCAATAACGCATTTTCAAAATCTTCAGAATTGATTTTACGTGGAATGTAATCCGGCCAATGTTGCTGGGCATAATTTTTAGCATCCAGCGGATTGAGCCAGAATGGAAAGATACAATCTTCCTGGTCACGCATCATCGCCCAGCCTTGGTGATATGCGCCCCATAGCTCGCCACAATTCATCAAAGATTTAAGCATCGTGATCTTTAACAGAAAGTTTTTGCAGATCGGATCAATTTGAATAATTTTTCGTGGTTTCATTAGAATAAAGTGCTATTGGAGTTCAGGCTCTATTCTAGGAACTTTATATGAAATTACTGTTTCAGCTTTGCAAGGATTCGTAAGAAAATATGTATTGATTGCTATTTATTGAAAAAAGGGCTGAAAAAAAACGCCACCTAGGTGACGTTTCTTTATGCTTGCATGGTGGCCATGTTTTGCCAGTACTGGGCTTTGAGTGAATCTCGTTCTACACGGAAACCTTGATAATAAAGTTCTGCTAAAAAGAGCGCTGCTTTACCATGGCCTGCACGAGCGGCTTCTTCAAGCTGTTTTACCGCATCAGCAAAGTTCATTTGCGATTGAATGGTATTCACGGCATCTGCGTACAGATGTTCCAGATCGTGTTGAGAGAGTTGTTGTATCATATAAAAACTCCTTAATTTTAATTATGATTACAGGATAGACTATTTAGTCTAAATACAAATATAAATTAGTATTGTTAAACTAATATTACAAAATAATGGAAAAGTCAACTATTCGATTTTATTTGTTTACTTCAGTTATAGTTTAACTGATTAAACTATACACAACTATAAATATTATTAAGCTACATTGTAAATCGATAGCAAACAATAAGGAGAAGGCCATGATGACAAGAACTTTAGATGGTGTGAAATTTGATATGCCTCCGACTGCAGGTCAAATTATGGAACTTGCCGATTTGCATCGTAAAAAACTCGATCAAGCTATATTTAGTAAATATACCCATCTAGGCGATTATGGGCTGGCACAACGTAAAGAAGTCTACGACTTTACCCGGGCGCTGGACGAAAACCAGCGTGAGCAGTTTTATAAACTCTATAATGGTGAGCTGGTCCGCATTGCAGATGAGGATCGCTTACATCCGCCTGAAGCAGAAGCCGGTTTAAGTAAATTTGCAATTGCACTAGTATTACTTGTTGTTGCATTGGTGCTGTATTCAACAATTATTACTAGAATAATGAATTAATGCCCAAAATAGCAGGATTCAGCTCTTGTGAATATTCAGTGCGCTGACTTGAACTTATGTAACTGCGACCATACACTACCTCTAACCTGAGGTAGTGTATGTCTATAGATACAGAAAAACTAAGCCAATTTTTCAGCAGAATCAAACTGGAACAGATTTATAACAGTGTGGTTATTTTTATTATTGCGGTCATTCTACTTTTAGCCGCATTTGCTTTATATCGTCCGCTTAGCCTTTCCCAAGTCACCCAGATTCAACAACTGTCTAAACAGCAAAACCTTCCCCAAACCCAAGATATGGCACTCGCCTTGTTAGAGCAGCAGCATATCCGTCGTGGGCAGTACCTTAAATTGATGCAGGCTTATCAGCAGGAATCGCTTCGGGCACGTCAGCTTCCGCCGGTCTCTGTGGAGATGCCTTAGGCATAGGATTTGTTGGTAAGTAATAATTGGCATCCATTAAATTCTGTTCCAAACGCATTTTCAAAGCATTTTGATCCAGTTCTTTATTGACAACGACCAGGGTTAAGCGATCAGGATGAAAATGCTTGCGCACTGCATTTTGTACATCTGCCGCTGTGATTTTAGCCAGCCGATCTGGATAACTGGATAGATAATTACTTTGCTCACTATAGAAGCCCATATTGCCTAGCTGGGCATTAATGGTGGCATTACTGCTGTAATTATTAGGAAAAGCACGTAACATGCCTGCTTTGGTTTCTTCCAGACGCTGAGTATCAATAGGTTGACTGACAAAGTTGATAAATGCTTGATGTGCGACCTGAATGCTATCTAGCAGTTGATCCTGACGCGTGGAATACTTAAAGCTGAATACGCCCGGTGCCTGACTAAAGCTCAACGAACTATAAGCGCCATAAGTAAAACCACGTTTCACCCGCAGTTCCTGCATCAATACCGCATTAAATCCGCTACCGCCAAACATGCGATTGGCGACCTCTAAAGCCAGTTTATCTTCAGTAAAGCGGGTTGGGCCTAAATGCCCAAAAGTGACATGCGCCTGAGACGAGTTATAGGGTAGATGTACTACTTCAAAACCAGATTGGATTTCAGGCTGTGGCAATGCCTCTGCTTTTTGCCCTTGCGGTAAATTGCCGGCAATTCGTTCAGATAGTTCCAGTGCCTGTTTCGGGCTGAGTTTACCCGTAATGGCAATATTCATATTTTGCGCCACCAGAAACTGATCACGGAATTTTTTTAATAATTCTGCGTTAATTTTTTTGGTGCTGCCTTGGGTGCCGCTGATTGGTTCTGCATAAGGGTGCTGACCATATAGGGCACGATAAAAACGGATATCCATCAGTCGGCTTGGGTTTTCCTGCAGCTGTTTTTGTCCCACTTGGGTATTGCTTAAAGCCAGATTAATGCTGGATGGTTTAAATGATGCATTCTTGAGAACCTCCATCAGCATGCCCAATGCGGGTTCCAGTTTTTCCGGGTCTGAAAGCGTACGCAGACGAACCACAAACATATCCCGATAGGCTTGTACGCTGAATTGTGCTCCGGTTTGGTCAAAAACTTCCGCCACCTGATTGGCGCTATATTTGTCGGTTCCTTCACGCATCAACTTGGCTGCCATATTGGATAGACCATATAGGCCTTTGGCAATTTCCTGATCACGGGCCGAACCGGCATTAAAGGTCAGCTGGATATCTACCATGGGAAGATCTTGCGTTTCAACAAACAGCGTGCGTACTTTGTAGCGATTATTTAGATCATGAATATAAGGCGCCTGAAAATCCCGTTGCTGATTAATATTTTTTAAGCTTTGCAGCAAAGGGATAGACTGTAACTGACTCGGATTATCATTTTGGTTAGGCTGGGGATCCAGATAGTTTTCTGCATGGGTAGCCGAGCTAAGACTTAAAATTGAAATAAGCAAAAATGAACGAAGTTGAAGCATTATAATCCCCGTTGCTGGGTGTTTTGTTCAGGAGAGAGATAAAGCGTGCTGAGATTTTCACGTACAAAATAGGCGTTTGCGACACGCTGGATATCCTGAACGCTGACACTTTCAAAGTGTTTCGGTAATTCATCCATCAGGCGATAACTCAAGCCATTGACCTCTAGATTTCCAATCATTTTGGCTTGTCCGGCAATATCATCCTGGCTATAGATCAAATTGGAAATAAAGCGGGTACTGATACGATCCACTTCCTGTTGGGTCATCGCTGTAGTTTTAAGTAAATCCACTTCATCCTGAATTGCTTGTTGTGCTTCTTGCAAAGAGATGCCCGGCGCAGGTAAGGCAGAAATACCAAACAGGCTGTCGCCGCGATTATAGGGATCATAAGAAACGCTGACAGAGGTCAGAATTTTACGATCACGTACCAATCGGTCTTGCAGGCGCGAAGAAATGCCACTGTCCAAAAGACTGCGAATAATGGTCAAGGCATAAGCATCTTGGGGGTTTTTGGCAGTGCCAAGGGATTTTACATTCCAGGTCATGTACAGATTGGGCACCTGAATATTGCTATTGATTTCCATATGGCGATAACCCAAACGCTCAAACTCCAGTACATCATTGCGTGCTGGGGTTGGGCGTGCGGGAATGTCAGCAAAATATTTTTGTACCTGAGCCAAAGCAGCTTCAGATTCTACATTTCCAACAATCACCAGAATGGCATTATTCGGACTGTACCAATCCCGATACCATTTTTTGACATCATTCAACTGAATATTATTCAGAGTTTTCATGTGTCCAATCACCGGCTGACGGTAGTGGCTGGTCGGATAACTGATCCATTTAAACCGTTCAAAGGCTTGCGCCCGCGGATTGTCATCGGTACGCTGGCGCCGTTCTTCCATGACGACTTTAATTTCTGGTTCGAAGTCCTGCTGCCGTAGCAATAAATTGCTCATACGGTCAGACTCGAGTTCCAAGGCCATAGGAAAATAGGCCTTAGGATAAAGCTGATAATAATTGGTGTAATTGGTGAAGGTGGCTGCATTGATACTGCCGCCATAAATCCGGCTCAGGCGGGTAAATTCGTCATTTGGAACTTTGTGAGTACCTTTAAACATCATATGTTCAAGCGCATGTGATACCCCCAGAATATTTCCAGATTCATCGCTGCTGCCGACTTTGTACCAGATTTGTGTCATTACCATGGGCGCACGATGGTCTTCCCGAATAATGACTTTTAAACCGTTACTTAAAGTGGTTTCAAAAGTAGTCCGTGATAATTCGCTTCGGGTTTGTGCCTGAGCCGTACTAAAAGTCAGACTGAGTAAGACAGCGCTGAGTGGATAAAGCGTCTGTTTGATCATTTGCGAGAAAGAGGAGATAGTCAAAAAGGTGATGAACACTAGATCTCCTGAAATAGGCATTTGTATTTAGGGTTATTTTTAATAAATGCGGAGATGAAAGCAACCAAGAGCTGTAGCTTTTTGGTATGTTTGTCCAGCATTTGCATTGCTAGCTGCAAAGCAGGCAAGTTATGGTAGAATCTGGGTTTTTAACGCAATGCTTTTCAAGGATTCGGCATGCAACAGCAATCTAATGGGCAAAACAAATTTTTGATTGATGCTGATATCGGAGATGATGATGTCACATTACCGAGCTTACCTGCGGTGAGTGTGCCTATCGTAGAAACGCCAAGCGAAACAGCTGTAGTTTCTGCACCTGTTACCACAGAAACTGAAAATGAAGATTCTGCGGCGAAAGGTGGCTTCTTTAGCCGTATGAAAGTGGGTTTAACCAAAACCCGTAAAAACCTTGCCGATGGGATGGTCAATATCCTGATTGGCGGTAAAGAAATTGATGATGAATTATTAGAAGAAGTCGAAGAGCAGCTTCTGGTGGCAGATATTGGCGTGGAAGCAACCAAGACCATTATCGCTAACCTGACTGAACGTACGGCACGTGGTGATTTGATCTACTCGCATTCACTCTATAAAGCGCTTCAGGAAGAACTGGTGGCTTTATTGGCACCACGAGTAAAACCGCTACACATTGATCCGAATAAATCGCCTTATGTGATTCTGGTAGTTGGTGTGAATGGTGTCGGTAAAACGACTACCATTGGCAAGTTGGCAAAGCGCCTGCAAGGTGAAGGCAAGACCGTCATGTTGGCAGCAGGCGATACTTTCCGTGCGGCTGCAACTGAACAGCTACAGATCTGGGGTGAGCGTAATAATATTGCGGTTGTTGCTCAGGGTCATGGTGCTGACTCAGCTTCAGTGATTTTCGATGCTTTTGAAAGTGCGCGTGCTAAAGGTGTAGATGTATTGATTGCAGACACAGCGGGTCGTTTGCATAACAAAGGCCATTTGATGCAGGAATTGACCAAAGTAAAACGTGTGATGCAGAAAATTGATGCCACTGCGCCGCATGAAGTGATGTTGGTGGTCGATGCCGGTACTGGCCAGAATGCCATTAATCAGGTCGAGATGTTTGATGAAGCGGTAGGCTTGACGGGTCTGACCATTACCAAGCTTGATGGTACTGCCAAAGGCGGTGTCCTATTTAATATCGCCAGTCGTACTCATGTGCCGATTCGCTTTATTGGTGTCGGTGAAAAAATTGATGACTTGCGTCCATTCTCTGCCAAATCTTTTGTTGCTGCATTATTTGAAACTGAAAAATAAATAATGCGCAATGCTTCACATAAACTCCGCCAAGTGCGGAGTTTATTGTTTTTAGCCAGTTCGAGTGTTGTAAAAACCGACAGTAAAACCACCACTAAATCTGCCCATCTTAATAAAGGCCTTATAATTGTAGGGGATTCTCTAAGCTGATTTGGCTTGTTTTTTGTGGGGTAGAAAATGGCATTGCTAAATAAGATTGGTCAGGTATTAACAAGCGATATAACCAAGGATTTTAAATTTTCAAGAAAAAATAAACTGAATGATGATTTAGAATTGACTTTTGTCGATCAATTGAAAAAGCGCCGTAGTATCGATCAACTCGGTAAGCGGGTACATTATAGTCAGGCTTATCTTAGCGAAATCATTCAGGAAGCAGTGCGGAGTTGTCCTTCGGCTTATGATTCTCAAACTACGCGCATTGTGGTGTTATTCGCAGATTCTCATCATTAATTCTGGGAAATTGTGAAACAGGTACAGCGTCAGCATATGCCGGCATATATTTACGAAGGGATGGAAATCAAGTTAAATCAATGTGCTGCTGTCTATGGCACGGTTTTGTTTTATGAAGATCAAGCCGTGATTCAACAATTACAAAAGAAAATGCCATTAAATAGTGAAGATTTTCCAGCATGGTCGGAACAAACTTCCGGTATGGCGCAATTTGCTGTGTGGACGACGCTGGCAGATTCTGGCTTAGGGACATCCTTACAACATTATAATCCACTGATTGATGAAAGGGTCGCTGAGCATTTTGAAATTGAAAAGAACTGGTTGTTGCGAGCCCAACTTTGCTTTGGATCAATTGAACAAACAGTAGAAGAAAAATTACAAAAGCCGGATCAGCACCGTTTCAAAGTATTTAATTAAAAGTTTATAGAGAACTTTATATGTGACAGCATGGAAGCTGCGGATAAAATCAGATACAAATACGCTACCCAGATCTAAATCTGATTGTTCTATAAATAAAACACATTGTTATCGAAATGCACCTGTCTTGGGTGTTTAAAGCACGTAATATGACTTTATCGATTTTCAAATAATCAAAATATAAAGAGGTGGGTTCATGGCATTTTTAGATCAGATTAAACAACGCCGTAGCATTTATTCAATTGGAAAAAATGTAGAGCTGGATCAAGCAGAAATTGAGAAAATCATTAAAGATGCGGTGAAGCACAGTCCGTCATCTTTTAACTCGCAAACCTCGCGTGTGGTGATTTTATTTGGTCAATCACATGATACTTTCTGGCATATTGTACGTGAAACTTTACGTGATCTGGTTTCAGCAGATGCATTTGAATCAACCAATAGCAAGATCAATGCTTTTGCTGCAGGTTATGGTACCGCACTGTTTTATGAAGACCAGAACGTGGTGAAGTCGATGCAGGAGCAGTTTGCACTTTATGCCGATAACTTCCCGGTCTGGTCTGAGCATTCTTCTGCTATTGCACAGTTTGCAACCTGGACCGCTTTGGCAGAAAGAAATATTGGTGCTTCATTGCAGCACTACAATCCAATTATTGATGAAGAAGTCGCACAAACTTTCGAGATTCCATCTCACTGGAAACTTCGCGCTCAACTGGTATTTGGTTCGATTGAAGCTCCTGCAGGTGAAAAAACCTTTATGGATGATGCAGAGCGCTTTAAGACCTTTGCATAAATAATTTTAGATTAAAAAGTAGATTTAAAAGAAGCACGTTGATGCTTCTTTTTTATGTCTTCGAGTTGTATTTAGATGTGATGTAATATGTCTAGCCAAATAAATGCTAAGAACACAGGCTGTATCGCTCCAGCTTTTGTCATAAGATTGTCATTTAGACGCGGCATAGTGCAGCTAATTTTTAATAAACAACCAAAAATGAGTATAGGATATGGGTTTACGTATTGCGGCAACTGCAGCAGTGTTTCTGTTTAGCACACCAGTTTTTTCGGCAGTGACCGTCACAGTACCTGAAGAAATAAAAATTGTTGCCGTAAATGATCAAGAGGTGAACTCGGGTCTATTACGTTCTAATCAGACTTATAGCTTGGATGCAGGTGTAAATGCGATCAGCGTACGCTATAACGAATTTTTCCAGCATTCAGACAATTCACATGACATTTTAAAGTCAGGTGTGGTTACGGTAAAAACACCAAGCCTTAAAGATGGTGAAACTTACCGTTTAGCACTTATTCAGGCGCCTAAAGATTTTGATGCAGCGCAAAAATATAAAGATCAGCCCATTATTGGCCTATATGATGCGAAAAATCAGCTCTTAGTCCAGCAGACGGGTGCTAAAGATTCAGCGAAACCATGGTTTGGAAATCGCGTATTGACTAAAAAAGTAGATATGACAACTCAAGCCGCGACACCAGTTCATCAACCGGCAGCTATATATACTCAGTCAGTAGAACAGAATGATCAGCAGCTGATTCAATTATGGCAGAAAGCTTCTAAAGCTGAACGTCAAAAATTTATGACTTGGCTCGCTGAGCAGACAAATTAAAATATTTTGATGAAGAATCAAAAAGATCACCATTGAGGTGATCTTTTTTTATGAGATGAAGGCTAGAAAATTAACATTTGCTTAAACTTTTCATGCGGAATTAGCTAGAAAAACGCAAAAAAGTGTTAAAAATAGCCTTTTAGATTAAAAAATAAACGCATGATTGGTTTTTTTGAATATTTTTAAGAAAAGCCCTTGCGCTCGTTTTGAAACTGTATAGAATACGCAGCACACCAACGCAATGCATGAAACGAAACGTTAAGTGATTGGGTTGGAGCTTGAAACTGACGAGGTTTTAAGAAGATCATTAAGAGATTATGAAGAACAACTTGTGTGGATTTTTACTGATTGATTGATCGAAATTATTTTCATTGATTGATGGTAGAAATTACTCGAAGTTTATTTGAGAAATATTTGTCAGAAAATTGATGAGCCAAGA
>NZ_JAMXXK010000054.1 GCF_024129735.1 Acinetobacter lwoffii | reverse complement strand
AAAAGGCAAAGGCAATGTCCGCGAGTAGTGAAAATTAAAGCACAAAAATATCCAAGAAAATGCCAGTCAATTTCTTAACTGACTGGCATTACTCATTTGAGGGCTTTTTAATTTCATACGAATTCTAAAATATTCTTCTTTTTTCTTCTGGCCAAAACAGGATTTTTAAAACAACTTATTTTAAGTATATAAAAAGCCGGAACCAGTCCGACTTTTAGAATGACTTATCGATGAGTATGAATCGACATCACAATGCCCATCCCGGCCAGCATGGAAATCACTGCCGTTCCACCATAACTCATGAGCGGTAATGGATCTCCAGTTACAGGTAAAATCCCGCTCACCATGCCTGAGTTTAAAAATACAAAGAAGAAGAAAGTCAGTCCCATGGCTCCAGCATATAAACGGCCAAAGTTATGAAAGCTGTTTAAACCAATCATCAGACAGCGAATAATAATGGCAGTGAATAAACTAAACAGCAGGAAAACACCGATAAAACCGAATTCTTCAGCATAAGTCGACATAATAAAGTCAGTATGATGTTCAGGCAGATAACCTAAATGTGATTGGGTACCTTCGGTATAGCCTTTGCCCGTGGAACCACCTGAACCAATCGCAATTTTGGACTGGATGATATTCCAGCCTGCACCCAAGGCATCCGATTCCGGATCAAATAACGTGGTAATACGTTTTTTTTGATACTCTTGTAGCACGAACATCCATGCAGCCGGAGCTGCCACAGCTACCGCCGCTGCTGCACCACCAATCAGACGCCACGACATCCCACTTAAAAATAGAACAAAAATACCAGGAATTACCAAGCCAATGTTCAAGTCAGGCTGAAGTGCCACCAAAACAAATGGTACGCCCAATAGAATCAAAGCCCCGACAATATGCAAAAATTTGGGAGGAAATGGCTTACGTGCAAAATACCATGCCATCATCAAAGGCATGGCAAATTTCATCACCTCACTCGGTTGCATGCTTCCCACCCCTGGCAAGGTAATCCAGCGGGTTGCACCCAAACGTTTTTCACCAATCACAAAGACCAGAAGCAGCATGAAGATCCCGAAGGCATACAGGTATGGACTAATCGCCTGATAGACTTTCGGTGGAATCTGCGCACAGATAAACAGCAGCACAAAACCAATTCCAAAACTGATCGCCTGACGCACCACCATGCCAGAGTCTTCGGATGTCGCGCTATACACCACCATTAAACCCAGGATTGCATTGAGAACTAGAAAGCACAATAACCAGGGATCAAGGTGCAACTTGGTCCATCGAGATGAATCTTGCGGGTTAATACTACGTCCATCACGCAAAGAGTGACGTAAAAACCGATACTGCTGTGAAGGTATCATTGGCCAAAAGGTGAAAAAGAATGATGGCAAAATTATAAGTGAAAGCTATAGCGAATAGATCGCTACAGCCAGATTTATTCTGCTTTTATTTAAATATTATTTGAATATATTTTTAAGCCTGAGCCTGTAAAATCAGCCTGGCCAGTTCCAGATCATCCGGATAGGTAATTTTAATATTATCGGAACGACCTTGTACTACACTCACCGGCTTACCGATATGTTCCAGCGCACTGGCTTCATCGGTAATCGTGGCACCATCTTTCAATGCTTGTTGAATAGCACGATTTAAGACTCCCAGTTTCGCCATTTGTGGTGTTTGTGCCTGCCAGAGCATTGAACGATCCACTGTTTCCTCAATATCAAAATTGGTTACTACACGCTTAAGTGTATCTCTTACTGGAATCGCCAGAATCGCAGCCTGATCCTGTAAAATTGCCGTATTGACCAGTTGTTGCAGACAATCCTGACTAACACAGGGACGCGCCGCGTCATGTACCAGCACCCACTCATCTTCAGAAGCGATTTGAGATAAATAGTTCAGTGCATTTAACACGGAATTCACCCGCTCGGCACCACCCAAACAAAAATGGGCTTTCTCCAGACTGGAAAATGGTAGCGTTTTTGCGACGTTGTCCTGTTCACCAATCGCCAGAACATAACCTGTCAAAGGTAGTTGATTCAGACGAGCCACCGTATGTTCAAGAACAGTTCGCTCTTGAATCATCTGATATTGTTTCAGTTCTGTTTTGGAGAAACGGCTACCGGAACCTGCAGCTGGAAGAATGACCCAAAGTTTAGGGTGTGGTTGGTGCTTCAGCTGACTCATTGGTTCGCAGGTCTACTTTAGAATTAGGATTAAGATAGATCGGTTTATATTGAGTACTGATCGTGCTCATTTGAATAAAAGTTTCGCGTGGCTTAATCAGGCCAAGATCTAAACGCGCATGTTCTTCGATGGCTTCAATACCATTCTTCAAATCATAAACTTCTGCCGCCAGAACGCGATTACGCTCTTTTAGTTCATCATTCAATTCCATTTGTTGCTGGATTTTCTGGGTCAGTTGCTGATGATCATGATAACCACCTTCACCAAACCAGTATAAATATTGAAACCCTGCGATCAAAATGATCGCAAGGCCCAACAGTACTTTACTCGCAGTCGAGTCGAATACATTTAACATTGACATAAGTCGCTTAGTTCAAACCTTTGAACTCAGCTTTACCGCGATATGCAGCATTAGTCAATTCTTCAATACGAAGTAATTGATTATATTTCGCTACACGGTCAGAACGGCAAAGTGAACCAGTCTTGATTTGACCCGCTGCTGTACCTACTGCAAGATCAGCAATCGTTGAATCTTCAGTTTCACCTGAACGGTGTGAAATTACAGTAGAGTAACCATTTTCTTTCGCAAGATAAATCGCATCTAAAGTTTCAGTCAAGGTACCGATCTGGTTGTATTTGATTAAGATCGAGTTACCAACTTTCTCATTAATACCACGTTGTAAAATCTTAGGATTCGTTACGAATAAATCGTCACCAACCAACTGGATCTTGTCACCAAGAATAGAAGTCAGGTAAGACCAGCCTTCCCAGTCAGATTCATCCAGACCATCCTCAATCGAGATAATTGGGTATTGGTTTACCAGACCTGCTAAATAGTCAGAGAACTGGTTGCTTGTGAACGCTTTGTTGCCTTCACCTGCAAGAATGTACTGACCGTCTTTGTAGAATTCTGAAGATGCACAATCCAGCGCAAGCATGATGTCAGAACCTGCTTTGTAGCCAGTTTGACCAATTGCTTCAAGAATAACCGTGATTGCTTCTTCGTTTGAACGCAAGTTCGGCGCAAAACCACCTTCATCACCTACCGCAGTGTTTAAACCTTTTTTGTTTAAAACTGATTTAAGTGAATGAAAGATTTCAGCACCGGCACGTAGTGCTTCAGAGAATGAAGTGAAGCCTACTGGCTCAATCATAAATTCTTGAATATCGACGTTGTTGTCTGCATGTGAACCACCATTGATGATGTTCATCATTGGTACAGGCATAGTTAGAATCGTTTGACCGCGAAGATCTGCGATGTATTGGAAAAGAGGAATTTTCTTTTCTTCAGCAGCAGCGCGAGCAGCAGCCAAAGACACTGCCAAAGTTGCGTTTGCACCTAGTTTTTCTTTGTTTTCAGTACCGTCAAGCGCGATCATCGTGTTATCGATGTCTTTTTGTTCGAATACTGATTTACCGACCAAAGCGTCACGGATTAACGTATTTACGTTATTTACCGCAGTTTTAACGCCTTTACCTAAGTAACGCGCTTTATCGCCATCACGAAGTTCTAAAGCTTCACGAGAACCAGTTGAAGCACCAGATGGTGCACATGCACGGCCAACTACGCCAGATGCTAAGATTACGTCTGCTTCGATGGTAGGGTTACCACGAGAGTCCAAAATTTCACGTGCACGAATGTCAACGATTTGGCTCATGAACTATTCCTCAGTTGATTAATATGAGCTGCCTATACGGCAGCGCAAGAGTGATAAACTCAGTGTGTATCTAACTTTTCGAAACCTTTGACCAAGGTATCCAATTCTTTTAGCTGTGCCAAGAAAGGCTCAAGTTGAGACATGCGCAATGCACATGGGCCATCACACTTGGCTTTCTCTGGATCAGGATGTGCTTCCAGGAACAAACCTGCAAGACCGGTTGCCATACCTGCACGCGCCAATGTGGTAATCTGGGCGCGGCGTCCGCCAGCAGAATCGGCACGGCCACCTGGAGTTTGCAAGGCATGCGTCACATCAAAGAACACAGGCACATTCATTTCTTTCATGATATCGAAGCCCAGCATGTCTACAACCAGATTGTTATAGCCAAATGCTGAACCACGCTCACAAATGATCAGTTTGTCATTTCCTGCTTCCAGACACTTATGCAAAATATGACGCATTTCGTGTGGTGCAAGGAATTGTGCTTTTTTGATGTTGATGATGGCATCGGTTTTTGCCATGGCTTCCACCAGATCCGTCTGACGACTCAAGAAAGCCGGCAGCTGGATAATGTCAGCCACTTCTGCAACAGGCGCCGCCTGGTACGGCTCGTGTACATCAGTGATGATTGGCACATTAAAGTGTTTTTTAATGTCAGCTAACCACTCGAGACCTTTGTCGAGGCCTGGGCCACGGAACGAGTTCAAGCTTGAACGGTTGGCTTTATCAAAGCTGGCCTTGAACACATAGGGAATACCCAAACGTGTACAAATATCGACATAAGCCTCAGCGATCTCAAAAGCCAAGTCTTTAGATTCAAGTACATTCATTCCGCCGAATAATACAAATGGCAAATGATTTGCCATTTGTATATCGCCCAAACGTACAATTTCTTGTGGTTTTAATTGCGACATTTAAACTTCCTAGTTGTGTCCTACACACCGATTATTGAGTTTTTTGGTACTGCTTTTTCGCAGCATCAATGAAACCGGCAAATAATGGATGACCTTCACGTGGTGAGCTGGTAAATTCCGGGTGGAATTGTACCGCAATAAACCAAGGATGTTGAGGAATTTCAACTGTTTCTACCAGATGCTGTACCGGTGAATAACCAGAAATCTTCATGCCTTTTTCTTCAAGCAATGGGATATAACGGTTGTTCATTTCGTAACGGTGACGGTGACGCTCAATGATTTCTTCAGAACCATAGATTTCAGCTGTTTTTGTGCCTGCAACCAGTTCAGATTTTTGAGCCCCTAGACGCATGGTGCCACCCAAATCAGAGTCAGCAGAACGTTGCTGAACTTCACCGCGCTCATCTAACCATTCAGTGATCAAGCCAATCAATGGAGATTTGGTCGAACGGTTAAATTCAGTCGACGTTGCATCGCTAATGCCCACAACATTACGTGCATATTCGATTACAGCCAACTGCATACCTAAGCAAATACCAAGGAAAGGTACACCGTTTTCACGTGCGAATTGAATCGCCTGCATTTTGCCTTCAGTACCACGTTCACCAAAACCACCTGGAACCAGAATCGCATCGGCATCTTTCAATACTTCGTTCACGTCCTGGCTTTCAAGTTCTTCTGCATTGACATAGTCAATTTGGACTTTAACGCGGTTTTTCACCCCGGCATGTAAAAGTGCTTCGTTCACAGATTTATACGCATCTGGAAGTTCTACATATTTACCGACCATCGCTACACGAACGGTGTATTCTGGGTTCAATAATGCTTCTACCACGTTATCCCAATCGGTTAAATCCGCTTCAGGAAGGTCGTTATAACCAAAACGTTCGCAGATTAAATCATCAACATTCTGTTCGTAGAAAGTACGTGGAATCTGATAGATCGAACGTGCATCTTTACATACCACAACGGCACGTGCTTCAACGTTGGTAAATAATGCAATTTTACGGATAGTATCTGCATCTACATCGTACTCGGTACGGCAGATGAGAATGTCTGGCTGAATACCAATTGACAGAAGTTCTTTAACAGAGTGCTGTGTTGGTTTGGTTTTTAATTCTGCTGCAGACTTAATGTATGGGAGTAACGTTAAGTGCATTAACATGGTACGTTTATGACCAAGTTCAACCATTAGCTGACGTACAGATTCCATGAATGGGAGAGATTCAATGTCACCTACTGTACCGCCGATCTCTACAATCGCAACATCATAGCCTTCGCCTGCACGCAGGACACGCTCTTTGATATTGTCAGTAATGTGTGGAATAACTTGCACAGTACCACCCAGATAGTCACCACGGCGTTCTTTGTTCAGAACATCTTGGTAAACACGACCTGATGTGAAGTTATTCAGTTTGGTCATTTTCGCACGACGCAAGAAACGTTCGTAGTAACCCAAATCTAAGTCTGTTTCAGCACCGTCTTCTGTAACAAAAACTTCACCATGTTGGAATGGGCTCATCGTCCCTGGATCGACATTAATGTATGGATCCATTTTTACCATGGTCACTTTTAAACCACGAGCTTCTAAAAGTGCAGCAACAGAAGCAGCTGAAATACCTTTACCTAGTGATGAAACTACACCACCAGTAACGAAAATAAAATGGGTCATTGGGTTTCTCGTACAATCGAGCCTAAATCGGCCTGCAATGTTGCGCAATTTTACTTTACCTTGTACCTAGAAAGCAAAGTCAATCCGCATCAATTCAAAGAACAATAAACAATTGACTATTCTAACAGCAATTCCAATAAAAAATTACTGTAAGTTCATATGATTTCTATCTTGTAATTTGCTGCTATAATAGTGTAATCCCCTCCACACTTTTCTGTTTGATGCAATGATGATGAAGAAATTTTTACTCTGTACCGTAATCCTGACTGGCCTGAGCTTGACTGCGTGTGTAAAAAAAGAAGCACCTAAAGAAGAAGAACAAGTTGAGGTTAATCCAGCACCTGAAGTTGTAACGCCTGAACCAGCACAATTTGAACCGCTTGAGCCGGTAGAAGAAGCGGTAATTGAAGAAGTTCCAGAGACAACTGTGGAAATTCAACGTGAACAGACAGCTAACACGACGACTGAAATTCGTCGTGAAGTGAAGAAGCCTGAACCTGTTGAAGCTACACCAGCTCCAACAAGAACGCCGTCAGAAAACAATCCAGCTCCAGAGCCTTCAAAACCTGCAGCAACGCCTAAATCAAACTCTGATTCAAACAAATCTGAAGAAGACGCTGTGGCTGATGCCATTGCAGCAGCGATGCCAGCGCTTGATTAATCAAGAGAATTCATCAAAAAAACCCAGCAGATGCTGGGTTTTTTATTGGAACTTTTTAAGCGGATACTGTTGCCGGTGCACGAGATAAGTGAATCAAATAGTCTGCCATTAGTCGGGTAGCCCAAGATTCGGTTTGCATCAAGCCCTGATAAAAGCCGCAATGACTGCCTTTTTTGGTGGTAATCACCATAATATTAGACATCGCCCGAATTTTTTCTTTATAAGGTTCTAAATTTCGGATGTGACAAACCGGATCATCCTCCGCATTTAAAATCATCAGTGGGATTTTGACACTTTCAAACACATAAATCGGATTGGTTGCCTGAGTATAACTGGCATAATCCGCAAATCCGGCCAGTTCAAAATAAAGTTTTTCAAATTCAGACAGATCTTTAACTTCTAATAACTGTTTCCAGCTTGGGCAGACCTGCCAGGTTTCCTGATAAGGATGAATAAAGCGCTTAATCAGTTTTTTGGCCATGACTTTACTGTAAAACGGATGCACATTGGCAAAACCGGTTTCAGTGTTATAGCCAGGGCATAAGGCAAAAGCCGCTTTGAGTGGGGTTTGTTCACCTTCTTCGCCCAGATAACGCACTAACAATCCCGTACCCGCAGAAGATCCAACCCCATAGAGATCGGACTGAGGAAATCTGTCCTGTATATACAAGAGCTGCTCACGCAAATCCTGAGTTGAACCAAACAGGTTCATTTTAGGCACAGGCATGGGTAAGTCTGCGTGACCACGGCGTAAACACAATGCCACACGCCAACCGGTATGTTTATGCAGATCACGAACCAGTTCACGCATCGATTCAGGAGAACCGGTAATAGTATGGAGTAAGACAATCGTTGGCGTACTTGCCGGAAGATCCAGTCCATACCAGGCAATACCGGTAATGCCGCCATCTGACATTTTCAGCTGTTCAAGCGCATCATATTTCAGCTTAATGGTACGTTTTTTAATTAAATCGAAATACAGAATATGTGCATGTGCATTGGCTAACCAAGGCGTAGGACGATATTTTTGTTGCAACTGCGGTAAGCGTTCAATGAGTCCTGAAAATACACCATTCGGATTGTAATACAGGGTCGGTTCGTCTGCTCCGCTGAAACGATCCAGATATTCACTGGAAAGCTGACCCAATTTTTTAAGCAACATTTTCATCTGTCATCCCCCTCTAGTTGTACTAGCTGTGATTTACAAATTTCATGCCGACTTGAATCAATAGTTAGAATTAAGTTTTAGCTTGGAATGATTGCATCCGCTGGCCCATCTGTACAGCCAAGGCTTCAAGTCCGGACTTAGGTCGGATCATGACTTCAAAATCAATCATCTGACCCTCTTCATTAAACTGAATCATGTCAACTCCCTTTAGTTTTTTATCGCCCACATTGGCAGAAAACTCAAGTACGACATTGTTACCATCTTCACTTATAAATTCACGGTGATAAGTGAAGTTTTCAAAGACTTGAATGACATTGGTCAAAATAAAAAATACCACCTGTTTTCCAGGATAAGGCTGAAAAGCCACAGGTGAACGAAATACTACTTCCTCAGCAAGCAGCTCATTCAAGATCGATATATCACGGCTTTCTAGCATCTCATGCCAGCGTGCAATGGATTTTCTGGTATTTTCGATGGTCATTTTGGATTCCTTTTTTTTGATATTTTTTAATAAAAGCTTAAATACTTCTTTCTTTTAATTGACAGAATTCCCCCTTTTATTAAAGGTGAGAAGTACTGCTTCGCAAGGGGGGATTCTTTCTTACAAATCCTCTCCCTAACCCTCTCCTTTAATAAAGGAGAGGGGAAAAAGCAGGTTTTAATATTTTCAGATCACCGCTGCCAATTCAGCACCCTGACGGATTGCACGCTTGGCATCCAGCTCACCCGCTTCTTTCGCTCCACCAATCAGATGCACATTTTTACCAGCCGCTTTTAGCTCATCAAACATGGCGGTATAAGACTCCTGACCGGCACAAATAATCACATGATCGACCTCCAGCACAGTAGGCTTGTCATTCACGACTATATGTAAGCCCTGATCATCAATTTTTTCATAGCTGGCGCCCGCAATCATTTTCACATCACGGTGTTTTAAACCAGTACGATGAATCCAGCCTGTGGTTTTACCCAAACTTGCGCCGACTGAAGCGGCTTTACGTTGCAATAAATAAATTTCACGTTGCGGTTTTTCTACATTTGCAGCTTTTAAGCCACCGACATTTTCATAGTCAGTATCAATACCCCATTCATCATAGAATTTTTCCGGATTGATACTGCCACTTTCTCCTTCATGACTCAGGAATTCGGCTGTATCAAAACCAATACCGCCTGCACCAATAATGGCAACTCGCTGACCCACTGGCTTACGTTCTTTCAAAACGTCCAGATAAGACAGTACTTTTGCATGATCAATACCTGGAATCTCAAGTTGACGTGGTGTCACGCCTGTTGCCACCACAATATCATCAAAGCTTGACTGAGCCAGCTCTTCCAGACTCGCCTTATGATTCAGTTGCAATTTGATACGTGGTTGTAATTCAATCTGACGCTTGAAGTAGCGCAAGGTTTCATAAAACTCTTCCTTGCCCGGAATGGTCTTGGCAATATTAAACTGCCCGCCAATCTGAGCAGCGGCTTCAAATACCGTCACCTGATGACCGCGATTTGCTGCATATACAGCAAAGCTTAAACCTGCAGGACCCGCACCAATCACGGCAATATTTTTTGCTACATTGGTTTCTTTAAAAATGAGCTCTGTTTCATAGCAGGCACGTGGATTGACCAGACAGGTGGCAATTTTCATTGAGAAAATATGATCCAGACAGGCCTGATTACAACCGATACAGGTATTGATCTCATCGCTACGACCCTGCTCCGCTTTCAGGACAAACTCAGAGTCTGCCAGCATCGGACGGGCCATAGAAATCATATCAGCATCACCAGACGCCAATACATATTCAGCCATTTCCGGAGTATTAATACGGTTTGAAGTGATTAAAGGAATCTTCACCTGACCTTTCAGCTTACGCGTGACCCAAGTGAAAGCCGCCCGTGGCACTTTCGTGGCAATGGTCGGAATGCGGGCTTCATGCCAGCCAATGCCGGTATTGATAATGGTCGCACCGGCTTTTTCAATTTCTTTCGCCAACTGGATGACTTCTTCCAGAGTTGAACCGCCTTCGACCAGATCCAGCATAGACAGGCGATAAATAATGATAAAGTTCTCACCGACCATTTCACGGGTACGGCGTACAATTTCAATCGGAAAACGGATGCGGTTTGCATAGCTTCCGCCCCACTCATCATCACGATGGTTGGTACGCGCGGCAATAAACTCATTAATCAGATAGCCTTCCGAGCCCATGATTTCTACACCGTCATAACCGGCATATTTAGCCAGCTTGGCACAATTGGCAAAATCATCAATGGTTTGCTGCACTTCAGCCGAAGTCAAAGCATGCGGTTTTACCGGATTGATTGGTGCCTGAATTGGGGATGGCGCGACATTTTCAGCCTGATAAGAATAGCGTCCGGTATGCAAAATCTGCATGGCAATTTTCCCGCCTGCCTCATGTACGGCCTGGGTAATTACCTTATGCTTTTCAGCTTCTTCAAGAGTGTCAAGTTTGGAACCACCATGAAACGTCACCCCATGATCATTTGGTGAAATCCCGCCGGTGACGATTAAAGCGACTCCACCTTTGGCACGCTCTGCATAGAAAGCTGCCATCCGATCATATCCGCCGGGTGCCTCTTCAAGACCAACGTGCATGGAACCCATTAACACGCGGTTTTTAAGCGTGGTAAAACCCAAGTTCAAGGGGGCAAGTAAATTCGGATATTTAGACATTTCAACTCCTGAGCGTGCGTTTAGGCTGGCTATTGTTTTAGCAACTGGCAGTTTGATCCCTCAACCCATCCAGTTTAATGCAATTTGTTGCACTAATTTATATGCCAGAATTGATTTTTATGCAACATGTTGCATAATAATCCCGAGTCACTTTTTTGAGACGTTTATGTCTTTAGCGCATGTTTTATTGACCAGCCTGATTGAAAAACCCAGCACCGGAATCGAACTGGCCCGCCGCTTTGACCGTTCCATGGGCTTCTTCTGGAATGCAACTCATCAGCAGATTTATCGCGAGCTGAATGCCATGCTACAAAAAGGCTGGATTTCCACGCTAGAAGAGGAAGATTCCAATAGCCGCAAAAAGACTTATCAAGTGGAACGTCTGGGCCGGGAAGAACTGGCCAACTGGATGCTGCAACAAAGCCCACCGGCACAACTGCGCGAAGAACTGATGGTGCGTTTACGTGCCGAAGCCCAGCTTGGTGGCAATAACACCTTGGCAGAGCTGGAACGCCATCTAGAACTGCATAAAGAAAAACTGAAAACCTATCAGCAGATTTTTGCCAAGGACTTTGCCGAAGCGGACGAAACTGACCGTACCCTGTATATTCATAAAATGATTTTGCAACTGGGGATTGATCAGGAACTGGGCTGGATTTCCTGGCTGGAACAAGTCATTCCGCGACTCAAACAATTTGACGCAAAATAATTCTAAATACGGAGACACACATGCCCTTTTATCGCATGCCCGATGGTGAACAGCTATTTGTACGCGAATATGGTCAGGGACAGCCTGTACTGGTGCTCTCGGGACTTGGCATGCTGAGCTGGCAATGGAAAGCTTTTCTCTATCCGCATCAGAAAAATTTCTGTTTCATTATTCCAGAATGGCGCGGCTTTGGGGCTTCCAGTCGCTGTAAAATTCCGCAAGATCTCGATGCAATTTCCAGTCACTGGCTGGATGTGCGTTCAGTTCTGACCCAGCTAGAATTAGATCAAGTCATCGTCATTGCCTATTCCATGGGTGCAACCACCGCAATGCACGGCATGCATTATGACAACTTTTCCAGTCAGATTTCTGCTTATTTGCACATTGATCAGACTCCCAAAATTCCGGTCGATGATGCCTGGGATTTTGGTCTTTTTGGTCCACGTTATCAGGAATTTATCGACATCCTGCAGCAGCTCTCTGTCCTACTTACGCAATATCAGCAAGTTGAATTGATCCGTGATCTTGACGTTTCTGTCCGTAAACAAATTGCCGCCATATGGCTAAAGTTTATTCAGCTACAAAATCAACAAAAATATAGTCTGAAAGCTTTCGAATTCATTTTGAATCAACCTCGCCTGCAAAGTCTGTTAATGCCTTCCAGCCGGGTGGATTATATGGCGTGGTATATCAACAATTATTTATACCATCGTGAGGATTACCGAGAGGCATTGGCCCAGCTCAGCTGTTCGGTGACTTTCTTTAGCGGCGTACAATCCAAGCTATATCCTTTTGAAGGTCAGCGCCTGATTGCAGAAAGCCTGCCTCAGGCCAAACAGATACTTTTCAGCAAATCCGGCCATACACCTTTACTGACTGAACCGCTAAAATTTGCCCGAGAACTTGGCATCTTTTTAAATGAAAATTCACAATCTAGCACTTCAGCTGCCTAAAGATTCAGGAGATAGAACAATGAAAAAGCTGGTGGTCTTTTCCGGTGCAGGCATGAGCGCCGAAAGTGGCATTAATACTTTTCGCGACAGTGATGGACTTTGGGAACAGTATCGTATAGAAGAAGTGGCTACACTTGAGGCTTGGGCTAAAAATCCGCAACTGGTACAACGCTTTTATAACGCCCGCCGTAAAAATATTCTAGAAGCACAGCCAAATGCTGCCCACCAGGTGATTGCGGATCTTGAAGATAACTTTGATGTGCATGTAATCACCCAAAATATTGATGACTTGCATGAACGTGCCGGCAGCTCCAAGGTGATCCATTTACATGGCAATATTCGTCTGGCCAAAAGCTCAGGCCCCGATGCACAAAGCACGACCGAGTTTTATCCAATTGAAGGTGCTGAATTAGATTTAAATCAACACTTTTGTAAGGCAGGCTATCCGTTACGTCCGCATGTGGTCTGGTTTGGCGAAGCCGTGCCCGCGTATGAAGAAGCCCAAGACTGTGTACAGGATGCCGATATTTTTGTGGTGATTGGCACCAGCCTACAGGTTTATCCGGTCGCCGGGTTAATTCATGATATTCCTGCGTACTGTCAGGCCTATTACATCGACCCGAAAGCCGAGCAGCAGTATTTGCCTGCACAGTTTTACAAAATCCCCCAAAACGCGACCGATGGCATGCAAACACTGCTAGGTTTACTGAAATCCGCGAATTAAAATCTTTATGCACTACATTCTCTGATTGACAGTATGCAACAATCAATTTTTAATCAGCTTATCGTTGCAAGAATGGAATTAAACCATGCTGTCTGATCTGGATGACTTTTATTGTTTCGCTCAGGTGGTGGAACATGGCGGCTTTAGTGCAGCCGAACGTGCAACTGATATTCCCAAATCCAAACTTAGCCGCCGGGTGTTTAATCTGGAAGAGCGCCTGGGCGTACGTCTGATTCAGCGCAGTTCGCGTCATTTTGCTGTCACCGATATCGGCATGAATATTTACCGGCATGCCCAAGTCATGCTGAGTGCTGCACAGGCAGCGCATGATCTGGTCGACCATTTGAGTACCGAACCGCGCGGAACTATTAAAGTCAGTCTGCCAGTGTCTATTGCCCAGAACGAACTGGCAAAAATTCTGCCGGATTTTTTGAAAAAATATCCTGAAATTAAAGTCCAGATGATGATCACCAATCGCCGGGTCGATATTATCAATGAAGGCTTTGATCTGGCCTTACGTGTCCGTTCCAGCCTGGATGATGACCCGAATCTGGTGATTCGCCAGTTTGAAAAAATTGAGCAGCATCTATTCGCCAGTCAGGGCTACTTAAATGAATTTGGTGAACTGAAAAACCCTGAGCAACTGGCTGAGCATAAAATCCTGAGTATGGCCGAAGACCATACCGAACAGTTTCTGACCTTACAAAATGAACAGCAGGAACAGAAAAAAATTCGTGTCAGTCCAACCGTCCTGGGTTCTGACCTGAATATGCTAGCACAACTGGCCGCGTCAGGCTCAGGCGTCACTTTGCTGCCAGATAATGTGGTCGAGCAATATGTAGCAAGTGGTGAACTGGTTCGAGTGCTTCCTGACTGGAAAGCACCGCATGGTATTTTCCATGTGGTTTATCCTTCACGTCGCGGCTTATTACCTGCAGTAAGGGTCTTTATTGATTATCTGGTCGCTGAATTAAATCGGCGCTAAATGAAGTACTTTTGAGAAAAACTAGACAAAAAAAATAGCTCATTCTTGGGGAAAAATGAGCTAGAGAAACTTTCACTACAGCATAGTGAGCGAAAAAAAGGGAACCTATGTATCTGACTCTTAGTTTAATCAGATATAAAATCCTAAACCACTGTTTAATGTAGTGTTCTGTATGTTTTCGTCAGCAAGAACGAGTGAGTTGTAATTTATGTAAGTGGATTATCTGAATAAAGATCATTCAATCAATATTTTAAATTTCCGGATACTCACCTGTGCCTTCAGGCCAAGGCGACAAGACTTCAAACCCGGTTTCGGTGACATAGACCATATGTTCCCATTGCGCCGACCAGGATTTATCCGTGGTGACTACAGTCCAGCCATCTTTCAGCTCTTTGACGCGGGCTTTTCCCATATTCACCATCGGCTCAATGGTAAACACCATGCCTGGAACCAGTTTAATGCCCTGACCTGGCTGACCGTAATGCAGAATGTTTGGCTGCTCGTGATAGACCTTACCGATGCCGTGACCGCAATATTCGCGCACGATGGAATAGCCTTCACGCTGTGCGACCGTTTGAATCGCATAGCCGATATCACCTAGAGTCGCGCCCGGCTTCACCGCATGAATCCCGGCCACCATGGCTTCATAGGTGGTATTGACCAGTCGCTTGGCTTCTGGAGAAGGAGTTCCAACATAGTACATCCGGCTTGTATCACCAAAATAACCGTCTTTAATAATGGCAACATCAATATTGATAATATCGCCATCCTGCAGAACGACTTTCGATGATGGAATGCCGTGACAAACCACTTCATTCGGTGAAATACAGGTGGTTTTGGTATAGCCATAATAGCCAATATTGGCAGGCGTCACTTTTAAGGTATTTACAATAAAATCATGACAGAGATCATCCAGATATTCAGTCGTGACACCTGGCTTGACATGCTCCCCGATCATCGCTAAAACTTCTGCAGCCAAACGCCCAGATATCCGCAGTTTTTCAACATCTTGCTCAGTTTTAAGACTTATCGCTGGAGCTCGCATATACCTATCCTCACTATGAATCCCTGAATTATAATCCCTTTTTTGCGAAATATGTCGCAGTTGTTGAGTTTCGGCACAGCAATTTTCCTTGAAATAGGACTTTTCACTGCTGCTTATTTGTACAAACAATAACTGACATATTTTGATATCAAGTGCAGATATTTTTTGAGCTTGTAAGGAAAAGTATATTTTTCAGCGAATTATCAAACATATATTTCTACCAAGATTTGAATGACCGGTTATGTGATCCGCAAACTCACTAGAATCAAGGCTTCCAGCCTTAAAATAAACTCCAAAAAATTGGACATATACACTAAAATCGCTTTCTTTTGTTCTATTGATCTCCCTTTATGACAAGTCTGCGTACCCGGGATATTGTCGCCCTAGGTTTTATGACCTTTGCACTATTTATTGGTGCGGGCAACATTATCTTCCCACCGATTGTGGCTCAACAAGCCGGTGAACACGTATGGCTCGCTGCTTTAGGTTTCCTTATTACAGCAGTCGGCTTACCCGTGATTACCATTATTGCGTTGTCTCGCGTTGAAGGTTCCATTCAGGCACTAAGCTCGCCTCTTGGCAAAGCAGCCAGCATCTTGCTGACTGTAATCTGTTACTTAGCTGTTGGCCCTTTATTTGCGACGCCGCGTACCGCAACCGTTTCTTATGAAATCGGTTTTTCATCTTACTTTGGCAATGAATCTGGCAGCCTGCTCATTTACAGCATCATCTATTTTGCTGTGGTGACCATCGTATCTTTATATCCAAACAAGATTCTGGATACCGTCGGCTATTTCCTGTCACCACTTAAAATTATTTCTTTGATAATTTTGGGTGTAGCAGCCGTGATGATCCCTGCCAGCAATCCGCCTGCAGCGATCGATAATTACGTTACCAGTCCAGTGACTGAAGGCTTCGTAAATGGTTATTTAACCATGGATACTTTGGGCGCTTTAGTTTTCGGTATTGTGATTGTTAAAGCCATTACTTCACGTGGTGTAACCGATAAAAAACTGATTACCAAATATGCAGTGAATGCCGGCATTATTTCTGGTATTGGTTTAACTCTGGTGTATTTAAGTCTGTTTAAACTTGGACTAGGTAGCCATGAGATTGCACCAAATGCAGCCAATGGTGCCATTATCCTGCATGCATATGTACAACATGCTTTTGGCGATATGGGTGCTTACTTCCTGTCTGGCATGATTTTTATTGCCTGTATGGTGACTGCAATTGGTCTGACTTGTGCCTGTGCTGAGTATTTCTCCAACTTGACCAAGATTCCATACAAGATCTTTGTATTTGTTCTGGTGGGCTTCTCACTGGTGATTTCAAACCTGGGTTTAACCAAACTGATTGCTGTTTCGGTTCCAGTCTTGAGCGCGATTTATCCGCCTGCCATTAGCGTCATTATGCTGAGCTTCTGTGCAAACTTCTTCAAGAAACCATCTCATGTGATTGCGCCAGTGACCCTGGTGGCCTTGATCTTTGGTATTTTTGATGGATTAAAAGTCGCTGGTTTTGAATTGCCTGCATTACTGCAAAATTTACCTCTATCAGATCAGAATCTGGCCTGGTTTATCCCGTCCATGATTGTATTGCTGATTACAGCTGTGATTGACCGTATTAGAAACTAAAACTTCTAGGATGTCTGAAAAATCGTATTTTTACCCAAAATCCGGTTTGAGCGTGATCAATAATTGTCAGGTTTTACCCAAACGGACATTTATTGTTTCTTAATAATGACATCAAATCACCGCTGTAAATCTTGATACTAAGATTTTCTATAAAAAATCGTTTCTATAAATAAGATCGCACTTTAATTATTTTATTTTTTATATAAATATAAACAGAACTTTTGATTTTCTGATGTTAGATACTTATTGTTGCCAACTTAAACCAAGTTCCCTTCCGAGTCATACGCAGACTTACAAAGTATTGATTAACCCTACATATCTTTGGCGTAAAATTTGCATTTTCTATCTGGTCGCATTAATTAAATGATGACTACATCTTATTTCCAAAATTAACTGGAGGTGAAATCTGAAAATATAATTCTTGCCTAATCAAGTGATTATGTGGTTATACGACTAAAGATGGCCATTTTGACTGTAAAAGCCTGCCACAGCAGTTGCAAAGGTCCAAATTAAACAGTACAACTATATATTCAATTCTGACTGATTAAATCTGCTTTAATCTTCAATAACATAAATAAATGGGAGGGATGGAGATGTTATCATTACATTTCAACAAGCAAGTCTTCATTGACGCTCTTAAAGCCAACAACACCAATCTGGTGACATTTATATGCACCACTTTTGCACTCATGCTGACTTTAACCGTCCATTGCTTAATTCAAGGTAATTTAAAACTTGAATACTTTGGCTATGCACTGATTGTCTCAGCTGCATTTTTCCTATGGGCTGCCATAGACCAGAAATACCGATAAACAAATTTTAAATTAGCCCAGATGGATGATTTGGCCAATCATCCATCTGGTGAAAAAAGTGTTTTAACTTTCCAACATTCCAGTATCCTTTCAGAATAACTATAAAAATAAGATTAAAATAATCCGATAAATGCTCCATAGAGCAAAATCCCTGTCCCGCCTAATTCTGCGACAATTAAACCCAGCATGGCGAAAGTCATCAAACTTCCTGGCAAATAAAACTTACCCAGCTGATGCGGCTGTTTAAACTGATTCGTCGTGTCTTGCAGGAAACCATGCAACATATAAGCCCCAATAGAGAAGCTGAAAAATACAATATTGACCAGTACGCAAATCAGATTCACCATACTCGGCAACACTGAACAATAGGCCAGCACTGCCAGAATTAAGGTCGCGGGCGCATAAAGCAGGCTGCTGCGATGGGCAATATCGACATAATAATGTGCGCGTGACTGAGGCGATTGACGAATCTGCCAATATTTCCAGACGCCGGTGAACATCCCGACCCACAAAAATATTCCACTAAAAATAATGGCGATTTTAACGGCCAGCTCAAGTTCCATTAGCTGCATAATTTTATTCCATCTCTATTATTTTACTGACTTTTAAGTCATGTTTTTCCCGAGCTACCCTGCTAAAAATCTATACAGTAAAAGCTTCATCAGGATTATAAAAATCATAGTGTATCGTATGTCTGAATTTGAAACATTGACTCTCCAGTGTCAGGATGGCTATCGCTTAAGTGCACGTTTTTATGCAGCTATTTCTGAAACTGAAAAACTTCCAGTATTAGTCTGTCCGGCAACTGGCATTACTAAACAGTTTTATCATCAGTTTTGTGTGTGGTTACAAGCTCAAGGCTATGCCGTTATGGTCTTTGATTTCCGGGGGATTGGTGATTCACTACATGGCCCGTTGAAAAATTCAAAAGCCAGTATTGTGCAATGGGGTCAACTGGATATACCGGCCGCGATTGATGCTTTATTAACGCGTACCAATGCAAGAAAAGTGATACTACTTGGACATAGTGCCGGTGGTCAGCTTTTAGGTATTGTGCCAAATTACGATAAAGTCGCAAAAGTGGTGGCCGTCTCTGGCTCTACTGGACATGTGAAAGGACTCAAAGGTAAAACCAAGTTACTTGCGCCAGTGATGTTTAATGTTATTTTCCCACTGGCACGCATCACTAAAGGCTATGGCCCGACTCAAGCGATTGGTATGGGTGAAAACCTGCCTAAAGATGTGGCACGAGAATGGGCGCAGTTCTGTAGTAAACCGGGTTATGTAATCAACGCGATTGGTAAAAATATTGCACCATCCCATGATTATCATGCTCAAGTCACCTGCCCGATTACCTCAATCTGTTCATCGGATGATGAAATTGCCACGGAAGCCAACGTGAAAGATTTACTGCGTTTATATCCAAACGCAAAAACCCAGATAATTGAACTTAGACCTAAAAGTTATGCCTATAAAACCATTGGTCATATGCTGATGTTCAAGAAATCGCATCAGAATTTATGGCCGGTGATTGAACAACAATTGACTGTTTAAATCAGATTTAGATGGTTATTTGCAGGCTGCTGTGTTCTAATACTCTCAGTTTGAGATGAGCCTCTTACAGTATATGGGCTTGACCTATATACGACTAGCCCCTAACCATGGGGCTTTTTATTGTCTGAATATTTTAAAACGTATATAAAAATGGGCTGACGATAACGCCAACCCATGTCTTTCTTTATCGAATTAAATATTATTTTGACTCAATGTCATAGACCCAGTTTCGAGCTTGTTTCTCAGTCGTGGTTTCACAAACATAATAGTCATGATCCCATGAATCAGGATGGAAGATTTCACGTTTGTGATAAGTCACTTGTTTGGTATTTTCAACACAGGTGAAGTTATCACCTTGGTCTTTGACCTGCGTTCCGTTGAGGAAACCACCAATACAGAGGAAGCGGGATTGTTTGGGCATTTTACTTTAACCACTTTTCCAACCAATATAAAGTTAGATATTACTTTAGTTATTTAGCTTAATAAAAATATTACAATTATTTATTTCCTGTTTTTTAAAAATATCCTACCTTTGGAGTTTTGAGCTTTCTATTTTTGAGCCAATCTTTATACACCTCATAATCCCCCTGTACACTCAACATTTTATCCAAACATGTCTGCATTGTTTCTACACAATATGCCCCTGATCTTTCCAAATATCCTTTTAGAACAGCCTCTTCATAATCTAAAATTATAAAACTTGCTTTATCGTAGTTACGTATATGAGCTAAAATGTTTGATATTGGGATAAATCTGATTATCTTGTTGTTACCACTCAAAACCATTCCCACTAGTTTTGCTTTACTATTGGATTCAAAATTATATATAGCACCCCCACTCATTCCATTATGATCATATGTTATTCCAGTAAACATATGTGAACACTGTTCATAATCTATATATGGATGTCCATACTCATCAAATAAACATATTCCAATATCATGATGTCGCTGTAAATTAGTTGCATGAGAATAGCCCTCCGGCACTACCTCATATTCAAATGTATTAGCTTCTAAAGGATAACCAGAAGCAGCTAACAATTGACCTTCGAAAATTTTCTTTGAAGATAGAATTTCAGTACATTCTCTTCTTTCAGTAATATCAACATAATTATCTGGAATAAAATTTTTATGTGGATCAAACATTTCAATAAGAACTACATCAGTATAATCTTGCCAACCTATTACATCAGGAATTAGTTCACCAATAAACCAAACTTTTTTGGGCATTAAAAAATCATCAATACTTTCTATATGTTTTTCTTTGGACCTAATCCAAAAAGGTGAGGTATTTTGTAATGGGTTTTCAATTGTCTGTTTAACTACATGATAGGCAGTTAACATAAAATACTTACTTTTATATTTTATTAGGGCGTGTCCTCATTTGAAGAATTGGTTTTAAATACTTAAAATCCTCCTTTGAGTTATTTTTATTTCTATATTTTCAATGGCACG
>NZ_JAMXXK010000053.1 GCF_024129735.1 Acinetobacter lwoffii | reverse complement strand
GTTTAATTTACTTGCTGGCATATACAATTTAGATTGGGTGAAAGATAAACAATTAAATTGATTGAAAAATGATTTATGAAGGAAGTCTAGTCTGCACCACAACTCAACCATCTTCTTTCATATTTATAGATAGCCAAATATCCATCCAGATCTAAAATCGTAATTTTAAATACTTATGATTCGTTTATGAATTATTTAGCCTAAGCAAAATATATCCCCATAAAATAGCCTAAGCAGGATTTTATATTTAAAAATTTCGCAATTGATTAATTCCAAATATAAACCCACTATAAACACTTAAACAAAGAAATCATGGAATTCTCAAATGATCCTAAATTATCAACTTCAACACCACGAAACGTCAGTACTATCTCCAATGGTCTTCATTCATGGTTTATTCGGTAGTTTAAGTAATTTAGGCGTACTAGCTCGATATTTTTCTGAGCAAAGAACCGTGATCCAACTTGATGTATGCAATCATGGTCTTTCTGCTCATAGTTCAGACTTAAACTATCAGCTTATGGCTGAAGATGTCCTAGAAACTTTATCCAGTTTAAATATTCAAAAGTTCGTAGTAGTAGGGCATTCCATGGGTGGGAAAATTGCCATGAAATTGGCTGATTTAGCCCGTGTACAAACTGAAAGGTTGGTCGTCCTGGATATTACACCAATCCAATATCATGAGAGTCATCATACTGAGATTTTTAAAGCTTTATTTGCGGTGCAGCAAGCAAATGTTGCTTCACGACTTGAGGCAGCAAAAATTATGCGTGAATACATTGATGAAGAAATGGTAATTCAGTTTTTATTAAAATCCTTTAATAAAGGGCAGTGGCTCTTTAATGTTCAGGCTTTATTTGATCATTATCCAGATATTATGGATTGGGAAAAGGTCGAAAAAATTAATCTGCCAGCTTTATTTCTTCGTGGCGGTAATTCTTTTTATATCTCAAAACCTGAACATTTTGCGGCAATCAATGAACAATTTTCTCAGGCGAAAATTGAATGCATTGAAAATACAGGACATTGGCTGCATGGTGAAAAACCAGATGAAGTCATTAAACATATGCAGACTTTTCTAAATTAATTTACGATTTCGCACTCAAGGCTGAAATGTTTGAGTCTGTAATTGTCCTTCATGAATGAGTTGATGCGCCATTTCAGCTGTTTTCTTTAAACCGGGCATACGATATTCAGTATGTCCAAAATCTTTAATGGATTTCCAGCGACCGCCCCAGGTTAAACCCACCGATTCTGCAATCTGGCCAAACAGTTCATAACCACGCATGGCCCATGGATCACGTTCACTAATCACCACCTTGCCATTCCGCTTAAAGGCAATATCCGCGGCCAGACCAAACTGATGATAACTTTGAAAGCCTTTGGCCTTGGTAATATTACTGTTGGTCGCCAAAGAGTTTTGCCTTTCCGGACTTCGATAACCTTCGAGTAAAACCAGCTCATAACCATGCTGTTCGCGCATAATTTTAAAAACCATCAGTAAGCGCTGTTTAAATCGCGGATTCATCTTATGCCATTTACGGTCTGCTGTGCTGATATTTGGATTTATATGAATGTCTTCAATATTCAGATTAAGGCTTTGCGCTGAAATTACAGAATGATTTGCTAAAGATTCTTCTTGTAAGGCTTCGATAATAAGCTGTTCATCAACTTCAGTTGGAGCTGTTAATATTTGCCCATCTAATAATGCATAAATCTGTGGATCAACTTTCCTTAAAAATTCAGCTTCAAACTTACTTGCAGTAAGTGGTTGCGTAAAAGCGAATATTAAAATACTGCCAAATAAGCTAAATCCTGCAATCAAAATCCACCATTGCTGCAAATACCACTCAGACTGAATATGCTCAGGCGATGCCGCCTGATAAAATTTCTGAACAAAATGTTTTGCTTGAGAAAATTGTTGCTTGCTTTGTGGAATCAAACCAAGAAATAAATCCTGTATTCTTAATCGAAACTCGTAGGACAGCAAGACTAACATAGCCAGACTTAATACAGTAAAGCTGCTTATTATAATCAAAATCATCAGTTAAATGATTGATCTAATAATGATTCAAAAAATTTTTTTATTCATTGATATAAATTTTCCAACGGCGTCATTTTTAAGTCTTGATTTTTATAAGTGTCCATCATATTTATTTGAAAATTGAGTTAGGGTAAATGAATCGTAATATAAGCTTGTTCAGCAGGAGTGCTAATCAAATTTTGATATTGAGAAAACACAGCAGCTTGTTCTGTTGACAAGGCATATTTAAAAACCACAAAGCTGATCACAGCAAATAATAATAAAAATATCAGAATCCAGAAAAATGGTAATTCACGATGGATGATATGTCGGATTTGATCTGGAATTGCTGAAAAAGGAGAAAAAGCAACTTTTTTACACTTGAGATAATCAATCTGATCTCCGATACGAGCAATCAGACTATTTAAATGCTCAATAGATTCAATTCGATACTTTCCCTGGAATCCCAATAAAAGGCAATAATGATATACCTCTAATACTGCCAGACGTTGCTTATCTTTATGGCGTATTTCTTCCAGATTTTCAAAGAAGTGAA
The DNA here is from genome assembly GCF_024129735.1 of Acinetobacter lwoffii. Taxonomy (GTDB): domain Bacteria; phylum Pseudomonadota; class Gammaproteobacteria; order Pseudomonadales; family Moraxellaceae; genus Acinetobacter; species Acinetobacter lwoffii_H. Next base: position 18,931 of record NZ_JAMXXK010000053.1, on the reverse strand, counting down.
AACCTGCAAGTTGTGAGCCAAACAGGATTAACTGTAAAGGACTGATCATCCAAGCATTTTGAAGATCAAAAAATCGCTCATCCTGTTGCGTGACAATTGTTTCATCTACTAAAGCGCAATAGGCATATTTTGCATCTTGAATATCTTCAGCTGAAAATTGCATCTGACGTGTCTGATGTTCAAAACTTTTCAACATCTCCAGAATTTTTTCACGAAAGGCTTCAATATCTGTAGGGAGATAATGATTTTTTAACAGGAAAACAATATAGAAGCCGTCATGCAGTAAATCTACCAGACTATTCGTATAGGTAGGGTAGCTTTCTACAGGTTGCATGGCTGTATAACCGGCCCCGATTTGATCATCATCAAAAAGTGAAGAAAAAAGTGAAGAAGGAGAATTAGCGATTGTATTCATTTTTATTTTATCCATTCATGACAGCAATCAGTTCAACCGTAATATCCTTAAAACCGTTCGGGATATAAACACAAATTGATTCTGAATCCAGCATGCGCTGATACAGTTCATTATTTGGTTCGATCTCGAAATAATGCACACCGGAACGTACTGGAATTGCAGTAGGAACCTGCATGAGGTGCTGGACGGGTACAGCAGGCAAAGCTGCAACCACACGTTGTTCTACATCTATGCTACTGCCGACTTTAAAACGGATCGGAACATAGGCAATCAGATCATGTGCAGGCATAATGCTACTCGATACAGCAAGATATAGCCGGGTATTGCGACTGATCTTGTCAGTCTCCAGACTACCGAGCCAATAGGACGGGCGCGTTTCTTTTAAGCTGATGCTGATATATCGATTCGAAATAATTGTATCGAGTAAATCTCTGAGAATAATATCAAGCTGATTGAAACTGTCATACAAATGATGATGCTGATACTGCGGTAGTTGATCAATGTCATAGGCTGTTGAAAATGTGAGTAAGGAGCCGCTTAGTCTTAAAAGTTCCGCATATAGCCGTTCCGGATGAATTTGTGGATACTGCAAAATATGATTTAAGGTTGCATAGGCAGTATTTAAGGCATTTACCAGCCAGAAAGAGACGATATCCCCAGAACGGAATTCAATCAGTTTCTGTTCATTTTCACGGTTATTGGATTGAATGGTTTTAATTTTGGCACGAATAATATTTAGCGTTCGCTTCAAATTGTCCAGTAGATATTCACAGGCCTGAATATGTAAAATTGGAGGAATGAACTTCTGATCAAAAATAAAATTCCCCGAACTTTGTCGTTGGATTTGAGCAACCGGAAGATATAAATAACCATCCAGAGGCTGCTGAGGTTCTTGGCCAATTTCAAAAAGTTTAAATTCTGCCCGACGGCGTAACAGGGTGATCTCTGCAGTAGTGGCATCGGTGAATAAATCATGCGTCGAGATTAAATGTGAGTGATAACGACTCGCCTGAGTGTTTTCGGTATGACTTACATTTTGCTTGTTCGGCTGTAGCATTGGTAAAGCCAAATAAATTTTCATTTCACCGCGCAGGTTTAAGGTATCTAATTGTACGGGTTCTGGTAATAAATCCTGTGCAGGTGCCTGATAAATTTCACCATCTTGCCAGATCATTTCAATTTTGCTCAATGCCAATATATGCATATTGAATTGTGCTTCATCAAACTGAATGTACTGGATCCCGTGAGCAAAAGGAAATGTCGCCCGAATCATATGACTCAAGCGTTGTTCATGATAGGCATCCTGTAATTGAAAATGTTGCGGTCTTAAAAATAGACCTTCGCCCCACAGTACTTTTTCTGCTTTAAACATTTTAATATTTACCACTCATTCTTAGATTCATCGTTGGCATATACACCCAGTAATTCATGTACATTTTCGACCGGATTCTCATTCTTAATGACTTGAGCAAGCCATTCATGTAAGGGCATCTGACTCCATTTAATTGTCTTTTGCAGCATGTAGCTCACTGGACTATGCGGTTCATTCGATTGAAAATACTGTGCAATTTCTTGTAATAACTGCATCGCCTGTTGACGATTGGCCAGATGGTTTTGGGCTTGAGGTCGAAATTCTTGTATATCTTTAAGCGAGGTATTCATCACTATTATTTCAGGTATTTTTAGAGTGCCAGATTGCGGTGGATTTATTTGATTCTGAGATATTAGAGAAATATCAGTTTTATAAATGCGTTTGATACTAGAAAAGATTGATTCCAGTTGAGAATCTGTGCTTGCGTAACTCGGTGCATCCGGGCCCAGCAAATGATCCAGTGTATTTTTAAGATACAGCCATTGGGTTTGGATTTCCTGAAGATAACCTTCATTCTCGCTTAACACGATTTTGGAGGTCTGCAGCAACGATTGTTCAAAATACTCCAAGTTCTGAACAGCATTATTTTCAGAGCAGTCATCTTGCTGCTGTTGTTTTAGCTGTATATTGCGCTGATGCAGTAATAGCTCATAATCACCCAAACTATAAAAAGGCGCAGAGCTGACCAAAGACACCTGTTTCATCAACGTTGGCAATTGCGTAATCAGACCTTGTAATAATCCCAAACGCTGATCAAGATCATCCTCTTCGATTTGAGGATGTAACGCTAACCAATAACGCTCTAAACTTTGCTGGGTCAGATGCAATCCTCGGGCAATTCCTTTAAAACCATGGAGATGACTCCAAGCCTCTATAAGCCAGCTATATAAACGGATATCTTTGGTTTTTTCGCTTAATAATTCGATTGTTTTAGCATGCACAAGTTGCCAATCGGCCTGTTTCGGTTCCGAGACCCAGTCACCTTGATCCAATAAAGGATCATCATGAGTTCTGGCCTTTTTAATCACATGAAAATCGTTTGAAAATGAACAATCCACACCACACGGCTGATCGGCTGAAATACTTTTCAATAAATATTCAAATTCCAGACTCATATTTATTCCAACTATTATATTTTATTTATTATTAGCTTTAATTTACTTCTACTAGGCAGCATCTACTTTACTGTTTTTAGACCGTACTTTTGGTGCTATTTTAACTTTAAGATCTACGCTATAAAAAATTTCATCATTCTTGATCTCAATATGAATCAGTTTAGGGAGCTTTTCCTCACTCATGGCCGTCAGTATTTCTGTAGCCAAAGCAGGTAATACTGAAGCATTTAAAATATGATCAATATTGCGCGCACCGCTATCTACTTCTGTACATCGGCTGAGTAGAAGTTCGAGCAAGTCCTCACTATAAGTAACCTGCGTGGCATATTGCTGCTGAATACGTTGGGTAATTTTCCCCAGTTTATGCTGAATGATCTGGATCAATAGCTCATCATGTAAAGGATAATAAGGCACAATTTGCATACGCCCTAAAAATGCCGGTTTAAATTGCTGATACAAACTTGGTTTGAACAGTTCAATTAAGCTTTTTGCATCCGGCCAGTTTTCGACGGGTTGATTTACACAAGCCTGCATAATGGCACTGGAGCCAACATTGGAGGCCAACAGGATTGTCGTATTTTTAAAATCAATTAGACGGCCTTCACCATCTTCCAGCATTCCTTTATCAAAGACCTGATAAAATAATTCCTGCACATCAGGATGAGCTTTTTCGATTTCATCTAATAAAACCACGCTATAAGGATTACGGCGTACCGCTTCAGTCAAAATGCCTCCTTGACCATAACCGACATAACCTGGAGGAGCACCTTTTAAGGAAGATACGGTATGAGCTTCCTGATATTCCGACATATTTATCGTGATCAGATGTGATTCTCCTCCATACAATTCTTGAGCCAAGGCTAGGGCAGTTTCAGTTTTCCCCACACCACTTGGGCCAAGCAATAAAAATACACCTTGCGGTTTATTCGGATCATCCAGTTTTGCTTTAGATGTCTTAATACCTTGGACCAGTTGATGCAAAGCAAAGTCCTGACCCATTACACGTTGCGATAATTTATCTTGTAATTTTAATACCTGTCGGATTTCATCATTCATCATTTTACCTACTGGAATTCCGGTCCAGTCAGAAATGATCTGATTAATCATAGGGACTGTTACACGTTCAAACACGAGTGGGTTATCAGCCTGAATCTGAGACAAACATCGCTGTAATACTTTAATTTTATTTTTATTTTCAATTTTTTTGGATTGAATCTGTAATAATTTTATTTCCTGAACCAATTGAAGTTCTTGCTGCCATTGCCGTTCTACCTGAGAAATCTCTTGTTCCAAATTTGAAATATTTTTTGATAATTCAATTAAACGTGTCTGATGACACGGAAAATTTTGATGCTCCTGATTTAAAATCTCATGTTCTAGCCGAAAATTATGCAGTTGTGCCTGTAACTGTTCTAACTTTGCAGGTTGCGCATTCTGGCTCAAGGCAACCCGTGCCGCGGCTGTATCCAATACACTAATGGCCTTATCCGGTAATTTCCGTCCACTGATATAACGATGTGAATTACGCACCGCAGCAGTAATTGCTTCATCATCAATCTGCAACTGAAAATGCTGAGTCATGAGCGGAATCATGGCGCGCAACATATTAATTGCGACTTCTTCATTAGGTTCTTCTACCTTTATCACCTGAAAACGACGGCTGAGCGCAGCATCTTTTTCAAAATATTGTTTGTACTCCGCCCATGTAGTCGCGGCGATGGTACGCAGTTCTCCTCGTGCCAAAGCTGGTTTTAACAGATTGGCAGCATCATTCTGACCAGCCTGACCACCTGCACCAATCAGCGTATGGGCTTCATCAATAAACAAGATAACAGGATAACTGCAGGACTGAACTTCTCGAATAATTTGCTTCAGGCGATTCTCAAACTCGCCTTTTACACTCGCACCTGCTTGTAATAAGCCCAGATCCAATACATGAAGTTCTACATTTTTGAGTACATCAGGTACTTGATTATTCACAATTTTCAGGGCTAATCCTTCTACCACAGCTGTCTTACCGACTCCCGGGTCGCCGGTGAGTATTGGATTGTTCTGACGACGGCGCATCAGGATATCCAGCATCAAACGGATTTCAAACTCACGACCGATCACCGGGTCGATTTGGCCTTGGCGTGCTTTTTCAGTTAGATTAATAGTGTATTGATCAAGTGCCGATGTTTTATTTAATTTTAGCTGTGCGTTAGGTGAATCTTCTTTTACCTTAGTAAGCTGAGAATAGCTCATATTTTCAATACTTTGCTCACAGAACTCTAAAAATCGGTGCTTCAAATGATCAATTGGAAGCTGCTCAAATAAAGTAGAAGCACGAATTGTCATTTGATATAGATCAGGCGCAGTGAGCAGGGCAACCAGTAGATGTCCGCTGCGGATCATCGGATTTTGCTCTGCTGAAGCCAAAAGCCAGGCATGTTCTAATACACGAATAATGGATTTGGCAAAGATAGGTGTACGAGAATTTCCTTTAGTCATTTGCTGAATACTCTGATTCAGATCATGGGTGAGATCATCTTCGGAAATTTCATATTTTTTGAGCAATAGTTTGAGATCATTCAAGTCTGGTTGCTGTAGCAACTCTAAGAAAAAATGCTCAATTTCGATTTCATAATTTTGCTGTGTGATGCAGAAATTCGCTGCCTTCTCAAGGCATAGGCGTGCATGTTCAGATAATTTTGTAATCAAAATTTTTAAATTACTCATATTTTTCTCTTTGAGAATATACAGCCTGATATTTTTGAAATTTATAGCTATATATTTCTTATTATTAAATTTATTTTTATTTATTTAGTTTTTTCTATGAGCGATGAGGATATTTTGGCTCAAGATTTTTGGCATATTCTACTCAAGTTTCTCCAAATGTCTGCATTCATTGGTCGGAATCTTACTATTTTTAAAATTACATAAAATATTTAACAAAAACGCATTTATGTATTGACTTTCTGTGATCATTTTTTGTTAAATCCGCAACTAGCTTTTTAAATTATAAAAACAGAAAAATCATTTTGATTATAAAAATATAAAACAATAACTAAAAATTGAGGCTTATTTTGAAAAATAATCTAGGTTTTATTGTATTGCTCATCTCAGGGATGGCGCAGCTATGTTTTGCTCAAATCCATGCAGCAGAATTAAAAAAATCATGTATCAAGAGCTATCCACAAGCAAAAAATGATACTGATTCAACTGTCATTGATTTATACCAGCAGTTGTGTGACAAGACAGCAAGAAAAAATATTCTGTTTCAGCAGCAGTTGTCTACCCAAATTGCCAAACGCTATGTTGAAGTAGGTGATCACCTGAAAGCACTCAATTTAATCGAGCAATTACATCAGCAAAATTATACTCATCAAGATTTAACTGATCTAGAATTCCTGGCAGGAGTCGGGATATCTTCCCAAAGTCTGGAACAGATGCGTAGTACAGAAGTCCGTGCCTTAAATGACTCTACCTATCCACAAGCCAAGTCGCTAAGTGAACATATTTATCTGGCACAGCCTGTAGCAAAATTTTCTGCATCTGCCTTAATGACAGCGCGGAACTCAAAAGTAAAACAGACTAAAAATAAACCAAATATCCCAGTAAAACAAAACCTAAGTCAAAATAAAAATAAAGCATCGAAAAGCAATCTAAAAAATAATACGGCTGCTATCAGTAGTAAAAAAACAGAAAGTATCAGTACACGAACCCACACTCCTAGTACTAATCCATTTGGATCATTAAATAATAATTAATAAGGAAAATCATGATGGCTAAGCGTGAAAGTGTACAAAAAAAATTACAGCGTATTCGACCACCACGTGTGCAATTGACCTACGATGTTGAGGTCGGTGATGGCCGTGAAATTAAAGAATTACCCTTTGTGGTAGGGGTTTTGGGAGATTTTTCAGCAGCATCGGAACTTGAAAAAACCAAGCTCAAAGATAAAAAATTTATCAATGTAGACTTGGGAAATATTGATGAGGTGATGCAGTCTCTGGCGCCTCGTGCCAGTTTTCAGGTGGAAAATAGTTTGACTGAAGAGAGTGGCACAATATCAGTAGATTTGGTTTTTAATGCGATGGATGATTTTCGGCCAGAACAGGTAGTCCAACAAGTCGAACCTTTGCGAAAACTGGTAGAAGCACGAGAACGTTTAACTGATTTACGCAATAAAATATCCAATAATGAACGTCTAGAAGATTTACTGGATGATATTTTAAAAAATACCGACCAAATCCGTAAAATGAGTATGGAGGCAGACAATGAATCACTCTAATGCTGCAACTACCACGAATGTTGCTATTGAAGAATACTCAATTCTGGACTCTATTGTTGAACGTAGTCGAATTGCGCGTAATGAAGAAGAACATGATCGGGCCAAAAGTTTGATTGGTGAGTTGGCCAAGGAAGTCATGGCCGGTACCGTTATAGTTTCAGACAATATGACCTTGGCTTTAGATAAACGCATTGCAGAAATTGATGCGCTTATTTCTACCCATCTGAGCAAGATCATGCATCACGAGCAGTTTCAAAAAGTTGAGTCCACCTGGCGAGGGCTGTATTACTTTTGTCAGGAAACGCCATCACACTCTTTAATTAAAATTCGTATGTTGAATACGACCAAAAAAGAATTGATTAAAGATTTTCAAAGTGCCAGCGACTTTGATCAAAGTACTCTATTTAAAAAAATCTATGAAGAAGAATATGGTTCATTTGGCGGTGCGCCTTATGCGACCCTCATTGGCGACTTTGAGTTTGATCGCACACCTTCAGACCTGTATTTGCTCGAGCAGATTTCACATGTAGCATCAGCGGCACATGCACCGTTTCTCTCAGCTGCAAGTCCTTCCATGTTCGGATTGGAAACTTTTACTGATATTGATCGCCCACGCGATGTTTCTAAAATTTTTGAAACAGCTGAATATGTGCAATGGCGTTCATTCCGGGAAAGTGATGATGCTCGTTATCTGGCATTGACTATTCCACGAGTATTAGGCCGTTTACCTTATCATCCTAAAGATGGCAATACGACAGCAGGCTTTAACTATGTAGAAGAAGTTTCAGGTGAAAATCATAATGAATACCTGTGGATGAATGCTGCTTATGCTTTGGGGACGCGTTTAACCAATGCCTTTGATATGCATGGCTGGTGTGCTGCGATTCGTGGGGTTGAGGGTGGCGGTTTGGTCGAAGGTCTGCCAGTGCATACCTTTAAAACCAATGATGGAGAAATCATATTTAAGTGCCCGACTGAAATTGCGATTACGGACCGTCGTGAAAAAGAACTCAGTGATCTTGGCTTTATTCCATTAGTACATTGTAAAAATACCGATTATGCCGCGTTCTTCGGTGCCCAATCTACCCAAAAACCAAAGAAATATGATAACGATATTGCCAATGCCAATTCCGCATTATCCAGTCAGATACAGTACATTATGGCAGTCTCGCGAATCGCTCATTATTTAAAAGCAATGATGCGAGATAAGGTGGGAAGTTTTACATCTGCAGGAAATGTCGAAGCATTTCTAAACGACTGGCTGTCTCAATATGTACTTTTGGATGATGGCGCTTCACAGGAAGCCAAAGCACAGTATCCACTGCGTGAAGCTTCGATAAAAGTTGTAGAAAATCCGGCTGAACCTGGACATTACAAATCTGTGGTCTTTTTGAGACCGCATTTTCAGTTAGACGAGTTGTCTGTATCTTTACGACTGGTCACTGAGTTACCGCAGTCGAGTCATTAAGACCGCTGCTAAAATTATAAGAATATTTATAACAACAGGAAAATTATTAAAATGAAAGACATTTACATCCAGTTTCGTGGCAAATATAAAGTTGATGGTGAATCTCGTGATTCAGAACATAAAAGCTGGCTAGAAGCAAATTCTTGGTCGCACAACATTCGTCAGCCAAAATCTGCAACATCTTCTAGTGTAGGCGGCCATACTGCAGAACGGGTTGAACATTCCGACATGATTTTTATGAAAGATCTGGATGCAACCAGCCCAAAACTTTGGGAAGCATGTTCAGCAGGTTATACCTTCGATGAAGTACAAATCGATTTTTATCGTGCTAATGGTGATAAACGCGTTAAATACCTGCAAATTAAATTAAAACATGTGCTGGTTTCTCAGGTCACTCCAACCGTAAATCAAGAAGGCGTTCCAACAGAAGCTTTTGGTTTGAAATATGCAGCAGTTGAGTGGACGTATAATCAGCAAGATATTAATGGTACACAAAAGGGTGCCGTGACCAAGAAATGGTCATTATCAAATAATACTGCTTCTTATGCAGCGTAATTTGATCTTTTAGAGGTTGGTCTTGATCAGCCTCTCTGATATTTATAAAAATAAATAAAATTAGACTATAACAATATGAATTTGGATCAGCTTTATCCTTACGGATTTAGAACAACATTATTTGACCGTCTATTGTCTCAGGATATTCAATGTTCTCAAGGCCTTTCTTTACAGGCTTTGAGAGAGTCAGTGGCTGCCGATCTGGAAGATTTATTAAATAGCCGTATGGTTAATCTGGATGCGATGGTTAATGGTTATGATCAGGTCAAACGTTCAATTCTTCAATTTGGCATCATTGATTTTGTGGGGCTCTCAACAGCGAATCCAATGGAACGGGATAAAATCTGCCGCTCGATTGAACAGTCTATTCACGCGCACGAACCTCGTTTAAAGGAGGTTAAAGTCGAGATGCTGATGGATGAGCATAACAGGGGAAGTCTGTGTCTCAGTATTCATGCATTCTTAAATATTTATCCCCTATATGAACCGGTAATTTTTGACGCATTCCTCAAGCCTACTACGCAACAATACGTAATTTTGTCTAAAACATCAGCAGGTGTGCTGTGATCGAAGAATTATTACCTTATTACGAAAAGCAATTACAGGAATTTGGGCAACAATCACGAGAGTTTGCCAATAAATACCCAAAAATTGCCCAACGCCTTTCGTTGAATCAAGAGCAGATTGATGATCCGCATATCGAAAGACTGATTCAGGCATTTTCCCTGATTTCTGCCCGGATCGATAAGAAACTGCACGATAGTTATGAAGTATTTACACGTGCTATTTTTGAGGTGATGTTTCCACAGTACCTTAAACCTTTTCCAGCATGTTCAGTGGTCAGTTTTGACGATGCCATTAAAATCCGACAGCTTAAAAGTAGCCAGCAGATTCCCAAGCAAACTGTATTAAAATCAAAAAGTATCCGTGGGGTACAGTGTGAGTATCGTACGACAAACCAGGTTAATTTATTACCAATCGCCTTAAAATCTGTTAATTTTAAAACGCATGCTTCGACTCATGTTCATTTAAATCGAAATGCAACCTTGAGCTTTGGTATTGAAATTTTTAACCAGCAGCAGCGACTGTTGGAACAACAAAAATTACCTATTTATCTGGATGCAATTTCCAGCTTTCCATTGCAAGTACTAGATTGTATTTTTAATCCAGAGACTGGTTTTTCTGTAATAGTACAGAATCAAGAGATTGATATTCAAAATCCATTTGAACTAATGGGATTTACTGAAGCGGAAAGTGCGCTCCCAGTTGATCAACATACTCATCATGCCTATCGTTTATTAATCGAGTATTTTTGCTTTCCAGAAAAATTTAATTTTCTTAACCTCAATCTGAGTTTTTTAAGAGAATTAAATATAGAAACCGCAGAATTTGAGCTACACATTCATTTTAAAATAAATCTGAATGATCAAGCTATGATCAGAAATTATTCAGAATTAAATAGCGCTAATTTCAAATTATTTGCGACACCAGTTATAAATTTATTCCCTAAACAGGCTGAGCCACAAAAAATTGATCATCTGCGCCTGGAATATTCATTAATAAGTGATGTACATCATCCTGAATATTTTCAGGTATATGCGATCACCGAAATGAAGTTATTGAGAGAGAAACGCGAGAACAGTCAAAAAACTTATCCCGTATTACCTTTCTTTGCCATGAGTCATTATCATCAGGCTGATGCTCAATTTTATTATCACCTGTTGCCCGAGCAAAGTAATACCAAGCATACAGAACTGAAATATTCGATTATTTCCAAATCTTTAGAACCACAAAAAATTTCATCAGACTTTATCAGTATGCAGTTGTTATGCAGCAATCGGGATTTACCTTATGAAAGTTATAACAAAGATCAGAATAACTTATCTCTCAATGACAATAGTTTGGCACGTAAAGCCATATTATTAAAAAGACCCAATTTACCTTATTGTTTTGATCAAAAGCAGCAAGAACAGTGGCGAATTATCTCGCATTTATCATTGAATAATCTTTCTTTAATGAAAGCAAATGCAGTCAGTCACATTAAGGAATTACTTGAACTGTATAACTTGCCGCAATCCAAAGACAACCGGCTAATTATTAATTCAATTCAATCGATCCAGTTTTCTCTGAGCCAGAAGTTGCGTGAGCATAAACCATTTCCACTTTTTGTACGGGGTGTCAAAGTTGAAATCCAGATCGATCCAGAAGTCTTTAGAGGAGCCAGTCTGTATATCTTTGTGCAACTTTTAAATCATATTTTTAATTTGAAAGTTCAAATGAATAGTTATGTGGATATGCACGTCATAGATTCAAAGTCAAAACAGGAGTTATACCAATGCATACAGAATGTTGGTGGCAAAAGGCTTCTGTAGTTGATCGGCTCTTTCAGCAGCCGACCAGCTTTGAATTTATTCAAGCCACGCGATTATTAAGACATGCACCTGCACGGAACAGACATCAAGGATGGAGTAAATCATTTGAATTTATTAGTTCACTCAATCTTAATTTTCCAACTTCTGAAATTGAATCATTGCAATGTCAAGATCATAAAGTTCAGATGACCAATTTAATCGTGGGGTTGACTGGCGTACAGGGCGTATTGCCTTATATCTATACACATAAAATTAAACAGAGTACCGGGGCACACCGAGAAGAAAGCTTACACTTTCTCGGACTGTTTAATCATAAATTATCTGCACAATATGTCGATGCCTGTCTGAATTATCATTTACCACTGCGTTATGAAATTGAGCATGAAAATCATTATCTAAACATGCTTCATGCTTTGAGTGGCTATAGCGGTCAACAACATGAACAGCAACCTATAGATGACTATTTTGCTGAGTTTTCAGGCTTGATGCAGGGGCAAAATAATACCCATTATGCGTTAAGCAGCATATTGTCTTGTATTTTTAAATATCAATTTAAGATTAATGAGTTTATTCCGGAAAGCTTTCAACTGGATGATCAGCAAAAAAGCGGTTTGGGAGCTTTGCAACCAGTTTTACTGGGAATCAACAGCTTCTGTGGAGAGACCATTCAGCAAATTGATGAAAAAATTGAAATCGTCATTGGTCCATTAAAACGTGAAGACTATATAAATTTTTTATCTGAAGGAATACATAGCGCCAAATTGAAACAGTTACTTCAAACCTGGTGTAGCCCGACCATGTTAGTGGATCTTCGGTTGATTCTAGACAAAGATGAATTATGCCCAGCCCAACTTGGAGAAGTACATTCGATGGGGCTAGCCAGAGGAGCTTTATTAATGCTGAATCCGGCAATCCACAATGCGGAAACCTGCTATAGCCTGATAGGAAAAATGTCATGATTAAGCGTATTATTCAGACTTTTATAGTTTTATCCGTTTTAAACAATGTTCTTGTCATTTATTACTGGCGAGATACTCAATACGATCCATCAAATATTGATTTCCTATTATATTTTGGCATTTTACCTTTGTTAATTTGCTTGTTGTTATTAACACCTTATTTTATTTATAAAGCTGTAAAATCCTATAAACAAAGACAGCAAGAACAAAAGGATAGGGCTCATAAATCTCTTCAAGCACAACAGCAAGAATTAGAAAATAAAGAAGAATTGGATCAAGCGATTGAGGATTACACGCTCAATATTTTTTCAGCTGCCGCTTGGCACAGTTTTGGCGAAAATGCAGAGATCTTGCAGCACATGAAGCAGTTCAAGAGTCCTGAGCTGGACTCAGAACTGCTAAATCGTTTTGGTCTACCTATATTGACATATCGCATTCATTCTGTGGACCGCTTACTTGAAGAAAACAGAACTAATGAAGAAATGCTTCCGACATTACGGGAACAACGAATTCAACAGTTGATTCAACAACAACTCCAACAGCATGAAGAAAGTCTGAGCTTAATTTCGGAACAGTTAAAACGTTCAGCACTATTTTATGATCACGAACTGGCTTATCAATATCGAATGCATCCGGGATGGATACAGGAAAACTACTGTGAAGATGAAGAAAATATTGCCTCTAATCCAACAGCAGCAAGTCGATTAAATAGGCTGAATCTGCATATTTTATTGGTGGATCATATGACTGGGGATTGGAGTGATCTCTATCAAGAGCAGCTTATAAGTCAAATTCAACAACAATATGCATTGCTGCCTGCCCAAATTCATATCGAGTTTCATTTCCTGTCTGCTGATCGTGCTTATTCAGCCTTACTAGATTTAGTACAGGAAATTTCAGGTCAATCATATGAGATCAGCCTGATCATTATGGCGGATTCTGAAATTGATCAGGATTATCTAGATCAGCAATTTTGGAAAAATGAAGACTATATTGCTGCGGAATATACAGCTAGCTGGTGTTTATCCCCACATGACTTGGAAGTTGAAGGTATGATGCCTTCACGAATATTGACTCTCAGCAAGCACGTCACTGACCTGTATGCATATTTGGGTCAGCATCAGGTTAATCTATCCTCTCAGATGGAACAGGCATATCCTTTTTTAGTGTTATTAGACGACACTACCCAACCTAAAATAATGAAAAAAATACAAGAAAAATTTACGAATATTGATTTTGAGCCAGAACCTACCATTTATCCTCAAAGCTATTTGGGGCATACCCAATATTTGGCAGCAGTTTTCGCAGCAATGTTGTCATCACATTTATACTGCAATGTCGTTACAATAAGCTACAGCACACAACAAGAATCAAGCTATTTATGTTTTAAAAATAAAGAAAGTGATCAACTGAATGAAATCTCATTAGTAGCCTAACTATTTATAAAAATTAAAGAAAAAAGGGATAAAAGTGAATACATTATTTTATACAGTCTTGGGGCATGTCTGGCAGTACCTTAGTAACCCTAAAACAATGATGGCCTTATCCTTTTTAGTGGTCATTCTTTCCATAAAAAATACGGTTTCTGATCGTATTTCCTGGATATTGCTGACGGTCTATGTTGCCATATTAATAGGCTGGGGGATTTATACACTTATCCGGCGTTATCGGCATGCTAAAAAGGGCAAAGAAATCGCAACCGTCTTATCTCAAAGTTCCACAGCTGAAAGCAAATACAATAATAAAGAAGAACTTCAGCTGATCAGTCAGCAAGTCAAACAATCTATTCAGCTGATTCGTAAGTCAAAATTAGGCGATCGTAAGGGTCACGCGGCACTGTATGAACTTCCTTGGTATATGGTCATCGGTAATCCGGCGGGTGGGAAAAGCTCGGCGATTTATCATTCTGGTTTGCGGTTTCCTTTTGAAGCAACTCACCAGAAAATGGTCTCTGCTGGACTCAGCGGAACACAAAACTGTGACTGGTTTTTTTCAACTCAGGGTATTTTACTGGATACAGCCGGACGCTATTCAGTCTATCCGGAGGACCATTCTGAATGGTTAGGCTTTTTAAATATTCTCAAGAAAAATCGTTCTAAAGTGCCAGTGAATGGTCTTATTGTGATCGTAAGTATCGCTGAGCTGGTCAACCAGAGTCCGCAGAAATCTCTACAACTGGCCAAGAACCTGCGTGCCCGTATCCAAGACCTGACTGAACGTCTAGAAGTTTTTGCGCCAGTCTATCTGGTATTCTCCAAGATGGACCTGATTGCCGGCTTCACGGATTTTTTTGATTGTTATCATGGACAAGAATTGGATCAGGTTTGGGGCGCAACTTTGGCTTATCAACCAGACTCGAGTGCAAATGCTGTTCAGCTATTTGAAAAGCATTATGGCATTTTATATGAGGGTCTGAAAAATGTAAGTATGACCCATTTAACCCGTCGGCATTCACAGCATATTTCACCCAGTGTAATGACCTTTCCACTGGAATTTAAGAGTCTCAAACCGGTATTAAGAACCTTTATTTCCACTTTATTTCAAGACAATCCTTATCAGTTTAAACCGGTTTTTCGTGGATTTTATTTTACCAGCGCCTTACAGGAAGGCTCCATTGAAAGTCCAATGACAGAACAGATTGCTGAGGACTTTCATCTGATCCGCAGCGATAATCATGATCTTGGCCTGTCTAAAGAGTCTGTATCACAGAATCATGGTTATTTTCTGAAAGGTTTATTTTCTGAAGTGATTCTTAAAGATAAAAATCTGGTGAAGCAGCATATTAATCCGGCACGAAAACGCCGACGCTTTATGGCTTTTACTGGTGCTTTACTTACTGTATCGATGGTGTTGAGTCTGTGGGTGTGGTCTTATCGAAATAATCAGCAATTAATGGAAGAAGTTCAGGCGGACCTGAATAAGGTCGTACAGATGCAGAAACAGTCAGGAACGGAGCTGGTCACACAAATCGATGCATTATTAATTTTGCAAGCTCATCTACAACAGTTAGATCAATTTGATCAGAAGCGTCCATTAAAATACAGTTTTGGTCTATATCAAGGACAACAGATCAGGGAGAAACTGCAAGCTGAATATCTTAAAGGAATTGAGCAATTAGTATTGCAGCCCAGCCAGCAAAATATTGCAGAATATCTACAACGGGTAAAAAGCAATGCAGCAGTTCTTAAAGAAAATCATATTCATGTGCAAATTAATCCGACTGCACAAGTTCAGCAACTCGCATTAGAACCATCTGACCAAAATCCGCAAGATGCTTATAATGCACTTAAAACATATCTGATGTTGAGTAACCGTAAATCTATAGATTCCAGTCATCTCAGCGATCAGTTGACACGTTTTTGGCGGACTTGGCTGGATCAGCATCGTGGTCAGCTGCCACGTGCTGAAATGCTGCAAAAGGCCGAGCAGTTACTTAGCTATGCCATGACACTGACAGATTCGAGTTCATTTCCCCAGCTGGATTCCGATACTGTTCTGGTTGAACAGACTCGCCAGGTTTTAACCGCGATGATGACCGGAGTGTCTGCACGAGATCGTGTATATAACAAAATTAAAATGCGGGCTTTGGTACGTTTTCCTGCATTAACGATCAAACAGATGGTCGGGGAGAATGCTCAGACAACCATGTTGGGAAGTTATGCCTTACCCGGTTTTTATAGCTATCAAGCCTGGAACGAATATGTACAACCTGCCATAGAAACCGCGGCGCAAAGCCCAACTGAAAGTAAAGATTGGGTACTTAATACATCACAGTCTGATGATTTGAGTTTTAGTGGCAGTCCTGAACAAATTCGACGCCAGCTGACTGAAATGTATAAAAAAGAATATATCAGCGAATGGCGTAAATTCTTGGGTGCCATTTATTATGCCAAGGCCGGTGACTTTAATCAGCAAACATATCAGATAGATATTCTTGGCGAACCAGAAAACTCACCGATTCGTAAAGTCATACAACGGGTAGCGCAAGAAACCAGCTGGGATAATCCAATGGTACAAGCTGAGTTGGCGGTTCCACAAAAAGGTTTTATTGCCTGGTTTAAACGCAAGATATTGCAACGTCATGATGGCAAGTTGGCACAGAATTCTGCATCGACTTTCTCTCAGGGGATGATTGCCAAAGACTTTCAGATCTTCTACCAGATTGTACGTACACGAGATGATTTGCAGAACCGGTCGCTGCTGGATGAGTATATGCAATCTCTGGCCAAGATACGGAGTCGCTTTAATGATCTAAAAAGTTCTGGAGATATTGGTCCGGCGAGCATGATGCTCCTTAAGCAGACCGTTGATGAGCAGAATTCTATCTTTAATATCACTCAAAAGTTTGTGGATGAGAAAATGTCGGTAGGAACCCATGAGCTGGATCAACAGCTGATTAAAAAGTTGTTTAGTGTTCCTCTCACACGTTCCTTTGAAAGTCTGATGCTCCCGGCACAAGCTGAAATGAACGAACTCTGGCTAATACAGGCCTATCAACCATTTAATGCAAATTTATCGCAAAAATATCCGTTTAGCAATCAAGGTAGCTTACAGGCAACCTCTCAAGAAATTAATCAGATTTTTGGTGAAAATGGCAGTATTTCCCGTTTTGTCAAAGAGCATCTTGATCCCTTAGTGATCCGTCGTGGCTATAGCTTAAGCTCGAAAACCTGGCAAGATTTAGGGCTTAATCTAAATCCTGTGTTTGTTGCAAACTTTCAAAATTATGTCGCGCCTGTGAATGGTATGGCAACTGGTGAGTTAAATAATACCAGTCGTCAGGCAGTGAGACCCAATCAATCTAATTTCCAGTTTTACCCACTGGAACAGGCTCATTTATTGGCTTATACCATTGATATTGATGGACAAAGAATGCTATTTGAAAACGGAATTCAACAATGGGTGAATTTTATCTGGCCAAATTTCGGCGCAATTCCAGGCGCACGGATCACGGTGATTGATTTGGAAGGGAAGACCCATACCATTTTTGATGAGCCTGGGGAATATGGAATCAATCGTTTGATTGATAGTGCTCAGCGTACACAAAAAGGCAATATTTTTGAGATGGTCTGGCGCAGTAAAGAGAATCCTGAACTATTTGTGAAGACCAATTTTCGTTTGGTGAGTGGAAATAATGCAAGTTCTATCGGAAGTAATCCAAGTTATAGCAATTTACAGTTGGTGGATCAGGTTGTTTCGAATAAAGCAGTAAGAGTGGTCGCAGCACAGAATACGACGATGTCAGGAAAAACAGCTCAGATAACTAAGACGACTGCTGCAAACACAGGAACTTTAGCGCCATGATACTCATCAATCATATTGTAAATGGATCACGTGGGTGAATTGATATGAATTAAAAACCAATTTTAGTGTAGAAAATAATTCAAGGTTGGCGGTACTAGAATAGTCTTTAACTGAGAGTCAGATAAGCCTGACTCAAAGCATTAAATTAATTAAATAAACATTTATAGAAGCATAAAATGAAAATAAAAAATAAATACTTAAAGTTAAATAAAATCATTATTTTATTCTGTTTTCTAATTGGTTTTAATGTGCATGCACAACCTGTAATTGCTGAAGGTAATGTACCGAATAACAGTAGTAAGCAAGCTATTTTGGCGAAATTGTATTCAATTTATGGTCAGGAAAATGTGATAGATCGCATTCAGATTCGTCAAGTAGTAGCACCAACGGATTGGTCAAATATAGTCACTGATGTGATTAATGAAGACCTTAAAAAGGTTAAACACGGAATGTTAACAATTAAAGGTTCTGATATTCAGCTAACGGGTAAAGTATCAAATTCTTATGAAATTCATGATACTACAGAAAGATTTAAGGGTTTAACACCCGAAAATTACCGTTTAAATGCACAGCTTTCAGTCAATCAGGCAGAACAGAAGATTATTGATGCTGCATTAAAGAACCGGATTATTGAATTTGAATCTGGCAGTGCAATATTAGCAACTTCAGGTATACAGATACTGGATGAAATGGTCAGTGCCTTAAATAAAGTTAGCGGAAAAAAGATACGGATTATTGGACATACGGATAGTTCAGGCGATACTAATAAAAATCTCATGTTGAGTCAGCAACGTGCAGAAGCAGTAAAAGCTTATTTAATCGCAAAAAATCTTCCAGCGCATTTACTGAGTACTGAAGGTTCAGGTTCAAGTAAACCTGTAGCGGATAATGCAACAGCTGAGGGTCGTAAGAGAAATCGTCGGATTGAATTTGAAGTGCTTTAACGTTTAAGTTGCTTGAGCAGCTATAAATATATGGTGAATGACCTGTATGAGTATATTAATAGTTGTTATTCACCAATTAAAATGTCTATGCGATAAACCATTTAAAATGTCCTGTTTTTAACCACAAGAGTCAAGCACAGGATTTAACTTTCTT
>NZ_JAMXXK010000052.1 GCF_024129735.1 Acinetobacter lwoffii | reverse complement strand
TAAATGGGTAATGTACAAGTTGCTGTAGAAGCATGTTTAGTTCGTCTGATCACAGATACGTTATAAAGTAGTTTGAGACTTTTTTAAATCCCTCAATGCGTAAGTCCTATACATCTAAAAAAATCACTCCGAGCGTGGTCACTGAAACTGCCGAGAAGCTTGAAAAAGTAGCAGTCGAGGCTAAAGATCAGGCAATTGGAACCATCGAGGAAAGTAAGGAAAAGCTTGAAGTTGAAGCCAAGCAGTTAAGCGACACTGTGCAGGAACAATTGCGTCAATTTAAGCAGGAGGTGTTACAGCGTATTGATACTTTGAAGGAGCAGATTTTCGGTTCGCAGAAAGAATTAACTGAACTGAAAAGCTTTATCAAGACAGAATTCAACGCTGTCGTCGAAGACTTATCTAATCTGGGTAAAGAGTTGAAAGAGGATGTCAGTCAGATTTCGACCAAGCATAAGGAACATCTGACCGATACTTTTAAACGTTCTAAGGACAGTACCATTGAAGTACTGAAAAAAGTCAAACCCGTGGTGAAAACAGAGAGCTCGGACAAAAGTCCTGAGCTGAAAAGTTAGGCTGCGCTGAAAGGCCGCTATTTAAAAAGGAGAACAATCAAATGTTCTCCTTTGTCTTTATGCAGCAAAACGGACTCACAATAACAATTAAAGGGGGTCACGATGCAACAGCATTTTGTAGGTGTACTTATTTTACTGATATTGATCATGCTACTGAATCTGGAAAGCGGATTGGGGCGCATACTTTATCTAGGTGTAATCGTATTATGTTTGGGAGTGCTGGGACTGGTGTTTGGGACCATTCTTCTGATGATCATTACTTTTGCTTTTATTCTTTATGCTGCTGTGAAATCTATTCAGGAGCAGCATCATCTACATCATTAAAATATGAACGTTGAAAACAATAAAAAATCTAAAATAATTATACAGAGGATCAATCATTTTTGAGCAATAAACAAAAACGTGAGACTTTAAGTCTCACGTTTTATTCGCCTGTTACACTTTAAATAGCTGATGCACAGCGTCAATCTATTTAAAATACATGCAACCAGTCACGTTTATTATGAAAATCTGCCTGAGGACTACTATGCTGCATGGCATAGTATTGATCACCTTGTGAGGTTTTTAAAACAGCAGATAAACCCAGGAACAAGTTTTCCCATTTCAGTTTATGTGTTGCCATAAAATCAGTCAGATCCACACTGACATTGAGACCATAATGCGTACGTTTGAGCTGGTTCAGCTCAATATCATCCGCAGCTTGGGGGGGCATATCTTCAGGATAGCGGTATTCTTCGAATTGATAAGCCTGCCAGGCCTGAGAAGGGGAAAGATTAATCTCACGATAAAAATCTTCGCCCTGAACCCCAATAAAAATTTCAAAGCAGGTCTGTTCCCACAGGAAATCCTGACGGGGATGTGCCGTCACCATGTCGGGCCACAAGATGTACTGATTGGGATCACGGATCCAGAAGCCCACATTTAAATTGTATGGGCCTTGCTGTTCAATGGCGGCAACCAGAGAGATGGCCTGAAAACGGCGATCAAATGCGCTAAGTTCGTAACTTGCCATAAGTCCTGTACTTAGTTAGACAGATGAGCGAAACGGACAAGGTTGGACAATTTTTGGTTTTGTTTCGCAGCTTTCTTGTAAAGCAGCGCAATTTTACCAATAGTTTGAACTACTTCGGCACCAGTCGCTTCTGAAATTTCAGCAATCAATGCTGCACGCGCTTCACGATCCTCAGCTACGATTTTTACTTTAATCAGTTCGTGATCGTTTAAAGCACGCGCCAATTCTTCGATGACATTTTCAGTCAGGCCTTTGTCACCCAGCATAACGACCGGGTTTAAAGCATGTCCGATTTGACGTAAACGCTTACGTTCCTGAATAGATAAAGACGCCATGAGAGATAACCTGAATTTTAAAACGGCTTAGTATAGCAAAAGCAAAAAACAAACGCTTTAAATTATCAGGAAATAATCATTTCCAATATCTCTTCATAACGAGCAAAACTCCTAGATTTAGATACACATGTATACTGCAAAATATGTCTTTTTCACGTACAATTAATAATTGGACGTTTTTTTATTTAGAGAGTTATGGCTACACGCATTACCAACCAAAAGTTATCTAAAAGTAGTCGTGATTGGATGAGAGAGCATTTAGACGATCCTTATGTGAAAAAGGCGCAAAAGGACGGCTATCGTGCGCGTGCAGCATATAAGCTCTTAGAGATGCAAGAAAAGTACAAGATCATCAAACCCGGCATGACTGTAGTCGACTTGGGTGCAGCTCCCGGGAGTTGGTCACAAATCGCAGGTAAGCTAGTCGGTGACAAGGGTTTATTGATTGCATCTGACATTTTACCAATGGATGCATTACCTGATGTGACTTTCTTGCAAGGCGACTTTCGTGAAGAAGAAGTCTTCCAGCAATTGTTAGAAATTTTAGATGGTCGTACTGTAGACGTTGTAATTTCAGATATGGCCCCCAATACATCAGGTAATAAGGCTGTAGATCAACCGCGTCAGATTTACTTGTGTGAACTTGCACTGGATTTTGCCAATAAGGTGCTAGGCCCCAAAGGTCAATTTGTGGTAAAAGTTTTCCAAGGCTCAGGTTTTGACGAATTCCGTAAGCAAGTGGTTGATAGTTTTGATGTTCTGAAAACATCTAAACCTTTGGCATCACGTGCTCGTTCCAAGGAAGTTTTCCTGATCGGGCAGGGACGTAAGAAGGCTTTAAAATAAGTCTACTTGCCAAGTCGTTAAAAATTGTGCATTTTGTACGTTTTCAGATAATTGTAAGTTGATTTACAGCTTAAGTATTAAGGTCACCCTGAACAGGGCATGATCAAATTAGATTGGAATGGGAATAAAGCTTTGAGCGATCTTTTTAAGAATGCCGTATTGTGGCTCGTGATACTGGGTGTGCTGGTGTTAATCTTCAGCAACGTCAGTGACCGCAATCAACCGACTACAATGAACTACTCAGAGTTTGTTGCCGCGGTCAATGCTGGCCAAATTAAACAAGTTGTGATTGACGGCGAAAGAATTCGTGGCGAAAAATCGAACGGTTCAGAGTTTGAAAGTATTCGTCCGGCAGTTCAGGATCCTGAACTGATGCCAAGCCTGATTAAAAATAATGTTGTGGTCGAAGGTGAAGCACCACAACGTCAAGGCTTGCTCATGCAGTTGCTTATTGCAAGTTTCCCTGTACTTTTAATCATTTTGTTATTCATGTTCTTTATGCGCAACATGGGTGGCGGTGCAGGTGGTAAAAACGGCCCAATGAGTTTTGGTAAATCTAAAGCCAAAATGCTGTCTGAAGACCAGATTAAAGTCACTTTCACTGATGTTGCCGGTTGTGACGAAGCCAAGCAAGAAGTCGTTGAAATCGTAGATTTCCTGAAAGATCCAACCAAATTTAAACGTCTGGGTGCGAGTATTCCACGTGGTGTGTTAATGGTGGGTCCTCCAGGTACGGGTAAAACCTTACTTGCCAAAGCCATTGCCGGTGAAGCGAAAGTTCCATTCTTTAGTATTTCAGGTTCTGACTTCGTTGAGATGTTTGTCGGTGTCGGTGCATCCCGTGTACGTGACATGTTTGAACAGGCAAAACGTCATGCGCCATGTATCATCTTTATTGATGAGATTGATGCAGTCGGTCGTCATCGTGGTTCAGGTACTGGTGGTGGTCACGATGAACGTGAACAGACACTGAACCAGATGCTGGTTGAAATGGACGGCTTTGAGGGCAATGAAGGCATTATCGTGATTGCTGCAACCAACCGTGCAGATGTACTGGATAAAGCACTTCTTCGTCCAGGCCGTTTTGACCGTCAAGTTGTGGTTGGTTTGCCAGACATTAAAGGTCGTGAACAAATCCTGAATGTACATTTGAAAAAATTGCCTTCAGTGACAGGTGTGGATGTTAAAGTTCTTGCACGTGGTACACCGGGCTTCTCGGGTGCGCAATTAGCAAACCTGGTGAATGAAGCTGCTTTATTTGCTGCACGCCGTAACAAAAACACCGTCGATATGCATGACTTTGAAGATGCAAAAGACAAGCTGTATATGGGTCCTGAGCGTAAATCGATGGTACTTCGTGATGAAGAGCGTCGTGCGACGGCTTATCATGAAGCAGGGCATGCGATTGTTGCTGAAAGCTTGCCAGGTACAGATCCTGTGCATAAGGTGACAATCATGCCACGTGGCTGGGCTTTAGGTGTTACCTGGCAGCTGCCTGAATTTGACCAGACCAGCCATTACAAAGACAAAATGTTGAATGAACTTTCGATTTTGTTTGGTGGCCGTATTGCTGAAGAAGTCTTCATTAACCAGATGTCGACCGGCGCTTCAAATGACTTCGAACGTGCAACCAAAATGGCGCGTGCGATGGTAACCAAGTACGGTATGTCGGACAAACTTGGTGTTATGGTCTATGAAGAAGATGCACAGCAATCTTTCATGGGCAGTATTGGTAGCCGCAGTATTTCGGAAACTACACAACTAGAAGTCGATCGTGAAATTCGTCGAATTCTGGATGAACAATATAAAATTGCACGTGATATCTTGGAGAGCAAAAAAGATATTGCCCATGCGATGGTGAAAGCCTTGATGGAATGGGAAACCATTGATCGTGATCAAATCCGTGACATCATGGAAGGTCGTGAGCCTCAGCCACCAAAAGTCTATGTTGCAGATAATCCTGTGATTGATGTAACGCCAGATGATGGTCCGTTGACTCCTCCGCCATTGCCAGCGAACTAAGCTCAATAAAAAAACCACCTTCGGGTGGTTTTTTATGCTTGTCATTTTTGTCATATCTTTTTGAGTGTTATATTGAGCGATTAAAAATGAATAAGAAAAACAAAAATGAATATGCCTGTTCTGGAATCCAGTGTTTACCAGCTTCGTCTTGAACCGTTGAGCTGGGAACATTTTTCTGATTTAGTGGTTGCATGCGCTGAAGAAAATTTAGGTAAGATTTTATATAATTCGGTGCCTTATCTGCATAACTTAAAAAAATATTTTTCTCAAGCTTTCGAACAACAGGCTCAAGGTGAAAGAATGGTTTTTGCCGTAATTGATTTAAACTCCGGCCAAGCAATTGGAACCACCAGTTATCATGATATTAAAGCGGAAATTTCACGTTTTGAAATTGGTTATACCTGGTATGCCAAGCGCTATCACAGAGCTTATGTAAATCGCGTTTGTAAATATCTTTTGTTAAGACATGCTTTTGAAAATTTAAATGCTCAGGTGGTCGGCTTTCGAACTGATCATTTGAATCTTCCCAGCCAAAAAGCGATTGAGGCATTAGGTGCCAAACGAGATGGCATTATCAGGTGTCATATGCTACGTAAAGATGGACAGACTATTCGAGATAGCTATATCTATAGTATTTTAGAAAGTGAATGGGCAGATGTGAAAGCATTATTACAAACTAGACTGATGCAATATTCCCAAAACAATTACTTCGAAATCTAGGTCCTAGCCTTATTCCACTTTGCTTTATTCAGCGATCCATAAGACAATATCGGGGTTATTTTGAGTGAGTATTGAATCATGCAGCTGATGCCTTTGTTACCACATGTATGGACATTTGGTGATTTAAAATTGGACTTATCCCAGCCGCATGTGATGGGGATTCTCAATGTCACCCCAGACTCTTTTAGTGATGGTGGTCGGCATAATCACAAAGAAGATGCAGTCTCACGTGCGCTTGAAATGATCGCTGAAGGCGCGACCGTGATTGATATTGGCGGTGAATCGACCCGTCCAGGTGCCGCAGTGGTAGAAGTGGAAGAAGAAATTCGCCGCGTAGTGCCTGTGGTGGAAGAACTGGCTAAACATAAGGTCATTCTCTCGATTGATACGTCGCAACCTGAAGTCATACGCGCAGCGGTTCGGGCCGGAGCACATATCTGGAATGATGTCCGTGCTTTGACTCGGCCGAATGCATTGCAGACCGCAGCAGAACTCAATATTCCAGTGATCATCATGCATATGCGCGGTGAGCCGACCACCATGAACAATCTGGATCAATATGAGGATGTCACTAAAGATGTGATACGCGAGTTATCCCAACGTGTTCAGGATGCTTTAGATGTTGGAGTAAAAGCGGAAAATATCATGATTGATCCAGGTTTTGGTTTCGCTAAAAATGCCCAGCAAAATTTAAAGCTGTTGCAAGAGTTTTATAAATTGACAGAAATGGGCTATCCGATTTTGTCTGCTTTATCACGTAAACGCTTTATCGGAGCAGTTTTGGATGGGGCAGAACCACAAGAGCGTGCAGTGGGTTCAGCAACAGCGCATTTGTTGAGTATTCAGCAGGGTGCATGTATGGTACGGGCACATGATGTTAAAGTCACAGCCGATGCGATTAAAGTCTGGCAAGCTATGCAAATGGTTTAAAAATCGAGGCTGGGAAATCCCTACATTGGCAATGTTGTTTGGCTTTTAAGCAACAATATGCTATATAGGCACGCTTAGATTAGATAGTCATCCTTTAGAGTGCCTGTAATGTTTGCAGATTTACTTCTCCCCATGTTCGATGATGAGTATTATCCCGATATTCTGGTTGCTGAAATCAAGCAGCACATCGAACGTTTTGCCCAAAAAGTCGCTAAATCAGGTTTGTCAGATCAAGAAATTTACCAGCTTGCCAATCTGACTGTGGCTGATATCAATATCATGAAACCTCAGTTCGAAGATCTGGATTCGTCTCTGGATGATACTGCCGCGGATTATATTGCCGAAGCCATGATGATGGTGGTGCAAGAGCACGGCCTGTTCGAGATTGAAATGGAAGAACTGATTACCAATCGTGAATGGTGATTTAAGAAAACCCTGCAGATGCAGGGTTTTTTATTGTCTGTTCAAATAATCTTTAAAGCTATTAAAGCGAATTGAGCCGAGTAATTGTTGCTCTTCATTCATGCATTGCTGATAAAGGTTTTGGTAATAAGCCTGTAGATTCGATTGACCTTGAATCTGTTGTGGTGTTTTTGATTTGGATTGTTGATAAGCCCAAAAAGCCAGTTGTCGGAGTTTCTGCAACCTGATCTGGTCAATCGCACTACAGGAACTTTTAAATAAAGGTTCCAGGATGACCACCCCAAAGGAAGAAATCGCTAAAATGATCATACTAATGATGACCAGTACATCCGAATGAATCAGATAAAGGTTGAGCAATAAGCTCAGAAAAATTGGAATTTGCAGATAGAGACAATTTTGCAAACGCTGACTATAGACTTTGGAGCTGAATTGCGCCTGATATTGTGCATGCCAGATATAAGGATAAAGCAGTGCCATCAGCACAATTAAGGTGACATTAAAGGCAATCGTGGCATTCTTGAAAAAATAATATTCCAGAAATACGGAGCTGAGACTACAGGCTACACAGACCAGAAGGGACAGTAAATTAATCGCGATAACAAACTGGATATTTTGCAAGGCATTAAATTTAAAGCGGCTATAACGCAGCTTAAGGAAAAAAGCGTCTGGATGACGTAATTGTAATGTAGCGAGATCAAAGTGTTTTAATTCTGACATGGGGATTTCGCGCTAAAAGAATAAAATTCAGGCACAAAAAAACCAGCCTAATGCTGGTTTTTTTATTGCACCATTTTAATAAATATTAAAATGGTGCCCGAGGCCAGACTCGAACTGGCACGCTTTGTGGGCGGGGGATTTTAAATCCCCTGTGTCTACCGATTTCACCACTCGGGCATGTGCGCAATAATAGAGGACGAAATAAAGCTTGGCAAGCAAATTCCGAAATGATTGCTTTCTTTTCAAGCAATTCCGTGGCTTCTATTCTAAAAATCAGCAAATCAACGTTTTTTAAAATTCAATATTTGCAGATCTTTAAGATGGCCAATGAAAAAGGATAGAGAGAACTATGAATTTTCATCCAGATAGCTGTCGACATCTAGATGCTTGATCGTTTTACAATATTGATGCTCATATTTCAGCAGCCGCGTATATAACCCGGCATAGTGATTTAATTGCTGTTTTAGTTCGGCATGCCGAGGATCATGGCTTGAATAAAAACGTAATTTTAGTCGGATCAGACAGGTCTGTTTATAAGCCCAAAAACAGATTTTACGTAATTGTTGTAGCTGATAGTGCTCAGTATTTTTGCTATTTTCCTTGAATAAATTTTCCCGATAAAAGCGCACAAAGCCAAAGCTCACGCCAAAGAAGAATAAGCTCCACATCAGCAAACTGCTTTGTATAAAGACCGGATTTAAGGCTTGCAATAGAATCACAATAGCCATCTTGATTGGAGTATGCCGTAATAACTGATACAGCGAATAAGAAGAATGCTGAATCTGGTACAGAATCAAGGTCTGACTCAACATCAGGAACAGTAGAATGGCCAAAATGGCATAACTCTGTGCCTGAAATTCACTGATTTGCACAAAAGATTGCTGTACCAGATCTCCTAACATCAAACTGATGGGAACAAAAATCATGGCGGCCAAGGCCCAAGGAATGAAGAGCTTGGCTTTATCCCAGATTCCACGGATTTTAATCTGACTGTAAAACAGGTAATTTCCTTTAAATGCAGTCGGATATTGGCGCTTAAGTTGCTGCAGCAACAAAGTCACTTGCGTAGGGGGCATCATCCAGAGATTAATTTAATATATAGATGAAGCACTATAGTCGATTTTGCGCAAAATCGCAGAAGAAATGCAGTTTCAGGTCGTAGCGCTGTTTTAATCATGAAGATTTTGATTTTTTAGCCACGAATTATGCGAAAATAGCCGATTCAAGATTTATTTTTTTAAGGACAGTTTATGACTGATCAATCTCCTCAGGCGTTAAGCGACATCGAAATTTTAGACATCCTGCAAAGTATGAAAAAGGATGAGCTAAATACTGAGGCGCAAGCAGCAATTCGTCAGGGTGGTAAAGCTGGTCGTCAGGAAGCGCATAAAGCAGCCTTAGTAGCATTGAATCAGTCATTTGAAGACAAATTTGTCGAAGCCGTATCTTTGGCTTTGGGTCTGAATGCAGCACAAATCAAAAAAATCCGTTATAAAAAAGACCGAATCCGTATTTTAAAAGCGCGCGGTATTGATTATATGGCGATTGATGGCGCTGAAACTGCGCAAGTGCTGTCACAAATTGCCCAAGCAATTGTGCGTGAAGATGCCATTGTCACCCATGACCTGCATAATATTTTCCCATTCTGGAAAGAAGGCTGGCCAATGGTGCAATTCGATAATGCCTACAAAATTTTAGAAGATGATATCCAGATTCACTATCAAGCCGTTCTTGAGGCTTTATTAGCAAAAATCTAAGCTATAACTAGATCTAAAAAAAAGCACCCAAAGGTGCTTTTTTAATCACGATATATCAGTGCAATCAGCCAGCTGATGGGCAGAATAAATAAACGCCACCACGTGATTAATGGCCAATAAAAATACTCTCCAAATCTCAAGGTCGAGTCGAAACCTTGACGGCGACGTTCATGCGGGTAGGGAATAATGAAAACTGTTAAAACCATCAGAATGATGGCTGCGAGTAAAAGCAGGGGATTCTGTTGTTTGGCAAAGAAGAAGTAAAACAAATACAGGGCTGAATAAAAAAACAGACATGCCAATAATGCAGAAATATTCATCACTCACCTTATGGATTTTTTTATTAGAATAATTTTTTGAATAGAGGGCTAAAAAGAAGAACCAGATTAATCTGATTCTTCTTGAATAACTGAATTGGTTTCGATTAGGCGGGTCACCAGCAACTGGTCAATTTTAAAATGATCGACATCCACCACTTCAAACTTATAAGCACCAAATATCACGGCATCTGCAGGACGTGGAATCTTGCGTAATTTATACATCATGAAGCCAGCGATGGTTTCATAGTTCTCATCATCAGGCATTTCATCAATTTCAAGCGCATGCTTGATGTCTTCAATCGGCGTGCTGCCTTCAATCAGCCAGGAATTATTGTCACGTTTAATAATTTGCTGATCGGCTTCAATAGGCGTCACCCAGTCACCCATCACGGTAATCATAATATCAGAAAGGGTAATCACGCCAACGACCAGCGCATATTCATTAATGACGACGGCAAACTTTTCCTTGGTGGAACGGAAACGGTCCAGAACTTCCGATAAGGTCAAAGTGTCAGGAATGGTCAACACATTACGGATGGTATTTTCATTGAGCTGCAGCAGCGACTGGTTGTTCAGAATACGCACCAGAATGTCTTTGGCATCGACATAGCCAATCACACTGTCGATGTCATTGCTACATACCAGAAATTTGGAATAAGGATATTCTGCCAGCTTTTGCCGAATACTTTCTTCCGGTTCATTCAAGGTGAAGAACACCACATTTTCACGTGTAGTCATACTCGAAGGCACGTTACGCTCTTCCAGCTCGAATACATTTTCAATGAAATGATGCTCCTGTTTCTGGAGCACGCCTGCCTGCGCACCTGCATCCATCACTGCAGAAATATCATCAAAAGTAATATTGTCATCCCGGATGGTATTCACTTTAAACAGACGGAACAGCATATTGGCAATCGCGTTAATGAACCATGCCAAAGGTTTACAGACTTTAATGAAAATCTGAATTGGCTCGATGACTGAGACTGCGATCTTTTCTGGCGCAATCATGGCCAGACGTTTCGGCATCAGGTCCGCAAATAAAATAAATAATGAAGTGACGACAGTAAAGGAGAGCGCAAAGCTAATATTGTCAGCCCAAGGTCCTTGGTAAAAGCGGGAAACAAAATTATAAATATAAGGGCGGAAGGCACCTTCACCTAAAATACCGCCGAGAATGGCAACTGCATTTAAACCAATTTGAGAGGCTGCAAAGAAGTCCGCAGAATTTTCTTGTAGATCTAAAACTTTTTGAGCGCGATGATCACCCGACTCAGCCAGAATTTTGAGTTTGACTTTACGGGCACCAGCGAGGGCGATTTCAGTTAAAGATAAAAAACCGGCCCCCGTGATGAGTATTAAGATAATCACGATATTTTGTAAGAGGCTCACAAATCCACCTGTGGATGAATAGTATCTTGGGATATTTTTAACACAAAAAAAGACTTGAGGTGTAACAACGACAGCTCAAGTCTTCAAAGTATAATCTTAAAAAATAAGAATTTAGAAGATTTTGAGTTTAATAATGTGAAAATTGAGAATTATTGCTCAGGAATTCACGGTTTTCTTCTTCAATCATTTGACGCGCAACATACAAAATCAGCTGACGTAACCAGCGATGTGCCGGATGATGATGCAATAAAGGGCACCATGCCATTTTCAATTCAAATTCCGGAATATAAAATGGCGGATCTTTTAGAATTAAATTGTGATTCTTTGCTTGCAGGCGTGCGATGCGTGAAGGAAGTGTTGCGACCAAGTCGACATTGGAAGCCAATAAACCCGGCATCTGGTAATGACGGGTAAAGACCGAAATTTTACGTTTCTGGCCAATCCGCTCTAAAGCCTGATCAATCCAGCCTAAACCGGCCTGTTTTTCAGGATTGACCCCGAAGCCAACCCCCATACCGGTTTTAGAAACCCAGATATGCTGTGCATCCAGGTAACTTTTAAGGTTTAAATTGCTTGCGGCAGGATGCTTGTTATTTAAAAGACAAGAAAAGCTGTCACGCCAGACCAATACCTGATGAAAACTTTGTGGGATTTCATTAAAACGGTTGATTGCCAGATCGACCTTGCCTTGTTCCATGTCACGATACGACACATCACTTGGTGTTAAGAAGTCGAGAACAACATTTGGAGCTTCTGAACGTAGGGCTTTGACGAGACGTGGAACCAGTGTGGCTTCCGCATAATCCGAAGTCATGATCCGGAAGACACGATTTGAGGTATAAGGACGGAACTCGGTACGTGGTTCCAGAATCATCGACAAGTCAGCCAGGGCATCCCGAATACGTGGTTGTAATTCTAAAGCACGTTCGGTTGGGGTCATGCCTTCAGAAGAACGGATCAGGAGGGGATCATTAAATAAATTGCGTAATCGGCGTAAAATATTACTCATGGCAGGCTGGGTAACACCCAATTGTTCTGCTGCACGTGTGACATTTTTTTCGCGAAGAAGTACATCAAGATAAATTAATAGATTGAGATCGACCCGCTCCAGATTCATAAAAGAAATACCGAGAATAAATACAAGAAATTATGATGATTATGCCATAATTGCCGGGCCTTGTGTAAAGCGCCGATGAAAAAAAGCCATGTGCTCACTGATAAAGTTTACAGAATTAACACAGGCTTAAGCTCCATTATTTCGAGTGTACATAAGAAAAAAGATGTACGTTAAATGGATCATCATTTAGCCTTTTTTATAGATTGGGATGAAAACCATATTTTCGGTTTAAAAGAACATGAGAAAGGCTGTTCTTGTATTCAAGATTTGAGTGAAAAGTAAACTAAATTAAAAATTCATTAAGTTGAATAAATCATCAAAGATCAGTATTTTTTAAAAATAAAGGGGCATAGAACTCATGGCCAGACTTAAGTCTAATGAATTATTTTTAAGCAACATGCGGAAATTTTACCCATTTTTATTTTTAAATAAATTTATATAAAACAGTGTATTAATATAATTCATTAAGATTGTACTAAGACTTTGATCTACTCATTTTTTAAATAAATACTGAAGATTCTTGCAGACTATTGGATTAATTTTCATAAGCCCACTAATCTTTAGCTATCCCAACGGATCGTCGAAAATCTGAACAAGTCATTGAGGGTGTGATTTGAGCGGTTCGTTGCAGAAAAATCCTAATATTATTACAGGAATATATCATGACTACATACCAAACAGCGATTGATGCAATCCGCGAATTAAAAGCGAAATTCGGTAACACTTGGGCAGACATCAGTCCTGAAGATGCTGCGCGTATGCAAATCCAAAACCGTTTCAAAACTGGTTTAGACATTGCGAAATATACAGCGGCAATTATGCGTCGTGATATGGCTGCTTATGATGCAGACTCTAGCAAATACACTCAATCACTAGGTTGTTGGCACGGTTTCATCGCGCAACAAAAAATGATTGCGAACAAAAAATACTTCGGTACAACTGAACGTCGCTACATCTACCTTTCTGGTTGGATGGTTGCAGCACTTCGTTCAGAATTCGGTCCACTTCCTGACCAATCTATGCACGAAAAAACGTCTGTTCCTGCATTGATCGAAGAAATCTACACTTTCTTACGTCAAGCTGACGCGAAAGAATTAAACGACTTGTTCCGTGCCCTTAAAAAAGCACAAGAAGCGGGTGACACTGCTAAAGCAGCTGAAATCACTTCACAAATCGACAACTTCCAAACTCACGTTGTGCCAATTATTGCGGATATCGATGCTGGTTTCGGTAACGAAGAAGCGACTTACTTACTTGCTAAGAAAATGATCGAAGCGGGTGCTTGTGCACTACAAATCGAAAACCAGGTTTCTGACGCGAAACAATGTGGTCACCAAGCTGGTAAAGTAACAGTTCCACACGAAGACTTCATCGCGAAAATCCACGCTCTTCGCTATGCATTCCTGGAAATGGGTCTTGACGACGGTATTATTGTTGCACGTACTGACTCTGAAGGCGCTGACTTGACTCAAAAAATCCCAGTGGTTAAAGAGCCAGGCGACATCGCTTCTCAATACATCAGCTACTTAGACACAACTGAAATCGACATTTCAGAAGCGCAAGAAGACGAAATCCTGATCAAGCGTGATGGTAAACTTCACCGTCCTAAACGTCTTGCTTCTGGTCTATACCAGTTCCGTGAAGGCACGCAAATCGACCGCGTCGTACTTGACTGTGTAACTAGCCTACAAAACGGTGCTGACCTGCTTTGGATCGAAACTGCGACGCCTAACGTTGCTGAAATTGCTCACATGGTTAACCGTGTACGTGAAACAGTTCCAAATGCGAAACTTGTTTATAACAACTCGCCTTCGTTCAACTGGACTTTAAACTTCCGTCAACAAGCATATGACCGTTGGGTTGCTGAAGGTAAAGACGTTTCTGCTTACGACCGTGCTAAGTTAATGAGCGCTGAGTACGATGCAACTGAACTGGCTGCTGAAGCTGACGAAAAAGTTCGTACATTCCAGGCTGACGCTGCTCGTGAAGCGGGTGTGTTCCATCACTTGATCACACTTCCGACTTACCACACAGCTGCGCTTTCTACTCATGAGCTTGCTCAAGGTTACTTCGGTACTGAAGGTATGTTGGCTTATGTTGCTGGCGTACAACGTAAAGAAATCCGCGGCGGTATCGCATGTGTTAAACACCAAGCAATGGCTGGTTCTGACATCGGTGATGACCACAAAGAAATCTTCGCTGGTGACAATGCATTGAAAGCTGGTGATGATTCTAAAAACACAATGAACCAGTTCAGCGCTTAATCCGCTCAATTGATTCACCAAAAAACCCTGCAGATGCAGGGTTTTTTGTTTGGAAAAATGCTATTAATAAATAGGGAAGAGCAATCTCAAGAATATGCTCAAGAGGGATTATCCATAATTTCTCCATGATTGGTTTTTATCGCAGTTTTTATGTGTTTAATTCTTGCATTCTAGTGCTATGTCACTGAATATTTCGATATAGCATACTTATGTTCTGCATCAATTTACCCCTATTTAATTAAAAGTGACCCGGACTTATGCTGTCTAAATTTTTTATCCACCGCCCGATCTTTGCTGGGGTACTGGCGATTGTTGTCATGGCAATCGGCTTGTTCGCAGTAATGAACCTGCCAGTGGAACGTTATCCGGACATTGCCCCGCCAAGGATAACGGTGGCAGCAACTTATAGCGGCGCTTCTGCGGAAACCGTGGAAGAAAGCGTGACTCAAGTGCTGGAACAGCAAATCAAAGGCATTGATCATCTGCTGTATTTCAGCTCGAGTAGTGATTCTTCAGGGCGTAGTCGGGTCAGTATTAGTTTTGAAAATGGTACCGATCCGGATACTGCACAGGTGCAGGTACAAAATGCGATTAATGGCGTTCTGAACCGCTTGCCAGAAGATGTGCAACGCCAAGGTGTTAATGTCTTTAAATCGCTCGGCGATACCCATATGGTGATCAGCCTGTATGATGAGTCGGGGCGCAGCAACAATATTGAACTTTCCGACTATCTGATGACCCATCTGGAACAGGACATTTCCCGGATTGAAGGCATTGGTGAGGTTGATGTTTTTGGTTCACAATATGCGATGCGGATCTGGCTGAATCCGGCAAAATTAAAACAATATAACCTGATGCCAAGCGATGTGCGTGCTGCGATTGAAGCCCAGAATACTCAGGTTGCGGCAGGGGCGATTGGTGATCTTCCCGCCATAGACGAGCAATACCTGAATGCCAAAGTCACTTCGGGATCGCGACTAAAAACCGTGGAAGAATTCCAGAATATTATTGTTAAATCGGATCGTGCCGGCAGCTTTATTTATTTAAAAGATATTGCCCGGGTGGAACTGGGTGCTGAAAATTATCAGTCTTATAGTACCAATAATGGTTATCCATCAGCAGGGTTAGGTATTTCGCTGGCGTCAGGGGCCAATGCCATTGCCACCTCTGATCTGATTAAAGCTGAAATTGCCCGCATTTCCCAGCAATTGCCTGACGGGTATAAAATTGCCTACCCACGTGATAATACGCCCTTTGTACAAGAATCAATTAAAGAAGTGGTCAAAACCCTGATCGAAGCCGTGATTTTGGTCATCATTGTGATGTTCATTTTCTTGCAGAACTGGCGTGCCACCTTGATTCCTACCGTGACTGTTCCAGTGGTGATTTTGGGTACCATGGCGGTGCTGTATGCACTGGGTATGAGTATCAACACCTTAACCTTATTTGCGCTGGTTCTGGCGATCGGCCTGTTGGTGGATGATGCCATTGTCGTGGTAGAAAACGTCGAACGGCTGATGCATGAAAAGCAACTGTCCGCCAAGGACGCTGCCCTGGAATCCATGCAGGAAATCAGTGGGGCACTGATCGGGATTACGTTGGTTTTAACCGCAGTCTTTATTCCGATGGCTTTTTTTGGCGGATCGACTGGCGTGATCTACCGACAGTTTTCTATCACTTTGGTTGCTGCGATGTCGCTGTCCTTAATGGTGGCATTGATTCTAACCCCAGCATTGTGCGCGCTTATTCTAAAACCGAATCCTAAACCGGCAAAATGGGCATCCTGGTTTAACCAGAAATTGGAGCATTTAAAACATCGTTATCTGAATCTGTCTAAACTCACGATTCAGCGTCAGGCGATCTGTTTGCTGCTGTTTGCCGGATTGATCGGTATATTTGCACTGTTTTATCGTGCCTTGCCGACCAGTTTCTTACCGAGTGAGGATCAGGGGATTTTGAGCCTGCAGATTAAATTGCAGGAAGGCGCCCCGATGAAAAATACCATTCAGATCGGAGAGGAAGTCCGTAAGTATTTTCTGGATCAGGAACAAGCCAATGTCAATCTGGTGATGATCCGTTATGGGCGAAATTTCTCTGGAACTGGTCAGAACCTCGCGACCGGTTTTGTAGCGTTGAAACATTGGGATGAGCGTTCCGGTCAGGACAATACTGCACAAGCGATTCGTGAACGGGCCTTGAAGCATTTTCAAAGTAATCGCAATGCACAAATTAACGTGTCCATGCCAGCTTCAGTCAATGGTCTGGGACAAACCGATGGTCTGGATTTCTGGATTCGAGATATCAATGGCAATGGCCGGCAATATCTGGAACAGCAATTTAAAGCGCTGGAAGCTCGGGCGGGCAACTATACGAGCTTTGAAAATCTGGGCAAGCGTTCTAATCCTGACAAAGCAGAACTACGTGTCAATATTGACCAGAAACAGGCCATGGCCAATGGCCTGACCCAATCGGCGATTAACAGTACCTTATCCAGTGCTTGGGGCGGCAGTTATATCAATGACTTTATTGATCGCGGCCGGATTAAACGGGTGATCATGCAGGGTGATGCTGAATTCCGTTCCAAGCCGGAAGATCTGGCACAGTGGCATGTACGAAATGACCAAAATCAGATGGTGCCTTTCAGTAACTTCTCGCAAGTGGGCTGGAGTGGTGGTCCTGAAGTGGTCAACCGCTTTATGGGGTATACCGCATTGCAAATGGAAGCCGATCGGGCCAAAGACAGCAGTTCCGGCCAGGCCATGCAAGATGTGGAAGCTTTAATTGCCGAGCAGGAAGGGGTGGATGTGGTCTGGAGCGGTCTTTCTTTCGAGGAAAAACAGTCCAATAATCAGGCGATCTGGCTGTATCTGATTTCAATTGGTTTTATTTTTCTTTGTCTGGCGGCTTTATATGAAAGCTGGAGCATTCCAACCGCCGTGATGTCAGCTATTCCACTCGGGATTGGCGGCAATATTATTTTCAGTTATCTGGCTGGTTTCCCGAATGATATCTATTTCCAGATTGCCTTGCTGACTACCATTGGTCTGTCCTGTAAGAATGCCATTCTGATTGTGGAATTTGCTTCATTAGCGCAGCAACAAGGTAAATCGGTAGTAGAAGCCGCACTAGAAGGTGCGTCTTTACGTCTACGTCCAATTTTGATGACTTCTTTGGCCTTTGGCGCAGGGATTTTACCGCTGGTCTTTGCTACAGGCGCTGGTGCGGTGAGTCGTCAGGAAATTGGCGTGAGTGTATTTGGTGGTGTCATTTTTGGAACATTGCTGGTGCTGATTTTTATTCCATTTATGTATGTTTTAATTCGTCGACTCATCATCAAAAAATCGCGTGCTTAAAATAAAGGAAAACTCTAGAGCTGAAAAATCCCCGTTTATACGGGGATTTTTTTATCGCCAAAACTCGTCCAATG
Source organism: Acinetobacter lwoffii (assembly GCF_024129735.1). Taxonomy (GTDB): domain Bacteria; phylum Pseudomonadota; class Gammaproteobacteria; order Pseudomonadales; family Moraxellaceae; genus Acinetobacter; species Acinetobacter lwoffii_H. Next base: position 5,528 of record NZ_JAMXXK010000052.1, on the reverse strand, counting down.
ACTGGTTGCGTTTTCAGCATGGTGTGAAAATTGCTATAAAAATCATCTATTCATACAAGAATGTGTCGTGAGAATGCATCTGATGGGGATTTTTATTCATGTTGTCACGCTTTTTTATTTATCGACCTAAATTTGCAGCCGTCATCGCCATTATCATGATGGTATTAGGAATTTTTGCACTGCAAAAAATTCCGATTGAGCATATGCCGAATATGGATGCACCTGCGTTAGGGGTTTCTGCGGGGTATCGTGGTGCATCTGCGGAAACCGTTGAGCAATCGGTCACGCAAATTTTAGAACAAGCGGTGAAAGGCATTGAAGGTTTGGAAAGCTTTCAGTCCAACAGTAGCGTGGGACGTGCAAATCTGACACTGTCGTTTGAGCAAGGAGTAGATCTCGATCAGGCACTGTTGCAAGTGCAAAATGCGGTCAATGGTGTGCTAAGTCGATTGCCTGAAGAAACCCAGCAAAATGGAGTGGCTGTTTATAAACAAGGTTATGATCAATTTGCATTACTGAGTTTATATGATGAATCAGGGAAGGCGACACCTACAGAGCTTGCTGACTATTTAATGGTGCATGTTGAACCGCGTTTTTCCCGTATTGACGGAATGGGTGAAGTGGAGCTTTATGGCGCAGGCTATGCGATGCGCATTTGGCTCAATCCACATAAACTGCGCCAATTTAATCTGATGCCGAGTGATATTCGCAATGCAGTCGAGGCACAAAATGCACCTCTTGTATCTGGTTCTATTGGTGGATTACCAACAGCACAAGATCAATACATGAATGCCAAGGTTAGTGCGGGATCACGTTTAAGTAGTATTCATGAATTTGAAAAAATTATTGTGAAGACAACAGATTCAGGTTCGGTCCTGTACTTGAAAGATGTCGCACGTGTTGAGTTGGGGGCAGAAAGTTATAACCATTTAAATTATACCAACGGTCATTTATCCGCTGCGTTATCGATCCAATTGGCGCCACGGAGTAATGCCATTGCGGTTTCAGAGCAGATGCAAACGGTATTGAAAAATGCCCAAGCCAATTTGCCTGCACATTATCAATTGCGTATGACCATGGACAGAACCCCATTTATTACCAGTTCAATTGAACAAGTCGCGAAAACTTTGGTCGAAGCGATGGTACTGGTGGTTTTGGTGATGTTTATCTTCCTGCAAAACTGGCGCGCCACTATTATTCCTGCAGTCACGATTCCGATTGTAGTTTTAGCCACATTTGCGGTGCTGTATGTACTGGGAATGAGCTTAAACAGTTTTACCTTGTTTGCCCTGATTTTGGCGATTGGCCTGTTGGTCGATGATGCCATTGTGGTCGTGGAAAACATTGAACGTTTGATGCATGAAGAACATTTGGATGCTCAGGCTGCAGCTTTAAAGTCAATGAAGGAAATCAGCGGTGCATTGATCGGGATTACTTTGGTCTTAACTGCTGTATTTATTCCCATGGCATTTTTTGGCAGTATGACAGGAGTCATCTATCGTCAGTTTTCCATCACGTTGGTCGTGGCAATGCTACTTTCTTTATTGGTGGCACTTATCATCACCCCTACATTTGCAGCGCAACTGCTAAAACGTCAACCACATCAACCAAAATGGGCACAGCGTTTTAATCGTGGCATGGATAAGCTCACCATACGTTACCAAAAGCTTTCTGCACGTAGCATGCAGTTTAAAATGACGATGTTGGCTGTATTTAGTATATGTGTTTTAGGCTTTGGCTGGCTTTATAAAACCTTGCCCGAAGGGCTAATGCCAACGGAAGATATGGGCTTTGTCATGGGTCAAATTGTGATGCCGGGCAATGCACCACGTTCTGAGATAGAAAAAGTAGGGCGTGAAGTCCAGGACTATTTAATGCAACATGAATCTGAGCGCATTCAAAGCATTGGGATTTGGTATAGCGGAAACAATGTTGGGGTTGGGCCTTATCGTGGTCAGCTATTTGTCGTATTAAAGGACTGGGCAGCGCGTAAAAATCCTGAAGATACCGTCTTTGCTATTGTAGATCGTGCACAAAAGCACTTTGCCAATCATACCAATGCCCAGATTTTCTTTATGGCACCTTCTATGTCAAGTAATGGGCGTGTGGTCGACTTCTGGTTACAAGATCTAGATTCACGGGGTAGCGAGTTTTTACAGCAATCCTTCTCTGAGATTGAAACTCGTGCCAAAGCAAAATCATCGATTGAATATTTACAACTTGATGTACCCAAAGAAAGTGCCGAGCTGAATATTAAACTGGATGTAGAACGTTTACTCAAATATGCCGTACCTCAGCAAAGTTTTAATAGTACGTTGGCTGCGGCTTGGAGTGGTACTTATATCAACGACTTTATTGATCGTGGACAAATCAAACGGGTCATCATGCAAGGCGAAGCGGAGTTCCGTTCTAAACCTGAAGATTTGGCACATTGGCATGTTCGTAATAGCACAGGCGAAATGTTATCGTTTAATCAATTCACTACGCTGAATTGGCAAGGTGGACCGAATAGTATCAACCGTTATATGGGCTATAACGCCGTGCCTGTATATGCAGGTATTCCCAAAGATCAATTTTCGAGTCAAACCATGCAAGATGTCGAAGCTTTAGTCGATGAACAAGACGGAGTAAATTTGGCCTGGAGTGGAGCCGCCTTAGAAGAAAAACGTAGCAGTGGGCAAGCTATTTTCTTGTATCTAATTTCGATTGCCTTTATTTTCTTATGTTTAACGGCACTCTATGAAAGCTGGACGATTCCTGCTGTGGTGTTGACCGCGATTCCTCTGGGCGTGGGAGGAAGTATTCTGTTCTGTGTCTGGTTTGGTTTTGCGAACGATATTTACTTTCATATCGCCTTGCTGACGACTATCGGTCTGTCCTGTAAAAATGCAATTTTGATTGTAGAGTTTGCTGCACAAGCAGAGCGGACAGGTCATACTCCGGTTCAGGCCGCGATAATGGCTGCGGGCTTACGCTTGCGTCCTATTGTCATGACTTCCATTGCATTTGCAGCGGGCGTACTGCCTTTGATGTTTGCCACCGGTGTCAGTGCAATCAGCCGGCAGGAGATTGGCAGTAGTGTTTTTGGTGGGGTGCTATTTGCCACTGTACTGGTACTGCTGTTTATTCCCTTTATGTATGTATTGATCCGTGGTCTGATGGTTAAAAAAACGGTTTCTAAATCAGTGGTGATAGAGCATCCATCTTTAGAAAGTGAACAAGCCTGACTCAGTCAGGCTTTTTTCTGGCTAAATATCGAGGAATTGATTTATACAAAAAATATCGTCATATTGCAGCATGATCATTAAAATTATTCACATGAAAAAATTAGCATACATAGGGATCAGGATAAACATCTCTTGAATGCCAGACTTTTATAATGAGCTGCTTATGCCGACAATTTCAGAAAAAATCCAGAATATCCAACAACAATTACATTCTGAAAATCACGACATCGCTGTAGGCTTACTTAGTCAGCTGAATGTCGCCGATCAGGCGCGCATTTTAAGTCATTTAGATGCTCTGCAACAGGCCCGAATTTTAAGGGAACTGAGTGAACCGAGCTTGGTCTATGCTTTTATGCCCCTAGGGCAGCAGTTAAACGTGGCACAGCACTTATCTATTTCAGAACTTGTTCCCATTCTGGACGCAATGCCCTCTGATGATTTTGTCGATATTTATAAGCAGTTTTCGCCGCCGCTACAGCTGCAATTGATGGGCGCATTATCTGAAGAATCCCAGCAGACACTCAAAGATCTGGCCATCTATCCGGAAGGTACAGCGGGTGCCATGATGAGCTCAAGTTTTGTGACGCTCTCACCCGATTTAACCATGGATGAAGCGATACAGGCTTTACGTGTGGTGGCCGCCGGGCAGGAAACCCTGTATTTGATATATATTGTCGATGCAGAAAAACGGCTGATCGGTGTGATTTCCTTAAGGCAGATCATACAGGCCTTACCTGAGCTGAGCATTGCCGAGGTGATGCAACGTGACGTCATTTCTGCCCAAGTAACAGATGATCAGGAAATTGTAGCTCGAGCCTTGGCCTACTATGATTTTATTGCTCTGCCTGTAGTTGATGCACAGCAAAAACTCTTAGGAATTGTCACCTATGACGATGCAATGGACATTGTCGAAGCCGAAACCACGGAAGATATTTTAAAGTCGGGTGCAGTAACGCCGTTGACTGAAATGAGCCTTAAAACTGCCCCGATTTTGACCCTGTATCAGAAGCGGGTCTTTTGGCTGGTCATTCTGGTTTTTGGCAGTCTGCTCTCTGGAATCGGCATTGCACACTTTGAAGAGATCATTGCCGCACATATCGTGCTGGTATTTTTCTTGCCGCTTTTGGTGGGGAGTGGCGGGAATGCCGGTTCGCAATCAGCCACCTTGATGGTGCGTGCCTTGGCCACAGGCGATGTCGAGTTCAAGGACTGGTTTAACCTGCTCAGTCGTGAATCTCTGGTGGCGCTATGCTTAGGCGGCACCATGGCGATTGCTGTATCCATTCTCGGTTATATCCGGGGAGATATCATGGTCGCTGTGGTGCTGGCCATCAGCATGCTTGGGATTGTGTTGATGGGCTGCCTGATCGGCATGAGTCTGCCTTTTATTTTAAATAAACTCAAACTTGATCCTGCCAGTGCTTCGGCGCCGTTGGTGACTTCCATCTGCGATGCTACCGGTGTAATTCTGTATTTATTCGTTGCTTCCAAATTATTGTTTTAATTCACAGATTGATACATCAGCGTAGAAAAAATACTTTATGCTCAAGAAAATCAGCATTATTTCTGGAATAACCTATGCCTGAGCCTGAACAAAAACCAAAACTAAGCCAACAAGAGGTAATACGTCTGGAACGTGATCTGGCCAAGTTTGCCAATATGATGGATTCCGTGGTGCGTATTCCGTTTACCAAGCAAGGAGTAGGGGCAGACGCGGCTTTGAGTACGATTCCGGTTGCTGGAGATATTGCCGGTTTTATATTGACCTGTTATGCCATTCATAAGGCCAAACAGATCGGGGTGCCGAGTGCCAAACTCAATCCAGTGATGAAGATGGCGGCGATCGATGCGGTAGTAGGATTTATTCCGGTGGCGGGCACGGTCTTTGATATTTTTATCCGGCCCAGTCGCAAGGCACTCGATGTCGTGCACTTGCATATTCGTGAGGAATATCAGATTAGCAGTGACCGGCATGTGGTGCATCCATTTTTGCATGAAAGTCTGGAGCGCAAACAACAGCAATCTGCATTCTGGCGCAATCCCGTGGTGGCCTGGATCTGGATTCATATCCCCGATATTTTAGGTACTTTATTCCTGATTGTATTTGTCTTCGCGATCGGGTGGGGTGCTATGGCGCTGTATCAATGGTTCAGCCAATGATAGGTCAGCTAAAGAATAATTGAATCCAATAAAAAAAGCCTGCAATTGCATAATGCCAGTCAGTTAAGAAATTGACTGGCATTTTCTTGGATATTTTTGTGCTTTAATTTTCACTACTCGCGGACATTGCCTTTGCCTTTT
>NZ_JAMXXK010000051.1 GCF_024129735.1 Acinetobacter lwoffii | reverse complement strand
TCATCCGCAGATTATGCACGAATGCTAAGAAATCCGGAGTGCAAATATTAACCAAAAAGAAGATCGTTTTTTGATTTATGAAAGAGATCTATTGTTATTTTTATGTTTTAACTTATTTTAAATTAGCTTTTTCGTGGTTTTAATAGTTTAAAAAATAATCATATTAGTTGGGTGCTTTTTTACGGTTTATTTACGTTACATTCGGTAGAACTTGTTTTATTTTGATCATTGTTAATATTTAACAGGACAAAATAATGAGTAATTTACTCATGGCTAGACATAATATAGCTGACGAAGAAGCGGTCCCTGAATCCATGCCATCTGCGCGTCAATGCTGCGATATTGAAGATATTCTATTTTCAGAAGAAATCGAAAACTATCTGCAGCGCTATCCCAATACCCGTCATGTTGAGATTTGCCTGCACGATCTGAATGGTCATGTCCGCGGCAAGCGCATAGATATTGTCGGTCTAAAAAATATTGCACAAGGCTGTTATTTCCCAATGTCTATTTATGCCATGAGTCTTGATGGAGAAGTGATTGAAGAATCGGGTTTAGGAAAATCGATCGGTGAGCCGGATTATTTATGTAAACCTATATTGGGAAGCCTGCAGCCCTGCGCTTTAAATCCAGAGTCCAATGCACAGTTATTCCTAACCATGAAAGATGACAATCATCAAGATTGCGAAGTTGAACCGCGCAATATTTTAAAAAAAAGTTTAAGAGCGCTGCATGATCAAAACTTTTATCCTTGCATGGCCGCAGAATTGGAGTTTTATTTATTTGACAGCAATGAAAAATCTGGCTCCAATCAGATTTATTTAAATCAATGTTTTGATGTGAATGCGCAAGATAAATATCAAGACGTTCTGGATGAAATTGAACGGATTGCCCTTTTGCAGGGGATTCAGATTACAGGCTTAGTCTCGGAATCATCTTCCGGACAATACGAAATTAATATTCAGCATAGCGGTGATATTTTGAAGCTATGCGATCAGATCATGATGCTAAAGCGCACCATTAAGCAAGTCGCTGTAGAACATGGGTTACATGCAAGCTTTTTGGCTAAGCCTGATCTGAATAAAGCGGGCAGCGGCATGCACTTTCACATGAGTTTGTTAAATCAAGACCAGCAGAATATTTTCAGCATGAAGCAGAATCCTTTACCGTCACGGCAATTATTAAAGGCGATCAGCGGGCTGATAGTCTTGCTGCCGCCGTCCATGGCCGTGCTTGCCCCGAATGTAAACTCATTCCGCCGGTTTAAAGCTGGAAACCATGTGCCCTTAGAAGCTAATTGGGGCGTGAATAACCGCAATGTGGCCATTCGCATACCATGTTCGGACAATGAAAATCAACGCTTGGAATATCGTGTTGCAGGTGCGGATTGCAATCCTTATTTAACTGCAGCCCTGATTTTGATCGGCACACTGCATGGGTTGACACAGAATCTGGAAATTCCACAGCAAGCCACTCAGATAAAAAATAAACATCAGCCGCACTTTTTAAGTACGAATCAGCTGGATGCTTTAACATTTTTTCACCGGAATACTGTTTTGCAAAAATATCTCGGCAAAAGATTTATGGAATTATGGTGTGCAGTTAAACGTGCTGAGCATCAGTATATGTACAGCCAAATTACTTTGATCGAACAACATTGGGATATTTAACTGCTTAAAAATGTATAACACGATAAATAATGAAGATGATGCTAGAAATCAGAAGCTCAATGAAGAATTATATTTGAAGTATAGTTTACAGGAAATTGATTCTGACATTTTAGTAAAGAAATACCAGTATGCGTCAAAAAGTATGAAAAAAATAATTCATACTATTTTTAAAGAAAGAGGTTTTAATCGAAGTGAGATAGATCATATATTGAAATCACTCAAGTAAAATAATTATGCCAATAGTATTGCTGATACTATTGGCATTTAACTTTTAAAAAGATTTAGTCAGGGTGAATACTGCTTCAGTTTTTACCCCTTTTTTATTTTGACTTGTAAAGTCTTTGGTTTTTAAATTACTACCAACCGCTGCTAATTCTGCATTTATTCCCATTGGCTTATAGCGGTAAGTTGCACCAATTTTCCAATCAAAAAAATGGTCTTTTGCTTCAGAACCATAGATGTCCTGATTTGCTTTGGAATAACCTAAGCTAACATTTGTGCCAAAATTAGTTTGAGCAATCGGTGTAGCATATAAGACATTAAAATACCAATTTGAGATATCTTTACCTATACTGTCACTGGCAGCTTTGCCGCCATAGTTATAGGTATAGCTTATGCTTGGTGTAAAGCTATCGTTCTGATGCAGCAACGCATTAAAGATCATTTTGAAATAGTATTCATTATAATTTAAATCGCTGTTGCCGATGTAATTGTAGCGCAGCATGCCAAGATCAACTGCAGGATGGATTGAACCTAGCGCGATTGGCGTTGTATAGCCGATCTGGGGATCCAGTTCTAAATTTACTTCGTCATCAAAATCAACATTCGATGCAAATGCAGCAAGATAAAATCCTGAAGCATGGCTTAAAACAAAGTTTCCCTGCAAGGCCGGATCATTCTGGGTTTGCGTTTGGCCGCGCCAGCGGTAGTCGCTGGCCAATGATACATTACCTGAAAAGCTTAAAGCGGGAGAGCTTTCATCTCCAGTAGCAAAAGCATAACTTGAATAGAGCGGTATAAGGCTAAAAAGTAGATGGTATAATTTTTTCATAACACTTTAAATTAGTAGTCATTGAAGTAATGTATGTTATGGTTTAATTTATTGATATATAATAAAATTATCGTAAATTTTGCGTAAAATAAGTATAAAATTTAAGATGAATATTTTTTAAAGTAATAAAAATCAGTATTCATATTGTCTAAAAGACGTTTGCATATGAACTTTAATAAGCTAGATGAATTTGACCCCTTTGTTTTTAGAACTACAGGCTTTAACAGTATTCGGACTTTGGCTGCACGGCTGAGTTATTACCATATGGCATTAAATAGTTTGCTGTCTTGCTTACCATTGCAACTCACTTTAAGAGGGAAAAGCACCACACAAAGCTATCGTCAACCGGTGTATTACGTGGATCTGACTTTAAGAGATGGGATTAGCTTGAATGAGGCGATTATTCAGGCGAAGCAAATTGATGAACAGAGCAAGCAGGCGGGGTTTTATCAGGAAGCTTTAGACTTTACCGCAAGGAAGGGTTTTGCCAATGCACGGTTTGAAACGGATATAGAGGGGGGATTGGAGGTGGTGGAGGAATTTTATAATGGTGAGAGCGATTCAGTTAATGATTCATCGCAACTAGACAGAAGTGATGAGGTGATCTCGATTAAACAAGGTTTACGACAAAGCGTTAAAGCACTTGGTTAAATACAAATAGCTAGTCAAATTAAAAAAGGAAGGGTTTTACTCTTCTTTTTTTCTAGGTAATGGTCTTAATCTATCTTGGATCAAGGCACCTAACCAATCATTTTCGGGTCGATTTTGCCTGAAATAGGAATAATGCTGTTGGCTGTAATTTACAGCATATTGGATGGTGCGATATAAGAGTTGATCCTGTAAACTTTGTGCGAAATTGGTGGGTGAAATTACGAATATCTTAAGTCTATTTTTGATATTCAAGTACTGAGCATCAGTCCCCTAACAGCTAGAAAACTTGGAATCTCTATGACCTATAAACTGACCTTATCACGTTTAGAAAGCTTACTCATGAAAGCCTGTGATGGTTTGCGTGGCAGTATGGATGCCAGTGAATATAAAGAATACATTTTTGGCATGTTGTTTTTAAAACGTGCCAGTGATTTATTTGATCAGCGTCAAGCAGAGTTAAAGAAAAAATACCAAGCTCAAGGTATGACAGAAGAAGATATTCAAATTGAATTGAATGATCCTGATAACTATTCAGGCAAATACTTTTTTGTCCCAGAGCGTGCACGATGGAATCAAGGCTGGACAGAAGTAGTTGTTAAGGATGGCGTCACGAACACGATTCATCATCCAGCACTTAAACACGTTAAAGAGAATGTAGGTACGACACTAAATAAGGCATTAGAAGCAATTGAAGATGCGAATCCAGATGCTTTGCAAGACGTTCTAAAAGGGATCAACTTTAACCGTAAAATTGGTACTCGTACGCTTGATGACGATACGCTTGCTGACTTTGTATTGAGCTTTGAGTCTATTCCACTAAAAGATGAAGATTTCGAATTTCCTGATTTACTTGGCGCAGCATATGAATGGCTCATTAAATACTTTGCTGATTCTGCGGGTAAAAAAGCAGGGGAGTTTTATACGCCTGCGGAAGTCGTACGAGTCTGTGTGGAAATTTGTGATCCTAGAGAGGGAATGAGTGTTTATGATCCCACAGTAGGTTCGGGTGGTATGCTCATTCAAACCCGAGACTATTTGCGTGAACATGGTGAGAATGTTGATGAAATCTCGCTAAATGGCCAAGAGAAAATCGGCACAACATGGTCGATTTGTAAAATGAATATGCTTTTACATGGCATTTCCCATGCTGATATTCGTCAGGAAGATACACTTAAAGACCCTCAACATTTGGGTGAAGATAATGAGCTTAAACGCTTTGATAGAGTATTAGCTAATCCTCCGTTTAGTCAGAATTACAGTAAAAGAGACATTAAATTCGCAAGCCGTTTTCCTGTGTGGATGCCAGAAAAAGGTAAAAAAGCAGATTTAATGTTTGTGCAACATATGTTAGCGGTACTGAATCATGATGGTCGTTTGGCATCAGTGATGCCACACGGTGTATTGTTCCGTGGTGGTGAAGAAAAAGAAGCACGTAAATACTTTATTGAGCAAGGTTATCTTGAAGCAGTTATTGGGTTACCAAGTAATCTGTTTTATGGCACTGGTATTCCTGCATGTATTTTAGTGATGAATAAACAAGGTGCGGCAACACGCGATCATGTTTTGTTTATTAATGCTGACCGCGAATACCGTGAAGGTAAAGCACAGAATCATTTACGTCCTGAAGACGTTGACAAAATCATACATGCTTATCGTTCAGGTAAGGATATTCCATCTTATGCACGTAACGTTCATAAGTCGGAAATAGTCGCTGAAGAATATAATTGCAATATCCGTCGTTATGTAGATAACGCACCGCCATCAGAACCACAAGATGTACGTGCACATTTACATGGTGGTGTACCGATTGTAGAAGTAGATAGTCTTGCTCATTTCTGGCTAAATTATCCGCAATTACGTGAAGATTGTTTCGTAGAACGAGATGAGTTGTATGTTGATATCGCTCCAGTGATTAGTAATAAACAGGATATTGCTGATTTTGTAGCAACTCATCAAGCTGTCACAACATGTCAAGAACAATTTATGCAACAACTCGAAGCTTGGTGGCAGGCTAATTTACCGATTGTTGAAGCATTGGCTCCTGATCCAGAAAATCAGCATGAGTGTTCGGGGAATGTGTATTTAATGCGTAGTACTTTACTTTCAAGTATTGCTGAGGAATTCGCAGAACAGAAGCTCCTAACTCCCTCACAAGTGCGTGGTGCATTTGCTAACTATGTGGATATCCTAAAAGCAGATTTTAAATCAATTGCTGCGAGTGGTTGGGGAGCTGAGTTAATTCCAGATCAAGATATCTTAAAAAGTCAGTTTCCTGAGTTGTTGGATGAGTTGGCACAAACACAAGCCCGTTTGGCTGAGCTACAAGCACTCTTTGCGGCAGTGGATAAAGAAGATTTTGAAGATACTGAAGATACAGGCATCTTGCCAAGTGAAGATGTTAAAAACAAAAAAGAGGAACTTAAAGCTGTAACAGCAGATTGGAAAGCACATATTAAGGCGGCTAAAGGTTTGGCAACTAATATATTTACCGAACTTAAAGTTGCGAACTTATTACCCAAAGGCACAGTAAAAGCTTTTTATTGTACTGAAGGTTTCACGCAACAAGATCCTGAGTTTGAAAATGGCAATCGGATTATAGAGCTAGCATCACGTGTTAATTATCAGTCTGAGTTTACAGCTTCACTTGTGGAAGCAATGACTCAAGGAAAACTAGCTTTAGAGCAGTCTCAAGCTATTACTCAAAGTTTAGAGCGTCATAAAGTATTAGAAGATGAGGTGAAAGAGCTTAAATCAGCGATTAAGGCGATCGAAGATAAGCGTGATGAATTGGTTGAAAGTGCGCGTGCGAAGATCAGTAAGGATGAAGCGAGAGCAGTGATTGTTGAGCGTTTACGTCGTGTGTTGATGAGCACATATTTTGCATATTTATGTGCAGATCAACGAACTTGTACTAAAGCGATTGAGAATTTGTGGGATAAGTATGCTGTGACGGCTAAGATGATTGAAGAAAAGCGTGATGTAGCTTTTAACCAGTTACAGGATTTTTTGCGGGAGTTGGGTTACGATGCGTAGTTATAATGAAATACTACAAGAACATGCTCAATATCTAAAGGAAATCAAGATAGGTGATCATATTTTTGAATTACCTAAGTCAAAATTACCTGCCTCTGCTTCTGTTGATAATGGAAAGTATCCTTTTATTTGTTCAAGTGCTGATGTGAAAAGAACAGATGTATATTTACAAGATATGCCTGCTGTTGTTATGGGTACGGGGGGGATAGCATCTGTTAATTTGGGCAAAGGTAAGTTTGCCTATTCAACAGATACATGGGCTTTCAGAGCTGATGGCCAAACAATAACAACAGAGTTTCTTTTTAGGAAAATACAACAACAATTACATAAAATTGATTACGCAGCATTTGAAGGAAGTGGATTAAAACATTTGAGGAAAGATTATGTTAAAAATTTAATGATTGAAGTTCCTCAAAATTTATTAATTTCCGCAAAAATGGAGAAAATTCTCCAGACTATTGATCAAGCTATTGAACAAACAGAAGTACTCATACAAAAACAGCAGAAAATGAAAGCGGGTTTAATACATGACTTATTTACACGTGGTATGACTGTAGATGGCCGCCTTCGACCGACCAGAGCACAAGCCCCAGAGCTATATAAGGAAACACCTATTGGTTGGATTCCGAAAGAATGGGAGATTAATTCAATATTAGATTTAGCACATGAAAGTCGAGGTTCAACAGTAATTGGTCCTTTTGGAAGTGATTTAGTAATGACAGACTACCGTACAGAAGGGGTGCCTATTATATTTGTGCGTGATGTTAAGGAAGATAGGTTTAATTGGATTAGTAATGTTTTTATAACTACGAACAAAGCTCAAAGTTTATATGCTCATAGGGTAAATGCTGGAGATATTTTGGTCACAAAGATGGGTTTGCCTCCATGTATCTCGAGTGTCTACCCTGACTCTATGCCTATGGGGGTTATTACTGCGGATATAATTAGAATGACGCCTAACACTTCAAAGGTGCGAGCAGATTGGCTAAGTTCCACACTAAATTTTGATCGTACTAAAAGACAAGTTGCCGCAATAACTGCAGGTGTAACTAGACCTAAAGTAACACTTAAAGATTTTAGATCACTAAAAATCGCAGTTCCATCTCCTTCTGAACAGGAAATGATGATGCGTTCAATAAATAAGCAGAAACGATTGATTGAAATTGAAGAGTCACGGTTAGTTAAATTTAAACAACAAAAGACTGGCTTAATGAAGGATTTGCTCACAGGTGAGGTTCCTGTGAAAATTGATGAAGCTGAGGTAGCGAATGTCTGAATATACCGAAGTTGAACAGCCATTTTTACAACAATTGGCTACTCTAAATTGGATGGTGATTGACCAAGGTGAAGACATACCACATGATCCAAGTAAAAGCTTTCGTCAAAACTTTCGTCAACTTTTATTGCCGGATGTGTTTAATGTTGCTGTCTCAAAGATAAATACCACACCAGATGGACAAGAGTGGCTGACGACTAAACAATTACAAGATCTGCAAGAACAAATTGCACGTCAACCCAAGCGTACTTTGTTGGAAGCAAACGAAGCGATTCAAAAACTTCTGTTTAAAGCGCAGGTTGATATCAATAACATCACGGGTGAGCAAGATCCCGTCGTTAAACTTATTGACTTTGCAAATCCCGAAAATAATACCTTTCACGCAATTAACCAATTCCGCATTGATACGCCTGGGAACGTTAAGCAATTTATCATTCCTGATATTGTTTTGTTTGTGAATGGTATTCCACTCATCGTGGTTGAGTGTAAGAAGGGTGGCCCTAATTGTGCTAATCCGATGTCAGAGGCTTTTGAGCAACTGCAACGCTACATGAATAAGCGTAAAGCAACGCATCAACAAGGACTTAAAGAGGGTGAATCAAAGCTCTTTCATACCTCTATGATGTTAATTCGTAGCTGTGGTCTTGAAGCAGACTATGGAACAATCACTTCAGGAATTGAACATTTCTTTCCTTGGAAAACCCAATGGCCAAATGATGAGGCTACTGCTGTAGATATGAATCAGCAAGAGCAACTCATTAATGGGATGCTGAATAAAGCCAACTTGCTGAATATATTGCGGACTTCAACTATCTTTATGGACACTGATAGTGGGTCTAGAATTAAAGTCGTTTGTCGTTACCAACAGTTTAGAGCTGCGAATAAAATTATAGAACGATTACGTACTGGGCAAACTGTAGAAGATAAAAGTGGTGTTGTTTGGCACACACAGGGCTCAGGAAAAAGTTTAACGATGGTTTTTGTTGCACGTATGTTACGTGCATCTAAAGATTTAAATGATTATAAAATATTGCTGATTAACGATCGTATTGACCTTGAAGACCAACTTGCTGAAACGGCAAAATTGATCGGTGGTCGAGTTCATACGATCGACAGCTCTGCCGATTTACGACAAACATTAGCAACTGATAGCTCTGATATTAATATGGTCATGGTGCATAAGTTTCAGTTACGCGATCAGAGTTTGCCATTAAACATAGCCGCTGCTCTAGGGACTTATCAAGCTTTACCTGCTAGCGATACTTTTGGTGTTGTAAATGCTTCTTCACGTATCATCTTAATGATTGATGAGGCTCACCGAACTCAAGGTTCTGATCTCGGTGATAATATCTTTGAGGCTTTCCCTAATGCTGCCCGTATTGCTTTTACAGGAACGCCACTCATAGCTGAGCGCCATGGCGAAAAGAAGACGTATAAGCGTTTCGGTGGATACATAGACAAATATCGACTGATGGATGCTGTGAATGATGGCGCGACACTTCAAATCTTGTATGAAGGGCGAACAGCGAATTCAGCACTCAATAATAATGATGGATTTGAAACCCAATTTGAAAACTTGTTTAAAGAGCGTAGTGAAGAAGAGTTATTAGCCATCAAAAAGAAGTACGGTGCAACAGGTGATATTCTAGAAGCTGAACAGCGCATTAAGGCGATTGCAAAAGATATGGTCTCACACTATATCGAACAGATCTTGCCAAATGGCTTTAAGGCACAGGTGGTATGCCACTCCAAACTTGCAGCAGTGCGCTATCAAGCTGCTATTACTGCAGAATTGGAGGAAAGGATACGGGCACTCAAGTCTGATCCTGAACCAAATCTTGAACAAATCAAAAAAATTAGCTTTCTTAAAGCGGCAGTGGTGATTTCTGGTGATGGAACCAATGAAGCTGCCTATGTTACTGAAGCTCGTAAACAAGCTAAAGCATGGAATGCTGTCGGAAACTTCTGTAAATCATTCGCATGGGATGACCTAGATAAGCCTTATACAGGCATCGCTTTTTTAATTGTCTGCGATATGTTGCTGACGGGCTTTGATGCTCCGATTGAGCAAGTTATGTACATTGATAAAAAGATTCGTGAACATACTTTATTGCAAGCGATAGCTCGAACTAACCGTGTGAAAAAAGGTAAAAATCGTGGTTATATTGTTGACTATATAGGTTTAACAGAAAACTTAACGGATGCCTTAACACTATATGCTGCTACCGATGAAAAACAGGAGTTAGCACAAGGCTTAAAGAGTATTGCATCAGAGATGCCAGTATTAGAGGAGCGTTATCAACGTTTGTTGCAACTCTTTACGAATCACAAAGTCCAAAAGATTAAAGATTTTGTAGAAGGTAAACTGACTACAATCGAGGCTGAAGCAGCTATTGTTCACGAGGCGGTCACACTATTACAAGATGAAAAAATACGTGCGGACTTTGATGTGTATTTGAAGAAATTCTTAAAAAGTATGGATATCATATTACCGAATGTTGTTGCACAACCTTACCGAATCCCTGCTAAACGCTTTGGTTATATTTTGAGTGTCACTAAAGAGCGATATAAAGATACTAGCCTAAGTTTAGGTGATGCAGGTGAAAAAGTGAAAGACCTCATCAATGATCATTTGATCAGTTTAGGGATTAATCCGACTGTCGCGCCTATAGAGTTACTTGCGGAAGATTTTATTGAAAAATTGAACAAACACGCTGCAGGTAATGCTCAAGCTAAAGCTAGTGAAATGGAGCATGCAATACGTAAACATTGCACGGTACACCATGATGAAGATCCAGCTTTTTATAAAAGTTTATCTGCAAAAGTAGAGAGCCTAATCGAGCTACACCAAAATCAATGGGAAAAGCTTGCTGAAGAACTTGAAAAGATACGTACTGAAACATTGCAAGGACGTAAAGTAGCTGAAGATGGCATGAGTAAAGAGGCTACAACGTTTTATGAGCATATAGCTAATGAAGCCTTTCCAAATGGTGAGGTGCCAACTGATGCAAAAGCAAAAATGAAAGTTCTAATGGAAGCCATTGTTGAAACATTACAGGACAGCATTGGAAGTATTGATTTTTGGAAAAATCAGAATAAACAAAAGCAGACGCGTAGTGAGATAAAAACAGCTTTAACTTTAACAGGCATTAGTGAGTTGAAAAATAACCGTGAGCGTGTTGCTATAGAAATTATGAAACTCGCCAAAAACCGCCACGATACTTTGATTAATGGTATCCATAAAGGTAAATGATGATGAATGCTAGACGAGTCAGAGATATTGACTATCATTTATTGCAAGGAACAAATCGCAGTACAACGGATATCGTAATTGAGCGTAATGGTTCAATTGTGGTGCATCCACCTATGGGATATACACCTGAACAAGTTGATGCTGTGGTTGAAAGTAAGCGAATGTGGATCTATCGTAACCTTGCTGAATGGCGGGATTTAAATACTACTGCTGTTGTTCGTGAATGGGTGAATGGTGAGACATTCTTGTATTTAGGACGTGCTTACCGTTTATCTTTGGTTGCAGAGCAGGACTGCGATCTAAAGTTAAAAGAAGGTCGATTTTGCTTGAGTCGGAAGTTAATTGAGGATGGTGGCATGAATGCTGCCAAAAAAGCATTTGAAGCCTATTATTCAGATAAAGGGTTACTTCGTATCAATGAACGTGTGAAATATTTTGCTGCTAAAATAGGTATTGTGCCTGGGGGAGTAAAGGTAAAAGATATGGGGTATAGGTGGGCGACCTGCAATAAAAATAATGATTTGTCGTTTCATTGGAAGTGTATGATGGCACCACTAAAAATAATTGATTATATTATTGTTCATGAGTTATGCCATATTCATTATAAGAATCACTCAGACGCATTTTGGAATGAAGTGGATAAAATTCTTCCCGATTATCTTGAACGTAAAGAATGGCTTAGGAAGAATGGAGCGAGTTTGGATTTATAGTGAATAAGGGACTTGATGTGAGAGTGGTGGCAGTCCAATCCTATAGCATGCTCTTATAAATATACGGTTTAAAAATATAGTTATTCAATCATGAGTAGCTATATTTTTTTATATAATGAATATGTTAGGTTTGAAATAAAAATATTTAGAGTACAGGATAAAAGATGTCGATCAGATTAAAAAATCTTTATAAGCTTTTAATTGAAAATAGGAAGCATGAGGTTCAAGGATGGAATAAAGCATATAAAAATTTTTATAGTAAGGTTGAGAAAATCCGTGAAAGAATAAAAAGTGGAGAGGGCTTATCAAATCATGATGAGAGTTTTTTACGTGAGCTTCTTTATAACTTAGATAATGGAATTGCTTCTCGTGGGCAATCAGTGTTGAGTAATCAAAACTTCATAGATTTTATAAAAAACAGACAATTTTTATCAGATCTAGAAAGCTTGATTGTTAATCCTAATTTTGAAACTTATCAAGTTTTTAAAAAGACTTGGTCTGACCAAGGTAAATCGAATAATCCAGTACTCATAAATCGAGTTGTTGCGGCATGCACACTTGAAGTTTCTACAACGGTGGACTCAGGTAAATTTAATCAAGTTTTCAACTGGTTAATGCGTGAAAAAATTATTCCTATTTACCCTGATAGTGAAGCTCAAGATTGGTATTCAAAAAATCAATTTTTGATGGGAGTTTTGAAAAAGGTATTTAGTGAAGAGATCCAGAATCAAGAAACCGATGAGTTTTATTTAAGTCAGTTTGTCTGGGAGCTTTATGAGAACTTATCAAATCCATTTAGTTTAAAAAAACAAATTATCAAATACGGTGCTCCTGGTACAGGTAAGACTTTTCAAGCTCGTCAGCAAACTTCGCTTTTATTTGATATTTGGAAAGAAGAGTTTGCTCCTAATGCTGATTTTACTCATCAGGGTCAGATTGAGTTAGTGCAATTCCATCCATCTTTCAGCTATGAAGATTTTATTGAAGGATTGCGTCCTATTTTGGATAAGAACGATCAAGCCCAATTAACATTACAGAATGGGATTTTTAAAGAGTTTTGTTTGCGTGCAGCAAAATGGGAAGTCGAAGTATTTAATTTGCATCTTGAGAAAGAATGGGACCAGATTAAGATCATTGATTTAGTTCCCTATAAAGAGCAACTCAGTGGCTTACATTGGGATTACATCTTTGAAATAGAAGATCAAAATAAGTTAGTTTCTGATGCTATCCCCCCATTCTTTTTTATTATTGATGAAATTAATCGTGCTGAATTGTCACGTGTTTTTGGCGAGTTAATGTACTGCTTGGAATATCGTGGTGTTAGGGGATGCGTTAAAACACAATATGCTAACCTGAATACGAATAAAACAGGGATGCTGGAATTAGGCCAGACTTATCAATTTTTCATTCCTACCAATATATATTTAATTGGCACAATGAATACTATTGATAGAAGTGTGGAAAGTTTTGACTTTGCTCTTCGTCGCAGGTTCTCTTGGCAAGAAGTGAGTCCAGATATAAGCTTGTTGAAATTCTATCTTTCAGAGCATTGTGCTAAATGGATTGAACTAGCCACTAGTCTTGAGAAGCTTAATGAAAAGATAGAAAAACAAGCTTTGCTCGGTCACGAGTATCAGATTGGGCATGCTTATTTGATGAATTTGAAATACCCGAAAAGTTTAAGTTTAACTGAGTTAAAAGCTTCGATTTGGGAGGATAGTATCAGACCGTTATTGCAAGAATATTTACGTGGTACAGGTGAAGAAGCAGAGGTGATTAGATCCTTTAGCAAATCTTTTGGGGTCTAATGTGTGGCTCTTTGATGTTATTAAAAATGGAACTCTAGTCGATAATCAAACTTATACAGTTCAAGATGGAATCTTGCACAACCGAAGACTAGATGTACCAATTAAATTAAATAAAAGGACGAATGGACAAAGGTACTATCCTCACAATGATGACCAGGCAGTGTGGGCGTTTATTAACAGGGTATCTACAGACATTAATGATGTCTTAATGACGCGTAGTGCTGATACATTGGTTCTATTTAATGACAGTGAATATGAGCACAATACGGATGATACTTTATTAAGAGTTAGCGGTGTTAATGTAGCTAATTTTACTCTTACCACAGGAAATCTTATTGGCTTTATAAAACAGGGGAAATATTCACTGAAGATTAGTTCCCGATTCGGAGATAATTTTTTAAGGTTTATTATTGCTGATGCTGACGGTTTTCTTGAGTTAGAGAATTTGGGTGGACAAATTAATGGGGATGGTTATGAATGGCTCCTCGCATATCTTTGGAATATTAAATTTAAGCGGGCATATCGCTTAGGACTTCCTAAAACGTATATAACAAAGAATGAGAAGTTAGGGCGAGTGCGTGGGAAGATAGATGTTGTTGATTATTTTAATAATAAGACATTAGGGAAAAACTTATGCAGTTATAGAGAGCATAGCTACGAAAACCCAGCAGCTTCACTTTTCCTTGCTACTTACGAAATGATAGAACATTACTCATTTTGTCAGCATACGAGAAATATCTATAACGCATTTCTTATTGCTAACAAGGGAGTAAAAAGGACAAGGAAGGAGATTTTGCGAACGCAATATTTCACGAACCCATTTTATAATGATTACAACCTTCTTATCGATTTGTCTAAGAAAATCATAAACCAAAAAAGTTCTGACTTCAGTTCACATGAAGCATCAAGCTCATTTCTATTTGATGTATCTATGCTTTTTGAATATTTCATTCGTAAGTTAATAAAAAGAGCTGGAATAATTCTGCGTAGTAAATATGCGCAAAATCATCAAATATCAGCAGGGGTCAATAATGGATATAGGCGGAAAATTGAGCCAGATCTTGTGCTAGAAAGTGCTGAAGGTCTTTGTATATTTGATGTTAAATATAAAAATTTCGATAGTAGATTTGGTGTAGGTCGTGAAGATCTATTTCAGCTGCATACTTACATAGGTCAATACGCTAATGAGGCGAAAATCAAAGGATGTGGCTTTATATATCCAATATCAGAGAAAAGATGGGCATCACTTAATTTAGACAGTACTAATGGAGTAATTTCTACTATTATAAAACAACATGGCGTGGATATTCCTTTTCATGTTGTATTCTTTAAAATTACTGAATGTGATTTAGAATTTAATCTGTCGATGAGGAATGAGTGTTTAGATTTTTGTACACGCTTAAAAGAAAAAATTATAGAAATGGTTTAACTTACTTTCAGTAACAGGATCTAGATTCTTCAATAGACAAGACTTGAATATAGCGAGTTTAAATCTGCTACAATTGCGCCAATTTTAAGTTATCACTTCACTGGCTTGATACACATTTATAAGTGTGTACAAAACTGTGTACATATTGAAGATTTTTCCTATGTTTAAAGATCAATTGGCTAGAGAAGTAGCGGCTCGCAGAACTTTTGCTATTATTTCCCACCCCGATGCCGGTAAAACCACCATGACAGAAAAATTGCTGTTATGGGGTCAGGCCATTCAGGTTGCCGGGATGGTAAAAAGCCGTAAATCTGACCGGGCCGCAACATCGGACTGGATGGAAATGGAAAAAGAGCGTGGTATCTCGATTACGACCTCGGTAATGCAATTCCCTTTTAAAGACAAGATGATCAATCTTCTGGACACCCCGGGACATGAAGACTTCTCGGAAGATACCTACCGTACCCTAACCGCGGTAGACTCGGCGCTGATGGTGATTGATGGTGCAAAAGGTGTCGAAGACCGAACCATTAAATTGATGGAAGTGTGTCGTATGCGCGATACCCCGATCATCTCATTCGTCAACAAAATGGACCGTGAAATCCGTGAACCGCTTGAGCTTCTGGATGAAATCGAAAACGTTCTGAAAATTAAATGTGTTCCGATCACCTGGCCGCTCGGTACTGGCCGTGATTTTGCCGGTGTATTTAATTTAATCGAAGAAAAATTCTACGTGTATAAAGCCGGTTTCGGTTCAGTCATTACTAAGATCGAAGTGCGTGATGGTTATGACTATCCTGATCTTCGCGAGAAAGTCGGTGAGTTGGCTTGGGCGGCATTTGAAGAATCGCTGGAACTGGTACAAATGGCCAATGAGCCTTTAGACCGTGAAGAATTCCTGGCCGGTCGTCAAACGCCTGTGTTGTTCGGTACAGCCTTGGGTAACTTTGGTGTCGACCATGTTCTGGATGCCTTCAGTCAATATGCACCATCTCCTAAAGCCCATCCGACCCAAGATCGTGTGGTAGAAGCGGATGAAGAAGGCTTTACCGGTTTTGTCTTCAAGATTCAGGCCAATATGGATCCGAAACACCGTGACCGTATTGCCTTCATGCGGATCTGTTCAGGCAAGTATGAAAAAGGCTTGAAGATGAAGCATGTACGTTTGGATAAAGATGTGCGCATCAGCGATGCCTTAACTTTCTTGGCCGGTGATCGTCAGCATCTGGAAGAAGCTTGGCCGGGTGATATTATTGGTCTGCATAACCATGGCACCATCCAGATTGGTGATACATTTACCTCGGGTGAGAAACTTCAGTTTACCGGCATCCCACACTTTGCGCCTGAAATGTTCCGTCGTGTCCGCTTGAAAGATCCGCTAAAATCCAAGCAGCTGCAAAAAGGTCTGAAAGAACTTTCTGAAGAAGGGGCAACCCAGGTATTCATGCCGCAGAATAACAACGACCTGATCGTGGGTGCTGTGGGTGTGCTACAGTTTGAAGTGGTGGCTTACCGTCTGAAAGAAGAATACAAAGTTGATTGTGTTTACGAACCGGTCAGCATCAACACAGTACGTTGGGTGTCTTGCGATGACGAGAAGAAATTCAACGAATTCAAGAAAAAAGCCCATGACCAGTTGTCCGTGGATGGCGGTGGTCATTTAACTTATCTTGCGCCAAGCCGAGTGAATTTGCAGCTCATGCAAGAACGTTATCCAGACATCGTGTTCCACAATACGCGTGAACACTAAACTTTCAGGCTTCGCAGCTAAAGTTTAAAAATATCAAACAGCTTCTCCGGAAGCTGTTTTATTTTATGCTACATTTAAGCAATTAATAACTCGATAGATATAGCAAAGAGAATGAAGCTCAGCAAGGAAGTCGTCCTCGGTTCTGTGATTGGTTTAAGTCTTGTCCTGATGAGTGGCTGTGATAAAAGTGAAAAAGAGCCTGTTAATACTCCGCAAAATGAGAAAATCACCGCAGCTCAGCAGACCGCAGATGTTTTACCTTATCTGAATATTCAAGAGCAGCCGGCCAAAATTGCCTTGCCATTTTGTGAAAATAAAAACTGTATTAATCTGGATATTCAGACCTTGCATACGGTTGATCCATGGATGAACCAGTGGATTGAAAAGCAGCAGGCCAAAGTGATCCAGGATCAAATCGGTTTGAAACAGGACATGAATTTACAGCAGGCCATCAATGCCTATGTAAAAAAATCGGATGCCTGGCAGGCGCAGCTCAATTTGAACAAAGCTTATGGATTATCGCTCTATACCCGTATTCCTTACCAACGCAATCAATATGTATTGATGCAGATCGGGGTCGATACCAAACAGGAAAATGTCAGCGTGCATGAGCGCTATTATTTTTTTGTGGCTGATCGTCGCCAGCAGAAAATGCTGACCCCACTGGATATCGTCGATTCTAAACAGCAATTGCTGATGGATCAGATTATTCAGCAAGCCTATGAGACATGGCTCAAAGAAAATGATCAGCAAGTTCAGCAGAAAGCACCGAAAAAACTGTATTGGGGACAGGCTGACTGGTTCTTTGATCAGGAAGGCATTGGACTGCATTTTCGCAGCCATGAAATTAGCAAAGACGCCAAACAACTGGATATCTATTTAACAAAACAACAAACACAACAGGTCTTGAAAGCTGATATCTATCAGCATATGTTTTAAAGCTCATGATCCTGCGAGATTACAGGTTCCAAAAAGGTGAATGAATGCCAAAATACAAGAATATCTTTTGTCTATCCATCCTGGCATCAGCAATCTTGCTGAGTGCCTGCCAGCCGAAGAGTAATGAGCCGGAAGACTCAAGTGCTTCCGAGGCGGTACAAGCCGAAGCTGAAGCACTTAAACTCAGCGGCGATACTGAAAAGCTCAAGCTGGCGATGCCAGAATGTGAAGACAAAAGCTGTCCGGAAATTTCGATTGAACGTCTGAACAGTAATCAGAGCTTTATTGATGAATGGATCGACCAGCAGATTCTGCAACAGTTGAAAAATATCCTGTCTGTTGATGCGATTGAACCGGCAAAAGTGAGCGCTGCCAGCGAAGCAGAAGCGGCTGCCTCTGAACCCAAAGCGGCTTTGGCCACAGTGACCACACCGAAACAGCAGCTTGAGCAGCAAACCCAGCCCTATATGCAGACTTTTTTAAATCTGGATAAGGAGCTTAAAGCCCTGAGCGCCAGTCATAGCATCAGTCTGATGATTAAGCCCAAGATTCTGAATTCAGGAGATCCATTGGCGACCGTAGTTCTAAACAGCAGTTACTATTTGGGAGGAGCACACGGCGCATCTGCACAGACTTATTATAATTTTGATCTGGAGCAGAAAAAACTGGTCAAGCTGAATGACATTATTGCGGCCAAACAGAAAGCCCAACTGGAAGCACGCGCTTATGATGCGTTTAAAAACTGGGTGGTAGAATCCAAGCTGGCTAAAGATGTGGCGGAATATGAACAGGCCTGGAAGTTCAAACTCACTGATAATTTTTATCTGGCCCAACAAGGTCTGGTCTTGCAATATGACGAATATGAAATTGGGCCATATGTGGTTGGCTTGCCACGTCTGATGATTCCTTATGAACAGTTACAAGGTGTACTGAAATCCGAATATCTGCCTCAAACTGAAAAAGTTGCCTCTGAGGCACAGCCAGCACCTGCTGAAAAAGCCAAATGACCTTAAGACTGTTTGATACACATACCCATTTTGATGTTCCCGATTTTGATTCTGATCGGGAACAGTTGGCGTATGCGGCCAAAGCGGTAGGTGTCGAGCATCTGGTTTTAATTGGTTTTTTGCAAAACCGTTTTGCTGATCTGTTACGAACTCATGACTTTATCAATGACCTGGAAAATGCACCGCAAAGTCATTTAGCACCGGGCTTGCATCCATTTTATATTGAACAGCATCAGACTGATCATTTACAGGAGCTGGAGCAACTGCTTAAAAATGAGCACTGTATTGCCATTGGTGAAATCGGTCTGGATACCTTTTTAAAACAGCATAAACGAGCGGAAATTTTTCAAAAGCAAAAAGATTTTTTTGCTGCACAGCTTGAATTGGCACATCAATTCGATAAGCCGGTTTTGCTGCATATCCGCAAATCGCATGCTGAGGTTTTGCAGATTTTAAAACAGCAGCAATTTAAACAGGGCGGCATCGCGCATGCCTTTGGTGGCGGTATCGAAGAGGCCAAAGCCTTTATCAAACTGGGATTCAAACTGGGTATCACGGGGCAAATTACCAATCCAAATGCCAAAAAACTGCATCAAGTGGTGCAGTATGTCGGACCAGAACATCTGGTGCTGGAAACCGACTGTCCGGATATGACGCCACTTTGTTGTCAACGCTCGACCGAGCAGCGTACCCGAAATACACCTGCCAATTTACCTTATGTGTTGCAAGGGCTGGCAAAGAGTCTGCATATGCACAAAGAAGAATTGGCACAGCAGCTCTGGCAAAATACTTATCAGGCCCTGCATCTGGCCATTTAAGTTAACGCTCTTAACTCGGTCTTAAATTCCCAGTTCATCATAAATAGAAAAAAAGGTGCATTATGCAATTTCTAAAATGCTCCAGACTTGGCATCATGCCATATACATTTTTTTAGGTGAGATTCACATGGCACAAGGACTTTTGGCGGGTAAGCGCTTCTTGATCGCGGGCATTGCGAGTAAATTATCGATTGCTTTTGGTATTGCTCAAGCATTGCATCGTGAAGGTGCTGAATTGGCTTTTACTTATCCAAATGAAAAGCTGAAAAAGCGGGTAGATGACTTTGCTGAACAGTTTGGTTCGAAACTGGTTTTTCCTTGTGATGTGGCAGTAGATGCTGAAATTGACTATGCATTTGCTGAACTGGCCAAACACTGGGATGGTCTGGACGGCGTAGTGCATTCTATCGGTTTTGCACCGGCACATACGCTGGATGGTGACTTCACCGAAATCACGGATCGTGAAGGTTTTAATATTGCGCATGACATCAGTGCCTATAGCTTTATCGCAATGGCACGTGCGGCAAAACCTTTGCTGCAAGTTCGTCAAGGCTGTTTACTGACGCTGACCTATCAAGGTTCTGAGCGTGTAATGCCAAACTATAACGTGATGGGTATGGCCAAAGCCTCTTTAGAAGCAGGGGTACGTTATTTGGCGTCTAGCCTAGGTCAGGAAGGGATTCGTGTGAATGCGATCTCTGCGGGTCCAATCCGTACCTTGGCAGCTTCAGGTATTAAATCATTCCGTAAAATGCTGGACCTGAATGAGAAAGTTGCACCTTTAAAACGTAATGTGACAATTGAAGATGTCGGTAATGCCGCATTATTCCTGTGCTCGCCATGGGCCAACGGGATTACCGGTGAAATCCTGTATGTTGATGCCGGCTTTAACACTGTTGGTATGAGCGCTGATTTAATGGCGGATGCAGAATAAATCTTATAAGTCCTCTCTCCCTCAGGGAGAGAGTTAGAGAGAGGGGAATGACTTCTTCCTCTGAGTGAGGAAATGATTAAAATCCCCCTCATTCCCCCTTTGATAAAGGGGGAGGCCACTCAAGGCAATAAAAAAGACCGCATAAGCGGTCTTTTTTTGATTTGAAGGACAGCGATTAAGCTTGACCATCTACAGCAGCGGCTTGCGCACGTTGCATATTGGCTTCAAATTCAGCATCGAAGTTGATTGGAGTCAATAGTAATTGTGGGAAGCTACCTTTAGTCACCATATCGTTTACTGCTTCACGTAGGAACGGGAACAGGATGTTCGGACAATAAGCACCAAGGATGTATGGAAGACGCTCTTCTTCAACGCCATCGACCAGGAAAATACCGGCTTGAGTTACATCAACGATAAACGCGGTATCACCTTCGTTGGTCGCTTGAACCACGACTTTCAAAGCTACTTCAAAATGAGTTTCATCAATTTTTTCTGCAGAAGAAGAAAGATTGATGTTTAACTCAGGTTGCCATTGCTTGGTAAAAACTTGCGCCCCAGGAACTTCAAAAGAAATATCTTTGGTATAAATACGCTCTAATGCCAATTGTGGTTGAGCTTGTTGTTCTTCACTCATTTTTTGATCCTTAATATGAAGTGATAATTTTAGTAAGGTTAAGCCAGCAATTCATCAAGTTTGCCTTCACGCTCTAAAGCATAAAGTTGGTCAAAACCACCGATGAACTGATCATTAATAAAAATTTGTGGCACGGTACGGTGATTGGTACGCTGCATCAATTCAAGACGTACTTCAGGCGCTTCTTGAGACAAGTTAATCTCTTTATATGCCACACCCTTACGTTCCAGTAGCTGTTTTGCACGCACGCAATAAGGACACACTGTCGTCGAGTAAATAGTAACTTCAGCCATGATCAATCTCCTGTTCGTGGATTATTTGCTTTTCACCAAAGGTAAACCTTGAGCTTTCCAGTTGCTGACGCCGCCATCAAGACGGTAGGCATCGGCATGACCAACCTGCTGTAATGCAGTACCAGCCACCTGTCCAAGGTTACAAATGAACACCAAAGGGCGATCAGATGCTTTCAGCTCTTCAACATGTTTTGTAATCTGGCTATATGGAATATTACGGCTGCCGCTGATATGACCTTCACGGAAGTCTTTGGCATCACGTAGATCAACCAGCATGGCATTTTTTGCTTTGACTAAAATTCCCAGCGATTGCGGAGAAATTTTGCGACCGTTACGTTGACCTTCGATAATGAAGAACAAAACCACTAATACCGCGAGTGTTCCAAATAAGAAGGGGTGATTCCCCATAAACTCGAACCAACGTTCCACAATTCACCTAATTACAATTTTAAAATTGCCAAGAGTATAGCTCATAAATATGGTGATCAAAATCACCGCTTCAAGGGCCAAGGGTTAAGAAAATTAATTTTTTTGCTGTGCTTCAGTGATTTCGTCGATTAAACGTAAATAGCTGTCCAGTCGGCGCGGCAAAATTTCACCTTCGGCCGCAGCCTGACGCAAAGCACATTGTTTTTCATGCTTATGGGTACAGTTACGGAACTGACAATGGCCGAGCAGATTTTCAATTTCAGGAAAGCCGCTTTGTACCTTATCTAAAGTCAGATGCCACAGGCCAAATTCACGAATTCCCGGAGAGTCAATCAGGGCCGCACCTTCACCAAAACCGATCAAGCGCGTTGACGTCGTGGTGTGTTGACCGAGTGCCGAGTTTTCCGAAATAATATTGGTTTTCTGTGCGGCATCCGGCACGATCGCATTAATCAGCGTGCTTTTACCCACACCAGATTGACCGACGAAAGCCACCGTTTCATTTTCCAGACGATTAGACAGTGCAGTCAGGTCGCCATCGGATTGGGTCTGCATCACTTCATAACCGAGATCTTGATATTCTTGCAGCAGAGTCAGAATCGGATCGTTTTCTTTTAACAAATCGGCTTTATTCATCACCAGCAATGCAGGAATATCGGCATCGGCACAGGCCACCAGATAACGGTCGATCAGGCCCGGCGCTGGCTCAGGCAATGGTGCAAACACGATCACAATCAGTGAAATGTTGGCCGCTACCGGTTTAACCTTGTGATAGCGGTCGGGGCGTGTCAATAAGGATTTTCGGGGATGAATCGCGGTGATAATTCCTAAACCGGTATTCGGATCGGCTTGCCATTTGACCCGGTCACCCGTGACCAATAAATCCAGATTGGTTCGAGTATGACAGCGCCAGACGCTGTCCAGTTCAATCTCTTTCCAGAAAGGTTCAGGCTCACCATCGGCGACCACAGGTTTTTCAGGGTGAATGTCAGGGCGAGACAAAGCTTGCACTTCAAGTTGGCGGCCATAATGTTGCACCACTAAACCTTCAAGATCACTGGAGGTATCGAGATCTTCTTGACGTGTTTTCTGTTGTTTCTGAATGCGGCGCTGTTGTTGCTCTGTCAGACGACGCTTACGTATTAAGGCCATTCATATCCTAAAAAAACCGGGTAAATCAGATGGCAAAAATAGCATGAAGCAGCCCCCGAATGACACCCAAGATGTAATTAATTTGCTACTATAGTTGTTTTTAAACCCAATAAGATTGCACATTTATGAGCAGCACCGCTGATACCCGCCTGATTTGGATTGACCTTGAAATGACAGGTCTAGACACAGACAATGATCAAATTATTGAAATTGCAACAATTGTAACCGATGACAATTTGAATATTTTGGCTGAAGGTCCTGTGCTTGCGGTACATCAGCCTGCACGTCTGCTAAATGCTATGGATGAGTGGAACACTCGCCAGCATGGTCAGTCCGGTCTGATTGAGCGTGTGCGTCGCAGTAAACTGACCGCTCAGGATGCCGAGCAGCAAACCCTTGAATTCCTGAAAAAATGGGTCAATCCAAAATCTTCACCGATGTGTGGTAACTCGATCTGTCAGGATCGTCGCTTCCTGCACCGTTTGATGCCTGAACTGGAACAGTATTTCCATTACCGTAATCTGGATGTCTCTTCAGTGAAAGAACTAGCCAAACGCTGGCGCCCGGAAATCATGAGCGGTCTCAAGAAAAATGCCTCGCATCTGGCGATGGATGATATTCGCGATTCGATTGCAGAACTGAAATATTATCGTCAATATTTCTTTATCATGAATAAAGACTAAATTCCGATGAATTGAAAAGAGGCGCAAGCCTCATTGCTGTCCCACAATTTTTCACAAGAGGAAGCTCATTTGAGCTTCCTCTTGTTTTATGGGTATTTTATCGGGTGAAAATAAAGCTTTT
>NZ_JAMXXK010000050.1 GCF_024129735.1 Acinetobacter lwoffii | reverse complement strand
CTGGACACTTGATTTCTAGAGTTATTCGCATTTCTCTATTTTATCAAAATCCAACCTGCTTTTTTTCAGCATACTTTTTGAAACACCACCGAAATTTTATATTCCCTTAAAGTTATAGACGTCTTTAATCATTGAGGAAGCTCAATTGCTTAAGTATAAAAAGAAAAGTACCTGTTTGTATTTTCTTGATAAAGACATTAATGCTCTAAATAAAAACCCCACTTCACAGTAGGGTCTTTTTTAAACAATATCAACAACTTTAATCCACTCCAACCCTCCTTAAAAAAGTAGGGAGTTCCCCTCTTTTTCAAAGAGGGGCTAGGGGTGATTAAAAAAAAGATTAAGCCACATTCCCTTCCAAGAAGTCTTGTGCAAAGCGCTGCAATACCCCACCCGCTTCATACACATGCACTTCTTCTTCAGTATCCAAACGGCAAGTCACAGGCACTTCAACAATCTGGTTCTTACCATCATCGGTCGAACGCTCAATTACTAAAGTCAACGTCGAACGTGGCGCGATATTACCAATCACGCTATACAGCTCAGTACCATCAAGACCTAAAGTCTTACGATCTGTACCCGGCTTAAACTCAAGCGGTAAAACACCCATACCGACTAAATTAGTACGGTGAATACGCTCAAAACCTTCTGCCACAATCGCTTCTACACCTGCCAGACGCACACCTTTCGCTGCCCAGTCACGACTCGAACCCTGACCATAATCCTTACCGGCAATAATAATCAACGGTTGTTTACGGTTCATGTAGATTTCAATGGCTTCCCACATCCGCATTACTTCGCCTTCAGGCTCCACACGTGCTTTCGAACCCTGCTTGATGGTACCATCAGAACGCACCACCATCTCATTAAACAGTTTCGGGTTGGCAAATGTTGCACGTTGCGTAGTCAAGTGATCACCGCGATGCGTTGCATAAGAGTTAAAGTCTTCCTCAGGCACACCCATTTTTTTCAGGTATTCACCCGAAGCACTGTCTAAAACAATGGCATTCGATGGTGACAAATGATCGGTGGTGATGTTGTCGCCCAAGATCGCCAGCGGACGCATATTTGACAATGTACGCGGTGCAGCCAAAGCCCCTTCCCAATACGGCGGACGACGAATATACGTACTTTGCGGACGCCAGTCATACAGCGGACTTGTTGCCTTTTCATTCACACCCAAGTCGAACATTGGAATGTAGATTTTTTTGAATTGTTCTGGTTTTACAGCAACTTTTACCAGCGCATCAATTTCTTCATCCGATGGCCAGATATCTTTCAGATAAATCGGATTGCCGTCTTTATCGTTTCCTAAAGCATCTTTTTCGATATCAAAACGAATCGTACCGGCAATCGCATACGCCACCACTAAAGGCGGTGAAGCCAAGAATGCCTGTTTCGCATAAGGATGAATACGTCCATCGAAGTTACGGTTGCCCGAAAGCACCGCTGTTGCATACAGGTCACGGTCGATGATTTCCTGCTGAATCTTTGGATCTAATGCGCCCGACATGCCGTTACAGGTCGTGCATGCATAGGCCACGATACCAAAGCCCAGTTTTTCTAAATCTTTAAGTACGCCTGCTTCTTCCAAATACAAAGCAGCCGCTTTAGAACCCGGTGCAAAAGAAGATTTCACCCAAGGTTTACGCACCAAGCCCAATTCATTGGCCTTACGTGCTAGCAAACCTGCCGCCACCGTATTACGTGGGTTAGAGGTATTGGTACAAGAGGTAATCGCCGCGATAATCACCGCGCCATCTGGCATTAAGCCTTCTGCTTCTTGCGCGCGAGCTGCTTCTAAATTACCGGCAATACCTTTTTCTTTCAGGTCAGAGGTTGATACACGTGCATGTGGATTCGATGGGCCAGCGATGTTACGTGTCACAGTCGATAGATCAAAACGCAATACACGCGGATATTCCGCCTGAGTCATATCCGATGCCCAAAGCCCGATCTCCTTGGCATAAGTTTCAACCAGTTTGACTTGCTCAGGCTCACGACCGGTCAAGGTCAGATAATCAATCGTGTTCTGGTCGATATAGAACATCGCAGCAGTTGCGCCATATTCCGGGGTCATGTTGGAAATCGTGGCACGATCACCGACTGACATGCTGTCAGCACCTTCACCAAAAAATTCTAAATATGCACCAACCACACGCTCTTTACGCAGGAATTCGGTTAATGCCAAGACGATATCCGTTGCGGTAATGCCTGGCTTGCGCTGACCTACCAGCTCCACACCGATAATATCTGGCAGACGCATCCACGATGCACGGCCCAGCATCACGTTTTCAGCTTCAAGACCGCCCACACCAATTGAAATCACACCTAAAGCATCTGTATGTGGCGTATGTGAATCTGTACCGACACAGGTGTCCGGGAATGCCAGACCATCACGGTTTTGAATCACCGGAGACATTTTTTCCAGATTGATCTGGTGCATGATACCGTTACCGGCTGGAATCACATCGACATTTTCAAAAGCAGTTTTGGTCCATTCAATAAAATGGAAACGGTCTTCGTTACGACGGTCTTCAATGGCACGGTTTTTCTCAAAGGCATCCGGATCAAAACCACCAAACTCAACCGCCAGTGAATGGTCGACAATCAGCTGGGTTGGAACTACCGGATTGACTTTAGACGGGTCACCGCCCTGTTCTGCAATCGCATCACGTAAACCGGCAAGGTCCACCAACGCCGTTTGCCCCAAGATGTCATGACACACTACACGTGCCGGATACCAGGGAAAATC
Source organism: Acinetobacter lwoffii (assembly GCF_024129735.1). Taxonomy (GTDB): domain Bacteria; phylum Pseudomonadota; class Gammaproteobacteria; order Pseudomonadales; family Moraxellaceae; genus Acinetobacter; species Acinetobacter lwoffii_H. The sequence goes on along the minus strand of NZ_JAMXXK010000050.1, from coordinate 20,966 downwards.
ATGTTCCTGTTTACGCTCAATCAGCTGGCGTAAAGACTGTTCCAGAATGGCAGGATCACAACGACGCACCAACTGCTCTGCCAGGACTTTGGAAGTATAAGGAAGTTTGGCATATGCGCCTGGCTGAATATCTTCTACGGCCTGTCGCACGTCATAATATTCCAGCTGGGTGGATTGCAGCGGTTTACGGTAGTTGTTGTTCATAAGCTTGCCTGCCCTCGTTTATCTCTATTTTTATTCATCAATAGATATCGATGAGTTACTTTTGTAATAGCAGCATTGTACGCTGCACAAATAGCATTTCCCAAATTTTATATTTTTCAAATACTTAATTATAAAAATCGGTATTTTCGCAAAAATTTGTTACACAGACTTGAGAATTTTTGCTTTAAAGCGGTCTTTTGCTAAAAAAATCTGAATAATTCGCCTTATTCTTTAGTCTTATGTTGCAAAATATTTCTCTATCTTTTTATTTGATTATTACCCTAACCCACTAATATCACTAATAAATAATTAATTTTATGTGCATTTTTTTAAAGATAAAAAAATATAGTCTCACTGGTTTTCATAGGCCTGTCCTGCCGCCGCATTTAGCAAAATTTCAATCCCCTAATTTGGGATAACAGATTTTCCAAAACTATCAGAAGCTCAGTGTGACGTATGTCACATTCTCCACAATCCTCACATTAAAACAATAACCATAACAGGCAGAACTGAAATGTTGAAAATTGCAATATTCGGAGCTATAGCCGCCATTTTGACGCTCTTAGCTCGCGGTTGGGATGGAACAAAAAATCCATCACCACCATCAAATCCTTCTAACCCGTCCCAACCCTCTCATCCCTCACACCCAACACCTCCACCCAAACCCTCACATCCCGTTCCGACCACATCAGACAGCTTGATTAGCAACCCACCTCTGTTACCGAAAAGTGCCAAGGGCAAATATGAGCTGATCGTGGCCTATAAAACCAGCAAGCTCTATAACCCCAGAAATGGCTTATGGGATCAGGTACTGCTGAGAGGCTATTTAACCAAACCCAGTTTATTTGATAAGAAAAAAACTGGTGAATATGTCGAGGATCAGCTGGTCGGACCACAGATTCGGGTCAAACAGGGTGAAACCATGGCGCTTAACCTGAATAACCAGCTGCCACCCGAGTCAGAAACAACCTGTCCAACTCATGTTGAGAATGTAAATGAACCACACTGCTTTAATACCACCAACCTGCATACCCATGGCTTCTGGGTCAGTCCTCAAGGCAATAGTGATAATGTTTTCCTGAAATTCAAACCTCAGGAAAAATTTGATTATCAGTTCAAAATGGAACCGAATCATCCTGCAGGGACTTACTGGTATCATGCCCATCTGCATGGCTCAACTGCTCTTCAGGTGTCGAATGGCATGGCAGGCCCATTGATTGTTGAAGGCTCAAGAGTACCAAAAGTCAAAAATGGCAAAGTCACCTTAACTGGAGATATGGATATTCTATGGAAAGAAAAAAACAGTTACCCGAACGAAAACATCCTGTTGTTCCAGCAAATCCAATATCGCTGTAGCAATCCCGATCCTAATATCACATTCGCTGTTCCCAATAACTGTGAAGGTGTAGGTATAGGCATGCTGGAAAATTATAATGACCTGTCTATTGGTGGCTTCTGGACCAACCAGAATTACTACACGTCTATCAACGGTAAAATTGTGGGAGAAATGAAGGCTGAACAGAATGTATTTAACCGCTGGCGCATGATTCATGGTGGTGTACGCGATACCATTGGTTTAATCATAAAGGAAATTCCTGACTCCAGTAAGTTTACTGCAGAGCAAACCATTAAAGCCTGTTCAGCCTATCAGGAGGCAGACAAGAAAGCTGAATTTGACAAGCTGAATAGCCTGAATGTGCATACCATCGCGCAAGATGGCTTAACCATGAATCATGTACAGACCAGAACCCTGTCCGTGTTCCATCCAGGCTATCGTCATGATGCAATGGTTGCTTTTCCGACCACCAATAGATACTGCATTTTTGACACCAAATTGAATATCGATGATGAAATTAACGCGCCATTACCGAATATAGGTCCTCAAATTGCTCCAAATCATCGGTTCAATGCCCAACTGCTGGGATGGGTCAATGTAAAAGCAGCCAAGACCAAGCCTCAGACTGCTGCCCAGTTCCTGAAAGATCGGGCACAAAAAATTGGTTTAAGCAAAGACATCCAGACCCAGTTATCTCAGCTTAATCTTTCTGCGTTTAGTGATCATCCATCACTGATGACACCGGAAATTGATAAAGTAGTTGCTGCCCGACCAAAACAATATAGTGCTTTTTCGCTCGGCCCCGACCCTAGAACTGGCATATTCAAATTTGGCTTCCGGCATAAAAAAGATGGAGATACACTGAGTTTTGGAGATTTCTTTGATGGAGATGGTTCAGTAGATGGCGAATATGTCCGTCAGTTACAAGTTGGACAGACTGATGAATGGGAACTGACCAGCGCTGGTTTTGGTGGTCATCCGTTCCATATTCATGTTAACCCGTTCCAGATTGTTAAAATTTTGAATCCTCAAGGTAAGGATGTCAGTGAGTCAGTAGCCCCAGAAGATCCGGTGAATCCAGTTCTGGATGATGTGCAATACCGTGGCATGAAAGGACAATTTAAGGACACGCTTTTTGTAAAACAAAACTATACCTATATTGTGCGCAGCCATTACAAGAAATTTGAAGGTGACTTCGTACAGCACTGCCATATCCTCGACCATGAAGATCAGGGCATGATGGAAACCGTACGGGTCTGTGGAGGCAAATTCCCTTGTGATTCGCCATTACCGGCTAGCCATCACCACTAAAGACCTGCTCGCTAAAAGCCAATGATTTCGATTGTTGGCTTTTTTGTTTGCCTCTATTTGATGCTTGCTGCACAATAACTGCATTGATTTATAGTATTCAAACCGGGGCTTATTATGGCAGCGTCTCCTGCTTTTACATTGTTTAGTCTGAATGGTGTAGATGCACAAAAATTCCTTCAAGGTCAGGTGACTTTGAATACTGAAACTTTGGCGGAAAACCAGACACGCTATACTGCGATCTGCAGTCTGAAAGGACGCATTCAATTTGGCTTGTGGCTTAAAAAAATCAGTCCGGAAAGTTTTGAAATCGTCAGCACTGAAGATCAGGCTACGGAACTGACCAATCATATTAAAAAATTTGGTGCCTTTTCAAAAATGAAACTGGAATTGGTCGGTCCAGTTTATCCAGTCATCAATGGCATTCATACTGACTTTGTGGCGACTGAAACCGATGTGACGATGTGGGAACAGCAAGCCATTGAATCAGGTCAAGCCTGGATTCAGGCTGCCACTGCAACCCTGTTTCAACCACAGGAATTACGTTTGCATCAACGCGAAGGCATTCACTATGACAAGGGTTGCTATCTGGGTCAGGAAGTCATTGCACGTTTATGGTTTAAAGCCAAGCCAAAACACTGGTTACATCTGGTTCAAGGCACAGGTGCCGCACCTGATGTTGCGACCAAACTGAATAATGATGTTGAAATCGTCAATAGCATCGCGATTGAGAATGGTTATAAAGCGCTAGTCGTGGCAAAACCTGAAGCATTGACCGAGCTAGGTCTCGAAGTTCTGGAGCTTCCTGAAGCTTTGAGCGGTGATGTAGCGCGTCCGCAATAATCACTGCATAACTCATAAAAAAGCCAAGATAAAATTCTTGGCTTTTTTATTTTAGAAGCCATGAAACAGCTTGTTCATGTCTTTTACCACATAATCTTTAAAATGATAGGCCCGCGCATGTTTGGCATCAAACTTTGCCGTGAGTTCACCTTTTTGAAAGACATATACTCGGTCTTCTTGACTCATCAGAAACTCTGCACCAAGTTTCATCAGCAGCGCATCAATCTTGTCTTCATCGGCAATCGATTCATCAGCATTGATTCTGTCATAGTGACGTTTAATGGTTTTGACAAACATGGTTAAATCCTGGGAGTCTGATTCAAACCGAGATTTAATCAGAGAAGTCGGCTGAAGCAAAGTAATCCTTTTGATATCTGCAGGATTGATCAGAAACCTGTCCAAATCATGCATCGATTTAAACGGTGTATTGTGCTTTGATGATTTGTATTTAGTGACAAATTGTATATTTACAAAGCACAAAATCCTTTTATGATGTAAGTGAAAATGATTAAAACCGCACCAAGGAATAAGGTGCCAGCAATAATAAGGTTATAGGAACCATGAAAAAATTAGTACTCGCTACAGTTCTTGCCCTTTCTGCACAATTCGCTCTGGCAAATACCGTAAAAGATCAAGTCGATCCCCAATTCCAAAAAGTTGAGGCCATGGTCAAAGCCAATAACTTTAAAGGTGCCTATGACGCTTTGAATCAATTGGCCAGTCAAGGAAACGCCCAGGCTTTATATAACTTAGGCTATTTGACCCAAACCGGCCAAGGTACAACCAAAGACGAGAAAAAAGCCATTCAGCTCTACGAACAGGCAGCCAGCAAAGGTTATCCGGTGGCCAATTATGTATTGGGTAAAAATTATGCAGCCGGCACACTCGGACTCAAACAGGATTTGACCAAAGCCAAACAGCATCTGGAACGCGCTTCGGCAGCCAAATTTGATGATGCCAGCATTGATCTGGCCATACTGCTGTTTTCTGAAAATACAGCAGCGTCAAATAAAGCCGGACTGCAAAAGCTGCAACCGCTGATCAGCAAAGGCAATATGCAGGCCATTCATGCCAAAGCCTTATATGACATCAGCAGCGGTTTCAAAAATAAAGATGAAAAACCGATTCAGCAAGGTCTAAGCAGCATTCAGGAACTGGCCAAAAAAGGTTATATTCCGGCGCTGATGGCAGTGGGCAATATGTTTGCCAATGGCAGTATTGTTCCGCAAAATCTGCCAGAAGCGAAGAAAATCTTTGCCGCACTGGCGCAGCAAAATGTTCCACAGGCCAAAGAGTCTTTGGCAGCAGTAGATAAAATGCTGGCTGAGCAGAAAAAAGCACCTGCGAAGAAAAGTTAAGTGAACCGATAAAACTCAAACATAAAAAAGCCCCATGCAATTTGGGGCTTTTTTTGTGGTGGAGCATCCATCTTCTAAAAGATTATCCCCACCACAAGGCAATTAAGCCACTGGTCACGATAAAACCGGCAATGGTACTCATCAACAATGGCGTTAAAGTTCGATCATTCAGATCATACGCCTGTCCCAACATGCCAAAAATCGTCGGCATCGGCAAAGCTGCAATGAGCGTACCAGCATGGACCATTTCCTGACTTAAATCAGTTAACTGGCTCAGTCCCAGATACATCAATAACGGCATCATGATATTGCTGGAAAATACCAGATAGAAACTTTGCAGATTGACATATTTCAGACTCATTCCTACGATCCCGCCGCCAATGGCAAACAAGGCCAATGGTGAGGCCGTCTGACCAATCAAGGCGAAGACCTGATCGAGATAGACTGGAATTTTAATCTGGAAAACCGCACAGGCCATGCCGAGCATGACCCCCATAAATAAGGGATTCTTCAGCAAGGTCAGCAGTACACTTTTCAAAATGGCGCCAAGATTTGCCTGATGTTGTGTGCCCAGCGCAGCCATGACCAGCACCAGCGGAATCAGCAACACGCTTTCAATGATGACCACCAGAGAGGTATAGGTCATCGCCTGTTGCCCGATCAATAAGCTGAGCACAGCCGTACCAATCAGGCCAGTATTTGACATTGCAGCGCCCAACGACAGCACTGCACTTTGCGAATGCGTATTCTGAAAATGACGGCGCATAATCCAGAAGCCGCTACCATAGAGCAGCAAGGTCACACTGCTATACACGGCAAAGTATTCAAAATACCAGATTTCATGCAGGTCTTTGGAGGCAAGGGACTGAAAGAACAGCAAGGGCAAGGCTACTTTAATCACAAAAGCACCGACCGTCCCCACCTGCTCTTTGCTTAACACTTGACTCTTTACAGTCAGATAACCCAGTGCCAATAATAAAAATATGGGCACAATGACCGCAAAAATCATAATGCAGTATCCTCTTGCCAGTGATATTCCATTATAAGAATTTCTGAGACTAAAGCAGTGTTAAAAAGGCTCAAACAGGTGATTCAAACCATGCGGTGCACAGCGCAGATATTGCGGTGAAATCTTGATTTTTTCCTCAAGTGCTACCGCTGCATGCCAAGGCCAATGTGGATCATAGAGAATGGCACGAGCCAATGCGATAGCGTCTGCTTGGCCCTTTTGTAAAATATCTTCTGCCTGCTTAGCTTCGGTAATCAACCCTACAGCGATCACAGGAATATTCACGACTTTCTTGATTGCATCTGCAAAAGGCACCTGATAATTCGGCTTCACATCAATGTTCTGTTTGGCATGTAAGCCGGCACTGGAAATATGAATATAGGCAGCACCCACAGCTTCCAGTGCTTTGGACAATTCAACTGAAGAATCAATGGTCCAACTATCTGGCTGATCCATCCAGTCGCTGGCCGAAATACGCACTCCAATCGGATAGCCTTCTGGAACCGCCGCTTTCATGGCTTGTAATACTTCCAGAGTCAGGCGAATCCGGTTTTCCAGTGACCCGCCATACTGATCATCACGTTTATTTGAAAGTGGAGACATGAACTGATGCAGTAAATAACCATGCGCTGCATGCAGCTCAATCAGGTCAAAACCGGCATCCACTGCACGTTTAGCACTTTCTGCAAAGTCAGCAATGACCTGCTCAATTTCCGACTGGCTTAAGGCTTTAGGTGGATGTTCATCGGTCTGAAAAGGAATATCACTCGCAGAAACAGTTTGCCAGCCATATGCTTCATCCGGCTTAAATTGACCTTTACCTGCCCATGGTTTATCTGTTGAGGCTTTACGTCCGGCATGTGCGAGCTGAATAGCAAAAGGCATCGGGGAGATGGATTTGACTTTTTCTAGTAAAGTCTTGATCTGCTTTGCCTGTTCGTCATTCCATAAACCCAGATCGGCATAACTGATCCGGCCTTCTGGCTGTACCGCAGTCGCTTCGACAATACATAAACCTGCACCCGATAAGGCATAGTTGGCCCATTGCTGCTCGTGCCAATAGGTAATTTCCCCCTGCTCTGTTGCAGAGTACTGACACATCGGCGCAATTACGATTTTATTTTGAAGTTGCAGTGATCCAAATTGAATAGGTCGAAATAGTAATGCCACGCTGTATTTCCTCTTTTTATTGCACAGTTTCACTCTAGAAATAAAAACAGGCTCCCAAGAGCCTGTTTAGTTATAACGTGAACGATCAAACTTTAGAAGATGATTCGTGTAGTCAAACCGAGTACCAGTGCATCATCCACATTGTTGCTTGAACCTGGATTAATGACATATTGCAGGTTTGGACGCAGCATTACCCACTTTGTTGCGTTATAGCTATAGTTCAGTTCAATATTGTATTCTGCACTCGCATCAAAATTCAGATTCTTGATCCGGTCATTAATATGCACACGGTTGACCGCCAGACCTAAAATGTCGTTCGGTTGGCTGTCCGCAAGACCGATATATTTCACACCGATTTGTTGTGAATTATCCACTTTATTGGTATCGCGGTCATGCCAAGTAAAGTTGGCAAATGAATGCAAACCCTGACGGCCCTGACCTGTAGACGTTAACTGTTGCTCTACAGCTAACCAACCAGCAAAGGTACGGTTTTTGGCATCAGTAGGATTGGCAATATCTTTTTGGTTGGCAACATCATCGGCAGTATTGTACATCCCGCCGACACGGTAGCTGCCTGGCAGGCCATTCACCCATGATTTCGGTGTCCAGATTACTTCTGCCGGAATCGTCACGCCATCGGCATGGTCGGTATCCAGACTCCAGCCCTGACCTTCTTTAGCGCCATTACCATTATCCGGATTAAACTCATACACACCGACTTGTACCGCAAGTTCAGGATTGAGTTGCTGCTTCACGCGCGCACCCCATTGTGCTACAGGCGTATTCATCCAGATATTGCCCTGCCATTTACCCATCTGAGCAGCACAAAATGCCGTACTGGCAAAATCACAAGCCATGACATTAAAGTCCATGCCCAGACCAAGACGACCCGCCTTAATACTGAGTCCTTGGTCTTTATAATTCTTTTCAATAGACAGCTCGCTCAGACGGCTATCCTGATTACCACGCCCAAAAGTGCCTTGTACATTGGCCAGCTGTGGTGCATTAAGATCCTGCAAGTCACGGACAGAGGTACTTTGACCCTGACGTGCAGTCATCGCGGCACGTACGGTGACGCCATTCCATCCTGCCAGCTTTTCCATATCCAGTTGAGTACCCAGCCATAATTGGGCAGAAGTTAATGGATCTGCGCCCTCATTACGACCACCATCAGCAAGATAGGCGGTATCGGTTAACAGATTGGCTTCAAATTTAATTCCCTGTTGGGCCAGTTCTGTACGTTGACCATTCCAGTCCCCCAGTAAATACTGACCTTGTGGATCAAATGCAGATTCCGCCTGAGCGGTTGTCATGGCAGCCATTAAAGGCAATAGAGCTAGACCTAAATATTTCATGTAAAACCTAAACATTCGGAGAGAAAAACAAGCAAGGTTTTTAAATTGCTATTAGGTGCATGAATTTACATAACTTTTCATACAAATTCCCAGCATTTTTTTTATTACTCATTAAACTTTTAGTTATGTCTTAAACATAAAAATATAATTTTTATTTAAAAAATCTTAAATTATTTATATATTTTTCATTAGCTTATAATGTATTGATAATTTCCATTCGATTTACTTCTAAGAAAATTCGCTATAAAAACATAGAAACCTAGTTTATTCTTTAAACAATTCCAGTTTAAATAAAGATGAAATACCCAGTCATTTTCCAGCGATTTCACCCAGATTAACGCTTGCAATCCCAGCCAATTCACCCAATATTAGCTGCATCTCCCTCGCCACTGATGCGTTATGCCTGAATTACCAGAAGTTGAAACCACCAAAACCAGTTTATTACCCTTATTGGAACAACGCGTCCAACGTGTTGAAGTGCGTCAGTCAAGTTTGCGCTGGCCCATTCCAGAAAATATAGAAAAGCTGGTGGGGCAAAAATTACTGAAGCTCACTCGCCGTTCTAAATATATTCTGGCGGAGTTTGAACACGACACCATGCTCTGGCATTTAGGCATGTCGGGGAGTTTCCGTCTATGCGAGAGCAATGAAGAATTACGCAAACATGACCATCTAATCATTCAGTTTGATGATATCGAACTACGTTATCATGACCCTCGTCGTTTTGGCTGCATTCTTTGGCTGGATGCACAATCACAAAGCAAATTGATCGATACGCTGGGGCCAGAGCCCTTAAGCGAGAACTTTAATGCCAAGTATTTATTTGAAAAATTGAAGAATAAAAATGTTGGCACCAAAGTTGCAATTATGGATAACCATGTGGTGGTGGGCGTAGGCAATATTTATGCGACCGAAAGTCTGTTTAATCTGGGGATTCATCCGGCACAACCGGCCTCGACGTTAAGCTTGATTCAGATCGAAAAGCTAGTATTGGAAATCAAGCGCATCTTGAAACAGGCGATTGATCTGGGTGGTTCAACCTTAAGAGACTACACCAATGCCATGGGCGAAAATGGCTATTTTCAGCAAACCCTGCTGGCTTATGGCCGTGCCGGTGAAATGTGTGTGAACTGCGAGACCACACTTGAAAATATTAAATTGGGACAACGGGCTTCAGTTTTTTGTCCTGAGTGCCAACCTTTGAAAAAGATCCAGCTCCCTGTCAAAAAAGTGGCAACTGTACGAGGGAAAAAGTCATGAAAACAGCTATTGTGCGTCATATTCTGGTTAAAGATAAAGAAACTGCTGAACAGCTTAAAAAGAAGATTTTAAGTGGTGCAGACTTTAATAAAATCGCCAAACAGTATTCGACCTGTAATTCTGCCAAACGTGGCGGTGAGCTAGGTGAAGTGAAGAAAGGCCAGCTGGTTCCAGTGATTGATAAACTGGTATTTACTGCTGCTGAACATGTATTACATGGTCCGGTCAAAAGCCAGTTTGGTTTTCATTTGGTCGAAATCAAATTCCGGATGGATTTTTAATATTTATAAATCCCTCCTTACCTCCCCCTTTGTCAAAGGGAGGAGTTCCCTTTTTATAAAGGGGATTTAGGGGGATTAGAAAAATTAGACTTGAGGTGGACGCTTTTTCAATTCATCACGAATTTCACGCAGCAATTCAATATCGGCTGGGGTAGTCGGAGTTTCCTCGACTGGGCCTTCTTGTTTACGTAAACGGTTCATGAACTTCACCAATAAAAATACGACCCAAGCCAAGATTAAGAAATTAATTAAAATCGTTAAAAAGTTACCGTAAGTCAGTACATTCACACCCGCCTTAGTCAAAGCATCCAGAGATTGTAAATTGTCTGGGTTTCTTCCCAAGATAAAGAATTTTTGCGTAAAATCGACGCCACCACCGGTGATCACGGTAATTAGAGGCATAATGATGTCTTTCACCAATGAATCGATGATCTTGCTAAAAGCACCACCGATAATGACACCAATCGCCAGATCCATCATGTTGCCTTTGATCGCAAACTCTTTAAATTCTTGAATAATGCTCATAACTGCTCCCATATGTTATTTTCAAGTTTTGGGTCAAATTATACCTGAATAAATACTTTTAATTTTGACTTAGTTTAATGCGTTTTAGTAAATTATGATTTAAGCATAACGTAAATATAAAAAAACCGTAATCTTCGAAAAGATTACGGTTTTTGAAAACCCGAAATAATCTAGCGATTATTTACCTGAACGGTTACGTTTACGTTCGTTTTCAGTCAAGAAACGCTTACGGATACGGATTGACTTAGGTGTTACTTCTACTAGTTCATCATCTTCAATAAACTCAAGCGCTTGCTCAAGCGTATATTCAATCGCAGGAACCAGCGTTAACGCATCGTCAGTACCAGAAGCACGTACGTTCGTTAACTGTTTTGCTTTAGTTGGGTTAACTGTCATGTCGTCTGAACGAGAGTTAATACCGATGATCATACCTTCATAAACTTCTAACTGTGGTTTCGCGAATAGACGACCACGGTCCTGAAGTGTGAACAGTGCATAGCCCAAGCAAGTACCTTGAACCATAGAAATCAGTACACCGTTTTGACGTTTTGCAACAGTACCTTGCTTCATTGGACCGTAGTGCGAGAAGCTAGACGTCATGATCCCTGTACCAGAAGTCATGGTCAGGAATTCAGAACGGAAACCAATCAGACCACGTGAAGGAACAGTTGCTTCAATACGGATACGGCCTTTACCGTCAACTTCCATATTGGTCATTTCGCCTTTACGGTGACCCATTTGTTCCATTACAGCGCCTTGGTGCTGTTCTTCAACGTCAAAAGTAACGTTTTCGTATGGCTCTTGTTTTTCACCATCAATTTCTTTGATGATTACTTGCGGACGCGATACGCCCATTTCGAAGCCTTCACGACGCATGTTTTCAATAAGAACTGAAAGGTGAAGTTCACCACGACCAGATACTTTGAAACGGTCTGGGCTGTCAGTATCTTCAACACGTAATGCTACGTTGTGAATCAATTCGCGGTCTAGACGTTCACGGATATTACGTGAAGTTACAAACTTACCTTCTTTACCAGCAAACGGTGAGTTGTTTACCTGGAATGTCATCGATACTGTAGGTTCATCTACAGACAATGGAGGTAAAGCTTCAACATTTTTCGGATCACAGATGGTGTCAGAAATGTTGAGTGCATCGATACCCGTTACACAAACGATATCGCCTGCAGAAGCTTCTTCAACGTCAACGCGATCTAGACCATGATAACCCATGATTTTTAAGATACGGCCGTTACGTGTTTTGCCATCTTTATCGATTACAGTTACTTGTGTGTTTAATTTCACTGAACCGCGCTGGATACGACCAATACCGATAACGCCTACGAAGCTGTTATAGTCAAGTGAAGATACTTGCATTTGGAATGGGCCATCAACGTCAACCGCTGGTGGTTCAACGATATCTACAATCGTTTGAAACAACGGAGTCATGTCTTCAGCAAGTTCTTCTGGAGAAGGACCAGCAACACCACGAAGGCCTGAAGCATAAACAACTGGGAAGTCTAACTGTTCGTCAGAAGCACCTAAGTTATCGAACAAATCAAATACTTGGTCAATTACCCAGTCTGGACGCGCGCTTGGCTTGTCGACTTTGTTAATAATCACGATTGGTTTCAAACCACGTGCGAACGCTTTTTGCGTTACGAAACGAGTTTGTGGCATTGGGCCTTCTTGTGAGTCTACAAGAAGAAGTACGCAGTCAACCATCGACATTACACGTTCAACTTCACCACCGAAGTCGGCGTGTCCCGGGGTGTCCACGATGTTAATGCGGTATTCAGTATTGGTACGTTCATCTAACCATTTGATTGCAGTGTTTTTTGCAAGAATGGTAATACCACGTTCGCTTTCAATAGCGCCAGAATCCATGACACGCTCGATCTCACCCGCGCGATCACCGAGAGCACCTGATTGTTGCAAAAGTTTGTCTACAAGAGTGGTTTTACCATGATCGACGTGCGCAATAATGGCGATGTTACGGAGAGTTTTAATATCTGACATGTAAATTCAATGCGTATGTAATTTGAGGGCAAATTATACAGAAAAATACAAAACTTTTATAGTCACTGTAACCACACTCCTCAACTTTTTTTGCTCCGTTGAGGCTTTTTTGATTTTGTAAAGACGTGTAACTCGATTAGAATAGCGCCACCCAGCCTTAATTTGCATTGACACATGTCTGATTTTAATCAATCTCCTCCTTCTAAAGATCAACTTGACCTGGTATATGGTCTGGAAGATCGACCAAAACCATTAATTGCTTTTTTAGCTGCATTCCAGCACTTACTGGCGATTATTGTCCCGATTGTGACCCCTGGCCTGCTGATTTGTTTGGCGCTCGGTGTTTCCAAAGAAGACACCAACATGATTTTGTCCATGTCCTTGGTGATCTCGGGTATCGCGACTTTTTTACAGTCTAAAAAAGTGGGGCCATTTGGTGCCGGTCTGCTGATTGTCCAAGGAACCAGCTTTAACTTCATCGGTCCAATTATTGGTATTGGTTCAGCCATGGTGGCTGCAGGCACACCTGTAGAAGCAGTCATGGCTTCTATTTTTGGTGTGGTGATTGCAGGTGCATTTATTGAAATGGGCGTGTCACAAATTCTGCCTTGGATCAAAAAACTGATTACACCGCTGGTGACCGGGATTGTCGTGCTGCTGATTGGTTTGACCTTAATTAAAGAAGGTTTAATCAGTATGGGCGGTGGTTATCAGGCCATGAGCGATAAAACTTTTGCCAATGCTGACAACCTGATCATGTCTTGTACCGTCTTGGCGTTGATTATTATTCTGAACCGTATCCGGATTACCTGGGTAAAAAGTTCTGCCATTTTGATCGCCCTAATCTGTGGTTATGTTCTGGCGGGCTTTATGGGACATCTGGATTTCTCTGGTCTAAAAGATGCACCGTTGGTACAGATTCCAACCCCAATGCATTTCGGTTTAAGCTTCTCCTGGAGCCTGTTTATTCCGATGGCATTCATCTATCTGGTGACCTCTTTAGAAGCGATTGGTGATATCACTGCGACTTCAAAGCTTTCCAACCAGCCAGTTGATGGTCCAAAATGGATGCAGCGCATTAAAGGCGGTGTACTGGTAAATGGCGCGAATTCATTCCTTGCCGGTATTTTTAACACCTTCCCGAGTTCCGTATTTGCACAAAATAATGGCGTAATCCAGTTAACGGGCGTAGCAAGTCGTTATGTCGGTATCTGGATTGCTGCTTTGCTGGTTATTCTTGGTTTGCTGCCTGCAGTTGCTGGTATTATTCAGGCCGTTCCGCAAGCGGTACTGGGTGGTGCAGTGATGGTGATGTTTGGTGCAGTCGCAGCATCTGGTATTAACATTCTGTCTGGTGTCCATCTGGACCGTCGTGCCCTGCTGATTATTGCGATTTCACTGGCGCTGGGTTTAGGTGTTGCACAAGTTCCACAAATTCTTGAGCATCTTCCTGAGTTATTCCGTAATATCTTTAGCTCAGGCGTTGCTACTGGTGGTATCGCTGCCCTTATTCTAAATGTAGTACTTCCTGAAACAAAGAAGTAATTTCATGTCCAAAGAACACTGTCTAGGTCAGACTTAGGCAGTGTTCTTTATATTGGAGAGATACCTATGGATCCTAAAAGCGAAGTTTTATTAAGACAATATGATTTTTTGTCGGGTCGCATCCTACTGATTAATGCACCGACAGATGATCTACTCGCTGAATTCGATGCCTCTATCAATCCCGCTGTCTGGACATGGAATTTTAACGATTTTCAATATTTCCAGTCACAACAAGCAGATGTGCATTTTGGTGCAGAGATGCCTGAAGCTGAGTTTGATCAGGCAGTTATTTTTGTACCCAAGTCTAAAGAACTGTTGAATTATTTATTGCACACTGTGGCAGCACAGCTTAAACCGGGCAGCAGTATTTTTCTGGTCGGTGAAAAGAAAGGCGGGATAGAACGCGCAGCCAAACAGTTGCAGCCTTTTGGTAAAACACTCAAACTTGACAGCGCGCGTCATTGCCAGCTTTGGCAATTGGTTCTAGAACATACGGTCGAGAAAAAAGCACTTGCAGACTGGGCACAGCGTTATACCGTATCGACACCAAATGGCGACCTGAATATTTGTGCACTTCCAGGCGTCTTTAGTCAAAACCGTTTGGATGTAGGAACTGCCACCCTATTACCTTATTTGTCACAAGTTACTTCAGGTAAAATCGCTGACTTTGGTTGTGGCGCAGGTGTAATTAGTGCGTATTTGGCAAAATTGAATCCGAAAAACCGGATTTTTGCCATGGATGTCGATGCCTTTGCGCTAGCCTCCACACAAATGACCTTTGAAGAAAACCAGCTCATTCCTGAACAGATTGAAATCAAAGCGGTTACAGGCATTGAGGATGCACCGTTATTCCTGCATGCCATTGTCAGTAATCCACCTTTTCATATGGGAATCGAAACCGATTACACGGCAAGTGAAACCTTATGTAAAACCTCGCGTCGTCATTTAAAATCGGGCGGTGAGCTTTGGATTGTGGCCAACCGTTTCTTGAACTACCCGACCCTGATTGAACAAAACTTTGGTCGCTGCACAGTAAAAGCGGATCAACAAGGCTTTAAAGTGCTCTTCGCCAGCACTCAAAAAAATGTTAAGGAATCATGATGAGCGAAACGCAAAACACGATGCAGCTGCAGCGTAAGCTGGGTGCTCGTCATCTGAATATGATCGCGATTGGCGGATCAATTGGTACAGGTCTATTCCTGGCCTCAGGGGCGACCATTGCCAATGCTGGACCAGGTGGTGCACTACTTGCATATGTACTGATTGGGATCATGATTTATTTCCTGATGACCAGCTTGGGTGAACTTGCCACGCACAATCCGACCTCAGGTGCATTTTTCACTTACGGCACCAAATATGTCGAAGGTGGTTTTGGTTTCGCTTTAGGTTGGAACTACTGGTACAACTGGGCTATTACCGTGGCTTTTGAGCTGGTTGCTGTTCAGTTCATTATGAAATTCTGGTTTCCAGATATTCCGGGCGTGTACTGGAGCGCCATTTTCCTTGCTATTATTTTCGGGATTAATGCACTGACGGTAAAAGGCTTTGGCGAATCTGAGTTTTTCTTTTCTCTGGTGAAAGTTCTCGCAATCATTGCCTTTATCATCATCGGAATCTGGATGATCGTGAAGATCATGCTCACCCCGGGTGCAGAAGCATTTGCCAACTGGAGCATTGGTGATGCACCCTTTGTCGGTGGTTTCCAGGCATTAATTGGCGTGGCGATGATTGCCGGATTCTCCTTCCAGGGTACCGAAATGGTCGGTGTTGCGGCAGGTGAATCGAAAAATCCAAAGAAAACCATTCCGGTGGCCATCAAACAAATTTTCTGGCGTATCCTGTTATTTTATATTGTGTGTATTTTCATTATCGGCACATTGATTGCCTATAATGACCCACGTTTATTACAGGCCGCTGCAACAGATAATATTGCACTTTCTCCATTTACCCTACTCTATGAAAAAGCCGGTTTTGCCTTTGCTGCCAGTATCATGAATGCGGTGATCTTGACCGCTATTCTATCTGCAGGCAACTCGGGCATGTATTCATCTACCCGTATGCTGTTTGATATGGCACGTAAAGGCAGCGCACCTAAAATGTTTGCGCGTCTGGACCCGCGTGGTGTGCCTATGAATGCACTCTATGCCACTACGGCGATCGCAGCTCTTTGCTTCCTGACTACTTTCTTTGGTGAACAGGAAGTCTTTAACTGGCTGCTGAATATGTCGGGGATGTGTGGCTTTATTGTCTGGCTCGGGATTGCCATTTCCCATTACCGCTTCCGTAAAGGTTATCTGGCACAAGGATATAAACTGGAAGATCTGGCTTATCGCGCGAAATTCTTTCCTTTCGCTCCATGGTTTGCTTTTATCCTCTGTACGATTGTCGTCCTGGGGCAAAACTATCAGGATGTGCTGGCAGGTCAATGGATGGGTGTGTTATCGACCTATATCAGTATTCCGCTATTCCTGGCCATTTGGTTGGGCTACAAATGGAAGAAAAAAACCAAACTAGTCTCTTATCAGGAGATGGATGTACAGCCCATGAAACTTGATCAGGAATAAAAAATTATTCATTAAAAAATCAGCTTACGGGCTGATTTTTTTATTTCTTGAATTAACCATGACGCATCACAAAATTTCGATCATCAATCACAATCACTTGCTGACAAATTCCATCTGCCTGTCGCTGCTGCTCAAATACCTCTTTAGGCATAGGTTCAAAACTATCAAAGAAGCTGATTTCATTTTCATCAATTTCATATATCAGGGAATGATTCCCCACTCCTTCTAGGGTGTCATAGAACACAATCACAAAACGTCCAGCTTCTATATTTTCCTGAATTTCTGCATAAGACAATGGCTGTTCTATAACAGGAATATTTAAGCGATGTGCTTGTTGATAGAAATCGACTTCAATTGGCTGTTTATCTGCATCATGTTCAGTACAAAAATTGACATCCAAACCCAATGTCTTTAAAGCAACTGCAAGTGCGATGCTTGAGCTTCCCATTTCAGGGTCATGTTGACAGAGCTGAGTTAAATCAGGAATATTCAAATCAATGCCATAATGATGAAAAATCATCCATATTGCAAAAATTCCGCTATTGGCTTCCAGATTTTGCAAATCTTCAGGAATTTCGACACTCATATTTTTACTCAACGACATCTTAACAGGCTAAGTGTAGTCAAAATACAGACATAAAAAAAGCAGCTCCGAAGAGCTGCCTTTTTAATGAGTGTTCAATAATGAATTATTGAGCAACTGGTTGTTCAGCTAAAACAGTACGGCTACCAGTGATTGTCGCGAATACACGACGGTTCATAGCACGACCTTCTTTAGTGTTGTTGTCAGCAATCGGTTGATCCCAAGCGAAACCTTGAGTAGACAAGC
This sequence comes from Acinetobacter lwoffii, assembly GCF_024129735.1. Lineage (GTDB taxonomy): Bacteria > Pseudomonadota > Gammaproteobacteria > Pseudomonadales > Moraxellaceae > Acinetobacter > Acinetobacter lwoffii_H. The sequence goes on along the minus strand of NZ_JAMXXK010000050.1, from coordinate 3,363 downwards.
GAGATGCATCAACATTGTATTCATTTACAAGCGAAGATTTAACAGAGTTAGCACGTGCTAGAGATAAACGTTCGTTTAGTGCACGTGGACCAGTGTTGTCAGTGTGACCTTCGATACGAGCAGTAGCGTTTGGATATTCAACTAGCTTCTCAGCAACTTTAGCGATTTCTGGTTTGTATTGATCTTTGATGTTTGATTTGTTTGTATCAAAGAACACACGAAGTTCCATGTTCAGGTCTTCAGTCAACTCTTGTGGCGCTGGAGCAACTGGAGTTACAGGCTCAACTGGAGCAACTTCAACTACTGGAGCAGCTGGTTTCAGACGACCACCTAGAACAACATTAAGACCAGCTAATGCTGTGTAGTTCCAGAATTTTTCGTCAAAGTGGTAAGTACCACGAGCTTCAGTACGTAGCGCTAAGGCATCGTTGATGTGCCAGAATGCACCCACACCAGCATTACCTAGAGTACCTTCTTCTTCATTACCGCGAGTACCGCGTGGCACACCTTCAAATTCGTATTTGTAGTGACCCGCACCTAGAAGCATGTATGGCTTCACTTTGCTGTCATAGTTACCAGTAAATACGTCAGAAGTTGCGTAGAAGTTACCTGCAATATTTTGGCCTTTGTATTCTGCACCTTCAGCAGCACCGTCAACATCGCCCTTTACTTGGCTATATTCAGCTTCAAAACCTAACCAAGGAGTTAATTCAACACCAATCGCCGCACCTACGAATAAATCGTCTTGTAATTCAGGACTACTAGTAAGTTCGCCATCATTACCGTTATTGTTGTGCTGGGTGTCTTGGAATGTATAACCTAACATCAACGGAGTAATAGTTACGCCTGCATTTGCAGCAGCAAAAGGTGCAGCTACAAGCATAGCTAAAGCAATACGACTCATTTTCATGGATTTATCCTCCAGAGATAAAAATTGTTGTTCAAGCTCAAGCCCGCAATAGGCCATCCTGAGATAGGCTTTTTATTACCCCAGTTTTATTCTTAAGCTATTCACATGGCATCATACAAACACTTTATTATTTTTCCAAGTGCTTGATTAATTTAATCAAGTAAATTATTGACAAAATTACTTACAATTTCCGTTGTAATTCGGTAACTTTTTACTCAATTTTTTATTCTGAATACCCTATGGTGATTGCCAATTATTTTTTAATCACTTTCTTGAAACTTAAGTAAGGACTGATTACTCGGCTCCACAAAGCATAAAAAACGCATAATTAATAACATATTCCTCATAAAAATAATATATAAATCAGGTAACTCTATGTATAAAAAAATAACAAGAGCATTCACTATTGTTGAGTTAATTATCTGTATTGCAATGATTGCAATTCTCGTCAGTATCGCCCTACCGTACTTCCATGACTATCGATCCAAACAGGAAGCCAAAAATATTCCGATCAAATTATCTCAAATTAATCGTTATGCACGCAGCCAGGCTGCAGTGTTTCACCAAAATATTGTGATCTGCCCTAGTCAGGATTCTCTGAGTTGCCAAGCCAATCAATGGAACAAGAACATGCTGGTTTTCATCGATAAAAATAAAAACAGGCAAGTGGATACAGGCGAACAAATTTTACAAATTGATGTACTTAACCTCAAATACGGTAACCTGAGTTGGCGAGGAGCTTTAAGTTTACCGAGTGTCACTTATCAAGCGCACACTGCCCTGCCGATTGGTTCAAATGGTAGTTTTTATTATTGTTCTACCCATCTTTCTAATCAACAGCGTATTGTACTCAGCAAAATGGGGCATATCCGGATTGAAAGTCTCTCGTCTTGCTAACAGAACTATCCAGTTTATGCTTCGCTGCGATTAACGCTTCAATCCTGAGTTTTTTTCAATATACTGCTTAAGTTTGAAAAAATTGATTAAAACTCATACGGAGAGAGAACAATGACTGACATCCTAATTGTCAATGGTGCACGTACAGCCATGGGTGGCTTTCAGGGGAGTCTTGCCAGTGTAACTGCGCCAGAACTCGGTGCGGTCACCATTAAAGAAGCAATTGCCCGTGCGGGTCTGCAACCAGAAGATATTGAAGAAGTCATTATGGGTTGTGTCCTTCCGGCAGGTTTAAAGCAGGGCCCTGCACGTCAAGCGATGCGTCAAGCTGGTCTTCCAGATTCTACTGGTGCTGTGACCATTAATAAATTATGTGGTTCAGGCATGAAAGCCGTCATGCAAGCGGCTGACATGATTAAAGCAGGTTCTGCTGATATTGTGGTTGCCGGTGGCATGGAATCCATGACCAATGCTCCTTATGTATTGCCAAAAGCACGTGGCGGTTTCCGTATGGGTCACGGTGAAATCAAGGACCATATGTTTCTGGATGGCTTGGAAGATGCTGAAACAGGTCGCTTGATGGGTTCATTTGCCCAAGATATGGCAAATACCAAAGGTTATACCCGCGAGCAGATGGATGATTTTGCGATTCGCTCATTAAAGCGTGCGCAAACTGCGGTCAATGAAGGCTACTTTGCTGATGAAATCGTGCCTGTAACAGTTAAAACCCGTAAAGGTGATGTAGTCGTTGATAAAGACGAACAGCCGTTCAATGCCAACATCGATAAAATTCCAACTTTGCGTCCTGCTTTCGCTAAAGACGGTACGATTACAGCGGCCAATGCCAGCTCAATTTCTGATGGTGCCTCTGCCCTTGTGCTTACCTCGGGTGAAAACGCAGCAGCAAAAGGCTTAAAACCATTGGCTAAGATTGTCGCTTATGCATCAAATTCACAACATCCTTCAGAATTTACTATTGCTCCAGTGGGTGCCATCCAAAAAGTTTTAAATAAAACCGGCTGGGATGCACAAGATGTTGATTTGTGGGAAATTAACGAAGCTTTTGCCATGGTGACCATGTGCCCTATGGATGACTTCAAGCTTGATCCTGAAAAAGTGAATATCAACGGCGGTGCATGTGCACTCGGTCATCCTGTGGGTTCTACCGGTTCGCGTATTATCCTGACTTTGATCCATGCATTAAAACGTACTGGTGGCAGAAAAGGGATTGCTACACTCTGTATCGGTGGTGGTGAAGCAACTGCTGTGGCGATTGAATTACTTTAAAAGAAGTCTCTCTTTACTAAAGGTAAGCAGTATTACTGCGCAAGAGATAGATTGATGCATTGCTATAATTGAAAAATAATCCTCCCCTAACCCCTCCTTTATCAAAGGAGGGGGATTTTAAATCCCTTCACATGCAGGGATTTTTTATTCTTACATTTTTTATATTTTTATTCTTAACATTTAGGGTGTGTTGACACTTTTAGCTTAAAAAAATAGCGAAGTAGTAAAATCAAATCGCCAAACCCAATTTTACTATTCGCTATGCCTCG
>NZ_JAMXXK010000049.1 GCF_024129735.1 Acinetobacter lwoffii | reverse complement strand
TTGAGGTTATGCGTGCTCTACGCAAAGGACAAGCTTCATTATTTTATAACGGTAATATTCTAGGAGAAGTTTGGCTAGTAAATAGAGTTTTTGGTCTCTAAGCTTTTTTGAAGGGAAAATCATCGACTCAGATCCCTATTTGCAACAGTGCCATTGATACCGCAACTTTCGCCAACGTCTTTCAAATCACAATGAATCTTGCGATAACCGTAGACTCCGCCAGATTCCAACCAGAACTGTTTAATTAATCCTGAAAGCTGTTGCCGCTTCCTCGCAGTTATACTGGTAGGTTTCTTTAACCAGGCGTAATAACCACTGTGATGAACATCTAACGTTGAACATAAACGACGAACAGACCATATATGTTGGTTGTCCCGAATAAAGGCGTACCTCATTTGGACTGGCTTGCGAAGCGGCGTGAAAGCAGTGCTTTCACTTTAATATGTCCCTTTCTTCAGTGACCCTTTGCAGCTCTTTTTTTAATTTCGCTAATTCTGTAGTTGGATCACTAGATTCTGTTGTCTTGGGCTGCTGTGGATCATAACGCTTGATCCAAGCATACAGAATATGTGTAGTGGTTCCTAAACGTGTAGCAACTTCAGCCACACTATGACCTTTCTCAGTGACTTGTTTTACTGCTTCAATTTTGAACTCTTCAGGGTATCGTTTACTGCTCATAAGCACCTCGTTAATTAGCCATTTTATCTAACTAAAAGGTGTCTACAAAATCGGGGGCTATTCATAAAAAGACACCTAAAAAGGTGTCTAAAAAATTAATAAGTTTTACTCCAATTAAATATTGTATTTTCAGCTACTCTAATTTACAGGCTCTACATTTTTACTTTGATACTTAGTTAGGCTATTCATTTCATTCAAAAATTGGCAATTAGTTCTTTACTAGGCCTAATAATGCTATCTTTAAAGTATCTGAGGCTATTTTATTGTAGGCATTGCAAATTCCGAGGTTGAATTGAGTTGGGTTATCATATTCATCCTTGAGTTCATAAACAGCACCTGCATCATAATTACCTTCATATAATTTACCATTTTTAAGAATAACCGCTTTACCGCGATAGCCTTCGCCATGATAAAAATTATATTGTTGAGACTCCGGAATATATGCAACCTGATAGCTAGCCCATGTTTCTACTATCGGATTGTTATCAGATGCTTTTTGTTCTGCTATCCATTCAGCGATAGTCTTATTTGTAAAGTCATCAAACTCGCTAAAACTTATATTTGGTTGGTTGTATTGCTGAGTCAAATATTGATGGCAAACGGAATCTTTTGGAAATGAGCCAGAGATATTTTTAATTTGATTAGAAAGGTTTAACCAATTTTTATCATTTTTGAGAGATTCTCCAGGATTCTTTAACAGTTCAGTAGTGACATAAGCAGAATTTAGGGGGCTATTATTTAATGAAATATTTTTAAAGGTAAGAGTAGACTTAAATTCAGGAGTTTCACTATCAAAAGTTGTAATAATTTTTCCATTTGAATTTGAAACCAGATATTGAGGATGTTGGCTATTGGCTGAGTAATAGATTTTATTTTTAGTCAGCACATATTCTTTACGAAATTGCCAAGCTGGATCATATTGGATGTTTTGTTGATACAATGTCTGTGTATTTTCATTAATTTTATTATTTAAAGTAGTCTTGTAATTTTCTATAAGAGAAAAAATATGGTCCTTCAACCCAACATCTACTGCTTTGATTTTATATTCAGCAATAGGAAACTCTAAAGTATGAACAGTTGTGTTCGATGGTGAACCATCTAAAGGTAAAGTAGGTGGTGTAGAAGTAGCATTATTGCTGTCATTATTTTGATTTACTTTAGAACTTGAACCTCCACATGCTGTTAGTAAAAGTGCCGAGCTAATCAGGAAGGTTAATTTTTTAATCATCATTTGTTTAAAAACTCAAATTATTTAAAGTACTTAATGCTTCGGTTTCTTTAGTAATTTGGAACATTATTTTATATTCACAAGAATCCCAAATACATAAGCTACTTCAGTAGTGTCATTTTCAATCAAGCTCATCTTATTTTTTAATAAGAAAAGAATCAATGTAGGTATTAGAAAATACATCAAAATATTCTCAAATGATCTCTATTTTTTGGAAAAACTGTTATTCCCCAATTAAAATGTCTATGCGATAAACCATTTAAAATGTCCTGTTTTTAACTACAAGAGTCAAGCACAGGATTTAAATTTCTTTGTTCAATAACAACTTTCTGAGCTTTACGACTTGGCATACTTTTCTTGGCACGGGAACGTTTATTCTGTTTTTCCAATGCTTCATGCTGTTGCTGGATATGTGCCAGGACTGAACCTAATCTTTTATTCTCAACCACTTCATTCTGCTGCAGTCCAGCCAGTTTATTGAAGATGCTGTAGTTGAGCTTTCGTCCCTCATGCATGAGGGCCACAGTGCCATCCGGATACTCCAGAAATGAAATGTATTACCCAACAAGCTTATGATTCAGCTCTGTCGGTTCAAGCAGATAAATATATTTGTCATACGTCAGGGTCAGATTCTTGGTGACCTTACGCGGTTCCTGCCAGGTAAAAATATCATCTAGTTCAACATCAGACTCTGTTAAAGGGCGATGCAAGTTCTTGGAATTTCTCGCACACTTGGCAAACTTCTGGTTGAACTGCTCAATAAAGCAGGGTAGCCAGGCATTGGCTTTGGCAATTGAACTGATGCCTTCCAGACGCATCTCCTTGATCAACCGGTCTTGAAGGGTTCTATTCGCGCGTTCTACGCGACCTTTGGCCTGTGGTGAGTTGGCAAAGATAATATCTATCTTCAACTCATTCAGAATCCGGCCAAATTGCGTGATTTTGCTGTCCTGGCTCGATTTCTGGTTCACTCGGAAAACCGAATGTTTATCGCTATAAAAGGCCAACGGCTTACCGTATTGTTCAATGTAGGCTCGGGTTGAAAGCATATAGTCGAAGGTCGTTTCCGCCTCACAGAAGCGCAGATGCAACAGCTTTCCAGTGGCATCATCGATATAAAACAGCAAGCAGCACTTAGCAGCGCGTCCTTCGAACCAGTCATGATATGAGCCATCAATCTGGATTAGCTCACCGAAGCAATCCCGGTTATAACGTGTGAACCGTACCGGGTTTGTCGGAGACTTTTTATTGAAGTTAGGCCACCTGACCTAACGGGTTAATCTTATCATAGTACATTGCTTCAAAATCAAAAGGCGATACATAACCCAGTGCACCGTGTACACGCTTTTTGTTGAACCAATCTACCCAATTTAATGTCGCAAGTTGTACATCTGCTAAACCTTGCCAATCTGCTTTTAAATATTCAATCACCTCTGTTTTGTATAAGCCATTCACCGTTTCAGCCAAAGCAATATCATATGAATCACCAGTCGTACCAACTGATGCTCGTAAATTTGCTGCCTCTAAACGATGACATTATTGTCAAAATGCAGGGTATTGGTGGCTCCCCTCAGGGGCATAATTTGCTGAAGCCTAAGTTACTACTAAAAAATTAAAAATTCTTAAAAAATAGGAGCTTATAGCTCCCATTTTTTGTTAGCTTTCTAAGTCCCTATGTTAATTTGAAGAATACTTCATCATAACGTCCGAATACAGCTATATTTTTTTGATTTCTACAATATCACTTGATTCAATTAGCGATTGGATATTACCAAATAAACTTTGAATATAATCAGACGCTATATGGATATCTAAATCCTCCCTGCTACGCCATTCTTCTAAGAAGAAATATCTACTCGAGTCATTTTCGCTAATATAAAGCTCATATTTCAAGCATCCTTCTTCTTGAAGCGTAGGCTCTATTACACTTTGTAAAAGCGCTTCTAACCTCTCTTTTTGATCTGATTTTGCCTTAAAGTTCGCAATTACTGAAATAGTCATTATTTCACCTTTAATTTGTTTTAGAAGTTTTCTAGTACAATTTTGCCTTTTGACTTACCTGATTCAAGCAACTTATGCGCCTTCTCCAAGTTTGCAGCGTTAATTTTTCCTAGATTTTGGTTGAGAGTACTTCTAATTTTTTGCTGGTCAACTAATTGGGCAACCTGTTGCAATAGATCACCTTGCTTTTCAATATCATCGGTTTCATACATTGAACGGGTGAACATCAACTCCCAATGGATAGAAATAGATTTAGTCTTAAACGGCATAATATCAAATGTTTGTGGATCATCGATCAATCCAAGCTTGCCTTGTGGTGCAATCAGAGAAACTATTTGCTTGATATATGTTTCTGTATGATTTGTAGAGAATACATACTTTGGTTTTTCAATGCCTAGTGTCTCGATTTGTGCATTTAAATCTTTGCTATGATCAATGACATGGTCGGCACCAAGTGATTCCACCCAAGATTTCGTTTCTTCACGTGAAGCTGTTGCTATAACGGTCAGATTTGTTTTTGCTTTTAGGAGTTGGATAGCGATTGATCCTACACCGCCTGCACCACCAATAATTAAAATACTGCCAACTTCTGTTTCTGAAATTTGAAACCGATCAAACAGCATTTCCCATGCCGTTATTGCAGTTAATGGCAATGCTGCTGCTTCTGCATTAGATACTGTAATGGGTTTAAGACTGATAATTCGTTCATCGACTGCTTGAAACTCAGCATTACTACCATCTCGGGTTAAATCGCCAGCATACCAAACAGAATCTCCTACTTTAAACGAGGTAACTTTTGAGCCAACTTCAATAATTTCCCCAACGGCATCCCAACCTAAAATACGATTATTTGCTTCAGACGAATTTTTTCTCACTTTGGTATCAACTGGATTCACAGAGATTGCCTGAACTTTTACCAGTACATCTCGCTCCTTAAGCGTAGGCTTCGCTTTTTCAATATCTACCAATGAATTTTTAAAATCATCATGGTTATTTATAACATACGATACGGCTTTCATAGATTTGTCCTTAACTTTAAAAATATAGTAAAAATGGGAGCGAGGTGCTCCCATTTTTTGTTATTCAATTATTAAAACTCTTGGCTCGTTGGGCGTAAAACAATTTCATTAATATCTACATCCGCAGGCTGTTCAATTGCATAAGCAATTGCTCGAGCGACTGAGTCAGCTGGTATAGCTTGTTTGTAGAAATCAGTAACAAACTCTGAACTTTCTTTATGAGAAGAACCGAATTTTAGTTCTGACTCAATTGCACCAGGCTCAATAGTAGTCGTTCTAATTGTTCCCCCAACTTCATGACGAAGGCCTTCAGAGATGGCTCTTACAGCAAACTTAGTACCGCTATAAACAGTACCTCCTGGACTAAATACTTTTAACCCTGCAACAGATGCGAGATTAATAAAGTGTCCAAAGTTTTGTTTTTGGAAAACAGGCAGTGTAGCTGCTATACCATAAAGAACACCTTTAATATTAATGTCGATCATACGATCCCATTCATCAACTTTTAGCTCACTTAATGGTGCAATAGACATTAATCCAGCATTGTTTACCAATACATCGATTTGACCAAATGCGCTTAATGCCTTTTCAATAAGTGCTTGTACTTCATGTGGTTTGGTTATATCCATACCAATAAATTCAGCTTGACCACCTTCAGCACGAATGTCGTGAACAATAGCCTGTAATTTTTCAGTACGTCTAGCACCAAGTACAACCTTTGCACCTTTTTTAGCAAGTAAGCGAGCAGTAGCTTCACCTAAACCACTACTTGCACCTGTGATAACAATAACTTTATTTTCTATATTATTCATACAAGTAACCTTCAACTTATCTGTCAATCATATTTGATGGATTAAGTATTACAGCCTTGTTAGGTATAATAAATGAATAATATTATCTTTCAGAATTCCTATTTACGGAATAATTACCATAACACAGGATTGGACATGCAGAACAAATTGGAAATGATGCGTATCTTTTGTGTCGCAGCAGAGTCTCGAAATTTTAAAGAGGCAGCAACTCAGCTGGGTATTTCCCCGCAGGTAGTGACACGGGCAATAAAAGAGCTAGAAGAGCAGCGCGGAGAGATTCTGTTTTACAGGAGTACTCGACAAATTAAAATTACCGCTGATGGTGAGCGTCTGGCAAAGCAAGCACATTTTGCGGTGGGATCCATTGATGCTCTGCTTGTAAAAGACACCAAGGAAAAACGAGATGAAATGCGTGGGACCGTCCGTCTTACTGTGTCGTCTGTGTTAGGGCGTAAATTGGTAGTACCTGCACTAGCAGAATTTGCCGCACGTTATCCAGATATTGTCGTGGATTGTGTGCTAACAGATTCACACTCGGATGTGATCGATGAGCGAATAGATATCGGGATCAGATTTGGATTTTTGCCGGACAATCGATATGTGGCAAGGGAATTGGCTAAAGTGAACTTTTATTCTGTGGGTACGCCAGAGTTAATTGATAAGGTTGGAATGCCCAAAAAAATTATTGACTTAGATAAATACCCTCTAACAGCACTATTCGATCATAAAACAGGGCGTTACTGGCCATGGACATTCACTGAAAGTCGAAGCTTTACGCCATCAAAGCCCCGTTTTATTACAGATGATCTAGAAGCTGAATTTCAAGCTATTCTCGCTGGAGTTGGATTCGGACACATGCCTGGATTTCTAGTTTTGCCGTGGCTTAGGAGTGGTAAGCTCATTCAGATACTTCATGAGGAAACCTCTCCCGTTTGGCGCCTGTATTTATATCGTCCACAGCGGGGCCCGACACCTTTGCGAATCCGAGCATTGTTTGATTACTTAGCGGAAGTGCTGGGCCATGTAGAAACCTGAATCAGATGGAACTAACCTTTTTTCTAGAAAGTAGAAATCAGATAAGACCATCATGTATTCAGAGTAACTACAATTTTTCCTATTTGCTGATTTGATTCAAGATAGCGCTGAGCATCATGCATGTCCTCAAAGTTAAAGCAACAGTCGATCACTGGACGAAGATATCCTGCACCTATACTGCTAAGAATAAATCGTCTGGCTTGCTCCCTTAGAACAGGGTTATGGAGAACCTCAAGGAACAAAAAACCTCGCATGGTTAAGCTCTTGCGTAATGCAACTTTAAGGGGAAATGGTGTGATCTCCGGGCTAAGTGCACCATGCATAACCATAGTTCCTCCCACAGACATCGCTTTTGCAATCTGTTCAATATGTGGCCCTCCTACAGCATCGAAGGCGACATCAAGATGTTCTCCACCCAAACGTAGAATAAGCGCCTCATACAAATCTGGTTCATCTTCATTGGCTATAACATTTTTAACACCGAGATCCAGTAAACGTTGCTTTTTCTCTATCGTCTGTGTACTTGCAATGACCTTAGCACCCGCTGCTTCAGCTATCTGTATCGCAGCTAGTCCTACGCTACTTGAAGCTGCTGTGATCAAGATCGTTTTTCCTTTCGAAACTCCACCAGCATGGATTACACCACCCCAAGCCGTTAAATACTGCATCCAGATTGAAGAAGCTTCTTCCCAGCTTAAACTATCGGGTTTGTGAACTAAAAAAGTTTCTGGAATCAGAATCTTGTCCGCATATGTCCCATATTTGGCTAGATTGTCAGTCGGAAGAATCGATACTGCATCTCCTGGAGAAAATTGACGTACACCTTCACCTATCGCAAGAACTATGCCTGCTCCCTCATATCCCAGACGAGAAGGGAATACTGCCTTTTGAATATAAGTACCACGCCGAAACATTACATCAGCCCGGTTGAGTCCGATCGTTTTCATCTGGATTAGAACTTCTCCTGCTGCTGGTAAAGCAACAGGAAGTGTTTCTAATGTCAGAACGTCTGTATCTCCAATACTATTGAAGCGCCAAGTCTTGGCCTGAAGTGCGTTAAATGACATCAATCACGACCTTAATATTGGCAGAGCGATCTTGAACAGCATCATGAGCCCCAATCGCTTGGTCTAGAGTAAAATGACGAGGATCAACAATAGGACGCAGTTTACCTTCCTCAACAAGACGAGTAGCGATCTTAAGGATATCACCATGATGAGCACGGCGATTGCCTGTTAACATCGGCATTAGGACGAATACGCCAGACACTGTGGCACAACGTAGAGATGAACTCGCTAAATTATGATTACCAAATGCAGCACAGCTGGTAATGTGGCCATAGTGAGTTGTCATGGAAAGTGAAGCTTCGAGTACTGGACCACCCACAGTGTCGTAAACAATGTTAAAACCTTGACCCTCAGGGCTTGCAGCAATAATGTCATCGGAAGATGCTGTTGTGTAATCGAGAGGTGTTGCACCGAGTTCTGAAATCAGTGATTGATCAGCTGTACGACCAGTCGCCCAAACATTTGCATCAAGTGCTTTTGCAAGCTGAACAACCATATAACCAACGCCACCAGCACCACCCTGAACCAGTACAGTTTGCCCTGGTTGGACCTTCGCGTTATCCACTAAACCTTCCCAAGCGGTGAGGAACGTCAATGGTAGTACTGCTGCCTCGCGCATAGAGATATTCCGTGGCTTTAATGCGATCAGATCAGCATCTGCTACAACATATTCTGCTAAAGATCCTTGAAGACCACGAACGCCACCAATCAGACCGTAAACTTCATCTCCAACGTTGAAGTGGGTGACACCTTCACCAACAGCAGTTACAACCCCAGCCATATCTGTTCCCAACACGGCAGGAAGCTCTGGCATAGCATAAGGTGCTTCACCAAGACGAATTTTATAATCAATAGGGTTTACACCACTAGCATGAATACGTACCAGAACTTGCCCAGCCTCTGGTTGAGGTATAGGGAGTTCTACACGTGTAAATTCATGATCACCAAAATTTTCTAAGATAAGAGCATTCATCATCTTATTCATAATTGTTCCTTATTTTTAACTGGGGGATGATGTGCACAGTACCAAAGTAAATTAATCCAATAAATGATATTTATAGGATTTAATAATTCCTAAATAATGAATAATAAATTTCATCCGCTCACTAAAAATATTCTAGTACAGTCTGTAAAGGCAGTTTAACCTAAACTGTTGGTAGTATTTTCAAGGCTTGAAACGTTCAAAATATCTACAAAGTGGCTAAAATTTGAAACATAATTCTAAAAGGTCACAGCATTACAAAGAACATGAGACAAAATAAAAAATGGGAGCTAAAAGTCCCATTTTTTTTGTGACTTTCGCATAAGCTCTATGATGTTAATTTAAAAAAACTAAAAACAGGGATAGAAAATTTTCGCTAAAGATCTTTTTAATTTTCGATTTATAAAAAATATTGCTTTTTTTATACTATGGGGTACTATAGTATAAATGCTAGCAAATAAGGAGGTCTGATGCCTAATCAGGTTGACGACAAAAAAAAGATTCTTCTACGCGTCAGAAAGATCAAAGGTCAGACGCAAGCGATTGAAAAAGCGTTAGAAGATAATGTGGAATGTGGTGCAATTCTGCAACAAATATGCTCAGTGCGTGGTGCTATTAATGGTTTAATGAATGAAATGTTGGAGGTTCATTTAAAGGACACATTAGTATCAGGTGAAACCACAGAACAACAACGAAAAGAAGAATTGGCTGAAATCGCCAAGATTCTAAAATCATATTTAAAGTAGATCTGTATAAGGAATTATTCCATGAAGTCACGTGCTGCCGTTGCGTTTGGTCCTGGTCAACCTCTTCAAATTGTTGAAGTTGATGTTGCACCACCGAAGAAAGGTGAAGTATTAATTAAGATCTCCCATACCGGTGTGTGTCATACAGACGCATTTACTTTATCTGGCGATGATCCTGAAGGTGTTTTTCCCGCTATTCTCGGGCATGAAGGTGCTGGTGTTGTAGTTGAGGTTGGTGAAGGCGTGACTAGCGTCAAACCAGGTGATCATGTTATTCCACTTTACACTGCTGAATGTGGCGAGTGCGTATTCTGTAAATCTGGAAAATCGAACTTGTGTATTTCCGTTCGCGAAACTCAAGGTAGAGGCGTAATGCCAGATGGTACCACTCGTTTTTCCTACAATGGTCAACCGATTTACCACTATATGGGCTGCTCAACGTTCAGTGAATACACTGTAGTGGCAGAAGTATCATTGGCTAAAATCAATCCTGAAGCCAATCACGAACATGTCTGCTTACTGGGTTGTGGGGTAACAACGGGTATCGGTGCAGTACATAACACGGCTAAAGTACAAGAAGGTGATAGTGTTGCGGTCTTTGGTTTAGGTGGTATTGGTTTGGCAGTCGTACAAGCCGCACGTCAAGCTAAAGCAGGGCGTATTATTGTGGTTGACATGAATCCAGATAAATTTGCGCTGGCAAAAGAGTTTGGTGCAACGGACTTCTTGAACCCTAAAGATTATGATAAACCAATCCAGCAAGTAATTGTCGAAATGACTGGCTGGGGTGTAGATCATTCATTTGAGTGTATTGGTAACGTGAATGTGATGCGTGCAGCCCTTGAAAGTGCACACCGTGGCTGGGGACAATCCGTAATTATTGGTGTAGCTGGCGCAGGTCAAGAAATCTCTACCCGTCCATTCCAACTGGTTACTGGTCGTAGATGGTTAGGTTCTGCCTTTGGTGGGGTAAAAGGTCGTACGCAACTTCCAGGAATGGTTGAAGATGCCATGAAAGGTAAAATTCAATTAGAACCATTTGTGACACACACCATGGGCTTGGATCAGATCAATGAAGCCTTTGATCTAATGCATGAAGGTAAGTCAATTCGTACTGTAATTCATTACGAATAATTCCGTCAGACCTTATACTTTTCCATGCATGTGAATCATGATTGACATGCATGGAATCCTCTAAAACGGCACATCATCTGTAAAACAGATCTATCTATGTATCCATCATGTATAGGTTCAACAAACCTGCCTACATTTTAAATCTTTATCAGTATTCTCTGTGGAGAATGTCAGACTCTTTGTTTACTCGATTTCTCATGAAGTCTTGCTCAACATAGGTAATTGATTATGGAAATAATTGAGAAACATGCTTCTTTTGGTGGATCGCAAGAAGTGTATCGCCATCAGTCAATAGCATTAAACTGTTCAATGAAATTCTCAATATATCTGCCACCTCATGACAAAGATGAGAAGTTGCCAGTTTTATATTGGTTATCAGGACTGACTTGCAACGAACAGAACTTTATTACTAAAGCCGGAGCACAAAAGTATGCGGCTGAACATAAAGTCATTATTGTTGCACCAGATACCAGCCCACGTGGAGAGGATGTACCAGATCATGCAGATTATGATTTAGGCCAAGGCGCAGGATTCTATGTGAATGCAACACAAGCACCCTGGTCACAGCATTTCAAAATGTATGATTATATTGTGGAAGAGCTCAGAAATCTGATTGACCTGAATTTTCCGACCAACCAAGTCCAAAGCATTATGTGGCATAGCATGGGTGGTCATGGTGCATTAGTAATTGGTTTAAAAAACCCTGAGCTGTATAAAAGTATTTCTGCTTTTGCACCAATTGTTGCACCTAGCCAAGTACCTTGGGGGAAAAAGGCTTTTACACAATACCTAGGTGAAACCGAAACTTTATGGAAAAGCTATGATGCGATTGAATTAATCAAAAACGATGAAGTTCATTTACCTATTTTAGTCGATCAGGGAACAGCTGATGATTTTCTTGAAGAACAGTTAAGACCTAAGCTTCTTAGTGATATTTGTTTGGAACAAGAATATCCTCTTACACTTAACCTAAGAGAAGGGTATGACCATAGCTATTACTTCATTGCGAGCTTTATAGAGAAACATATAGAGTTTCACAGCAAATTCCTAGCTAAATAACTTTCATAGATATGAAGATGTGCATGTTGTTCTTGAATGCTTCTTGAGCAATATAACTTCCAGATGAAGAGGTCAGCTTATAAATCTAAGGTAGAGTCAATTGATCCTTATATAACTAAGATTGAATTTAATCATCTCATATCTTGATTTTTTGATTCAAATGTTAATGATATTAACTTGAATAAATTCATAGCATTATGTCGAAATAAAAACCTAAATTTTGGCTCAGCTATGGGATGTTTTTTAACTTTTATACAACAAAACTTTCTGACATGCATACATTAGCAATGACAGAATCAGTTTGAATTCTAATCAATTGTGGAGTTTTAGTCATGCTTAAAACAGCTTTATATGTCCGTCTTGAAGCTAAACCGGGTAAAGAAGACGAAGTGGAAGCTTTCCTTAAAGCCGGTTTACCTATTGTAATGGAAGAACCTGCGACAGTTGCGTGGTTTGGCTTACGTCTTGGACCTACAACATTTGGTATTTTTGATGCATTTCCTGATGAGGCGGGTCGCCAAGCACATTTATCTGGCAAGGTTGCAGCTGCGTTGATGGCTCAGGCCGAAGAGCTATTTTCAGAGCCACCGTCTATTGAAAAAGTAGATGTTTTGGCGAGTAAACTACCAGCTTAAACCGACGCTTAAATGTATAAATGTGCTGCCTGAAATTTTGAATGAAAGGCAGCACTTCAACCCTGTGAGGTTTGTCAGAGGCTTTTTATTCAAGTTGGGCTACTTTATTTAATGGCTTAATCTCATCATTTACATGGGTCAATATCCAAAACAGGGTAAATAAACGAATGCAGCTATGTACATGCTTTATATTGAACCAATCTATCTAATTTACTGAACCGTACCGGGTTTGTTGGAGACCAACTTTCCTGAGATGAGAAGCATTGCTTCGCACGACGTAGCGAAGCGTAGTGTTCCGATGAAAAAAGTAAAATATACCCCTGAAATCAGAGATAGAGCGGTTCAATTATTGATTGACTACCAAGACGGTATCTCAGGTGAGTGACTTTACGTATATTCAAACAAATTCAGGCTGGGTCTATACCGCCTTTATTATTGATGTGTTTTCACGAGCAATTGTTGGATGGAAAGTATCAACACGTATGAATACAGATATGGTGCTTGATGCATTAGAACAAGCTTTGCATGATCGAGGTATGCCAAAGAATGTAATTCATCATTCCGATAGAGGTGTGCAATATCTTTCCATTCGCTATACCAATCGTCTAGAAGCAGCAAATTTACGAGCGTCAGTCGGTACAACTGGTGATTCATACGATAATGCTTTGGCTGAAACAGTGAATGGCTTATACAAAACAGAGGTGATTGAATATTTAAAAGCAGATTGGCAAAGTTTAGCAGATGTACAACTTGCGACATTAAATTGGGTAGATTGGTTTAATAAAAAGCATGTACACAGTGCACTGGGTTATGTATCGCCTTTTGAGTTTGAAGCAATGTACTATGATAAGATTAACCCGTTAAGTCAGGTGGCCTAACTTAAATAAAAAAATCTCCGATAAATCCGGTAAGGTTCAAAATGCGATTTATGGCTTTTTTATGTAAAAAAAAGTAATATTTGTTTTATTGTTAAATTATAACAATTAGTATAAATACACCTATGATTTACAGATGAAAAAGGTAGTTAAATGAAATATTTTTTAAGTTTAACTTTGTTAGTTTTAGCAATGACTGGGTGTACTTCGAGTCCAAAGACTGAAACTTTACAAGATAAGGCTACAAGCAATACTTCAGCTGATACGCAGGTCCTTAAATTTTCTGGTCCGAATGGTTTATTAATTTTTCTGAAATCATCGGATAACTTTGAAACTGCTTTAATGACTGATAACTCAGGCATGGTATATCGTTTAAAGCAAACAGTTGCTGGTAGTGGTATTCGTTTAGCTAATAATAATGGAGTTTCAATTCACTTTAAACGTGGTGAAGGGGTTGTTGAATTTGTAAAAGACCAGCCAATCAGCATTACTGAAGTAAAATAATAAGGTTTAAACTTTAAGAGAACCCCACACCATAATCTGCATACCGAAAGTTGGACACTATTCCTTGAAATGTGGTCAAACATGATCAAGGACTAATTCGCACTCTGTTAATGGGTGAATTCAAACATGAGGTGCGACAGTTTCAAAAGCCTTATGATAATCTGTGTGATTCATAGACATCACTTCAATATAATGGGTGTCTATGAACAGAGAAATTCAACAAAGACTCGTATGGGTTAAATTATTTGAAGAGACCAATAATGCTGGCCTGGTTTGTCGGAGATGTGGCATTTCTAGACCAACTTTACGCAAGTGGTGGAAACGATATTCTGAACAAGGTATTGATGGATTAAGTAGTCATAGTAAATGTCCCTTAAAATCGCCAAATACTAAAATCAATGCTGAGCTAGAAGCTTTAATATTGGAAATGCGCTCGGCTAGAAATCTGGGTGTTCGACGTTTGCAAACAGAATTAATGAGCTGCACGGAGTCTCGTTGTCCTTGGCGACTATCCATAAAGTACTATCCACCCATTAAGTCAAACCGATTAAAAAATTCCGTCGTAAAATAGATTACATTTGTCATGAACGTTCATTACCAGGCGATAGAATTCAAATGGATACCTGTAAACTGGGTCCTGGACTATATCAGTACACATCTATCGATGACTGCACACGATATCGCGTTTTAAGGATATATAAACGCCGAACAGCTGCGAATACACTCGACTTTTTAACTGTGTAATTGAATAAATGCCTTTTCCCATACAGCGAATACAGACCGATCGTGAACGAGAATTCTTTGTTGAAAAAATACAGAAAAAATGATGCAGTATGGGATCAAATTTAGGTCGAATAAACCGGGTTCACCTCATCTGAATGGCAAGGTAGCGCTCACAAAAGACTGATAAATCTGAGTTCTACGCTACTGTAGATATCGATTCAGAGGAAATTCAGAGCAAACTGGCAGAATGGCAGCATTACTGTAACTGGATGAGACCACATTCAGCTTTGCAAGGTAAAACACCGATGGAAAGGTACTTTGAATTATGTGAAGAAACTCCTTTCTTAGATGAAGTCCAGAAGCAATACGCCCCCTCAAATGAACGGATTCAACATGCCAGTTACAAGATGTATTTAGAGATTGCTAAATTGAAACGATCTCTATGAATTACGTATCTATATCATTTTTACTAATATAAAAACATATACGTAAAAATCACGCCCCGTTTAACTGGCAATAGTTTTTGAACCCTGGTATAAAAGCTTAAAAAAATCTAGCAAGTCTTTATTTAATGTTAATACTCATCCAGTATTGAGGTTTTTTATCTTTTCTTGCCTGTGATCTAGGTTGTAATACTCTAATTTCATACTCACCTGAAGCAGGTAAAATATAAATACCCTTATCATCAAGCTCTGGAGAATATTCTCCAAGATTGATGGAGTCTTTTAATTGATTACCCCATAAGTAAGCTTCAACATTTCCTCCAGTCAACTTCACTTTTAACTTTTGCCCTTTTTTAGCATAAAATTTGTAGGAATCATACTTGTATCCATCTATCCTTCCGTAATAATTTGCAGAGTAAGCTTTTTTAGCAAACTTAACTACAATAGTCTTTCGTATATCATTGTTATCATTTGCAAGTACGACAGGGCTAACTATAGTTAAAGTTAGGGCTATCAAAGCGCCAGCTAGTAATTTCGTATTCGCTATTTCCATAAGGTTACCCTAATTCTTGTATCGCTCCTGACATAATAATATAACTAATAAGTAACCATGAATCATAGAGCAGAAATGTGAATAGTCATAACATGGGGTTACACTTCAAATGCCAATTTAAGACTTGCAAAATTAATGGTTAATTAATTGGTTACTAAGGACTAGCCAATCTAAATATAAATTTTATTTAACAATTACTTATAGAAATATGTGATGCGTATGATACGCATCATATGAATATCGCTTAAATTTGCTATAATTCAATTGAGCAGTGCCATTTGTGGTTAGGTTAAAAATTCATGAGTCTTACTGAAATTAAGGTACGTCAAGCTAAATCAAAGGAAAAAATCTATTTTCTGGCAGATGATGACGGCTTAAGTTTGAAGGTAGAACCAAACGGACGTAAATCTTGGAGTTACCGCTATTCACTTGCAGGGACAAATAAACGTCCTCGCATGAAGTTGGGTGAATATCCTGTAATGTCCTTGAAAGAGGCCAGATCAGTCCGGGATGAATATAAATTTAATAATTATGAAAATAAACCACTGCATAAAAAATACATCAAAACTTTTCAGGATATTTGTGAAGAGTGGTTAGAATTTAAAATTAAAAATTCCTTTGAAGATGAACCACGATGCGGTGTAATTCAGCTCGCAAAAAAATGTTTAGATCAGGATGTTTATCCAAATATTGGACTAATGCCATTTATTGAAATTAAAAGATATGATCTAGTTAAGATTATTAAAAAGATAGAATCTAGAAATGTAAAAGAACCTGTAAAGAAAGCCTATAGTTATTTAAATCAGATTTATGATTATGCGGTAGCGATGGGGTATTGTGAATATAATATTGCACATGGACTTCATAAAATATTAGTCAACAATAAGATTAAGAAAAACTATCCTCATTTGAATTCAGATGAACTATCTAATTTCTTAGCTAAATTAAATCAGATTAATACAGATCCTATTATTAAAAAAGCCCTGTTATTTAAATTATATACAGGCGTCCGTGGTGGAGAATTATTGCTTTGTGAACCATATCACTTCGATCTAGATAAAAAAATATGGAAAATACCAGCCTTACATATTAAACAATATAGAAGAAAGGTTATTTTAGGTCATGATATCCCTGATTTTTTTGTTCCACTATCTGATCAAGCACTTGAAGTTGTGAAATCAGCACTCGTTTGGTCTCATGGCGAGAAATATGTGTTTTCTAGCCCCCGAAATAATAATAAACCTATTCATTTTAATACCCTGAACTTGATTATCAGAAAAATGGGATATACTAAAAATGAATTAACTTCTCATGGGTTACGATCGACATTTAGTACCATATTAAATGAATCCGGTTTATTTCAATCAAATTGGATTGAAGCACAGCTATCTCATACTGATAAAAATAAAACCCGTGCAAGTTATAATCATGCAGAATATTTTAATCAGCGTATGGAAATGATGCAATGGTGGGGCGATTTTATTGATAGTTGTACTGTAAATTAATGGTTATGAAATCCAAGTTTTAATTAGAATAGGCTTTGTTGCACAAACCTATTCACCGCCATAAATCATTATCTAAAATTGCATCTCGTGGTAAAAGCTCAATGGGCCGGTTCTATGGCTATAAATTACATGTTGTGATGAATCAACTTATAGAAATAGTCTGTTCACAATGATGATTTCTCTTAACTCGTAAAATTTATGACGGTGTTGAACGTGTTCAATTGAATCTTAAGCAAGGTAAATGGACAGAAGAGAACTTCATTAAGCCGTATCAAAATATTCTTGAAGAATAGGCATTTCATTTCACATTAGAGCGAGAATCTCATGAGAAAGTTGCCTGATTGAATGTAGTGAATAGATTCATTGCATAATTGTTGACTAAAATTTTCTATATCAGCCTGATTAAGATTAATCGGGCTGATTCTGTTAGGTCGAATATAATAGCGACCTGCTTCAATCATTTTTATTTGAACTTTATTTTATGTCACAGCTTGCTTCCCATTTTAAGCACAATCAGTTTTGTATTTTGTTGGAATATTTAAGTTCTGCTAAAGGCATTGCTGTACCAATGTCTTTAGCAGAATTTCCATGTGCGATCACTTTGGCAGATCGAGTGCATGCCGATAGTGATTTGGCACCACTTGAATGTGCGAAGACATTTCCTTCATCAATGGAAAAAATCATCCATTATTCAGGGAAAGGTCGGGATATTACTGATTTTGAGACCTTCTTAAAATCAACTCAAGCTTCGGGACAGAAAAATTTACTGCTTCTCACAGGTGATAAGTTAAAAGGGCATACAAATGGTCAAGATGGAACGAATCGCACCCGATATTTAGAGTCTGTAAATGCGGTCATGGCCGCAAAGTGTTATGGTGGATTTCACATTGGTGTAGCTTTTAATCCCTTTAAATATGCTGAAGCTGAACGTGATGCACAATATTTAAAACTTCACAAAAAGATTAAAGCAGGAGCAGACTTTATCGTTACCCAGTTGGGTTACGATATGGAGGCTTTAAAACAAGCCAAGGCTTTTTTAAATCGTCATCGATACCCACAAAATATACTTGCTTGTGTTATGCCACTTAGTTTGGCACGTGCCAATTTTATGGTGAAACATAAGGTCGCAGGAATTGTGATTACACCACACATGTTACGAGTGTTGGCTCAGGAAGAACAGGATGGACGAACTGAGAATGCTTATAAACGTTGTGCTATACAAATATTGATGTGTAAATATTTGAGTTTTGCAGGTGTGCATCTTTCAGCATGCCATAAGCCTGAAGAGCAAAAGCTTTTAGAAAAATATATTGAACAATATCGACATTATGGTTTACAGGAACTCGAAGCACTCTGGAATGCACTGTGGCAAGTGAAGACTAAAAATGAACTCGTGCCAGAATTAGCTTATTATTCCCGCCAACTATCCTCTAGCCAGCTTATTAAATATCAGCAATTGCATTTCATGCACAAGGCTCTATTTGAGTCCAAAATTGCCAAAGGTATGGGGCATTTTATTTTTAAAGCCTCATTCTGGGAAAATGCGCCTGCAGCAAAAGCATTGTTAAAAACTGAATTTATCTCTAAGCAAGGGATCGTAGGTTGTGAAAGTTGTGGTCAATGTAGGTTAGGAGATACTTTATATATTTGCCCTGAAACTTGTCCCAAAGGATTGGCGAATGGTCCTTGTGGTGGTACGACATTGGATCGCTGTGAGTTTGGAGATCGTGAATGCATTCATTCTGTGAAAGCCCGACTTGCCAAAGCCGTGGGACAGACTGACGTTCTAAAAGAAAAACTGATTCCAACTGTACCCATTGAAGTCCGTGGAACCAGTTCCTGGAAAAATTGGTATCTGGCGACTGAAGCTTAGCTTTCATCATCCATGGCATTCGAATAAAATTTCACGCCCAATTTGATGCGATCACGACCTTGGCTCATACGCCAACGGTTGGTATCACGTAAGGAGTATACACAGCCACAATATTCTTGTTGGTAGAATTCTTCCTTCTTGCTGATTTCAAGCATACGAACAGCACCACCATTTTTACGCCAGTTGTAGTCCCAATAGGTGATACCTTCATAATGTGAAGCAGAACGATGCCCACAATCATTGATCTGCTTCATATCTTTCCAACGAGAGATACCCAATGAGCTACTAATTAGGCTGAAGCCATTTTCAGCTGCATAAAGGGCAGTGCGTTCAAAGCGCATATCAAAACACATGGTACAGCGAATACCTTTCTCTGGCTCATTTTCCATGCCTTTGGCACGTGCAAACCAATTGTCTGTATCGTAATCACAGTCAATAAAAGGAATATTATGTTTTTCTGCAAAGCGAATATTTTCTTCCTTACGGATTTCATATTCCTTGACAGGGTGAATATTGGGATTATAAAAAAAGATCGAAAAGTCGATGCCTGATTCAATTAGGGTTTCCATCACTTCACCCGAGCATGGTGCACAGCAGGAGTGAAGCAGAAGCTTGTCGTGACCTGCTGGGAGAGTCAATTTCTGACGTTCAAGTTTGTTTGACATAGTTATATGGGTTTAAATCTAAACCCTATATTTTAACGATTTAATTAGATAGTAAGGATTTGATATACTGATATTTTCTAAGGTTAAGATGAAAGAAATTCACTAATTGAAATTTAATAAGAACTAAAGTATATAAGAGAATAACTACAATAATGCTTTGGAAGCAGAACATTGCAAGTTAATCAAGAGTCATTGAATGAAGCTTTAAAATTAAGTGAAGAAATTATTAGTAATATTGAGTTAAGTACCTCTTCTTTATCTAATTGCGCATTAAAGGCGAGTAGATTGGCAAGATTGCTAAATGAATTCGATTACCAAAGAATTTTTATCTTTGAAAGTAGTGGTTATCCTTCAAGCCCAAATGGTTTAACACCCGATATATGGGACTTATGTAAAAAAGCTGGAGAAGGAAAAACCGTAGAGAAAGCTAAGTTAGGGTCAATCGGAGCGATGGAGATTGAATTGGAAGCAATGAAGGACAGTCTAAAAATTGCACATGATCCTAATGTTTCAATAAGTTCAGCTAATCCGAATCAATTTGTTTCATCAGGTGGCACTAGTAATTTTTTAGAAAGAAAGAGTTTAAGAGATGGTATTAGCACGAACTCTCAATTTCTAACTAAACGACAAGCTTTTGTATGCGAATACGTGTCTAATAAATATTATGAGCTAAAATATTCAAAAATTACGTCAGATATTTTTTCTAGAACAAGAAAGTTTGTAGACGGAAAAATTGGAGATTTAGTACCATTATCAGCACAAAAATTTGCATCTGTTTATGAGAATTTAACGTCCGAAAATTCAGAGGATTGGTCAAATGCTGTTCATAGTTGTAGGCGAATATTACAAGATACTGCTGATGTGATTTATCCTGCTAGAGAGGATAAGACTATTAATTTAGACAATGGTGAAACTAAAATTATTAAATTAGGTGTGGATAATTATATAAATCGAATTATTGCATATGTTGATGAGCAGTCAGACTCTAAAAGATTTGAGGAAATCGTTGGTTCACAGATGAAATATTTGGGCGAGCGGTTAGATGCTATTTTCAAAGCTGCTCAGAAAGGTTCTCATGATATTATTACTTCTAGGCAAGAAGCTGATCTTTATGTTATTTACACATACTTGATAGTTGGAGATTTATTATCTTTGGTAGAGTTGCAAAAAACATTATCAATTTCAGATAAAGATTTTAGATAGCCGCTTAACTTACTGAATAACTAAAAATCCTCAGAATCTTTAATTTATTAAGATGAGTATTTCTCATCTTGAGCTGAATTTATATCGTTTTACTCACTTTCTTATTCACGTTTAAATACAGCCATTCAGAAATTTAGCTTTTTATAAAATTTTTAGGTGGCAATCTCCATGAGTACAGCATTTGAGTGTTCAATTAAACGTATCCGTTTTGATGAAAACTACACGCCAGCAGAAAGCACACGTTTAACCACAAATTTTGCCAATTTGGCACGTGGGGAAAGCCGTGAAGAAAACTTGCGTCGTACCCTTGCGATGATCAACAACCGTTTTAATAGCTTGGCAACCGTTGATAACCCGAAAGGTGATCGCTATTCACTTGAGATTGACATTATTTCTGCGGAAATTGATATTGAAGGTAATGGTCAAACTTTCCCATTTATTGAAACACTTAAAAGTGTTGTGATTGACCATCAAACAGGTGAGCATATTGAAGGCATGATCGGCAATAGCTTCTCATCTTATGTGCGTGATTACGACTTCAGTGTGGTATTGCCACAATTGGGTTGTGGTGTAGGTGAAAAACCTGAAGATTTTGGCAATCTACATGGCAAGCTTTATCAACATTTAGTCAATTCAGATGTATTTAAAGCAGAATTTAAAAAACAACCTGTCATTTGCTTAAGCGTTTCAACCTCTAAAACGTATTTCCGTACAGCCAACGTACATCCTATTTTGGGTGTGGAATACAAAAATGATGAATATTCACGTACCGATGAATATTTTGCCAAAATGGGTTTACGTGTACGCTACTTTAAACCAGAAGGTGGTAATGCACCATTAGCATTCTATTTCGCTGGCGATTTAGTCCGTGATTATACTGATTTTGAATTGATCAGTGCTATTGCGACCATGGAAAGTTTCCAACGGATCTATCGTCCTGAAATTTACAACACCAACTCTCCTGCAGGTGTGGTGTATCAACCAAGTCTAAGCTATGGCGATTATTCACTTACACGTGTGGTCTATGACCGTGTGGAACGTGGTGAGCTTGCAGTTAAACAAGGTAAATGGACGGAAGAAAACTTCATTAAGCCTTATCAAGACATTTTAAATGAATGGGCTGCAAATTTCGAAATCGAAACAGCTGCTTAATCCATTAAATTGATAAACAGATTTACGAATTTAGACAAAGAAGATTAGACATGGCGCTTACACAACCGAAACTTTTACTCCCAACTTCAACTGCGGGTAGCTTGCCAAAACCGTCTTGGTTAGCTGAACCTGAAAAATTATGGTCTGCATGGAAGCTTGAAGGCGAAGAATTATTAGAAGCTAAACGTGATGCTTTGAAATTATCATTACATGAGCAAGTCACTGCGGGTATCGATATCGTGAGTGATGGCGAGCAAACCCGTCAGCATTTCGTGACCACCTTTATTGAGCATCTTGAAGGTGTGGATTTCGAAAAGCGTGAAACGATGCGTATTCGTAATCGTTATGATGCGAGTGTACCTTCTGTTGTGGGTGATGTTTCTCGTAAAAAAGCCGTGTTTGTAGACGATGCGAAATTCTTGCGCAGCCAAACCAATCAACAAATTAAATGGGCGCTTCCTGGTCCGATGACCATGATTGATACACTTTACGATGGTCACTACAAGAGCCGTGAAAAATTGGCTTGGGAATTTGCCAAAATTCTGAATCAAGAAGCGTTAGAGCTTGAAGCAGTAGGTGTCGACATTATTCAGTTTGATGAGCCTGCATTTAATGTGTTCTTTGATGAAGTAAATGATTGGGGTATTCCGACCTTAGAGCGTGCGCTTGAAGGACTCAAATGTGAAACCGCTGTGCATATTTGCTATGGCTACGGTATCAAGGCAAATACGGATTGGAAACAAACTTTAGGTAATGAATGGCGTCAATACGAAGAGTCATTCCCGAAACTACAACAATCTAAGCTCGATATTATTTCACTTGAATGCCAAAACTCACGTGTACCAATGGATTTAATCGAATTGATCCGTGGTAAGAAAGTGATGGTGGGTGCAATTGATGTGGCAACCACTCAAGTGGAAACTGCAGAGGAAGTAGCAAATACGCTACGCAAAGCATTGCAATTTGTTGATGCAGATAAACTGTATCCTTCAACTAACTGTGGTATGACACCGCTATCTCGCCAAGTGGCAAGTGGCAAACTTGAAGCTTTAAGCGCAGGTGCTGCCATTGTTCGTAAAGAGCTAGAAGCTTAATCAAACGTAGTCTCGTGCGAAGCAGAACAAATCATCGCAAGGTCATTTGTCCAGCTTTATGCACGAGCACGTGATATGTACATTTGAGATGAAAGAGATGATTGAAGCAACAGACTTTAGAAATGCAATGTCTTTACTCACCACAGCAGTGAATGTTATTACGACTTCGGGTGAAACAGGTATGCATGGATTTACTGCATCTGCCGTATGTAGCGTGACGGATACACCGCCAATGTTATTAGTCTGTATGAATCAATCCTCCCGTTCACATGCCCATTTTGTTGAAAATAAAGTCTTGGCTGTAAACGTACTAAGTACTCAGCATGAACAGCTTTCAAATGCTTTTGCTTCAAGTAAATTCAGCTCAGAAGATCGTTTCAAACTCGGTGATTGGAGTACTATGGAAACTGGTTCACCTATTTTGAAAGATGCCTTGGTCAGTTTTGACTGTGAGATTCAAGATATTCAGCAAGTCGGTACACACAGTGTTTTCATGTGTCGTGTTCTTAAAGTTCAACAAAGCGATCAAGAAGAAAGTCTGGTGTATTTTAACCGTGCTTATCATCAAGTGGGTCAGTTGGAACACGCTTAACTCAATGCCTTAATTCTTTTATCTTTTTAAAGTTAGTTTATTGTGGAACTTATAACCTTTTTAGTCATCGGCGCTTTTGCTGGTTTTGCAGCAGGGCTGTTTGGTGTCGGCGGTGGTACGATTATTGTACCACTGCTTTTTATTGTCTTTACCCAAATGGGCTATGACCCCGATGTGGTTATGCACCTCGCATTAGGCACATCTTTGGCAACCATTGTTGTAACCTCGATTAGCTCATTGATGGCGCATCATAAAACTGGTGCTGTGATTTGGCCTGTTTTTAAAAATCTAGCGCCACCTATGGCGATTGGTTGTTTTTTTGGGGCAGGTTTTGCTGGTTTGATATCAGGATTACATCTACAAATCATTGTTGGCTTATTTCTGATTTGGGTCGCATATACGATGTTTACAGGTGCCAAAAAAGCAATTGACCCAACGAAAACGTTACCCTCATCAGGTCAACAAGTTGCTGCAGGTAGTGTGATTGGGGTTGCATCAGCAATCTTTGGTATTGGTGGTGGAAGTCTGACGGTTCCATATCTGAATCGCTATGGTGTGGTCATGCAGAAGGCTGAACCGTACCGGGTTTGTCGGAGAGTCAATATTCTGAGATGAGAAGCATTGCTTCGCAAGACGTAGTGAAGCGTAGTGTCCCGATGACAAAATTAAAATATACCCCTGAAATCAGAGAAAGAGCGGTTCAATTATTGATTGAATCTGAAAAAGATTATCCTTCTACTTGGGCTGCAATCACAGCAATTGCGCCTAAGATTGGTTGTACTCCTGAAACACTTCGTGCCTGGCATCAAAAGCATTTAGATCAGCAAAATCCTATTAAAGTACAACAGATATCTGATCAAGAAAAAATGAAGCAAATGGAACGTGAAATTAAAGAATTAAAGCGTGCCAATGAAATTCTACGTAAAGCAGCCGCTTTTTTCGCCCAGGCGGAGCTCGACCGCCCACACAAATAATGGTGGATTTCATCCATAACAATAAAGACTT
>NZ_JAMXXK010000048.1 GCF_024129735.1 Acinetobacter lwoffii | reverse complement strand
TCCAAGGATTATCTCTTGAATTAAATAATTTTGCTGATTAATTTAAGATCAAATAAATTGTACGTTTTTTGATTTATGACGGAAGTCTACTAAATAAAATTAATGAAAATCTAAAACTGGGATTTAATAACATGTAAACCACTTTTAGATCAGAGTGTTTCTTAAACTAACTCGCTGTTATTACCCAAATAGACTGAGGTAATTTTGAAAATATTGTTTTTAATTATTCATTGCTTATTATTTATCAAAAAATGACCATTCATAAGTAGCTTATTAATCGACTTGATTCTGTTTAAAAATAATCTGTCTTAAGACCAAATGAGTTACAGGCAGTAAACATCAGTATTATCAATTCCCCCTTTTCCCTTTCTTGAGAAAGTTGTTAAACTTATGTTTTGCTTAGGCTATTTTAATATCTTAGGATGTTCAAGTTATTAGCTTAAATATAAACGTGCAATCACGCTATCCTACTTAAATTATCCTGTTCAAGAAATTACATCACGTATATAAGACATTTTCAGAAAATTATAAAAATCCAGATTATTCATTTATTCTTATCAATATATTTGACTACCGCTGATATATCCCCGGGATATGAGGTATTCACATCAAAATAAATTTAAATTAACTTAACATTTTCTTTATTAAATGATATTCGGGAGATGGTCTTTCAGGTTTTAATATCTATAAAATTTGATTGTAAAACAGACTTATTTATTTTTAGTCTACTGCGAAAAACGTTCGAGAATGAAAAGTATTTTATAATTTATTCTACATCCCTATTTTTACAAAATACGTTTGTAGTCATTCCAGATTGAGTCAAACTTTGATCCTGCCGCTCAAGAAAGTTTTTGGCAATCATAGCCATCGTGGGCGCCATATCCAGACTGCTGTTTTCTTCGGACACCTTTTGAATATCCTGATAGGCTTTCAGTCGCTTGCAGAAAGCCTGACGTTGAGTTTGTGCATCTGCCTTTTGATCATCTTCATCTAAAATGTATTTGGTTTCATTCACGATTTTAGTCTGTGCTGAAATAAACTGGTCATAGGCACTTTGTGAAAGCGGCTGTGCGAAGACTACGCTACTCAGTCCTAATAATAATCCAGCACAAATGAAAGATGATTTTTTTAGCATTTAAATTTCTTCTTTCCAGACATCTTCATAATCATCGGCATCGATCATGAAACGAAAACCTGTTTCCAGAGCCAGATACGGTAAAACTTCTGGTGCAATGTCCTGTAATTCACGTACTGTCATGGTTTCAAAAGTTTCTTCACTTGAAGGTTCTCCACCATAAATATACCAGCTAATATTTTCAGCCGTTTCAGGCTTTTTACGGATGCCGACAATCGGATCTTGTTTCAAGGTATGTACGGCCACCGCAACAACATCATCACCCGTGACTTCAACATAAGCCGAGCCTACTTCTTCACAAAGTAGTTTTTGCTCTGCGATCAGTTCTTGTAAAGGTGATAGGTTTTGCGTGTTTTTCGACATTCGGTCTTACTCATCAATTTTCATTAGCACGCTATTTTAACTTAATTTTAATGAAGCTGATTGGGATTTCATCGAGATCTAAAAAATATCTGCCCTTAAACCGTGTTAAGTGCAGATATGGATCTCAGCTTATTGGAAGACTTTAAAGCGCTCTTCATCTGCCAGATAATCTTTGGCACGTGGCTCGCCTTCTATCGAACCAAAGACCAACTGTGCACGCAACTTCCAGTTCGATGGAATGTCCCATTCCGCATGTACCTGTTCATCCACGATCGGATTGTAATGCTGCAATGATGCGCCCAGACCTTCTGTATGCAATGCTGTCCAGGTTGCAAATTGTGCGATCGCAGTCGAATGCTCTGCCCAGATTGGGAAGTTATCAGCATAAGATGGGAATTGTTCCTGTAAGCCTTCTACGACTGTGTGATCTTCAAAAAATAAAACGGTACCTAGCCCTGCCGCAAAACTTGCCATTTTTACTGTGGTTTTTGCAGCACTTTCTTCATCTTTAGCATAGCTTTTTAATTTTTCTGCTACAAAGTCCCAGAACTTTTCATGTTCTGAATTGAATAAAATGACGGCGCGTGAAGACTGAGAATTGAAAGAAGATGGGCTTTGCTTAATTGCAGTCTGAATCAAATCAGTTAAATGTTCAGGAGATTGTTCAACATTCTTGGCAATGGCATAAATAGTACGGCGTTTAGTAATTAAATCTAAAAACTGATTCGACATTTTTGAAAATCCTGGGATATATCTTCGGGAAAATTTGAACCTTCAGTTATTTTTATGAAGGATAGCTAATCAATGGAGCTTTTGCTTTAACGTGAGATAAAGCCTATATACCTTAAAAAATAATGGACTCAATTACTAGGCTATTTAATTGATATTTTTATATATTTTTTAGCTAAAAATGATCATTTTCATCTATTTTTTGAACAATCGTTAAAACTACTGCCCTATGCGAGTGCCTGACGTTAAACAATGGTTCAACATGCGCTATTATTGATCAAAATTTTAAGAATAAAGACCTTCAATCACCAAATTTAATCTTGCTTAGGCTATTCTAAGAGAGAGCACATCATGAAATAAATCTCATCTTGCAGATAAAAATTAATCCCCCAAAATTGGAGGATTAATTTTATAATTAAAAGCTAAAAAACCGATTTAAAACTTCGCGTTCAGCACCTGAGCAGATACTTTAGTCTTCCAGAGCTCACGTAAAATCGGTAAATAGAATTTCTCACCGAGTTCCACCAGTTCTGCATCAATCAGAGCATGCATCTCATGCATAAACAAATAATCCAGTTCAACTGTGGTTAGTTTAGTCTGCTGTTTTTGATAGTCTTTGCGTTTCTGTTGGGCTTGTTTAACCAGACGATCCGCAAATGCTTTATCTTTAAACTGGGTAATTGCTTTTAATCGAAGTTCGATAATACCCCATCCAGTTAAGAACATCTGGAAGGTTTCAAAATCATCGCTGGTCGATTCCCAAGACATTTCTTCCAGATTTTCATTATCCGGAAGCACAGGTAAAAGAAGTTCCATCACACTTGGGAAAATCTTTTTAAAATTCAGAATAAATTTAACAGGATGCTCACCTGGATAATCCTTGAATTGCACCTTTCTTTGAACATCTGTTAAATAAATATCAAGCATAAAACAATCATCAGTGGTTAATCTCATCTAGCACTATTGTACGCAACTCTGCCTGAGATAAAAACCACTGCTGACTATTCCATGATAAAACAGGCGTAAAGATTGAAAATAAAAGTGCTCCGGCCCTTATTTAGCATTCGGTGAGACCATCTGTTCAGGACGCACCACTTCATCAAACTGTTCAGCGGTGACTAAACCCAGTTCAACAGTCACCTGTTTTAAGGTTTTTCCTTCCTTATAAGCTGTTTTGGCAACCTTGGCTGCATTCTCATAACCAATCACCGGATTCAATGCCGTGACCAGCATTAAAGAATCATGCAGGAAATGTTCAATTTTCTCATGATTCGGCTCAATGCCTACGGCGCAATGATCATTAAAACTGTTACACGCATCGCCTAAAAGCTGGATGGATTGCAACAGATTATAGGCAATGACCGGCATAA
This sequence comes from Acinetobacter lwoffii, assembly GCF_024129735.1. Lineage (GTDB taxonomy): Bacteria > Pseudomonadota > Gammaproteobacteria > Pseudomonadales > Moraxellaceae > Acinetobacter > Acinetobacter lwoffii_H. The sequence continues at coordinate 21,381 of NZ_JAMXXK010000048.1, read as the reverse complement.
ATACATTCAGTTCAAAGTTACCTGATGCACCTGCCACGTTAATGGTGGTGTCATTTCCGAGAACTTGCGCGACCACCATCGTCATCGCTTCACTTTGCGTCGGGTTCACCTTACCCGGCATGATGCTAGAACCCGGTTCATTTTCAGGAATACGCAATTCACCAAAACCACAACGTGGCCCGCTGGCTAGCCAGCGAATATCATTGGCAATCTTATTCAGGCTAACCGCTAAAGTCTTTAATGCACCAGAAGCAAATACCGCAGCATCACGGCCTGCCAAAGCCTCAAACTTGTTTGGCGCAGTTACAAATGGCAAGCCAGTTAATTGTCCCAGGGTTTTAGCAGACTGAACGGCATAATCGGGATGAGCATTCAGACCAGTACCGACCGCTGTCCCGCCTAATGGCAATTCATATAAACCAACTAAGGCCTGTTCTAGACGAAGAAGCCCATGATCCAGCTGAGAAACATAACCGCTGAATTCCTGCCCCAAGGTTAAAGGTGTAGCATCTTGTAGATGAGTCCGGCCAATTTTTACAATATCGGCAAAATCCTGAGATTTGGCATATAAAGTATCGCGTAAACGTGTGACAGCCGGAATTAAAAGTTCATTAATCTGCAAGATCGCAGCCACATGAATCGCAGTTGGAAATGAATCATTGGTAGATTGGGCACGATTGACATGATCATTTGGATGAACCGGTTTTTGTGCCCCTAAATGATTGCCCAATTTCTGGTTGGCAATATTGGCAATCACCTCATTACAGTTCATATTGCTTTGTGTACCTGAACCAGTTTGCCAGACTACCAGTGGAAATTGACTGTCCCATTTCCCGCTGATGACTTCATCTGCCGCATCCACGATATAGCGTGACAGTTCTTGGGGAATCTGGTTTAGCTCGGCATTGGTCAAGGCAGCCGCTTTTTTGACGAGTCCCATGGCACGAATCATTGGCCGTGGCAACCGCTCATTGCCAATTTTGAAATTTTGCAAGCTACGCTGAGTCTGAGCGCCCCATAAAGCCTCACTCGGTACAGCCACCTCTCCCATCGTGTCATGTTCAATACGTGTTTGCATGTTCAACCTCAATTCTTCTTGCCTGTTACGGATCTTAGGAATTTCTATATCAATGATTTAATCTATTTATTTAAAGTAATCGATTACAGTAATAATGTAAATGATAATTATTATCAAATATAAGCTAAATACTCTTACTTACTGCCCTCTGAGCATATTCTGATAAAACAACCATTCATCCTCAAGCATCTTTCTGAGTGATCGCTGAGGTTGCCAATGTAGAATATTTCGCGCCTTTTCAATGTTCGCCCCCAATTGATCCATTTCCGCATGGGGATATGGTAAAGCATCCATGGTTTTGATTGCAGATTGAGTCACTTCAGCCAGTTGATCTAGCAAATCCTGTATGGAAATCAATTCACCAGCAATATTAAAGGCTTCACATTTTAATTCCTGCTGTTGTGACAGCCATTGCAAGGACTTGATCACGGCATCACAACAGTCTGCGACATGCAGAAAACTGCGTTCTACTGTGCCATCCGCAGTATGGGCCTGACGGCGTAATTCCAGATATTCACGTTGCTGTGCAGCGACCTGCATCGCCAAAGGCAAAATATTTTTTGGCAAAGGTGGCACTGCTTCCCCCAGTACACCGTGTTCAAAGGCACCTGCGATATTGGAAAGACGTAGGATTGCAATCCGCCATTCATTGTCAGTTTTGGCAGTATCGCGGATAATTTCCTCAATCATCTGTTGCGATTTGATATAGGGATTCGGATAGGTATAGTTAAAAGGCAGATCTTCGCTTAAATCTGTGCCAGATTGTCCATATACCGCCAGACTGGATAAATGTACCAGATGACGCACTCCGGTACGTTGCATGGCACGCATTAGACTCATAATACAGCTGACATTATCATTATAATATTCAAGTGGTTTTAATACTGATTCTTCCAGTGACTTAAAACTTGCGGTATGTACCACAGCCTGAATCGAATGCTGCTCAAAGACTTTGTTCAATGCTGGGGTATTGCGAATATCAATCTTGATAAAAGGTACGTACATGCCGGAGATAAACTCAAGACGCTCCAGAGTCTGTAAGTTGGCATTGGCCAAATTATCGACCACAATGACCTCTAGTCCTTGTGCTAACAGACTTAAAGCAATATGTGAGCCTAAAAAGCCTAATCCACCCGTCACTAAAATCATTTATACTACCTACTTTCTGATGAAGCCAAGATCAATCTGTTGCTATTGATCAAGCCTGTAGTGAATTTCGATGAGCACCTTAATTCTTGTTACCTCCGCACCGACTTCCATTTATGCCTGGCATGCCCTGGGTTTGGCTCAGGCCTTGCAAGATAAACAGGAAGCATTCCGTGTATTCTTCTATCAGGACGGCGTATCGGTCGCAAATGCACTGCAATGGGTACCCGACGATCAACGTCATCTTACACATGCATGGCAAGCGCTACAGATTCGCCTCCCGGTCTGTGTAAGTGCAGCATTGGCACGTGGAATTACAGATCTGGACAATGCTCGACGTCACAATATTCAGCAGCATAATCTGGCAGATGCCTTTGAATTGGTCGGTTTAGGTGAACTTGCCGATGCTGTTCAGTCCTCACAACGTCTCATTCAATTCTAGATGTTTCATTTTTTAGAATGTGTTGCTTTTCCAAGGAATCTTGTGTGAAATCTGTACTTGTTATATTAACCCAAGCCAATCTGACCAGTCTGCAGGTGCATGAAAGCCTATCGGCTACGATGGTCCTGGCAACTTTTGGCGCAGAAGTTAAAGTCCTGCTACAAAGTGCTGCCCTCAGTTTGCTGCATTCAGACCTGCAATTTGACCAGGTGCATCATGCATTCAAACTGGCATCAAATATGGTCGACAGTTTCGAGTTTTATGATCTCACTCCGATTCTGATTGAGAAAAAAAACCAGCATTCCTCATTTGTGGCACAGAGCGAACAAGAAATCGAATTTATTGAGCTTAATTCTGAATTTATTCAAAGCTTTGATCATGTGATGTATTGGTAAGGAACAAGGATATAAAAATGTCAAATCACACACTTTATCTGATCCAATCCAGCTATTTGGCAACAGCGCAGATCCTAGAGCAACTGGCTCAAACTTATACAATGGGTGATCAGGTCGTGCTGATGGGTGAAGCGGTTTTGCTGCTAGAGCATTCATTTCTTCAAAGCTTGCCGAAAATTCACATACTGAAAAATGATGCGGAGTTATTAGTACAGCCTTTGCCTGATCAGATAAAGCTTTTGAATTATGCGGATTTTGCAGATCTTTGCCTTGAGTTTAATCGCTGCATTTCAATGAAATAATAAATGAGTTAGATATGAATTTAGAATTGGATCAAGATGGCCATCTAGTTGACTATACCATCTGGAATGAAGACGTTGCTCAAGTGCTGGCCGATAGTCTGGAACTGAGCTTAACTCCTTGGCATTTTGAAATTCTGCAAGCGGTACGTCAGTTCTATCAACAATTTGGTCATTCACCGGCAACACGCCCACTGATTAAATTTTTAATGAAAACTGTCAGTGCCGACATCAATAATGCCATGCTTCAAGAAAAGTTTAATACTGGCCTGGTGGCCCGTCACTTAAGCCGTTTGGCTGGTGTACCCAAGCCTGCGAACTGTTTATAAAGATACTTAACTTTCTAAAGTGTGTATTTAAAGGCCCAAATCATTTTTTGGGCCTTTTTTATGAGAACAATTTTTAGGCTTAGAATAATGAAAGATGCATCTGGATCTAATTTGTCAAATTCGGGTTTGCTCTAATACTCGCAATGCCCGATGCAATTCATGATCCATTTCAGGCAGAACTTTAATCAGAAACTCAATTTGTGCTTTCGCTTCGGCCTTACTCACCAGTTGGGCCTCTACCAGCCTTTGCTGCTGAGTGATCAACAAACTGACTTGTTGAGGATCGGGTTGTTGCCCCTCACTTAAAGCATTAATGATCTGAGTAAAGGCGAGATATAATTGTTCTTGTTGCTTTGATAATTCGCTTTGCTTTGCAACCGTATCGTTCTGTTCCTTCTTTGTAGCTTGACTATTCTCAGGAGAATTAACAGATATATAGCTTGCCGATTTTTCAGCTGGCAGGACCGGATCAGAATGGGTCTGATCAGTAAAATTCGTCCGATAGATTTCTTGTCGTACCTGCTAGCCAATACCCACTAAAGTCCCGAACATGAGCAATCCGATCATTACATAAAACAGGATTGTTTTATCATTCATTTTTATGTCCTCAGCTCAAGAAAGACAGCCTTTATTAAAAAGCTGTCTTTTTCGCTCATCGACGATTGACTACGGCGTTGACCAGTCTGCTGGTGCATATCCAATCCGGACGCGTTGTGGATGATTTCCTACAGGCACACTCAGCACTTTATTGCCTGTGGCAAAATCAATCACTGTGACCACATCGGTTTCACTTTCTAAAATCACACAGCTACGACCATCCGGGCTTCGTGTTGCCCAATAAGGTTTACCTGCAGAAATCAGTTTCCCGGCAGTCAGCGTCTTGCGATCTACAATCGTAGCGTAGTTATCCATGGTACCAGCGACACAGAGCTTTTCACCATCAGCACTGATTGATAGGCCATGATGACGCGAATCATTGACCCATTTTGTCCGGTCTTTCGGAATACTGTCACTGCCAGAGAGTTGTCCGATCCGGCTAATCTTGTTCTGATTCAGATCATATTCAATCAGACCATTAAAAAATGAAACCTGGGCATACAGTTTGGTTTCATCCTTACTAAATACCATCGGTCTCACTGAATTGGATAAATCTTTGCGGCCAAATGCATCCAGTGCAGGTCTGAAATCGATTTTTCTTACCACCTGATGCGTATTGGCATCTGCGATAGTGATAAAACGCTTACCTTTAGTAAAATCTTGCCACTGTGCATCCATCGATGTTTCCACATTGCCGATAGCAGAGTTCAGAATCTTGTTGCCTCCATCGAAGTAAATGTTTTCATGCGGTTTGTCGCCAGTGCTGAAACGGCCCAACTCTTTACCGGTATGGATATCCAATACATGCACCACATTTCCTGAAGATGCAGATACGGCGACCCGCTGCCCATCTGGTGATACCGCCATATGGTCGGCACGGAAGCCTTCTACAGGCGTCCGCCAGTTAATCTTGCCGGTTTTGATATTAATCGATACCACATCGGCGAAACTTGGGCGTGATGCAACGACTGACTGCCCGTCTGGTGTCGAGTAGATATCATCTACCAGTTGGTCATTGCCTTCACCGGCTGTGGTCTGGATATAAGTATAAGCAATCAGTTTGATTGGATTCAGGTGAATTTCTTTAAGGCGCTCTTTACGATCAGGAATCATGTTAATGACGCCAATTTTGCCAAAATCACCCGATGGACGAATCACGGTTACCGTGCCATCCCAATTATTTCCGACAAAGAAAACCTGCTGTGAATTGGCAGGTACAGCTGAAGGCGCAGAAGCGGCCTGTACACTTGGCAACGCAGATAGCATCGCCATCGCAGATAATGTCAGACAGAACCGTGGCCATTTTTTATTTTGAATTTTCATCCATTATGCTCTGCATAATAATTTATATTTTTGTTTTCATTCCTTGTTGTGTACACAGTCCGGCTGTGTTTTAACTTATCTAATATACAAACGTATAAAATGATTTACTGTTATTTCCGACCAAAAAAATATGCAGCTATTTTAAATCTATCACTTCAGGTTCTATAAATTTAGGTGATCATCGTGCTTCGATCTTATGTATCCAGCATATCGACAAACTGTGCATTGAGCACTTTGGCAAGATCAGCCGGCTTTAATCCAATATCCAAGCCTCTTTTACCGCCACTGACATAGATCTTATCCAACTGTTCTGCGGTGGCATCAATCACCGTTTTTAATCGTTTCTTTTGACCAATGGGACTGATTCCGCCAACCAGATAGCCGGTCAAGCGTTCTGCATGTTTAGGATCTGCCATCTGGAGTTTTTTGCATCCTACGGCCTGGGCTACTTTTTTCAGATTGAGTTGATGATGTACCGGCAATATAGCAACAAAATACTGTTTATCATCCGTGACTAATAAAGTTTTAAAGACTTCTTCCACCGAAAGCCCTAATTTTTCAGCAGCTTCTAGCCCGAAACTTTTGGCATTGGCATCATGTTCATATTCATGAATGCTGTATTCGATTTTATTGGCTTTTAATAGTTTGCATGCAGGGGTCATAGAAAGTCTTGTTTGAGATGGATCGCATGATTATATAAAGATTAGCTCAAGAAGTTAATTTAGATGAGGCAACTATAGAGCAAATTTTACTTTAAGCTCGTATTCCGCTTCAATCAGGCCTATTTAGTTCAATCATTACGCTCTTCAATACTTTTAAACTTTTCTTGAAAAGATGATGGTGCGCAAAATTGCAACAAATGTATGCGTTTTTGCCACTATCTAAGCGTTAGGCAATTAATGGCTTCACTATATAGAAGACTTGAAGATGAACACATTCGTCACTTCGCCCATCTATACACATGAAGCATATAGGTCGAGCGTTTTATCTTAAACCTGCTGAGATTCAACCTTTATATCTGGAAGATGAAGTACATTCTTGTGCAGTGTCTGTCATGAATACTTGAATTGAAAGTGATGTAACTAATTCCAATCTATTGGAAAAACAGACCTAGAAAAATCCAAGTAAAATAAGAGAAAACATCATTAACATATTGTCTTATCTTATATTTTTAAATTTTCATCACGTTTTGAGAATCGGTCGATAGCTTATATATAAAGAGGATAATCAGCACAACTCTAAAATCAGAATGTAAAGAGTTTTCTATGCTCTAGAAGTCGAACATTGCGGTAAAATCAGCCAGACAACTCTTGCTCAAAACTAAAAATATCACTAAAAGGAAGAATTTAGCGTTAACATGAAGATACAGTTACATAAAGGATATTAACTGTTTTTGCCAATTGGGTTTAGAATGAAAATAATCTGAATACCCAGCGAATTGTAATTTTTTAACATTGCCAAATCTCTGCAAAGTTTTCATTATAGCGCCACTGTTTGCTATATGCTTTCTACGTTAATTCAAAGAAATTATAAATAGTAATGTAGAAAATCATGCAATAATAAGCAGAGTTTGCAGACATCTTGCAAACAAACCCCGATACTTTTTAATTGGAGCATGCTGGATGAGTTCGACCATTTTGGTTATTCATGGACCGAATTTAAACTTGCTTGGGAAGCGCGAACCGGAAGTTTATGGTCACCTTAGTCTTGACGATATTAACCAGCAGCTGATTGCTCAGGCTCAACAAGCTACCTTACAACTCGATACTTTCCAGAGCAACTGGGAAGGTGCCATTGTTGACCGAATTCATCAAGCCCAGCAAGACGGCATTCAATATATCATTATTAATCCAGCAGCATTGACCCATACCTCTGTTGCTGTTCGCGATGCCCTCCTTGGCGTTGCCATTCCTTTCATTGAAGTCCATCTGTCTAATGTGCATGCACGTGAGGCATTCCGACATCATTCATACTTGTCCGATAAAGCCATCGGCGTGATCTGTGGTCTAGGTGCAAAAGGCTATGCTGCTGCCCTCGACTATATCATTGAAAAAATACAACCTTCTACACAATCTTAATTAGGAATACTGTCTCATGGATATCCGTAAAATCAAGAAACTCATCGACTTGATGATTGAATCTGACTTACAGGCGATCGAAGTTAAAGAAGGCGATCAATCGATTGCATTAACTCGTCGTAATCCAGTGGTTGCAGCAGCTGTTCCTGCGATGCCTGCACCAGCAGCCGAAGCGCCAGCAGCAAAATCTCCTCGCGGTGCTGTTGAAACTTCACCAATGGTCGGCGTGTTCTATGCAGCACCAAGCCCGGGTGAACCGACATTTGTTAAAGTTGGCCAGACCGTTTCTGCAGGCGATACGCTCGGTATTATCGAAGCAATGAAAATCATGAACCCGATAGAAGCAACTCAAAGCGGTGTGATTGAAGAAATTCTGGTGAAAAATGGTGAAGTGATTCAATTCGGTCAACCACTTTTCCGCTACCGCGCTTAATCACCCCGGGGATTTATAATGTTGCAAAAAGTTTTAATTGCAAACCGTGGTGAAATTGCGTTACGCATCACCCGTGCTTGCAGAACTTTAGGGATCAAAACTGTAGGTGTCTATTCTGACGCAGACAAGGACCTGATGCATTTACGTTTCTGTGATGAAGCAGTATGTATCGGCCCTGGTGCGAGCAGTGACAGCTACCTGAATATTCCTGCGATTATTACAGCTGCTGAAATTACCGGCGCAGATGCAATCCATCCTGGTTATGGATTCCTCGCTGAAAATGCAGAATTTGCAGAAATCGTGGAAAATTCTGGTTTTATCTTTATTGGTCCACGTCCGGAACATATCCGTTTAATGGGGAACAAGGTTTCTGCCATTATTGCCATGAAAAAAGCTGGTGTACCAACAGTACCAGGCTGCGACCATGCCGTAACGATTCACAATGCACTCGCTGAAGCCAAAGAGATCGGTTTTCCACTGATTGTAAAAGCTGCTTCTGGCGGTGGTGGTCGTGGTATGCGTATCGTAGAAAATGTCGATACCCTGCTTGAATCTGTTCAGGCTGCACAGCGTGATGCGGAAATGTGGTTTGGTGATGATACGGTCTATATGGAACGTTTCCTGCAAAAGCCACGTCACGTCGAAGTGCAAGTACTGGCTGATGGTAATGGCCATGCGATTCATCTGTATGATCGTGACTGTTCGCTACAGCGTCGCCATCAAAAAGTACTGGAAGAAGCACCAGCACCGAACTTACCAGAGCAAGCACGTGCTGATATTCTAGAAGCCTGTGTCAATGCGTGTAAATTGATGCAATACCGTGGTGCAGGTACATTCGAATTCCTGTTTGAAGATGATGAGTTCTTCTTCATTGAAATGAATACGCGTGTTCAGGTTGAGCATCCGGTGACTGAAATGGTCACGGGGATCGATATTATCGAACAGCAATTGCGTATTGCTGGCGGCTTAGGTCTCGATATTCAGCAAGAAGACGTCAAGGTTTTAGGACATGCGATTGAATGCCGTATTAACGCAGAAGATCCATCGACCTTCCTGCCTTCACCAGGCAAGATTGACAACTTCTATGCACCAGGCGGCGCAGGTATCCGTTTAGATTCGCATGTTTATCCAGGCTACAGCATTCCACCGTATTATGATTCGATGATTGCCAAACTGATTTCGCATGGTAAGGATCGTGAGACGTCTATTTCTCGAATGAGAAATGCTTTGGAAGAAATGATTTTGACTGGCGTTAAAACCAATATTCCTTTGCACAAAGATTTAATCCTTCAGGATAAAAACTTCTGCAAACAGGCAATGGATATTCATTATCTGGAAAAACATTTGTTAAAGCAGCTTGAAAGTGCTGAAGACAAAGCTTAAATCAAAGCTCATAAAAAAACCGCTGTCATTCAGCGGTTTTTTTATTGTTTGCAAGTTAAGGCAATACGCGTCTGAGCACGGCAAAACATTGCTCGGCTTTTTCATTGGCGCAGAAGTTAATGGTATAAGGGTTTTGCCATTTCACAAAATACTGCGAAATTTCACCAGACTGATCCATCTGATTGCCTGAACAGTCTTTTTCATTATTGTCATATTTTACTTGCAGAATTAGCGCTGGAATCTGCTGCGAAGGATCCTGTGCCGGCTGATAGTCATACAGCCCTGACGTCCACTCGTCGCCACTTTTAATCACCACATTATTATTGCCTTTAAAATTATAATATTCGATACATTTTTTATTATTCGGGATTTCCATTCCCCACAATCCGACAATTTCCGGACGGGTTTTCACGGTAAATGTATTTGGGATTTCAGCAGCTTTAGCAGGAGCATTCGCTGGTTTTTTATTTTCTGTCGCCATTAGCCAGGGTGAGCTCATGAGTAAGATAAGGCTAAGACATATTTTTTTCATATTTACCGGCATCTTGTTAACAATTGATTCTAAATTATCATATTTTTTGGGATCGTGTCCCGCTCTAACGCAATTTCAATACAGAGTCAGAAATTATTTATCACATTGTTTAAAAACGTGGATTTCTTTTCTGACTTTTTTTGTATATATTTCGTATATAAGAATCTTAATAGTTCGTATTAATAACAGATTAATCAAATAATAAAATTATATTTTGGGTCAAACTTAGTTGCTGAACAAAGTGATCATTCACACTTAGAAATTTGAATAGGATTTTAAATTTGCAATTAGCTCGAATAACAGAACAACAATTAAATCATGAAACCTATGCTTATTTTGTCATTGTTTTCGCTGTTTTAGTCTGTTGTTTTATTGGGATCGCAACCAGACCGATTGAGTACCTGGCCTTATTGTGGCCGGCCAATGCTGCCTTGTTAGCCCTGTTCTTACGCTTTCCACATTTAAATAATATGGGAGGTTGGCTCGGTGCATTCAGTGCTTTTATGTTTGCAGATCTGGTCACCGGAAACAGCCTATTACAAAGCCTGTTTCTCACGCTTTCTAATCTGATCAGTACTATTGTCTCGATATTTTTTATTCGATATTTCAAGATTAATTACAAATACTATAATACTGGTTATACATTCGTTCATTTATTTGGCATCTTCGCTTTTGCAGGCTGTCTGGCCAGTGCGGCTTTTGCAGTTCTCACCTTGCCAAATCTACCCAATTCATTCATGACCAAAGAGAATTTATGGATTGATTTTGGTCTGTGGTGGACCGGTGAAATGGTGAATTATATTGTGTTTCTCCCTTTAATCTTGGCATTCCCAAGAATAAAAGACATGCAGTATCTATTTAAAAACCGTCGTCAAAAACGTAATTACTTCAGCTATTTTTTACCTGCATCTTCAGTCGTGGCCTGTGTCATCATTACCAATGTTTTTGCAGGCCCCGGCGCAATGCTCTACCCTCTGGCTGCACTGATCTGGGCTGCGTTGACCTATCGCCTGTTTACCATGACCATGATCAACGCTTTTGTGATTATCCTGACCTATTACAGCCTGACGCAATTTTACGCCACCAATCACACCATCCTGGCAGATTCTACGATTTATATTTCGCTCCGGATCGGGCTGTTTATGCTGGCCTTATCTCCGCTCATCCTATGTATTATCAGCCAAAACCGCAATGAGCTGTTTAAACGGGTCTTGTATCTGGCCAATCATGACAGTCTGACCCGCACCATGAATCGTCATTTCTTCTTTCAAAAAGGTGAATATTTACTGCAATATGCCAAGACGATGGAATTTTCAGTCATCATGCTGGATATTGATTATTTTAAACGCCTGAACGATCATTTTGGCCATCATGTCGGTGATAAAGTCCTGCAACACTTTGCGCAGATTGTACGTAATAATTTACGTGCTCAAGATCTGTTTGCACGGATCGGTGGCGAAGAATTTGTGCTGCTACTCTGGAATACCGAACCATCAGAAGCACGTCTTATTGCAGAACGGATTCGTGATCTGGTGGAAAAAACCCCGATTTATCAATCAGATGGCTCGCCCCTGTATATTACCGTGAGTGTGGGCATCACTCATCAAAATGAACCGCAGGCCCAAGACCTGCAAAACCTGATCAATATTGCAGATCAAGCCTTGTATCAGGCCAAACATCGTGGGCGAAATCAGGTGGTGCTTGCATCTTGAGCCTAAATGATCTACAACCTTGAAGCAGCAACACTAGGGAATGGCAATGAAATTTGAAGAATATCTGCAATATGACGGTTTAGGACTGGCTGATCTGGTCGCCAATAAACAAGTACATTCAAGTGAACTTTTATCTGCTGCACTAGAGCGTAGCTCAATTGCCAATCCCGAGCTAAATGCAATTATTATTCCGATGCATGAGCATGCATTGAAACGGAGCCAGCAAAATCTGTCCGGACCTTTTGCCGGTGTGCCTTTTCTGGTTAAAGACCTGTTTCAGGAATATGCCGGTTATCCAACTTCTTATGGTTGTCAGGGCTTAAAACGGATTGGTTATATCGCCGAGACCAATGCCGAGATTGTCAATCGCTGGGAAAAAGCCGGGATTGTGACTTTTGGACGTACCAATACTCCTGAATTTGGGATTAAAGGTATTACTGAACCAGATGCTTGGGGCAGCTGTAAAAATCCGTGGAATTTACAGCATAATAGCGGCGGCTCGTCCGGTGGTTCCGCTTCTGCCGTGGCTGCCGGAATTGTACCAATTGCGGGTGCTGGTGATGGTGGCGGCTCGATACGTATCCCCGCTTCCTATTGCGGCCTGTTTGGCCTGAAACCGAGTCGTGGCCGCACGCCTTGGGGACCACAAATGAGTGAAGCCATGCATGGCGCCGCGATTCAGCATGTACTGACCAAAACGGTACGGGATAGTGCTGCAATGCTGGATGCCACCCATGGTGAAGATCATAGTTCACTGTTTAAGATTCAGCGTCCACAGCATCATTATCTGGATGTGATTCAGCAACCGCCAAAAAAACTGAAAATTGCGTTTAGCACTTATTCTACGATTGGCACACCTGTTTCCCAGGATGCCATTAAAGCCATTGAAAAAACAGCCAAATTGCTAGAATCTTTGGGCCATGAGGTGGTCGAAGACCGCCCAGCCATTGATGGAATGCAACTGGCCAAGGATTTTATTACCACCTGGTTTAGCCAATTTTCATTTATGCTGGATGAAATCCAGAAAGGCTATCCGTCTAAAACAAATGATTTTGAATTGGACTCTTTAGCACTGGCGGCTTTTGGGGCCAAAACCAGCGCGATTGATTATATCCAGAACCTGAATAACTGGGGCCAGTATGTGACCCAGATGAATCATTTCTTTGATAATTATGACCTCTATCTAACGCCTGCAACGGCGACAGTGGCGCCGAAAAATGGTGAGGTCAAAACACCAAACTGGCAGAAACCGATTCTTAAAGGTTTATTGAAACTGAATAAAGCGCATTTACTGGCGCAAGGGAAACTAGTAAACCAGATTGTGAAAGAAAATCTAAAATGGGTGCCTTTTACCCAGTTGGCCAATATTACCGGACTCCCAGCGATGTCTGTACCACTGTACTGGAATGAACAAAACCTGCCGCTCGGTTCACAGTTTATTGCGCCGTTTGCCCGTGAGGATCTGCTATTACAACTGGCAGCCCAATTGGAACAGGCACAACCGTGGTTTGGGCAATACGCCAAAATCCGTATTTAATACTGAGATGATATTTTCAAGCCTGTTTTTGCAGTTCGACTTTATTTGGCAATCCGAAAATCAGTAACAAGCCAAGCAAAGTCGATACTGCAGCAGCGATAAAAATAGATGTGCCGCCGACTTGATCCCAATAATGCCCAGCCAGAATACTGCCACTCGCCACGCCAACGCCCCACATGGTGCTATAGAGCGCTTGTCCACGTCCTTGCTGCCCTGCAGAGAAGTTCTGGAATATCACCCGCATTGCAATCATATGAAATAAACCGAAACTTAAAGCATGAATCGTTTGAGCAAAAAACTGTGCCATAAATGAAGCAGGAAAGACTCCGACGATGAACCATCTTAATCCTGTCATTAACAAGCATAGCGTGACCAGATGACGCCATGACCACCGTGTCAGAAAGAACGTCGCATAGGCAAACATGATTATTTCCGCAATGACCCCGACTGACCAGAGCAGCCCGATCTGACTGGTGCTAAATCCCGCCTGACTGAGATAATTGCTATAAAAACTATAAAATGGCGCGTGTGAAAATAGCAGAATCAATTCAATCAGGAAAAAGCTATACACCACTGGGCGTTTGAATATTGGCCATAAGGGTTCGAGCTGTTTCTGTGCGGTAGGTGCTGTCGTGGGCTCTTTAATGGTAAATGACCAGAGAAAGGCCAGAAATGAAATACACAGCAACAAGACGGGTAACATACTGATGCTAATAATTTCAAAGACGGCGCCCAAGCAGAATACACCGATAATAAAGCCGACTGATCCCCATTTTCGTACTTTGCCATAGAGTTCTGCTCTTTTTTCCCCGAGCCAGAATAAAGTCACGCCTTCAAACTGAGCCAGAATAGCATTCTGAAAGAAACTGAAAATCAGCATCAATAAAGCTACAGATTGAAAGCTATTGGGAATGATAAAAATCATGAACCAGATACAGGCTTCCATCCAGGTGGCAATACGTACCAGCAGCATGCGTTTACCAGACTTGTCTGCAATCCAGCCCCAAATTAAGGGAGCAAAAAAGCGGGTGACGATTGCAATAGAAGATAAAATGCCAATTTCCTGATAATTGAAGCCCTGATCTTCTAGATACAGACTCCAAAAAGGCATGAACGCCCCAACAATCGCATAGTAAAAAAAGTAAAATCCACTGAGTCTATGCTGGATTGCTAGAACTGGCATTGATTTATATATCCTAATATTTTCAAAATTTTAAACTCAATAAATTTCTATAGCACTGTATTCGACGACTCTTGATTTTGCTACGAGCATCTCGCATTAGTCTAAAAATAAATTTTCATAAGTTTATGGATAAATTTTGCTAAAGTAAAAAACTCTGTGTTGAGTTAAATTAAAGTAAGAACATAAATCGTCTTCTATATTGAGCACACGACAAAGAGTGGAAACGGTTTTAGGAAGGAATTGGATGGACTTAAAATCTGAAGATCAATAATTACACAGACATTATCATTGTTTTATGGCTAAAGTATGTCCAAAGAATTTTCAGTTCATAGGCTAAAAAATTAAAACTAACTCTAGCTTTATAGCAAGGAGAAAATCAATGCCTAACTTTATAAGACCTATATGCTCGGGTCTAGTTTTCTCTTTAATGGCAATAAGTATTTGTAGTGCTGCATATGCTAACGCTTCCCCTATAGCATCTAACTCTTCAAAAGATAATATTCATCCCAATATAGATCATCATTTAAGTGAAAGTCTTTATCCTGATGAAGCAAATATAACTGAAAAAATCGCAGATATCATTGAGATATCGATTCGGAAAGAATATTCCACAGGTATCGCGCTACGTGATGCCCATCCCAAAGCACACGGTTGTGTACGCGCAGAATTCAAAGTAGATGAAGCTCTTCCTAAAAACTTGGCTCAAGGTGTTTTTCTTCCTGGAAAAACATATCAAGCCTGGATTCGTTTCTCTAATGGTTCTAAAGATGCCCAACAAGCAGATATTAAAAAAGATGCGCGTGGCATGGCGATAAAACTTTTAGGAGTACCGGGAGAAAAGCTTTTAGATGATGAAACCTCTACTCAAGATTTCATTATGATCAATCATCCTGTCTTTTTTGTGAATGATCCAGTCCGATATATGTCATTTATGCAAGATATAAATAGCGATAGATTTTTCAATAAGTTGCATATTCCTTTTGCATTAGGAGCTAAAGGAACCTGGATTGCCTTAAATACGAGAAATAAAATTTCTAATCCTTTGCAAACTAGATATTGGTCTATGGTGCCCTATCAATTAGGAATAGGCACTGATCGTCAAGCTGTAAAGTATTCAGCTCAAGCATGTTCGACAGTGACAGACCCTCTTCCACATGCTCCCCATCATAATTTTCTAAGAGAAAAATTGCGCAAACATTTGCAAAAAAGTGAAGCATGTATGGAGTTTCTGATACAGCCTAGAACATCAAACACCATGTCAGTCGAAGATTCCATGACTGAATGGCAAGAAAGTGAGGCGCCTTTTTACAAGGTCGCAACTATCCGCATTCCTCAGCAAGTTTTTGATACACCTGAACAAAACAAGTTTTGTGAAAATCTCTCTTTTACACCATGGCATACACTACCGGAGCACAAACCTCTGGGAGTAATAAACCGAATGCGAAAAGTGATTTATGATCGTATTAGTGAGGTTAGACATGATATGAATTCTACTCACAGATCAGAACCACATTAAAATATAAGTGCTTATATGAAATTATTAGCTAAACTAAAATAACCTGTTGTACTGCTCATTCGCCTTAACTTAAAAGCTTTAGTTTACAAACTCTGTGCAGAGTTAGTTAATTTAGAAACATAAATAAAGCTGCTACATTAAAAATGACATTATAAAAAGGAAAATGGTTTCAGCGATGAAAATTAAATCTCCTATTATTAAATTAATCATGAGCTGTTTATGTTCAGGTTCAACATATGCAATAGCCTCTCCTCCACTTCCCGATAACAGCAAAATCCAAGCATCTCATATTTCGGAAAAAATACCGGGTACAATATTATCTATACAAGAACAAAATACTGATCTGTTTACGAATGCCTCACAACGTTTCTTAATTAATTATCGCAGTCGTGGCACAAAATCCGAACCCATTGTCACTTCAGGCTATATCTTGTTACCTAAAGGCAAATTCCCTAAAGATGGCTGGCCTGTTCTGGCTTGGGCGCATGGTACAACTGGCGTTGCTGATACATGTGCACCCTCTGGGGATTATGTGGGCGGACCAGTCCATGTCTATCAGCAAATCGCTGCTAAAGCATTGAATGCCTGGCTCGCTCGCGGCTATGCAGTCGTTGCACCTGATTATCAAGGTTTAGGCACTCCGGGCGGTCATCCTTATATGAATGCGCGAAGTCAGTTGCATACTGTCGTTGATGCTGTACGAGCGATCCACCATTTAAAGCCTTATAGCTTTAGTAAAAATTGGTATGTTATGGGTCATAGTCAAGGAGGTGCAGCATCTATTAAAGTTGCAGCATCCGGTCAAAAAGATGCGCCTGAATTTAATCTTCGTGGGGCAATTGCACTGGCACCAGGCGGTTATCAATATGAAGGAATCGCTGAATATGTTGCCAGCAATTCGCAAATCACGACTGATGTCGCCGCATTTTTTCCAATTGTGCTTTTAGGAGCAGAAGCTGCAGACCCGATGCTTGCTCCAGCAAATTTAGTGAGCCCAGAAATGGGAGGAATTCTTAATCATGCACGCAGTCGCTGTTTGTCAGAATTACAATCGGACTTAAAACAAGCACCTAAGACTGTCTTTAAATCAAAT
Organism: Acinetobacter lwoffii; assembly: GCF_024129735.1. Lineage (GTDB taxonomy): Bacteria > Pseudomonadota > Gammaproteobacteria > Pseudomonadales > Moraxellaceae > Acinetobacter > Acinetobacter lwoffii_H. Next base: position 4,305 of record NZ_JAMXXK010000048.1, on the reverse strand, counting down.
GTAAATCTGGCACCTTTGACAAATTATTTAAAAGAACAGTCTATTGAGAATATGACACCGACTGTGCCGGTTCTGCTGGTACAAGGCGAGAAAGATCAACTGGTCGATTATCGTGGTACTTATGCTTACTACCAGCAGGTATGTACAAAGCAGAAATCTATCGCCTTTCATCTAGTCAAAAATGGAGATCATCGTGATTCCTTAAAACAGAGTGAATTTCTGATTGAAAACTTTATCCATTCAGTTGAACAAGGAAAAGCTTTGAGCACCTGCCCTACAAAATAACCCGGCGAGCTTTTATATTTAATCATTAAAAACGCAAATATTTTAATCTTCATATTTATAGAATAGTCCTTTAAAGGAGCGCTATTCTATAAAGAGGATAAACTGATATTAATCCGTATTCTTACTTTGTGTTAAAACTACACTTACGCTTTCGAATTGTTTTGAGCCCATCATTTTTATACCTTAATTCTTTAGCAGACAATAATTAGAAAGAAAGAGGTTATTTATGTGCTCGAACTATGAATTCCCCTCAAAAAAACGTCTTTTCTTATTAGATATTCATAAAGAGCAACTCGAACTGGGCATGAAAACACATGTTTATCCTTTAGCGCCGGCCCCAATCATTATGCGCGGTGCTGACGAATTTGAGCTGGATATCGCACGTTTCGGACTGATTCCAGTCTGGGCGAAAGAACTAAAATATGGCCGGCATACCTATAATGCACGGACTGAAACAGTCGCATCCAAACCGAGTTTTCGACATGCCTGGAAAAACAACCAGTTTGCTTTAGTACCGGTCGATACCTTCTATGAACCTAAATATATAGACGGTAAACCGCACTGGTTTGGTATTTCACGTGAAGATGGCAATCCTTTTACCGTAGCGGCAATTTATGATGACGCACACATTGATGGTGAGAAAATCAGATCATTTTCGATGCTAACCATAAATTCAGATCAACATCCCTTTATGAAACAGTTTCATGATCCGAATGACGAAAAACGCTCGATCATTGTGATTCCGGAAAAATCACGACATGACTGGTTGCACTGCGATCATGAACAAGCCCATGAATTTTTCTTTGAAATGAAAGATGAGTTTATTGCAAAGCCTAGAGATCAACGTTTATCGGGAAATTAAAAAGCCCTAAACCAAGTTAGGGCTTCGTCCATGTGAAAAAGCTATTTTTGCTCTCTCAATGGATTTTCCGGTTCTGCATTGGGTTTTTTCTCTGGTTTGACATGCTTATAAGATGCCTGATTACCCTTGTCGTCATTTGATTCTTTATGCGGATTTGATTCTTGCTCTGGCTTATTTGTCATATGCATCTCCTTCATATATCTATTAATAAATAAATATGATATCTGCTGCTAAACATCAATGTTATTTATGTTGCACATTCAGTTTTATAAAGAGACAAACTTTCCTTCAAGTGCTCTTTGACATTTCACAATTCTTGTTGTTCATCTGAGCAAATAAGCTGTTCAGCCTGATCGTAGACGATACAGCAAAGAATATGAATTCGCGTGCGAGCCGATATCGAATACATGAAATTTTCTAAGCTTATCCACTGCCGGAAAAAGTCTTTTCATTTCAGTAAAACCTTTAGGATGCTTGGCCTTAATCAGTCAATCCCCACCAGCTAATGCAGTTTCAGCCTGTGGCCTCTTTTGAATTGCTTCAAGAATTCGAGCATGGGTGATCACACGCATAAATTTTATTGTATTCCAGTTCTAAGCAGCTAAGAATTTATCAAAACGTAATCCTATTGAAATGATTCTTTTATAAAGTATTCCTTGTGAGAAATTATGTTTAGATCCAAAAATTTCATCAGTAAAGAAAAACCCCGCCAACTGATGATTGAACGGGGATTGATCTTCATTAAGATGTCTGATGATTTGGCACATTATTCAATATTTTTCAAGCAATCACGACACTGTTTGACCTCATCATGGTCACACGTGTAGTTAATTTCAGTCGCACCATGAAGACCAAATAAACAAAATATAAATTGCATCATGTTTTTCTCCTAAGTGTAAAAAGCTCAATCTAGGATCAAGCTTTATTGCTTTAAATATAGAATGATTCAATATAAAATGATTGGATCAGCGATCTAGAACAACTTCAGTACTCAGCTCTGTTTAGCCTTTCAGTAAAACTGAAGCTTTTGGGCTAAGTTTGTACAGGCTCTTCAGCTTGAGTCGTCTGATCTTTTTTACAATGATCACTTTTACAATGCTTGCTGCTCATCATCTGACACATTTTCTCTTTGCAAGATTTAAAACAACAACCAACCATTACGCCCATGCCAAATGCGCATATACATCTCATCATAGCTTTGTCCTGTCTTTTCGTGAAAAGAGATATATAAATAACATCTATTCATGTATCTCTCCTGAGGAAATTTTCAGGCTTTATGTTGTGTATGAAAACTTATGTGAAAGAGAATGACCAAAAAATACAATCAGCAAAGAAAAAACCAGATTTAAGACGGAAAAGAAAAAGCCTGTTTAACTCTCCTAAATTAAACAGGCCCTATAATGTGCTGATTTTTAATTATTTTCATTAAGTTCTTAGAATGACGCCAAGATATCACTAGCCATGCAGCCAATCTGTGTAGGATATATAGATGCAATGTTTCAAAATATGAAAAAACCATTACTTTTGTTAATTAAATGACTGTAATTTATCCAAAAATCTTTTTAATGGGCAAATAAGACGATTAAATAACCAAAACCCAAAAAGAATTGCTAAACCTATAAATGAGAATAGGTTAATTCAGAGTTGTAGGAGAAAATTCCTTATTTCAGTCAATATCGGATGTTATGAATGTTCAATGTCTCATAAAGTTTATAGATCCCTGCTTTCTTTTTAGTCATTTCTCTCTATAATTTTTCATATGAGCAATAACAATATTTTGGCAGCATGAAAAATCGCATACTAATTACTTTATTGATGAGTCTGGCAATAAGCGGCTGCCAAAAACAGCAAGCAGAGAGTGCAGCAGAAGCTGATGCAAACATTAAAGTGCAGTTTGAACAATCAGATAATCAACTGAGTGCTTATCTGGACAAACTTGACTCTTCAACAATTAGTCTGGAAGAAAGAACACGTATCCTGTGTGAACAATATCCTAAAGAATACAAAAACAATTACATGCCTGCTCTGCTCAAACTTGCACCCAAGGAATATACCGACAAAGAGTTGCTCACCGACCTAGACAATGCCTTGAATTTCTACAAGCTGAAAGCCAATATTCAGTGTTAATAAATACTTAGTTTAATCATGCAATGAAATATAAAAAAACCGCCTGATTCAGGCGGTTTTTTTATGAAGAGCGTATATCTTAAACAGAATTAACGCTGTGGTTTTCACTGATCTTGTTGATTACGTGAACGTTGTTGCTGCTGGTTACTATTTTGCTGTGGCTGTTGTTGCTGTTGGCCTTGCTGGTTTTGTTGCTGCTGGTCGCGCTGTTGCTGGTTGTTTTGACCACCCTGCGGCTGTTGTTGCTGCTGGTTATTTTGTTGCTGATTTGGGTTTTGCTGGTTGTTTTGTTGACGCTGCTGATCTTGATTGCGTTGTTGATTTTGCTGTTGCTGTTGTTGCTGCTGTTTCTGTTGGTCTTGCTGTTGATTATTAGCCATGGTGGTATTCCTTACTATTTGCTTTAAATTAAAAGCCGATAGGTTTCGACTTAATATCTACTCTACGCATTTTTCAGATTTCGCCAACCTTTAACCTGTTACAGATTAATTCAATGTAATAAATAATAAGCTAAGTACTTGAAGTAGAGATTAATGCGCAACATAAATTACCTGATATAATGCAACAGAAACATAATGAAATATTTTATAGGTCAAAAATATATTATCCAATAAAAGGAATAACTTAAGTCAAATTTTATATATATAATTTTTTAATAAAATTTAAAAAGTATTGTAAAATAGAATAGATTTACAGATATGTTATTTATATTTAATAATATATTAAAAATTAATCTAAATCACCTATATTTTAAAAAGATTAAATAAAATATTAAAAATCCAATTTTTTTAGAATATTCTTAACTGCGAGGAAATACGATACTTAACATGACCTCACTAATAACACTTAAGCTGTTTCAAATTTATCTTGACTTTAATTCAAATAGTTTTAGCTATTACTTTGATATTAACTTAGGTAAAATCATTGTTTTTAATTATATTTATTAGACTTCCTTCATAAATCATTTTTCAATCAATTTAATTGTTTATCTTTCACCCAATCTAAATTGTATATGCCAGCAAGTAAATTAA
>NZ_JAMXXK010000047.1 GCF_024129735.1 Acinetobacter lwoffii | reverse complement strand
GATCACCGAAGTCACGCTTTGGACGGTCATCAAACGAACGTTGTGGACGATCACCGAAACCGCCTTCACGACGTGGAGCTGGACGATCACCGAAGTCACGCTTTGGACGGTCATCAAACGAACGTTGTGGACGATCACCGAAACCGCCTTCACGACGTGGAGCTGGACGATCACCAAAGTCACGACGTGGACGATCTTCGCCAAATGCTGGACGTTCGCCACGAGGTTTGTCATCGAAGCTACGACGTGGACGATCATCACCGCCTTCACGACGTTTGAAGTTGCTTTCGCCTTCAAAACGACGACCACCACCGAAACCACCACGACCGCCATCACGACGACCGCCATCACGGCCACGACCGCGACCAGCGCCATCACGGCTACCACGTGCAGGAGGTGGAGATGGCTCAAGACCTTCAATTTCAGATACGTTTAGACGTGCATCAAGGAAGTCTTCTAAAGCACGGATTTTACCGCGTTCACGGTAAGTCGCCAAAGTAATGGCTTTACCAGTACGACCCGCACGACCTGTACGACCGATACGGTGTACATAGTCTTCATTCTTCATTGGAAGACCGAAGTTAATTACGTGTGAAATAGTTGGTACGTCAAGACCACGCGCTGCAACGTCAGTTGCAACCAAGATCTTCGCACGACCTTCACGGATGCTGCGTAAACGACGGTTACGAACAGTTTGTGGCATAGCACCGTGAAGTGCTACAACTGATAGACCTGCTTCAGCAAGTTCTTCAGCCAACATATCTGTGTCTTCTTGAGTTGACGCAAATACTACTGCTTGATCAACGTCTTCTTCGTTCAACCAGTGAGTAAGAAGTTTTTTCTTATGCTCGAAACCGTCAGTCCAATGCAAAGTCTGAGTAATATCAGTATTTGTAGAGTGACCAGTTTCGATCGAAATACGCATTGGATCATTCATCATGCGTTCTGCAAGTGTAATGATACGTGGTGCAAAAGTCGCAGAGAACATAAGAGTTTGTTTGCGGTTTGCAGCCAACTCACCAATTGCTTCTAAGTCTTCAGAGAAGCCCAGGTCAAGCATACGGTCAGCTTCATCGACGATCAACGCGTCAACTTTATCCAATTTGATTTGACGACGATTCACCAGGTCAAGTAAACGGCCTGGAGTTGCAACAACAACTTGCGCACCTTTTAACTGTTGAATTTGCTTACCGAAAGGCATACCGCCCATGATTGCAGCAATACGAACACCTTTCATGTGACGTACAAATGCGATTGCGTCTTGACATACCTGTTGTGCCAATTCACGCGTCGGTGAAATCACCAAAATATTCGGTTGAGTAACCGCTTTCATACGGTCTTTAAACGGTACTAATGTATCTTGGTTTGCCAACGCATTTAACGTAGGCAGTAAGAATGCAGCAGTTTTACCAGAACCTGTTTGGCTTGACACAAGAAGGTCTTTGCCTTCAAGCGCAGCTGGAATCGCTTGTTCTTGTACAGGAGTAGGAGTAGTAAAGCCTAAAGCGTCGAGAGCCTGGGTTAGAGATTCGTCGAGGGAAAAATCAGCAAAAGTTTTGCTCATAGAGAGTATTCACCCTGAAGTGGGTGCTCCATTTAATAAATAACAATTATGGACATCGGCAAAAAGCGGCACAGCAAATAATGCTGAAAATATTAGGATTCAGCAGCGATCCGAGTAACGACGATGTGGATATAACGCACGCATGATTACGGCCGCAAACCTGAAGGAATCGCTTAAGCGATTGGGGCGCGAAGGATATGTCCTCTCTATGGACAGCACGCGCATACAATGATTAGAAGATAGTGTTCAGGTAAAGAACAGAAATTAAGTGCGTGGCGGAATTATAGCAGAATATTCCACAATGTCATTAAGTTTTAAAACTAATTTCCCTTATTCTTAATTTATCTATATATTTCTAATACTTAAAATATAATAAAAAATGTAACAGGCGGTATAAAAAGTCACTTTTCGCCAATTCACCTGATATTTCCAGTATTCAAGCAAACATCAATACACCTGTACCAGTCTCTGGCGACTTAAATTTCCATGCATAAAAAAGGCATCCCGAAGGACGCCTTTTCTCGATATTAGTTCTGATTCATCTAAACCCGATTATTTTGCTGCTTCACCCCAAGCAGGAACAACTGCTTGCATTAAAGGCTTAAGCATTTTCATTGAACAAGCCAAAACTTGACCATTTTCCATAGAGTCGCTACCACCACGTGCATCAACTACAGTACCGCCTGCTTCTTTCACGATCAATTCGCCAGCTGCGATATCCCAAGGCTTTAAACCAAGTTCGAAATAACCATCGAAACGACCTGCAGCAACATAGGCTAAATCCAATGCTGCAGAACCTGAACGACGATATTGCGCGCCAGCTTCAGTTACGTTTAACAAGGTTTGAAAATGGTTCTTGGCATAAGACACAACTTCGCCATTACGCTTGGCACGATAAGCGTGACCAACAGCCATAAAGGTATTTTCCAGGCTGTCTTTAACATTCACACGAATACGGCGCTGGTTCATCATGGCACCACGACCACGACTGGCAGAGAATAGCTCATCTTTCACCGGGTCATAAATCACCCCGTGTTGAGTAATGCCTTTGTGCTGAACTGCGATAGAGATACAGAAATGCGGGAAACCGTTAATGAAGTTTAAAGTACCATCTAGCGGATCGATCACCCAACACCAATCGGCGTCATGACCTTTCCCTTCCTGATAGCCAAACTCTTCACCAAGGAAACTGTGATTTTTATAGCTTTTACGTAGGGTATCGATGGTCAACTGTTCCAAATAACGATCTACACGCGTTACCGGACCATCAATTCCTTTTTCTTCGACTTGTAGATCGAGTTTATGACGATTCTGATGCGCTTTTAAAAGCTCTTGACCAACTAACTGAGCCGCACGCGCAGCCATCACCACCATAGGTTCCATTGAACACCCACTACAAATTTGAAGACACTGATAAAGAATAATGCATAAAAGCCCCGATATCTTAGCAAATATCAGGGCTTTTTTGGGAAAAATGTGTCTAAAATTTTTAAGATATTATGACAAGACGCTTTGCCCTAGGTTGGACCAAGCCTGATTGATTGATTTTTCAATACCTTGCGCATCCAGCCCCGCCTGCTGTAACATCTGTGCATGAGTCGCTTGTGCCATAAATGTATCATCCAGACCCAAATTCAGTATCGGTTTGACAATCTGCGCTTCTGCCAGATATTCATTCACGGCACTACCCGCACCGCCCATCACTGCATGTTCTTCCACCGTGACAAACAGACTGGTGCTTAAAGCGAGATCATCGAGCATTTGAGTATCCAGTGGTTTGACAAAACGCATGTTAACCACACGCACGCCAATCTCATGTTTCACGGCAAATGCTTCAGCAGCGTCGACTGCAGCCTGTACCCGGCTACCAAATGCCAGTACAGAAATATATTCATCATACTGCCCATTAAAGCTGGCCACAATTTCCGCCTGACCGATCGGAATCTCGATCATCTTTTGCTGGATATCGACGCCCAGTCCATTGCCACGCGGATAACGTACCGCTGCCGGCCCTGGATACAAATACGCTGTATGCAGCATTTGACGGCATTCATTTTCGTCTTTCGGCGCCATGATCACGATATTCGGGATAGTACGCATATAGGCATAGTCATAAGCACCGGCATGCGTCGGGCCATCTTCACCAACCAGACCGGCACGATCAATACCGAAAGTAACATCCAGATTCTGCAAAGCCACGTCATGTACCAGTTGATCATAACCGCGTTGCAGGAAAGTCGAGTAAATTGCAACCACCGGCTTCAAGCCTTCACAAGCCATACCGGCAGCCAAGGTAACCGCATGCTGTTCGGCAATCGCGACATCAAAGAAACGTTCTGGATATTCTTTGGCAAACTTCACCATGCCTGAGCCTTCGCACATGGCGGGAGTAATCGCGAGCAAACGTGTGTCTTGTGCCGCTTCATCGCAAAGCCATTGCCCAAATACATCCGAATATTTCGGTGCAGTATTGCTGGCGGCAACGGCGTTGATTTTGCTAATCGCGTGATATTTGATTTGATCGGATTCTGCCGGAGCAAAGCCTTTGCCTTTTTTAGTATAGACATGAATCAGGCGTGGGCCTTTACGCTTTTTCAGCGCATTAAAGACATGCACCAGCTGTTTGACATCATGACCATCGTACGGGCCAAAATAGTCAAAGCCAATGGCTTGGAATAAGTTATCTGCAGCATCGGTCGCTGCACTGTGCAAACGTGAGTTATACAGCCACTCTGGATGCGGCTGTACATAAGCCTCTCCCTGCTCGGTAACATTAACGAATTCACCACGCTCCCAAATGGCAGCCAGATGTTTGGCAAAACCACCGGTACTGCAAGAAATCGACATATCATTGTCGTTCAGCACCACCATCAGATCAGCACTGTGTGCCACGGCATCATTCAAGGCTTCAAAGGCCATACCTGCCGTCATGGCGCCATCGCCAATAATCGACACCACCTCACATGGCTTGTTTTGATAACGGCGCGCCAAGGCCATGCCCAGACCAGCAGAAATCGCCGTCGAAGAATGCCCTACCCCGAAGGTATCAAATTCAGATTCTTCACGAGCCGGAAATGCAGCCAGACCGTCTTTGGCACGAATGGTGGTGAGCTGTTCACGACGCCCAGTCAACACTTTATGCGGATAGGCTTGATGACCTACATCCCAGATCAGGCGATCATGTGGCGTATTAAAGCAATAGTGTAAGGCCACGGTGAGCTCAATCACACCAAGGTTGGCACCAAAATGTCCGCCACTTTGCCCGGCAGCATACAAAATGAATTGACGTAACTCATCCGCCACTTGTTCTAGCTGGCTTTGCTCGAGTGCACGCAGTTGCTCAGGATGATTGATCGCATCAAGCAACGGTGTTACAGGGCGTTGAGTTGGGATTTCTGTATACAGCATATTATGGCAAAGCCTTCTAAAGCCTGGCAAATCTAAAGCTAGGTCAATGGGGAGTACCCGATCATATAGCTGAATTGTAGCAGCTTCAATTCAGCTACGCTTCTAGCGATGCAATATTAAACAATGATCTCGTCGGGGTGAAAAAATTGCAGCCTACGATTATCCTGAATAATCTTACTATTTATCAACTATTATCGTTCGCTTTCTACAAAAAAGAAAATCTATTGCAGAATTTCGACTTTGCAATTCTACCAATGTTCAATCATTACGCTATACTTTAGCCAATTTCAGGATTTAACGGGTTCAGCTGTGCCAATCGAATTTGTCGCAACGTCAAGATTACCTACCGCTCACGGTGAATTTAAAATTACTGTATTTCAAGACCCTGAGACTGGCGAAGAACATGTCGCACTTTCCAAAGGACTTGAAGAAATATCAGATGAGCCAGTGGTGGTGCGTGTCCATTCTGAATGTTTAACCGGTGATGCCTTTGCTTCACTCAAATGCGATTGCGGCCCGCAATTGCAAGCGACTTTAAAACTGATCAATGAATTAGGCCGCGGGGTCATTCTGTATTTACGTCAGGAAGGTCGTGGCATTGGCCTGACCAATAAAATTCGCGCTTATGCTCTGCAAGATCAGGGACATGACACCGTAGATGCCAATTTAATGCTGAACCTGCCCGCAGATGCACGCCAGTATGATATGTGCAGCATCATGCTGGATCATTTACAGGTGAAAGCAGTACGCCTGGTGACCAATAACCCTTCTAAAATTGAGGCTTTAAAAGCCCAGGGAATTAACGTGATCGATCGTGTGCCTTTGACTGTGGGTTTAAACCCTTTTAATGAACAATATCTCAAGACCAAGCACGAACGCATGGCACATCTTTATAAAAAGGATGATTTTTAATATTTTTAAAACCCTGTCCTACCTTATTTTAACTTAACCACTCCAAACCTCCCTTTCTTGCGCTTCGACTTAAAGCAATGCTTAAGTCTTGCTCGGGGAGGTTTTCCCTATCTTTCTTAAAAATGGGGTTAGGGGAAGATTAAATCGTCATCGAGAAAATCCGGTTCTCCGGTATGCGTCGCTTTAAACGTAAATCAAAAGCCATACAAATATTGCGTACAAATGGTTTCCCTTTCTCCAGAATCGTGACTGACGAGTCTGAAAATTGAATCAAACCATCCTGTGCCATTTCGTCAAGCTGTTCCAAAACCTCATCAATTTCAGGGAAAAGCATCTCGGAATTTTCCCATGAGGTGCTAAAGCTGCACATCAAATTTAGAATATGTTGCCGGATGATCAAATCTTCCTGATTTAAGACATGTCCTTTAAATACCGGAATTTCATTGCGCGCCAGGCATTCATAATATTCTTCAATGGTTTTCACATTCTGGGCAAAGCTGTACCAGCTATCGCTGATCGAAGAAATCCCGAGTCCAATCATCACCTGGGTTTTAGAGGCGGTATATCCCATAAAATTGCGGTGCAATGTTCCAGCTTGAAAGGACTGGTACATCGCATCTTTTTCTAAGGCAAAATGATCCATACCGATTTCATGATAGCCATGTGCCAGAAGTTTCTTTTTACCCGCTTCATAGCATTCCCGTTTGATCGCATCTTTGGGCACATCAGCATCTTTAAAGCCACGCTGACCATTGCCTTTAATCCAGGGCACATGTGCATAACTATATAAAGCCAGACGATCCGGCAAGAGTGAATTGGTTTGCTCAATGGTATTTAAAACATCCTCCAGACTTTGGAATGGCAGGCCAAAAACCAGATCATGGGAAATTGACTCATAGCCAATTTCACGTGCCCATTCGGTCACCTGTTTAACATTTTCATAAGGCTGAATCCGGTGAATCGCCTTTTGCACGGTTTCATTATAATCCTGCACCCCATAACTGACCCGACGAAAACCCAGATCATACAATCCTTGCAAATGCTCACGTGTGGTATTGTTAGGATGGCCTTCAAAACTGAATTCATGTACAGGCGCTATGTCAGCTTTGGCCAGAATGCCTTGAATCAGTTGAGCGAGATGCGCCATTGAAAAAAAGGTCGGCGTCCCCCCGCCCAAATGAATCTCTTTAATGATGGGCTTTTCTTGTAATAGCTCACAATATAAATCCCATTCTTTTAATACCGCCTGAATATAAGGCTGTTCCATTTCATGTTTTTTTGTGACTCTCTTATGGCAACCACAAAAGGTACACAGGCTTTCGCAAAATGGTAAATGGATATACAGACTAATGCCTTCGTTTTGATTGGATTCTGCAAAAGACTTTTTTAGCGTTTGCTTCCATTGTTCCAGTGAGAAATTCTGCTCTTCCCAATACGGAACAGTGGGATAACTGGTATAGCGCGGACCGGGAACATTGTATTTTTGAATCAGGGAATTGACCTGTACCGACATGACACCCACCTATTACCATCGAGAAATGCTCAAGCTAATGAGCGCTTGTGAGTTATTGTGCTGAGCTTGAAAGAAGAATTCAACCTAGCCATTTAGTCGGATTAAATGCCATATTCTGCTTATGAATCTTGAAATTTAAAGTCTGGACCGATCAACTGCATTGCCAAATAGACCTTAATCTTTGACTGATTTTATGCTTTGATGTCGTTAGTTTTTTTATTTTCTTACGAGGCTCTGATGCAGCATCCTACATCTACGGATATTCAACGCGTTCGTGAATTTCTCCTCGACTTACAGGCACGGATTTGTGCAGCACTAGAACAGCAGGAACGTGCTGGCGGCGGTACGGCTGAATTTATCATCGATGACTGGGAGCGTCCGGAAGGTGGTGGCGGCCGTTCACGTGTTTTGCAAAATGGTACGGTGATTGAAAAAGGCGGTGTGATGTTCTCTCACATCAACATTTCCAAGCTGCCCGCTTCTGCGACTGAACGCCATCCCAATATTGCCGGTGCCAAAGCGCAAGCGATGGGGGTATCACTGGTCATCCATCCGAAAAACCCGAATGTGCCCACCTCACATGCCAACGTGCGTTTATTTGTGGCAGAAAAAGAAGGCCAAGATCCGATCTGGTGGTTTGGTGGTGGTTTTGACCTGACCCCATTTTATCCGAATGATGAAGATGTATTGTCCTGGCATCAAACGGCGCATGATCTGTGTGTGCCATTTGGCGAAGAAGTTTATTCTGAACATAAACAATGGTGTGATAATTATTTTTATCTAAAACATCGTGATGAACAGCGAGGCGTTGGCGGCTTGTTTTTTGACGATCTGAATCAATGGGATTTTGAAACCTGTTTCCAGTATCTGCAGGCTATAGGCAATGGATATCTAGAAGCCATTCTGCCGATTTTCCAGCGCAATCAGGATAAGCCTTATACCGAAGCACAACGCGAGTTTCAGTTATACCGTCGCGGCCGTTACGTGGAATACAATCTGGTTTATGACCGCGGCACCCTGTTTGGCTTGCAGACTGGTGGCCGGATTGAATCGATTCTGGTCAGCCTGCCCCCGCTTACCGGATGGTCATATCGCCCTGAATGGGATGAGGGCTCACCGGAAAAACGCTTAACAGATTACTACCTGAAACCACATGACTGGTTAACAGAATTAAAATCCAACGCAATGAAATGATACAAACGGCCCTCAAATAGAGGGCTGCTTTAATAGATATATCCTCTATACTGCTGCATAGAAATACCTGATTTGATCGCGGCACCCTATCGCTACATCGATCATATTCCATTTGATGTCTAGTGAGAATAACAATGCATAATCTTCAATTAAATCTACCTGTGTTGGCCTTTTGGCTTTTTCTGGCTCTCGCCATCAGCGCGATGAGTACCGCAATTTTGAGTCACAACCTGATTCTGGATGGCGCCGCTATTCTGGTGAGTATCCTGACTGGGTTTGGGGTTGTTCTCAGTATGGCGCTGATGTTTGCGGAACATATTATGGATATTTGCAGTTCCTAAAACCCGGATCACTTAACAGCAATTTAAAATCGCGCAGGCTTTAGTCTCTGCGCTTTTTCACGTATATTGATGGCCATTTCCGCACATGGACATTGTGAAATGAGCAAACAATTTTCCGTGATTGGTAACCCGATTGAACAATCACGTTCTCCAGAATTGCATCACGCCTTTGCTGCTAAAACTGGTGTCGACCTGAGTTACACCAAGCGTCTGGCGCCACTGGATGGCTTCGTAGCCAACATTCAGGAATTCTTTAGCAATGGCGGTAGTGGCATGAATGTCACCGTACCCTTTAAAGAACAGGCTTTTGCCCACTGTCAGGTGCTGAGTGAACGGGCCAAAATTGCCAAAGCCGTGAATACGCTATGGATGGAAAATGGTGTGCTGCATGGCGACAATACCGATGGTCAGGGACTGGTTGAAGCAATTCGAGCACTAGATTGGCCACTGGAAAATACAGATATTTTAATTATTGGTGCAGGCGGTGCCACGCGTGGTGTAATCTATCCCCTAGCCCAGGCAGGTGCGAAAAAAATTGTGATTGCCAATCGTACCTTGGCACGGGCGGAACAACTGGTCGCTGATCTTCAGAATGCCGTACCGCAAGTCGAATTACAGGCGATTTCACTAGACACTTTAGCCGGTGAATTTGATTTGATGATTAATGCCACTTCTGCCAGTCTCAGCGGTGATGCCCTGGTTTTACCGGAAACGCTACAGTTTAAACGGGCCTATGAAATGGCCTATGGCAAACCTTCTTCCTTTCTGGATCAAGCCAAGGCACGCGGTGTACCGACATCTGAAGGTTTTGGCATGCTGGTCGGTCAAGCAATTGAATCTTTTTACATCTGGAATGGTATCAAACCGGATTTAAAAGAGTTTCTTTAAAACCCCTATCTCTCTAATGAGTTCAGTTCGGGTTGCAACTGCAACCCTTTACTTCCCTCCTACTACTTTTTATAAGCTGAAAAACCATGGATTGGTTTTAATGACATTTTAAAATGAGTTATTTTGCCACCTGAATCCGAGCACAATTCATACAAAAATATACTGGACAAATCACCTTTTAACTCATTAAATTCCATTGATATAACAAGTTTTTAATCTTCCTGTAATGTAAACACCTAATGATGAGATTCGATGATTTCATTCATTAGTCTTAAAAATCGATTCGCTTTTCTGACATTTTTATTCACTGAATTCATCAATGTTTTTTTATCCCGAATGTGAATAATCAAAGAATCGATACAGATAATCCAAAACTAATTTCAATCAGGATTAAACGCATGCCAGCATATAAAGCCCCTTTACACGACATTCGCTTCCTTATGAATGAAGTGCTTGACTACCCTGCGCACTACCAGAATTTGTCGAATGGTGAATATGCCGATGCCGACACGGTAGATATGATCTTAGAAGGCGCTGCAGATTTCTGTGAGAATGTACTGTCGCCGTTGAATCAAAGCGGTGATGAAGAAGGCTGTCATTTTGAAAATGGCGAAGTAAAAACACCGAAAGGCTTTAAAGAAGCTTACGACCAGTTCGTACAAGGTGGCTGGCAAGGTCTGTCTTATCCTGAAGAATTTGGTGGCCAAAACCTGCCAATGTCTTTAAACCTGATCAAATCGGAAATGATGGGGACTGCAAACTGGTCATTCCAGATGTATCCGGGTTTAAGTGTGGGTTGTATCAACACTATCATGCAATATGGTACCGATGAGCAGAAAAACACGTATCTGCCTCACTTAGTTGCAGGAACTTGGGCGGGCACCATGTGTCTGACTGAGCCACAATGTGGTACGGATCTGGGGCAGGTTAAGACCAAAGCAGAGCCGAAAGAAGATGGCAGCTATGCGATTTCAGGCACCAAAATCTTTATTTCTGCAGGTGAGCACGACCTGACTGAAAATATCGTACATATCGTACTGGCACGCCTTCCAGATGCACCGCAAGGTACCAAAGGGATTTCTCTGTTTATCGTACCAAAATTTATTGCTGCGGCAGATGGTGGGATCGGTGAGCGTAATCCAGTGAACTGCGGTTCGATTGAACACAAAATGGGGATTCGCGCTTCAGCAACGGCTGTACTGAATTTTGATAATGCGACTGGCTACCTGATTGGCGAACCGAATAAAGGCTTGCACGCTATGTTCACCTTTATGAACACGGCGCGTATTGGTACTGCGATTCAGGGTATTTGTCATGCTGAACTGTCGTTCCAGGGTGCTTTACCTTATGCTAAAGAACGTATGTCAATGCGTGCCTTGTCTGGCAAAAAAGATCCAGAAAAAGTGGCGGATGCGATCATTCATCATGCCGATGTCCGCCGTATGCTGTTGACGCAAAAAGCCATTGCTGAAGGTGGCCGTGCCATGATTTATCATGCAGCGCAAATTGCAGATAATATGAATGATGCTTTGTTGCGTGGCGATACTGCTGCCTTTGAGCAGCATGATGATCATCTTGGTTTCTATACTCCAATCCTGAAAGGCTTCCTGACCGAAATGGGCTATGAGGCCTCGAATCATGGCATGCAAGTCTTCGGTGGTCATGGTTATATCAAAGAATGGGGTATGGAACAGATTGTACGTGATTCACGTATCTCTACCCTGTATGAAGGTACAACAGGTGTTCAGGCACTGGATCTGATTGGCCGTAAAGTGCTGTTGACCTCGAAAGGTAAAGTGATTCGTGATTACACTGCTGAAATCCTGAAATTCTGTGGTCAGCATGCACGCAATAAATACATGCGTCGTTTTGCCTGGGATTTAACCAAGTTATGTGCACAGTGGAATGCATTAACCGTACGTATCATGCTGGCAGCACGTAAAGACCGCGACATCGTATCTTCTGCGTCAGTAGATTTCCTGATGTTCTCCGGTTATGTGATGATGGCCTACTTCTGGGCACAGCAAGCTGCAGTCGCTTCAGCCAAACTGGCATCTGGCGAAGGTGCGGAAGTTCCAGAATTCTATAAAGCAAAAATCAAAACTGCTGATTTCTACTTTGAACGTATTCTGCCACGTACCCAAGGTCATGCAGAAGCGATGGTAAATCCGTCTAAAACCATGACGGCACTCGCGCCAGAACACTTTAGCTTCGATTACTAAGCTGTAAATTGAGTTAAAAAGAGCGCTTCGGCGCTCTTTTTATTGATATAAATGCCCTTCTTTAACTTAAAAAACTGTTCTGGATAGAAAATATACAAATTTAATTTTATATTTTTCAACATCCTAATAAATTAGCCCAATAAAACGCTTGTATATCTCAAAATAAGCGGTATGATAATCCCAACTAGAAAAATTCTTGTTTTGGTTAGTCTTCTTTTAAGTATCGCAGTTTTAGTCATAAACCTTCGTATTACAGATCAAAAAGCTCCATCCTTTTTATTTTTCAAAGTTACAGTTAGTCATCTGAAATTTTGGCTATAAATTCATACGATTCAATAGGTTATATTATGTCTAATACAGTTAACGGTACAGTAAAATGGTTCAACGAAACTAAAGGTTTCGGTTTCATTCAACAAGAATCAGGTCCAGACGTTTTTGCTCACTTCAGCGAAATCACTGGTTCAGGTTTCAAAACTTTAGTTGAAGGCCAAAAGGTTTCTTTCAGCGTAGCTCAAGGTCAAAAAGGCCCTACAGCTGTAAATATCGTTGCTCTATAATTTAGAAGCAAGATATTGAAAAAAAGCACTCTTAGAGTGCTTTTTTTGTGCCTATCATTTTCTCATACCGCTCTAGTTTTTAAAGATCATTGGGTTGATCTAAAAAACGGTGTGCTCTATGCCAGGCTAAAAATACCGGATCAGGGGCAAAACGTTTTGGTACGTCGATTCGCTTACCGTGATAGGGTTTTAAATAGGCGTATAAACTCGCATCTTGCTTGGCCTGATTCGCGATACACACTTTAAGCCCTTCATCCAACGTGATAAATCCCTGATCGAAAGCTTGATCCAATAAAGAAGATAAACAAATTCCATTACGCGGATTTTTTCGATGTGCCTGATTTTCAGACCAGGGTACGATATGAGAAGCCACTAAAAAGGCTTTGGCCTTAATGCCTGAGATCGCACATTGATATTGATAATTAAGTTTAACTTGTAAAGCAAATTTCTGGTGTGGCGAACCGCGAACCTTTACCCTTGCATATTGATCTTCAACACTATAATCAAGGATTTCTTGACGCAAATGCGTATCTAGTAAAGTGTCCTGTTTTTCTCCTCTTCCCGCTAATTTAAGTAATCGCCAAAAATCATCTGCCGTGATCTCATTCATGCCATATTGTTGAAAAAAATGTGCCCAAGTATTTCCGCGTGGTTTAAAAGTCCATTGAAAATCTTCCAAATCGGACTGCAGAATAGGATCTATAAAACGTATACCATCAATCACTTCCGCAAAGACCGGTTTGGTTTGGCGTTTTTGATGATTTTGAGGAATGGCAGTAGGTGCAATAATCTTGGCTATACAGCCTGCACCATAAAGATAGAATTGATTTTTAATTTCAGAGGCTTTTTGCGGTCGTCGATATAAAAAGAAATCCCCTTCCCTGACTCGATTATATTTAGACTGATCCCAATGATATTCTTTAAAGTCCCGATCTTCATAAACCAGATGATCACTTTTACTATCAAAAATAAAGAATCGGGTATCGGTTAAATCCAGCTGTTGAAAAGCCCATAATGTATCCACCTGCCCACCCTCTAGAAATTATAATATTCATTTAATTTAATCTTTGAATATTCTCAGAAAACTTCTCTTTAAGAAAGCGTCAATCAGACTTTAGGCATTTTATTTAAGGCAATAAAAAACCCCAATAAACTCCTATTAGGGTTTCTTTTAGAACAATGGAGAAATTAAATAATTAAAGAAATTCTTCTAGTACCGAATTTAAAAAGATATGCCCCTGCTCGGTACATGAAAGCCGATCTTGATCATCGACCATTAATTTTCTATCACGTAAAGAACTCAGTAACTCATCTAAAGTATCTAGACTCAAACCGGTACGTTCAGCATAGAGTTTGGCTTCCACACCCTGATTTAAACGTAACGCATTCATCATAAATTCAAAAGGTAAGTCAGTATCTTCAATGCGTTTAAACTGCACATGTTCGGCAGGTACTTTGGCTAAGTAATCCTTAGGTAAACGGGTTTTCTGGAACCGATATACACCATCCGGCTGAGTGACTTTACCATGTGCTCCGGCACCAATTGCCAGATAATCACCAAACTGCCAGTAATTCAGATTATGTGCTGAAGGCAGTTCTTTACGCCAAGCCGAAACTTCATAGTTGATAAAACCCTGCGCTTTTAAGTAGAGCTCACCCTGCTCCTGAATATCTTCCAATACTTCATCGACAGGCAAAATCGGTTGAGTCCGGAAAAATACCGTATTTGGCTCAATCGTTAGCTGATACCAGGAAATATGTGTAGCACCCTGTTCCACGGCCAATTTTAAATCATGCAAAGCCTGATCCAAGGTCTGTTCAGGCAAACCATGCATCAAGTCGACATTAATGCGCTGAAAGCCGGCTTCACGTGCTAACCCAATGGCAGAAATCGCATCTTCATTGCTGTGAATCCGTCCCAAACGCTTGAGATGCTCGGTATTAAAACTCTGCACCCCAATCGACAGACGGTTAATTCCGGCCTGTAAATAACCGGCAAACGGATCATGTTCGACTGTGCCGGGATTGGCTTCCAGCGTAATCTCACAGCCTTCGGCAAAGGGAATAACGGCTTTGAGCTGATCAAATAACCATTGATAGCCTGGGGCAGAAATCAGTGACGGCGTCCCCCCACCAATAAAGACACTGTGAATCTGCCGGCCTTGGGCAAAATCGACCTGAGTTTTAAAGTCTTCCACCAGTGCTCGTAAATATTCCTGTTCCAATTCCAGTGATAATTGACCATCCGGAACCGCATGCGAATTGAAGTCACAATAAGGACATTTGCGCACACACCAAGGCATATGAATATATAAGGACAAAGGGACAGCAGCAGGATTCAATTCAGCCAAAGAACTACTCAAAAACGATTACAAGATATAGCCGAATTTTAACATGACTCGGCGGCAACACTGCTAAAATTAAATTTGATCGTGTGATATGCCTAAAAATTTAAATAGAATTAGTCAGTTAAAATTATGAAAATATCTTCTCAACTTATTATTTTACTTCCTTTGGTTTTTGCAATCGGTGTTTTATTGACACTCCAGACCGCAATTAATACACAACTAAAAGAATATTTATATTCTCCTATTCAAGCTGCATTTTTTTCCTTTTTGATTGGTACAATAGTGCTCGCCGTAATCGTACTTTTTCAGTCCAATCCCAAACCCGGTTTACAGGAACTGATGAGTGTTCCCTGGTATTTATGGCTCGGGGGCATCGTGGGTGTATACGCGATTAGCATGAGCATTTATGCAGCGCCCAAACTTGGCTTTCTGGTTCTTAGCGGTCTCATTATTTTTGGTCAGATGGTGATGTCGATGCTGGTCGATCATCTGGGATTATTGGGTAATGAAAAAATGCCGATTAATTGGCAACGTCTTTTAGGCGGCGTGGTAATTTTTATTGGTGTGCTTCTCACTTTACAACGCTAAACCTTCTATTTAAGCACATGATCACGATGAGTAATTTTTGTGTCGAATGTTTCACCAGTCACAACCTTTGGTTTTGAATTAAAAAAACTGTTTCATCTGATGTTACCCATTCTGGTGACCCAATTTTCTCAGGCTGGTCTGGGTCTGATTGATACCATTATGGCCGGTCACCTGTCTGCTACCGATCTTGCCGCGATTGCCGTCGGAGTAGGACTCTGGATTCCGGTGATGCTGCTGTTTAGTGGCATTATGATTGCCACGACGCCTTTGGTTGCTGAGGCCAATGGCGCACGCACACCTGAAAAAATTGCCACCATTGCACGTCAATCGCTTTGGGTTGCCCTGATTCTTGGGGTAATTGCCGGCTTGATTTTGCAACTCTTGCCGGCCACTTTGCCACTTTTAGGTGTACCGGAAAGCTTACAACCTAAAGCCGGTTTATTTCTGCATGCGATTGGTTTTGGTATGCCAGCGGTAACCATGTATGCGGCCTTACGTGGCTATTCTGAAGCGATTGGAAATCCGCGTCCGGTGACCGTGATTAGTTTATTGGCGCTGGTCTTGCTAGTTCCGCTGAACTATATCTTTATGTATGGTATTGGCCCTGTTCCGGCCCTGGGCAGTGCAGGCTGTGGGTTTGCCACAGCGATTTTGCAGTGGTTAATGCTCATGACTCTGGCATTGTATATCTTTAAGAATAAGGCCTATCAACGTACCCAGCCTTTTACCCATTGGGAAAAAATCAACCCGGAATGGATGAAGCGCATCTTACAGCTTGGCTTTCCAATCGGATTGGCAATTTTTTTTGAGGTCAGTATTTTCAGTACTGCTGCAATTGTGCTGAGTCCTTTGGGTGAGACCATTGTCGCTGCCCATCAGATTGCTATTTCTGTCACTTCACAACTGTTCATGATTCCCATGTCACTGGCGATTGCCCTGACCATTCGGGTTGGCACCTACTATGGTGAACAGAACTGGCAAGCCATGCGTAAAGTACAATATCTCGGCCTGATTACTGCCACTATTCTGGCGATCCTGACCATGATTCTGCTTTGGGTTTTCCGCAATGAAATCGTAGCACTCTACACCTCAGATCTGATCGTGACCCAAATTGCGGTGTATCTGATTCTGTTTGCCATTGCCTATCAGCTGATGGATGCTTGGCAGATCAGTGCGGCAGGTTGTCTGCGCGGCATGCAGGATACCAAGGGGCCAATGTGGATTACCATGCTGGCTTACTGGGTCATCGCCTTCCCGGTCGGGGTGTATTTGTCCCGCTTTACCGACATGGGCGCCGCCGGTGTCTGGGTTGGCCTGATTGTAGGCCTCAGCGTAGCTTGCATACTTTTATTGGGCCGTTTATATGGCAATAATAAACGCTTAAGTCTAAACAACTAAACACTTTTATTTGATTAATTTAAGTTAGAAAATGCGCTGAGATTAAAGATCCAGCGCATTTTTTAATCCTTGTGGAATCTCAGATTCATCCACTACATCTTTAATCACCACCTGCCCCACAATTACATCCGTACCATTAAAAGTCATGGTGGGTGAACCATATAGCTCATAACCTTCATTTAAGGCACGGGTCACCCGCGCACAAAAATGTACATCATCTTTCCCGGTAAAATATCGATAGACTTTCATTGAATTTTCTTCATTACTACACTCTGTTTATTCTAAGCTTTTAGCTATAAAACAACATTCAGAATTAGTACTCGGTCTTATCTAAAACGATGACGGATTCCGGCATATTCTTATAGTTTAAACGCAAGCAATAAAGATAAATCTTTTAACAAATCAAAGATGATGCATTAAACATGGAGAAGCTGAAGGAAATCACAACACAACCTCTACAATTAAATCTAGGCAATTGAACCTTTGTCACCTATGATCAAATACATCCATTCATAGTTGGTTTCAAGGAATCTCGCATGGCAAAAACGGCTAGCACACCCGGTCGTCGCTTTATGAAACTTGCCGGAATGACCGCAAGTATTGCAGGTAAAACCCTCTCCAATTCCATTAAAAATTTAACTGCCGATGACGAGCAGAAAAACACTGCACGCAGTAAATTATTTCAGGATATTGGTGTGCAGATTGCGGATACCTTGGGAGAGATGAAAGGCGCAGTCATGAAAGTTGGCCAGATTGCCTCGCAATATAAAGATGTTTTCCCGCCCGAAGTCGCTAAAGCCATTGCCAAGTTACAGCGTCAGGCGCCACCGATGCCGTTTAAAGAAATTCAGGCACAAGTGGAAAAAGAATTGGGTAAACCTTTACAGCAACTTTTCCAGCAGTTTGATGAGCAGCCATTTGCCGCGGCCTCGATTGGTCAGGTGCATAAAGCCACCCTACCGAATGGCCAGCAAGTTGTGGTCAAAGTACAATATCCTGGTGTGGATGAAGCCTGCGAAAGCGACCTGAAACAAGTTCGTCTGGCACTGCGCATGATGGGCGTCTTAAAGATTGACCGTAAACTTCAAGATCAATTATTTAAAGAAATTCAGCACAGTCTGGACAATGAGCTGAACTATGAAATTGAAGCCCAGAATCTGGAAATCGCCCGTGCCTTCCATGAGCCTCTGGACAATAAAATTGTGATTCCGAAAGTGTTTCATGAGTATTCATCGCGACATATTTTGACCTTAAGCCAAGAGCTTGGTGAAAGTATCGAAACTGCCAGCACTTGGCCACTCGAAACCCGAAATGCTTTAGGCCGCCGCCTCTTCCGCGCCATTGGTCAGGAAATTTTTTATCTGAAACGCTTTCACTGTGACCCGCATCCAGGCAACTTTGCATTTCGTGAAGATGGCTCTGTGATTGTTTATGACTATGGTGGCGTCAAAACCTTATCGACTGAAGTGATTGGACATTTCAGAGAACTGATCCATGCGGCACGCGAGAAGAATATTCCCGTGATCGAGCAACAGTTAGATGCGCTACATTCCTTGACTGAAACTGGAAAGTTCCCAAAAGAATTGTATGAACAATGGCTGGAAGTGCTCATGCGTCCTCTGGTCACTGACTATGATTTTGCCGAAAACTCAGCGCATCATGATGGGATGGAGTTACTGAAACCTTCGTTGAAATATTGGGATGTATTTAAGCCTTCCCCTGATACCTTGATGGTGAACCGGACAATTTCAGGACAATACTGGAACCTGATTCATCTCAAAGTACATGACGATTTAAGTGATGTATTTGAAGAACTGGTACCGAGTCGAAGCTAAATTGAGACGATAGGCTTACACGCTGTAACCCTAGATTACTTGAAATATTAAATGTTATATTATAACATTTAATCAAGAATCATGAGGAAGTTAGATATGCGTTCAGATATCCATCCTGAGTATCGTGAAGTGTTATTCCATGATACCAATGCCGATGCCTATTTCGTGATTGGCAGCACGATGAACTCGAGCCAAACCAAAGAATATCAAGGTAAAATATACCCTTATGTGACACTGGATATTTCGAGTGCATCACATCCTTTCTATACTGGTGAGCAACGTCAGACCAGCAATGAAGGACGTGTAGCAAGCTTTAACAAACGTTTTGGCCGCTTTAAACGTGGTTAAAACCGAAAACCCTCGATTATCTTAAGATTGAAATCGTGGTTCATGTCAGGAAATGACCTCCAATTTCCTGACTTTTTTATGCGCTGATTTTAACTCTGTGCTAACACGAGTGAAGTTAAATAAAAGCCCAGCGCCAGAACAATAATACTGACAATTAAGCTGGATAATGCATATAACAGCGCTAGGCCCATAGCACCCTGCTTGAATAACAAAAAGCTTTCCAGACCGAAACTGGAAAATGTGGTAAAACCACCGAGAATCCCCACCATTAAAAACAGACGAGCTTCTTGTTGGAGTACTGGATATTTTTGGCTACAGGCAAAAAAAATCCCGGCACATAAACAGCCTAAAATATTGATCCACCAGGTGGGCCAAGGAAATTGCATTTGTGGTTTGAACAGCCAAAGTCCTGCTGCATAACGCAGACTGGCACCGATTGCCCCACCCATTGCCACCCAAAGCCAGCCCATATTTTTTCCTGTTCTATTTATTGATCAAGTTTATTTTATCCAAAGTTTCATATTCAGCATGGATAAATTTCACTGTTATCTTGAACCGAAAATCAATGAAATACCATGGAACTTCGCAAGAAAATTGCTATATTTATTGCATCGAATTTTCATGAATGGCACAGGAAAAACAGCATGGCACAGGATTTATTGGCCCATTTGGCAGCAGGCGAAGCAAAATTTGCAGATGTGATTGCTTATATCGAATCGCGTTATACGCATACACCGACTGCATTTAAAAATGGCCAGCAGAATAATGCGGCTACAGAAAACCAGGGCAGCGCCAAAGTCTTTTCTTTTGCACAATTGAATGGTATGGATCAGGCACAGACCTTAGGCCTGTTTGCTGAACATTATGCTTCTGTACTCGCGACGCCAGAGGCGACTGATCATCAGAATATCCGCCAGTTTATGCTCAATGGCTGGGATGGAATTGCCTTTGAAGGTCAGGCTTTAACTGCGAAGTAAGTACTAAGCAGATAAAAAAACCGCTCAAAGGAGCGGTTTTTTATACAACTCAGAAGTGTATAGGATGTCTGTTTTAGCTCTTACCGACTTTTTCAATCCACTTAATGGAACTGACGCGGAAAACTTCACAGGCACCATCACCCGTATCGGTCGGCGTTAAAGACGATTTCCAGACCAGATCTTTGTCACGCACTTCAACCAGTTCCCCTTGCATACGCACCAGATCGCCACGCTTTACTTTTTTAATTGCCTTGGCAATTTCAGGATTGGCAGGAATGATATGCATATTGGACACCATCTGCTTGGCTTGTTCTACCGGCACTGGCACCCGATCCATTTTCCAGTTTAAATAACGGTCATATTGATTCACTGTGATATGTCGGGCAATTTCAGGTTCAGCAAACAGCCCCCAACTGACGGCATAATCAATCGGAGAGAATTTGGCTTGCGGGTCAGAACTATAAACCTTGGAACCCAGAATACGGAAATCACCTTTAAAGGGCTGCAAGACCGAAATTGACTGGCCTTTAACGACAGGAGGCAAACCTTTGGCAATATTGTGGTCGACCGAGCTATAGCCCGAAATAGGCAG
Source organism: Acinetobacter lwoffii (assembly GCF_024129735.1). Lineage (GTDB taxonomy): Bacteria > Pseudomonadota > Gammaproteobacteria > Pseudomonadales > Moraxellaceae > Acinetobacter > Acinetobacter lwoffii_H. The sequence goes on along the minus strand of NZ_JAMXXK010000047.1, from coordinate 7,586 downwards.
CAACAGGCTGGCCAGCAAAGCATAATGTTTAAAGTATTTGAGCATAATTTTTAATCTAATCCTAATCAAGTTGATCAAACGTTTTAAGGATATCTTCCTTGATCTTACGGATTTTTTAATGAATAAACAGTTGAACTTGGTAACAAACTGCACGTATTTAGTCAGCTCGATATATGCCTGTCATTTTATTTTTCAGTTAAGCTAGAACGTATTTCCATCAAATTAAAATAACTCAAATGCTGTATAAACTTTATCAACAACATATCTTTCCGCATCTGCTGAATCAAGTGATGCAAACGCCATCCTTGATGGACTTGCGTCGTGAACTACTTTTGGATATTTCCGGTGAAGTACTGGAAATTGGTTTTGGTACCGGCCTGAATCTGCCTTTTTATCAATCGGTTGATAAGGTCTATGCACTAGAACCAAACCCGACGATCTTCAAACTGGCAGAATCACGAATTCAACAGGCCGCTTTTCAGGTCGAACATATTCAGGCCAGTGCAGAAGCTTTACCTTTTGCCGAAAATAGTCTGGAAAATATTGTATCTACCTGGACGCTTTGTAGTATTGCAGAGCTGGAACAGAGCCTGCAGGAAATTTATCGTGTGCTACAACCGGGTGGGACTTTACATGTGGTCGAACATGTTCTGAATCGACAAAATTTAAATATTCAGCGTCTACAACATTTACTCACTCCCATTCAAAAGAAAGTCGCAGATGGCTGTCATCTGAATCGGGATATTGAGACCGCCTTGCTGGAAACCGGTTTTGAAATAGAAACTTTAAATTATGTAGATGCGGAAGGTATACTCAAGATTGGCCAACGTATGTTGTTAGCACGTGTTCGTAAACTAGGAAGCTAATTTACGACCATCTTATATTTAGTGTGGCTGAAGGTGGGTTACTTGCAGCAACTGACAATGAGCACGATATTCAGAGCCCGTCCCGACCCGGAATTCTTGTCCAGTCGTGCCTGAATGAACTGTCACCAGATCACCAGTGAGCGTGATTTTCTGCCCCGATTTTAGCCGGCGAATCTGATCGGCAATTTTTTCAGTGGCAGCAATCAGACTAAAATACTGTACATGCGTATTGACGAAGTCACGCTCCGCTTTATTGGTTTGTCCTTCAATCTGATAGCAGCGCTTTGCTTCATCAAACTCTAATTTTGCCTGCATGGCCGGCAGCAGTTGAGTCAGCAATATCACATCAATATTGCTGAGATAGGCCAGATCATTAAAATGCCCTACCACTGGGCTGGCCTGATGCAGCACCCGACGATCAGGTTTTACGAAACGGTGATCATGCACAATATAGGTCGCTGATATACGCTTGACCGGTTCTACTTTAAAGTTTTTAAGTACGCCTTTTTCTTGCAAATGCGGAATGGCACGAAAAAACTCATTCCAGACCCAGAGTCCAAGCATAAACAGCAGCGCAGTGATCAGTAATTTTTGCATAATTTTTATTCTTCACTGGATTTTGGTCAATCCTGAAAATCAATCCGAATGGTTTCAAAACGCACCCGTCCTTCCTGAACTGCTCGGGCAATGGCTTGCTGGCCTTTGGTCAGACGTGCTCCGCCACTTTTAATGTCTATCAAAACTACTTCAATATCTTCAGCATCACCTTCGCCATCCCGAAAATCGGTATAGCCATCAAAGACTACATAATCGACCGGATCGCCCAGAAACTTGGCATCACTTGGCAGATATTGAAATTCCGGCATGATCGGCGCGAGCTGTTCCGCCATTTTGCCCTTGAGGACTGCACGGCTGGTATTCACGCTGCGTTTTTGCGCGGCAATGAGGGACTGCTGATGCTCCAGTTCCAGCTCGGCAATATACTGCTCATATTCGGCTTTGATCCGTCCATTACGCGTCTGACTTAAAATAATAGTGGTCAATACCACCCCGATACATGCGCCAATCAGCATGGCCATCCATATGGACATTCAATCTTCCTAATTTGCCTGATTTTTATAGCATCGCATTCGACTGAAGTTGAGGACTTCGGCCATTTGCATACTTGAAAAGAATGATATGCTAGGCCGGAACAGAATAAAATCACCTTGAGTCATGAAAACAATTTTAGTTGCGAATCAGAAAGGCGGTTGTGGCAAAACCATGACAGCCATTAGTTTAGCGTCAGCACTCGCACAAAAGGGTTATAAGGTGGCATTGGCCGATGCCGACAACCAGAAATCAACATTGCAATGGCTCAAGCATCGTCCGGCACAGGTGGCACAGATCCAAAGTCTGGACTGGCGCAACAGCAAGTCCATTGGTGATGCGCCGAAGCAGATCGAATACCTGATTATTGATGCACCAGGTGCTTTGACCGATGATCATGCCGAACAGCTGATCAGTGAAGCACATGCGATTATCATCCCGATCCAGCCTTCATTTTTTGATATTGATTCGACCCGCCGTTTTCTCAAATATTTGCAGGACATTAAACGCATCCGTAAGGGCAAGGTTGAAATTTTACTTTTGGCCAACCGTACCAAACCAAATGCCGCCAGCAATCAGGACATACAGCAGTTTTTTGACAAGATTGACCAGCAGCCAGTGGCTTGGATTTCGGAACGTGCCCCTTATAGCCGACTGGCTATGGAAGGCCTGTCCGTCTTTGATAAACCTCAGAAAATCTATCGGGAGCTGCAGGCTCAATGGCAACCGGTACTGAATGCCATTATTGATGATCCGAGTCAGTGGTTTTGAGTCAATCATCTGAATCGCGGTGTAGCTTTGGGAAAATAATCTCGCTACTTGGCTAGCTATCATTTTCGATCGCTTTTTTTTCAGTTAATATGCCTGAACACGACCTAAAAAATGAGTCATTAAATTCAGTGCAACAGTACGCGCCTACATTACAAAAAGTCTTATTATTTGGATTGTTCTTTATCCTGATTTTTTTGAGTTTTCATATACTCAAGTATTTCATCATTCCTGTAGTTTGGGCAGCAATTATTGCCTATATGACTTGGCCGCTGTATCAGTCGGTGTTACGCTTGTGCGGCAATCGACCGACATTGAGTGCAACCGTAATGATCTTGGCCGTGATTCTGGTCTTTGGTCTGCCGTTTATTTTCGCCATTTTCATGCTGCAGCACGAAGGTCGTAACCTGTATTTTGAATTGCAGCGACAAGTGTTTTCCGGTCACCTGAATGTCCCTGATTTTATTCGCGGGCTTCCGATTGTGGGCAAGGAAATTACCCGAACCTTAAATGAAATCAACACTGATCCACAGAGTATTGCACTGTCGGTATCGACCTGGATTCAAGGTCATCTGAATTACGGCAAAGTGGTGTTGAATGAAGTCAGCAAAAACATCTTTAAATTATGTTTTGCGGTACTTTCGCTGTTTTTCTTCTACCGTGATGGTCAGACCATTTTAAATCAGGTGCGTAAAGCCTTTGAAATGGTGGTCGGTCCACGTGTACATCATTATTTTTCCACCATCTCTGCGACTACACGTGCCGTAGTATATGGCGTCGGTTTGACTGCGATTGCACAGTCCTTATTGGCAGGTCTGAGCTATTTTGTTGCAGGTGTGCCGAATCCGATGGTTTTAACCATTGTGACCTTTATTTTTGCCCTGATTCCCTTTGGCCCACCCCTCGCCTATAGTGCGGTGGCGTTATGGCTGTTTTCACAAGGACAAACCATTGAAGCCATTGGGGTCATGGTCTGGGGTGTCTGTATTGTCAGTACTGCCGATAACGTGATTCGTCCACTGGTAATTTCTGGTGCAACCCAGATTCCTTTCCTGCTGATCATGTTTGGAGTCTTGGGTGGCATTGCCAGTTTTGGTCTGGTCGGGGTGTTTATTGGCCCGGTGATTCTGGCTGTGCTGCTTGCAATCTGGCGTGAATGGTTACATGAAAGTAATCTGAATGAACCTTTAATGATGCCTAAAGCCACCATGGCACATGAGATTGATCCAGAAACCAATGACACACCGCCCAAAGCACCTTAAAGCATAGATAGAATCGACTTAAACAAAACAAAACATTTAAGTACTGATTCTATATAGAGCTTCTGATCTTGCTCTGTTTAAATGAATTCACAAAACAGAATAAAGATCAGGATGCCAAAATCATGTCTTCATTGTTTAAAATTACGACACTTTGCGCGTTAAGCGCCGCACTTTTTACCGGTTGTGCCTCAACCTCTCCATCAAATGAAGTGGTCAGAGCAGTGACTGTGAATGCAGTAACTGCTCAAGGTGTGAGCCAAGAGATTGGGACCGTATTACTCAGTGACAGCCCAGCCGGTCTGGTCATTCGTACCAACCTGAAACAACTTCCTGCGGGTGAACGCGGTTTCCATATTCATGAAAATGGTTCATGCGCGCCTGCCATGAAAGACGGCAAGATGGGCGCAGCACTGGCTGCAGGTAGCCATTACAATCCAAATCAGGCACCGCATCACGGTACACCAGTGACTGGTCACTTAGGTGATTTACCAGCATTGAAAGTCAATACAGATGGAACTGCACGTGTCACCCTGCTTGCGCCACGTCTGAAACTGGCTGATGTTCAGGGTCGTGCGATTATGGTACATGCCGGTGGCGACAACTATTCCGACAACCCATTACCCTTGGGCGGCGGCGGTGCACGTATTGCCTGTGGTGTGATCTAAAACACCTTCATGCCAATGACTAAATAGAAAAACGGGCAACATGCTCGTTTTTTTCATGGATTTTTCTTTTATTTTGGCGTCTAAATTGCATTCAGAACTTTGCGTTTTTACTTTCCGGATCCTGTCCTTGTGAATGCTGCCCGACCTGCGACTGCTACTTTTGTTAAAATTATAAAACCTGCCCTGCTGCCCTTTCAGTCCAGTGCGCTGATGACTTATTGCCTGCAGATCCTGCTGGTGTTTTTAGGTACCACTTTCGGTCTGAAATTTCTGGGTTATGAGTTCTTGATCGTTCCAGTAACGTTAGGGGCAATTGCCACGGCACTGACTGATTTTGATGATCGGCTAAGCCTGCGTTTGCGCAACCTGTTACTGGTCATCATTCTGTTTTTCAGTGTCAGCAGCATTCTGGAATTTCTTGCTCCACATAAATTCTGGTTTGCATTGTGGCTGTCGCTGTCCAGTGCGCTGTTTATTCTAATGGGAGCCTTAGGCCAACGTTATGCCACAATTTCATTTGGCACCATTTTACTATCAATCTATACCATGTTCGGCCTGGGCGAATATCAGCACTGGTATGAACAGCCGCTTTATTTTGTCATTGGGGCGCTATGGTACGGCCTGACGTCTATTCTATTTTTTCTGCTGCGTCCTACCTTGCAGGTTCAGGAAAATCTCGCACAAAGTTTGCAGCACATGTCGGATTTACTGCTGAGTAAAGCCAAACTTTTTGATCCGGACCAGCATCCGAATGTTGAAAACCTGCTCTATGAGTTGTCACTTAAAAATACTTTAGTCATTCAGAGTTTTAACCGTAGCAAAGATTCGCTATTGACCCGACTCAAAGCTTCGCGTGCCAATCGTAACACCATTTACTGGCTGAATCTGTATTTTCTGATGCAGGATATTCATGAACAGGCCACAGCCAATTATCTGCATTATGAACAGATCGAACAGCATTTTAGCCGCACTGACCTGATTTTCCGGATTCAGAAAAATATCCGCCTGCAAGCCCTTGCCTGTCAGCATTTGGCAGAATGTGTGCTGCGCAATGAAAAATTTTATCTGTCTACAGATGATGAACTGGCATTGAAACATTTACAGGAGTCGATGCAGGACTGGATTACCCAGCATCCACAGAATATTGAAGTTAAAAATTTACAGCTTATTCTGGCCAATCTGCTCAGTGTACATGAGCAGTTACAACACCTGCATGATCAACAGGCGTTGTATAAGCCACGCTATCAGCAGCATTTTGATGACCTGAGCCTGTTTGATGATGATATTCGCGATAGCACAGATCTCTGGCTGAAACTCAAACCGCACTTAAGTCCGCAATCGGCACTCTTTCGGCATGCCGTGCGGATTGCCATTGTATTTCTAGTCGGCTATGTCATTTCATTATTACCCTTTGCGAAAAATGGCTACTGGATTTTATTGACCAGCCTGTTTGTCTGTCAGATCAGTTATTTTGCCACCAAAAGCCGGCTCAAATTGCGGACTCTGGGAACCTTATTAGGGGTCATGCTGGGTGTTCCCATTCTGTATTTTGTACCAAGTATCGAAGGACAATTGCTGCTGACAGTGATTTTTGGTGTCGGTTTTTTCTATCTGCGTTCCAAAAAATATGCCATGGCCACTCTCATGGCGACCTTGATGGTACTCCTGATTTTTAACCTGAAAGGTGCCGGTTACGCCATTATCTTACCGCGTATCATTGATACCCTCATAGGCTGTCTGATTGCCTGGATGGCAGTAAGCTGGATCTGGCCTGACTGGAATTTTCGTAATATTTCCAGCAATATCAAAAAATCATCACATGCAACACTGAACTATTTTTCTGCAGTGGTCGAGCAATATCGAAACGGTAAAGATAACAGTATTGCTTACCGGACTGCACGGCGTCTGGCCCACAATGCACAGATTGATTTATCCAGCATGATTTCAAGTCTGAGTACCGAACCGAATCCAGATCCGCAACTGGTCAAAAGTGCCTTTCGCTATCTGGTCTATAGTCATAGCCAACTCAGTTATATTGCAGCATTGGGGAGTCACCGTGAGCAGGTTACTGATACACAAATTCTGGATTTAATGCACTGGTGCCAGCAAACCTTAACTGGGGTATTGCTGCAACAACAGCCTTTAGATACCTACGACATCGATCATAAACTGGCAGAAATTCAACGCTTAAGTACCCAGGAAAACCAGTCAGCACATCTGCTTTTGGTGTTGAAACAGATCAGTTTATTGTTGGAAACCTTACCGGAATTACTAAAATTACGTCATGAATTATTAGGTGCCGAGATTAAATAACCAACTGCCTTACTTGGTTATAACTTATTAAAAATATTGAATATATCTTTATTATTAAGATTCGATATTCAGGTGATATTCGGTACACTCAGAACTAATTCGGTTAAATCAATATGTATTATGAACATCAAAACTTTGCGTCTGGTCGGTTTGCTTGAAGGAATTTCATTCCTGCTGCTGTTATTTATCGCGATGCCAGTGAAATACATGCTGGATAATCCGATTCTGGTGAAATATGTCGGCATGGGTCATGGCGTACTGTTTGTGCTATTTCTGGTAGTTTTATTCGCGGTATGTGAAAAACAGAAATGGTCTCTCAGCATGTTTGTGATGGGTTTAATCGCTTCGATTCTGCCTTTCGGTCCATTCCTGTTTGATATGAAACTAAAGAAGCTGGAACAGCCCGCTGAAGCTTAATTGTAGAATCCTAATATAATTAGATCAGTCAAAAGAAAATTCTCTCTCCCAAAGGGAGAGAGTTAGAGAGAGGGAACTTATTAAATACTTAACCTCACCCTAGCCCTCTCCTAAAAGGCATAGGTATCTACACATCTATGAGATACCTAATGCCATTGTGGCTATCTCATTGAGTTCATCTATTGAATATTCCGAGAGCAGTTGAA